>NZ_JBIBGL010000003.1:0-346694 GCF_042956465.1 Embleya sp. NPDC008237
TTGGCGTTGACTTTTGGCACGCTGTTGAGTTCTCAAGGAACGGACGCTTCCTTCGGTGCGGAGTCAACCGCGCCCTCCGGGCGTTTAACGTTCAGGTGTTTCTTTTGTTTCACTTTCGCGTTTCCAGCTTAGCACACCGTTTCGGCGGCTTCGCTTTCCTCGCTTTCGGCGTCCACCGCGTTTCCGCGTTTTCCGCCTCCCGGACTCTAGCAGATCTTGCGACCCGCTTTTCGTCCGGTTTCTCGTGCCTTCCGCTTTCGAAACTTGCGTTTCTTCCGCTTCCGGCCCGCCGAGCCTAGCAGACCCGTTTTCCCGCCTCCACCGACTCCGCATGATCAATCCTGCGGCGCCGGCGCCTGCGAGCCGCGCGTCGTGCTCCGGATCTCTCCGGTACTCGATGCTTCAACCTTAGCAGGTTTCCGCGATAATGCCGAATCTCATTCCAAGAATGTGATTCCCAGTAATAAATGGCAGCACAAATAAAACCCCCGGAATTTGGATGATCAAATTCCGCGCGCTTCACAAAGGGCCTTGTGTGTATCACTGGTTCCACTGGTTCACGCCCGCCACGGAGACACCACAGGGACGGAACGGCCGAAGGCCGTCCGTTTCCGGATGGATCGTTGGGGTGTGAGTCGCGGTGGGATCGGCCATCGCGCCGGTGTTGAGGGCGCGCCTGTCCGGATCTCCCGAAGTTGCGACTCGTACGAGCTTAAACCACCCTCTTGGACGGGTCAAGCCGGTCCCCTATACCCAGTGGAACGGGTCGGGAACCGGCTCGACGAGTGATCCGACGGTGTGCCTGACGGACCATCAACTGCCTTGTGTCAGGCGGTGATCTCCGCTGCGGCGAGGTTGCGCTTGCCGCGGCGCAGCAGGGCCCAGCGGCCGTGCAGCAGGTCGGTCGCGGCGATCACCGCGTCCTCGTCGGTCACCTTGGCGTTGTTGAGGTAGGCGCCGCCCTCCTTGATGGTGCGCCGGGCACCGCCCTTGCTCGGGGCGAGGCCGGTGGCCACCAGGGCGTCGACCACCGTCGGGGTCTCCGTCAGTTGTGCGCCCGGGAGTTCCGCGACCGCCGAGTGGAGCGTCGCCTCGTCCAGCGCGGTCAGGTCGCCCTGGCCGAACAGTGCCTTGCTGGCCTCGACCACCGCGGTGCACTGGTCGGCGCCGTGTACCAGCGTGGTCAGTTCCTCGGCGAGGGCGCGCTGTCCGATGCGGGCGGCGGGGCGCTCCGCGCTGTCTCGTTCGAGGGTCTCGATCTCCTCGCGCGAGCGGAAGCTGAAGGTGCGCAGGTAGCGCGACACGTCACGGTCGTCGGCGCCCAGCCAGAACTGGTAGAAGGCGTACGGCGTGGTCAGCTCGGGGTCGAGCCAGACCGTGCCGCCCTCGGTCTTGCCGAACTTGCTGCCGTCCGCCTTGGTGAGCAGGTTGGTGGTCAGCGCGTGTGCCTGACCGTGCGGCTCGTTGCCGGTGATGCGGCGGATCAGGTCGAGGCCGGCGGTGATGTTGCCCCATTGGTCGCTGCCGCCGATCTGGAGCGTGCAGCCGTGCCGCCGGTAGAGCTCGACGAAGTCGTAGGACTGGAGCAGCACGTAGCTGAACTCGGTGTAGCTCATGCCCTCGCCGGCGAGCCGGGACTTCACCGTCTCGCGCGCGAGCATCTGGTTGACGCTGAAGTGCTTGCCCACGTCGCGCAGGTACTCGACGATGCTCAGCTGCGAGATCCAGTCGTGGTTGTTCGCCATCACGGCGGTGTTCGGCTCGGAGCCGTCGAAGTCGAGGAACGCGGAGAGTTGGCCCCGGATCCGGTCGGTCCAGGTCTCGACGGTGGCGACCTCGTTCATCGCGCGCTCGGCCGACGGCTTGGGGTCGCCGATGAGACCGGTGGCGCCGCCGACCAGGGCGATCGGGCGGTGGCCGAAGAGCTGCAGCCGGCGCAGGGTCAGTACCTGGGTGAGGTGGCCGACGTGCAGGCTGGCCGCGGTCGGGTCGAACCCGCAATAGGCCGTGACGGGACCGTCCGCGAACGCCTTCTTGAGCGCGTCCTCGTCGGTGGTCTGGGCCAGCAGGCCCCGCCACCGCAACTCGTCGACGATGTCCGTCACAGTGCTCGGTCTCCTCGGTCGATACAGCGGATACAGCGGATACGGATACGCGGGTACGGACGGCGCGGCCGCATGTGGCAGGTGCAGCGGGTGCGGCGCATTCGGCCGGTACAGCGGTTACAGGGTGCCCGACGCGCCGCCCTGTGCGCTAACCGCTTTGACTGCCGGCTTCGGCGGACGGCTTGGCAATGCGCTTGCGGGGTTGGTGGGCCCGGTACGGGCTGACCGTCGGGTCGCCGTCGATGTGGAAGCGCCACGGTTGGTTGGCGCCGCCGCCGCCGACGCCGGTGCGTGGGCCGGTTCGGACGGCGGTGCGGGCCGGTGGTGTGCCGTACAGAACGCGCACCGGGCCGGTGGGGTCGCAGACGTCGGTGCCGTCCTGGGTGCGATCCAGCGCCAGCGCCATGGCCAGGCGGGCGGGGCCGCTCGCGAGGTCGGTGTCCTTGCGGGTGGTGGGGCGGCGGGCGCGGGCCAGGGCGGTGCCGGCGGTGATCTCGCCCCCGCGCAGCAGCACCCCCGATGCGCGGCCGGGTGGACCGCAGACCAGGTTGGCGCAGTAGTACATGCCGTACGTGAAGTAGACGTACAGGTGTCCGGGTGGGCCGAACATCGTCGCGTTGCGGGCGGTCCTGCCCCGGAAGGCATGCGAGCCGGGGTCGTTGGCGCCGTCGTAGGCCTCGACCTCGGTCAGCCGCAGCTCGACCGGGCCGGCCTCGGTCTCGTGTACGACGGTTCGGCCGAGCAGATCGGCGGCGACGGCCAGGACCGGGCGGTCGAAGAACGAGCGCGGCAGCGGTTCGGTGGGATCGACGGGATCGGCGGTGGAGGCACGCATGACGAGCCAGCTTAGAGCGGCCGGGCACGCGTGATGGAATGGGCCGTCGAGACGATCATCGGGGAGGACATGTGGTTTTCAAGAAGTTGATGGCGAGTATGGGTGCGGGCAGCGCCTCGGTGGAGACCGAGCTGCACTCCACCGAGACCATGCCGGGCGGTGTGGTCGAGGGGCGGATCCGGGTCCAGGGCGGCAAGGTCGACCAGCGGATCGAGGGCTTGTTCGTCGGCTTCCAGGCCGTCGTCGAGGTGGAGACCCAGGACGGCGAGCAGCGGCGGAACGTCGAGTTCGGCCGGCATCAGGTGGGCGGCGAGTTCGACCTGCGCGAGGGTGCGACGCACGATCTGCAGTTCCGGCTGCCGGTGCCGTGGGAGACGCCGCTGACCACGTTCCGCGGGGTGCAGCTGCGCGGGACCACGATCGGCGTGCGGACCGAGCTGGCCATCGATCGGGCGATCGACAAGGGCGACCTCGACCCGATCGCGGTGGGCGCGTTTCCGGCGCAGGCGTTGATCCTCGACGCCTTCGGGAATCTGGGCTTCCACTTCAAGGCCGCCGACCTGGAGCAGGGGCACATCCGCGGGGTCGACCAGCGGTTGCCGTTCTACCAGGAGATCGAGTTCGCTCCGCCGCAGGCGTATGCGCGCGGCATCAACGAGGTCGAGTTGACCTTCGTGTCGGCCGAGCACGCGACCGAGGTGATCCTGGAGATCGACAAGAAGGGCGGCGCGCTCTCCGGCGGGAGCGACGCGATCCGGCGGTTCACCGTGAACCACGGCACCGCGCAGCAGACCGACTGGAACGCCTATCTGCACGGCTGGTTCCAGGAACTGGGGCAGCGCCGCGGCTGGTTCTAGCGCCGCGCCCGGTACTGGCACGAAGGTGCCCCCTGTCGGAGCGGGTTCGTCCGGCAGGGGCGGCGGCCCGGTGCGTCACGCGTCCAGGAGGGCGTGGACCCGGGCCGCCCAGTCCGCCTCGAATCTCGCCCGCGGCATGCCGGTCGCCTTGCCGATCGCCGCGTCCACGGCGGCCGGGGCCGGGTCGGCGTAGACGGCGGTGACGAAGCCGTACACGGCCAGGGTGCCGCCGATCTCCTCGATGCGGCGGATCGCCAGGTGGGCGAGCTCGTACGCGGCGGCGTTGCCGACCGTGTCGGCCTGGTAGAGCTCGTTGTCCGTGGGCAGTTTGCCGGTGAAGCGGTTCGCGGCGAGGTAGGTCCTGGCCTCGTACAGCTCGTCGGTGCCGAGCAGGGTTCGGCTGCGCAGCGCGAGCCAGTCGGCGAAGCCCTCGACGACCCAGACGGGTTGGTCCTGGTTGGGCACCTCGTTGCGCAGCGGGGTGACCAACGCGTGGGCCATTTCGTGGCGCAGCAGTTCGCCGAGCCGCTGCGGGTTGGGCGAGGTGAACCAGCCCGAGGTGGTGTCCAGGACGATCCGGGAGCCGCCGAAGCGCCCCTTGCCGGCCGGGTCGATGGTGCGCAGCGCGTAGGTGAGGCCGGATTCCTCGCCGTGTTCGCCGGTGCGTCCGCCGTACAGCCGGTAGAAGGTGTCGCGGTCGGCGACCGGGACGATCACGAAGCCGGGTGCGGTGCCGGGCGGTCCGCCGTCGGCCCAGGTCTCGATGTCGGCGCGCGCGGCCTCCTCGGCGTCGTCGGCGAGTCGGTCGGCGCCGGCGGCGGTGGCCGGGTCGGCGAGGACGACCACGTGGGCGCGGCGGACCACGGTCAGGTCGGCGTGGTCCCAGGGGGCGGGGTAGTCCCGGGCGTATGCGTAGCCGGCCCCGTCGTAGGGGGTGCCGTCGACGGCGGAGATGAGCAGCGGGGCGCCGGGGCCGGCCCGGACCACGGTCCAGCGGTAGCCCTCGCCGACGGTCGCGGTGTCGGCGGTCGAGATCCGGTGGTCGAAGGAGATGTCCACGTAGGCGGTGATCCGCTCGTCGGTGGCGGGCATGGTCTGCACCGTCTCGACGCGGTAGCCGACCTGGTCGAAGGACACCCGGCCGAGGTTGGCGAACAGCCGCAGTTGGCCGGCGACCAGGTCGGGGATGTCCGGGTCGAGGTCCGCGGTGAAGGCCTGCTCGTCCCGGCCGATCAGGGCCTTGGTGCGGCGGTCGGCCAGGGTCTGGATGTCGGCGGTGGCGATCGCCGGGCCATGGGCGGGGGCCACCGGTGTCGCGGTGCCCGGGCGTGGGCCGAACGCGCTGTCGGTGTTGCGCGGCTTCGCGCTGCCCGGCCCGCTGAGCGTGACGCCGAACACGATCAGTGCGGTGAGCGCGAGCAGCAGGGCGATCAGCGGTGCGGCGAGTCGGCGCGCGACGGATCGCGGCCGGGCCGGTGCGGCCTCGGGTATCGCCTTGTCCGTGCTGTCGACTCGGTCGACGGCCGCTGCGGATATGCCGGACGGGGCGTCGTCGGCGGCATCGCCGGTGTCGTGCGTCGGCTGGGTCACCCCGGATGCCTCCCCCCTGTTGGCGCGAGGATACCTATGCGATCTTCGCCGGTTCGGCCGACGGTGAGAATAGGCTCGTTCGGACGAGGCGCCCGGCAGGCGGCCGGGTGCCACCGAGCACGATCGGAGCCTCGCGTGACCGAGCCCAACAAGCCCTCGATGCCCTACGACTACCTGCCGGAGCGGCCCTTCTTCGCGGTCACCAGCCGGGATCTGTCGGACGGTCTGACCCTGCCGACCGCTCAGGTCAGCGGTGTGATGGGGGCGGGCGGCGAGGACGTGTCGCCGCAGTTGTCCTGGTCCGGCTTCCCGGCCGACACCAAGAGCTTCGCGGTGACCTGCTTCGACCCGGACGCGCCGACGCACAGCGGTTTCTGGCACTGGGTCGTGGTGGACATCCCGGCGGGTGTCGCCGAGTTGGCGACCGGTGCGGGCGCACCCGACGGCAAGGCGCTCCCCTCGGGTGCCTTCCACGTGCGCAACGACACCGGCGGCCCGGGCTATGTCGGTGCCGCCCCGCCGCCCGGGCACTACCCGCACCGGTACGTCTTCACCGTGCACGCGCTGGACGTGGACAAGCTCGGCGTGGACGAGAGCGCGACGCCGGCGTTCGTGGGCTTCAACCTGTTCTCGCACACGCTCGCGCGCGCGGTCCTGGTGAACACCTACGCGCAGTGATCGTGGCGCCGGGCGCGGGCTGATCACAATCGGCCGGCCCGGCGCGGATTCCCGTCCGGTAATTGCGTTGTCCCGGTGATCGTTCAAAAGGCACAGTGGTCGAGTTGTCCGTACTGACGGTTCGTCGAGTCGAAGGGTGCGCATGAGCGTCGCAGCACCGCCCCAAAGCTGAGCGCGTGGTCGCGCCCGGCCGGTTCGGTGCGCGTCCGGGTGTGCTCGCTCGTCCCCTCGTCGACCAGGTGAGGGGAGGTCGCATGCGGGAGACGTTGGTGCTGAACGCGACGTACCAGCCGCTGGCGACGGTGTCGTTCAAGCGCGCGCTCGTGTTGGTACTGCAGGAGAAGGCCGTCGTCGAGCACGTGGATCCCGGCCGGGTGGTGCGGGCCGCGACTGCCGAGTTCCCGTTGCCGCGGGTGATCCGGTTGCTCAAGTTCGTCCGGGTGCCGTTCCGACAACAGGCCTCGTGGTCGCGTCGGGGTGTGCTGCTCCGGGACAACCGGCGCTGCGCGTACTGCGGTGGGCGGGCGACCACGGTGGACCACGTGCTGCCGCGTTCGCGTGGTGGCGCGGACTCGTGGCTGAATACGGTCGCCGCGTGCGGGAGCGACAATCAGCGCAAGGCGGCCCGGACGCCGGCCGAGGCCGGGATGCGGCTGTTGTTCCAGCCGTACGAGCCGTCGGCGACCCGGGCGCTGGTGCTCGCGTTCGGCGTGGCGGACGTCGAGGGCGCGCAGTGGCTCGCCGAGCCGGTACGGCCGCCGGTGCTCGCGATGGGCGCCTGACGCGGGTATCCGGCGAGGTCCGACCGAAGCCGCCGGGGGTTGCGAATCCCCCGGCGGCTTCGGGTCTTTCGGGTCCTTCGGCTCGCTCCGGTCCTTCGGGTCCTTCGGCTTTTCGGGTCCTTCGGCGGTCAGACGGTTTTGCGGACCCAGGCCGCCCAATCGTTGCGGAGTCGGTCCGGCGCGATGCCGAAGGACGCGGTCAGCGCCTCGTCCGTGGAGCCGTATCGGCCGGTGACGCTGTCCGTGTAGAAGGCGCACACCCGCTCCGCGCCGAAGGTCTTGGCCAGGTAACGCAGCATCAGGTGGGCCAGGTTGTAGGCGTTCTCGACCCGGTCCTCGTCGCTGGTCTCGAAGTCGCCCTCGGCGGGCGGTTCGCCGGTGAACCTCCCCCGGTCGATCAGCGCGCGGATGTTGCGGGTGACCACGGGCGCGAGCGGCCGGTCGGCCTCCGCCTGCCAGTCGGCGAACCCTTCGGCCAGCCACGTCGGCAGTTCGGCACCGCGGCCGGGCCGGGCCAGCGGGGCGACCAGGGCGTGCGTCATCTCGTGCCGGAGCAGTATCGGCGCGAACGCCGCATCGCCGCGGAGTTGGTCGTCGTCCACGACCATGCGCACGCCGCCGATGGACCGGTCGGTCCCGGGCATGGCCAGTGCGTAGCCCGCCGCCCACTCCTGCACGTCGCCACTGCTGTACAGCTTGCCGAAGGACGCCCGGGAGGAGGTCAGCACGAGGGCGAAGCCGGGCGAGGTGCCGGAGCCGCCCTTCCAGGCGCCGAGCGTGTACACGGCGGCCTGTTCGGCCAGATCCGCGTTGCGGCGCAGGGCGGCCGCGTCCTGCCCGGGGCCCATCAGCACCACGTGCGGGCGCCGTTCGACGCGCATGTCCCACAGATCCCACGCGGCCGGGTAGCCGGCGAAGCCCGACGTGGTGTCGTCGTCGGCGGCGCCGTCCAGGCCGATGAGGGTGCACGGGTCGTCGGGGCCGGCGCAGCGGGCCTTCCAGACGTAGGTCTCCGGAACGGGGCCCAGGTCGACACCGCTGATGGCGTGTTCGAAGGCGACGTTCAGGCTCACCGTCACCGGCCATGCGGCGGCGGTGCCAGCCTGCTCCGCACTGGAGCCGTCGGCGGTGACCGTCGTGCCGGCGCCGAGCGGCCGCCAGCGGGCGGTGTCGAACGGAACCTTGCGCAGGTTGGCGAACAACCGGCGCTGACCGTCGAGCAGGGTGGTGTCCTGCCGGTCGACACGGGCCAGGAAGGCGGTTTCGTCACCGCGCTCGAAGGCCGCCGATCGGGTCGTGACCAGGGCTGCCACCCGGGCGTACACGCGGGTGCCGATCCGGTTCGAGTACCCGCTCGCGTCGGCGGCGGGTGCCCCCGGTTCGGTGCTGCCGGACGCGGAGCGGTCGATGGACGGAGCCGACGCCGATCGGACGTGACCGAGCAGCCGTTCGGCGGTGTCGAGCCCGACGAGCCGGCCGCCGGCCGATACCGCACCGAACACGAAGGAGAGCGAGAGCAGGCCGCCGAGCAGTGCGACGCAGATCGCCCACGGTCGGGAACGCCGTGGTTCGACGGCGTCCGGCCACAGGCCGTACGGGTCGTACGGCATTCAGTTGCCCACCTTGGTCTTGACGTACTTGGCCCAGTTGCTTTCGAAGGTGTCCCGGTCCAGGCCGGTCGCCTCCTTGAGCGCGGCGTCCAGGGCGGCCGGGGTGGAGTCCTTGTACACCGCGACCACGAACACGTCGGCCTTGGCTGCGCCGTACTTCTCCGCGATGTAGCGGATGGCGAGCATGCTGTAGTGGTAGCCGACGGTCGAGGTCTTGGCGTCCGGCGAGTTGACCTCGGTGTCGGTGGGCAACCTGCCGCTGAACCTGCCCGCCCGGACCTGATCGCGGGCGTCCGGCTGGAACCACTCGGCGAGCGAGAGGTCGGTCCAGGCGAGGTACTCGGCGAAGCCCTCGGAGACCCACAGCGGCGGCCCGTCGCCGCCTCGCTCGAACTCGGCCACCATGGCGTGACCGAGCTCGTGCCGCATCAGGTGCGTCTGCTGTTCGCCGTCGCCCTTGGTGAACATGCCGTCCGAGCCGTCCAGGGTGATCCGGCTGCCGGCCATCGGCTGGTCGCGGCCGACCGGGCGGGCCGGCGGCATCGTGCGGCACACGCCGGTGACGTTGGGCAGGTCGTTGCCGGACAGCGCGCGGGTGAAGGTGTCGTGGTCGGGCGTGACGTAGACGACGTAGCGCTGCGGCGTGATGGCCGGACCCTTCCACGCCGCGAGGTTCTTCTTGAGCGCGCTCTCCGCACGATCGGCCCAGGCCGCGGCCTTGGCCTTGTTCTTGACAGGCACGGCAAGGAGCACGTGCGGGCGTTCGATCAGCGCGAGTTCGCCCTCGTCCCAGGGCGCGGGGTAGGCATTGCCGCCGCCGCGGGTCGAGGCGCCGCTGATCTTGGTGATCACCAGCGGGGCGCCGACCGAGGCGCGAAAGACCGTCCAGATGTAGCGCTCGGCGATCGGCTCGCTGTCCACGCCGGTCACCTGGTGGGCGAATACGACGTGCACGTCCCGGGTGAGCGGGCCGGCGTCGGCACCGGCGTCGATGTACGTCGTGGGTGGCCGGAATTCGACGCTCGTGAACGGGAACAGCCGAAGATTGGCGAACACCCGGCGCTGTGCGGCGATCAGTTCGGTGGCGGCGGGGTCGATGCCGGCCACGAACGCGTCGGCGTCGCCGGACTTGAGGGCCCGGGTGCGGTTGTCGGTCAGGAAGGCCACGTCGGAGGTCGCGATCCGGGTGACCGGAGCCTTCTCCTCGGTCTTCGCGGAGGTCTCGCCGCCGTCCTGCTCGGCGATCGGCGCGGCGGCCGGGGAGGACGGTGTGTCGAAGACGCCGCCGATGGCGAGGGATGCGAGCAGCGCGAGGATCGCGAGCACGCCACCGGCCGCGGCGAGCAGATGCCGGCGGGCGTTGCGGCGCTGCCGGTCGGGCGGCGGAATGAAGGGGAGGGGCCCGTAGAAGCCGACCCGGGAGGGGAATTCGGGCGTTTCGGGGTTCGGCGCCGGCGCAGGTGTGGGGGGTATCGGGGGCGGCGCGGACGACGCGGAAGCCGCGGGCGCCGCGGAAGCCGCGGAAGCCGCGGGTGCGTCCGACCTCCGGGGCGCGGCGGGCCCCTCGGGCGATTGCGGCGCTGCGGGTGCCCGGGGTATCGGGGGCGTCGCAGGCGCGGCGGACTCTTCGGGCGTCTGCCGTGCCGCGGGTGCCCGGGGTATCGGGGGTACCTGGGGCGTCGCAGGCGCGGCGGGCTCCTCGGGCGTCTGCCGTGCCGCGGGTGCCCGGGGTATCGGGGGTACCTGGGGCGTCGCAGGCGCGGCGGACTCTTCGGGCGTCTGCCGTGCCGCGGGTGCCCGGGGTATCGGGGGTGCCTGGGGCGTCGCAGGCGCGGCGGGCTCCTCGGGCGTCTGCGGCGCTGCGGGAGCCCGGGGGGTCCGGAGTGCCGCAGGGGCGGTGGACGCCTCGGCTGCTTCCGGGGTTTCGGCGGGGGTCGTCGGTGCGGTGGACACGCGGGGTGAGTTCGGCTCCGCCGCGACGGGCTCCGCCGCGTCGGGCGTCGGGGCGTCGGGCGTCGGGGCGCGGCCGTCGCCGATGGCGTCCCGGCCGGGTATCGCCTCCGGGCGGGCCTCGGCCGTTCCGATGTCCCGGACCTCGGGCCGCGGTTCGTGCTCGGCCTCGGATTCGGTGGGTCCGCCGGTCGATGCGCCGCGCGGCGGATGTGCGCCGTCGGCGGCGGTGGGCATGTCGGACATGCCAGTCCTCCCCTGGACCGCCGGCCCGATGATTCCGCCCCCGGCCCCGGTCGGCGATCCGATCATGTGTTCGCCGAGGTTATCCACGCCCGGGCCGTCCCCGGCAAGGGGGGCCCGGGAACGGTCACATGCCACACCCGCAATCGATCAACCATTTGTCTCGGCCCGTACGTTCCGACCTTCGGTCAGGAGGTGCTGCCCGCTCCGACGGTGTCCGGGTCGGGGCCTGCCGTGGGGGTCGGGTCGGTGAGGTCGAGGACGTGCCAGGAGTCGGGGATGCGGTAGCCGGGCACGTCGTAGGAGGCCATCGGGTCGGCGGCCAGGCCCTCGACGCGAGTGGACGAGCCGTCCGGGTGGGCGAGTTCCTCGGTGTACCGGAAGTGCAGGTGGCCGTGCGCGGCCAGGGTGGGCCGGTAGGCGTCCACGAGGCGCTGGACGCGTTGCTGGTTGGGCAGGCAGCGCGGGTCGTCCTTGCGGTTGAACTCCGGCGCGGTGCGCAGCGGCTTGTCGTGGGTGAGCAGGATGTCGACCGGCGCCGGGTCGGTCAGGATCGCGTCGACGTCCGCGTCGGTGGCCTGCTCCTCGGGGAACCACAGGGTGCCCGCGAAGTCGGGTACGTCGCCGGGCGGCCGACCCGCGCCGCGCCGGAAGCCCTCCTTGCGCTGCGCCTTCTCGTGGCGTCGGCGCTCCTCGGCGAGCCGCTGCTCGCGGTCCAGCGAGAGGGCACCGCCGAAGGCGAGGAAGTTCGTCCCGCGCCAGGACCAACGGTGTCCGCGCGGCGCGTAGCGCACCCGGGGGCGCACGATCGCAAAGCCGTGTTCGTCCCGTCGGTCGCCGTAGGACTCCATCAGCAGCGAGGTCTTGTCGTGGTTCCCGTCCAGGAAGTACACGTCGACGCCGCGCGAGCGGGCGGAGCGGTTGACCGCGTCCAGGTAGCGGACGCCGGATGCCTCGTGCTCCCAGAAGCCGAAGTCGCCGAGTTGGAAGATCAGATCGACGTCGAGTTCCGCGGCGGCGTCGAGCAGCCGCCGCACGTGTCCGGTGTTGCCGTGCGTGTCTCCGGCCAGCAGGATCCGCATCGTGAGCCCCCGCCCTTCCACCCCGATTTCGCGTGCGTCCACGCCCCCGAAATCCATCATCGGCGATCGGGCGGCGGCTCGTCCGGGGTATTTCCCCAGGACTTGGCGAGGCCTACGCCCCCGGTGGCACGAAGGGCAGGCCGGGAGGCGCGCCCGCGGTGATCAGCCGGTCCACCGCCGCGTTGTCCAGGTGGTCGGCGATCAGATCGCCCAGGGCGTCCAGCCGGTTCTGCCGGGCCGCCTCGAAGGAGGTGTCGGGCGAGGCGAGGAACCGCCGGCCGGCCAGTTCGGCGGTCCGGGTCAGGAACGCCCGGCGAAAGCCGTCGTTCTCCAGGGCGCCGTGCCACAGCGTGCCGGTCACCGCGCCGACCCGACAACCGTCCAGCGCGGTGCCGTCGGCGGCGGTGAACAGCGGCTCGCCCGCCTCGACGTCGACGATGCCGTGATGGATCTCGTACCCGGTCACCGGCTCGCCGGCGGCGAATCCGCGGGGGCGGGCCAGGGTCTTGCCGGCGGCGAAGCGTATCCGGACCGGGAGCAGGCCCAGGCCCGGCACGGTACCCGCGCGGCTCTCCACGTCGTCGTGGATCTCGTGGCCGAGCATCTGATAGCCGCCGCAGATCCCGAGTACGGGTCGGCCCTCGGCGGCGCGGTGGGCCAGCGCGGTGTCCAGGCCGCGTTCGCGCAGCCACGCCAGGTCGGCGACGGTGGCGCGGGTGCCGGGCAGCACCACCAGGTCGGCGTCGGCGATCTCGCCCGGTGTGCTCACGAAGCGGACCACCACGCCGGGTTCGACCGAAAGCGCGTCGATGTCGGTGAAGTTGCTGATCCGCGGCAGTCGGAGCACCGCGACCCGCAGGACATCAGCACCGAGCGGCGGTTGTGGCGTGCCCCGGTCGGCGTCGAGCGCGAGCGAGTCCTCCACGTCCAGCCACAGGCCGCCCAGGAACGGCAGCACGCCCAGGACCGGACGTCCGGTGAGTTCGCGCATCCGGGTCAGCGCCGGGTCGAGCAGGCGCGCGTCGCCGCGGAACTTGTTGATCACGAAGCCGCAGACCAGCGCCTGGTCCTCGGGGGAGAGCAGCGCGAGGGTGCCGAAGAAGGACGCGAAGATGCCGCCCCGGTCGATGTCGCCGACCACGAGCACCGGCAGGTTCGCGGCCCGGGCCAGGCCCATGTTGGTGATGTCCCGGTCACGCAGGTTGATCTCGGTCGGGCTGCCCGCGCCCTCGCACACCACCACGTCGTAGCGCGCCCGCAGATCGGCCAGCGATTCGAGCACGGCCTCGAACAGACGCGGCTTCAGGTCGCGGTAGTTCAGCGCGCCGACCTCTGCGATCGGCTTGCCCAGCAGCACGACCTGACTGCTCATCAGCCCACCGGGCTTGAGCAGCACCGGGTTCATCACCGCCTCCGGCTCGATCCGCGCGGCGGCGGCCTGCATCGCCTGGGCACGACCGATCTCCGCACCGTCGGCGGTGACCATCGAGTTGAGCGACATGTTCTGCGCCTTGAACGGCGCGACCTTGACGCCCTCCCGAACGAGCCGTCGACACAGCCCGGCGACCACGACACTCTTGCCCGCGTCGGAGGTGGTGCCGGCCACCAGGAGGGCGCCGTTCATCGATGTGCCTTTCGACGGACCGTTCGGGGACGCGACGCGGTGCGCGCGGCGGCGACGGCGACGGCCAGGGCCGCCGCGGCCAGGCCGACGGTCGCGGAGAGCCGGTTCGCGCGGTCGATGTCGGTGGGGCCCGGCGGTGGGCCGTCGCCGAGCGTGGGGCGGTCCTCGGTGCGGCCGGCGTAGACGTTGCGGCCGCCCAGACGTACGTCCAGCGCGCCGGCGGCGGATGCCTCGCAGCGGCCCGCGTTGGGGCTGGGATGGCTGCCGCCGTCCCGACGCAGGACGGCCCACGCACGGGCCGGGTCGCCGCCGACCACCGGGGCGGCGGCGACGGTGAGCAGGCCGGTGAGGCGGGCGGGCAGCCAGTTGGCCGCGTCGTCGAGGCGGGCCGAGGCCCGGCCGAAGTTCTCGTACCGTGCGCTGTGGTGGCCGACCATCGCGTCGAGGGTGTTGATCGCGCGGTAGCCCAGCAGGCCCGGGACGCCCGCGACGGCGCCCCAGAACAGCGGGGCGACCACGGCGTCGGAGGTGTTCTCGGCGACCGATTCGACCACGGCGCGGGCGATGCCCTTGTCGTCCAGACGGGCCGGGTCGCGACCGACCAGGCGAGGCAACGCGGCCCGGGCGGCGGGCAGGTCGCCGGCCACCAGCGGCGCGGCGATCAGCCGGGCCTCGCGGCGCAGGGTGGTGCCGCCGAGGACGGCCCATGTGCATCCGGCGGTGACCACGGCGCCGGCGAGCGGGCGGCCGGCGACCGCGCGGCGCAGCCCGAGGCCGAGGCCGACGGTGCCGGCGACGCACAGCGCCGTGTACGCGACGCCGCGGGCGCGGTCGTCGCGGTACAGGGCCCGTTCCAGCCGACCGGCCACACTCCCGAAGCCGGCCACGGGGTGGCCGCGACGGGGGTCTCCGAAGGCGGCGTCCAGGAGGACACCTGCGGCGAGGCCTACGGCGCGGGACGTGACTGGCATGCCGGGCATCGTTTCACGAGGCCGCGGATCCCCCGCGGGCGGCTCGGGACTTGCTCCCGGCCGGCACGCCGGCCTTGCCCCGGGCCCACGACCCGAGGCCTCGCCGACCGCGGCCCATTGCACCGGCTCGCTCGCCCGGCTCACCCGGCGCTACCCGACCACCCGATCCGCCCGCCTGCCCTGCCCTGCCCGGCCCGGGCGCTACCCGACCGCCGGTTCCGCCCGGCGTGGTCTCGGGACGAGTTCGCCGCCGCAGTCGGGGCACGTGTCGTCCATCGCGGCGCTGCACGGTTCGCAGAAGGTGCACTCGTACGAGCAGATCCGGGCCGGGCCGTCGGCCCCGAGTGCCACGTCGCAGCGTTCGCGCATCCCCAGGGCCATCCGGCCACCTCCCCGGTAGGGCTGTTCGAGGAGGTCAGGCCAGCCGGAGCCGGCGTCACAGCAGCAGTCGAACGACCGCGATCAGGCCCACCACGACGATCACCGCACGCAGTGCCGTGGGCGGCAGCCGGCGGCCGACCTTGGCGCCGATCTGGCCGCCGATCACCGAGCCGATCGCGATCAACAGAACCACCCACCACGCGACGTCGGCGACGAGCATGAACACGATCGCCGCGACGCCGTTGACGATGCCGGCGAGCACGTTCTTCACCGCGTTCATGCGTTGCAGGTTCTCCGCGATGAACACGCCGAACAGCGCGAGCAACAGGACGCCCTGGGCGGCGCCGAAGTAGCCGCCATAGATGCCGGTCCCGAAGACGGCCACCCACAACAACGGGCCGCCGTGCCGCGGCCCCTCGCCGGCCGAGCCGTTCTCGGCCCGCCGGGCCGCGAGCCGCTTGGCCAGGCGCGGTTGCAGCACCACGAGCACCAGCGCGAGCACGATCAGCACCGGCACGATCGCCTTGAAGGCGTCGTCGGGCAGCGTCAGCAGCAGGATCGCGCCGGTCAGACCGCCGAGCAGGGAGGCGAGTCCGAGGCGGATCAACCGGGGCTTTTGGCCCACGAGTTCGCGTCGGTATCCGATCGCCCCGCTGACCGAGCCCGGCACCAGGCCGATCGTGTTCGACACGTTGGCGGTGACCGGCGAGTACCCGAAGGCGAGCAACACGGGGAAGGTGATCAGCGTGCCGGAGCCGACCACGGTGTTGATCCCGCCGGCCGCGATGCCCGCGGCGAAGATCGCCAAAGCTTCCAACCAGCTCATGTCCACCCGCTTCGCCGCAATGATCCTGGCACCCGGGGGGACGTCACTCCCCCGTGGCCGCAACACCAGAGATCATCGCGGCACGCAGGTGATCATCGCAGCCGCGGGCCCCACCTCAGCGCGGCGGGCGGTGGCCCCGCTCGATGTGCGGGGGTTCGACGTCGGCGGCCGACGGACCACCGCGGCGCGGCGGCTCGCTCGGTGCCTGCGCGGGCACGGCCGGCGGCTCGGCGGGCGGGCGCGGTGCCGACGAGGCGCCGTTTCCGGCCGGCGGCTTGCGTACGGGCGCGGCGGGGGTGCCCGAGCCGGGCCAGGCCGGCTCCTCCTCGACCGGCACCTGCGGTACGCGGTGTGCCGGGCCGGAGCCGTTCGAGGACAGGTTGCCGACCGCGTCGCCGATGCCCTCCAGGGCGCGGGTGACCTCGCTGGGCAGGATCCACAGCTTGTTCGAGCTGCCCTCGGCGATCTTCGGCAACATCTGGAGGTATTGGTAGGCGAGCAGCTTGTTGTCCACCTCGCCCGCGTGGATCGCCTCGAAAACGGTCTCGATCGCGCGTGCCTCACCCTCGGCCCGGATCACCGCGGCCTGGCGCTCACCCTCGGCGCGCAGCACGGCGGCTTCCTTGTCACCTTCGGCGGTGAGCACCTGCGAACGCTGGTGCCCCTCGGCGGTCAGGATCGCCGCGCGCTTGTCCCGCTCGGCGCGCATCTGCTTCTCCATCGAGTCCTGGATGGAGGGCGGCGGCTCGATCGCCTTGAGCTCGACCCGGTTGACCCGGATACCCCAGCGCCCGGTCGCCTCGTCGAGCACGCCGCGCAGCCCCGCGTTGATCTCCTCGCGCGAGGTGAGCGTCTGTTCGAGGTCCATGCCACCGATGATGTTGCGCAGCGTGGTGATGGTCAGCTGCTCGATCGCCTGGATGTAGTTGGCGATCTCGTAGGTGGCCGCGCGCGGGTCGGTGACCTGGAAATAGATGACGGTGTCGATCTGGACCACGAGGTTGTCCTCGGTGATCACCGGTTGCGGCGGGAAGGGAACGACCTGTTCACGCAGGTCGATCATCTGCCGGATCCGGTCGATGAACGGCACGAGGATGTTGAGTCCGGCGTGCAGCGTGCGGGTGTAACGCCCGAAACGCTCGACGATGGCGGCACTCGCCTGGGGGATCACCTTGACCGTCTTGACCAGGGCGACGACCACCAGCAGTACGAGTACGACCAGGACGATGACGGCGGTGGCCTTCACGATCTCTCCCGAGGTCCTGCTTGCCTGCGGCTGCCTTTGAAAACCAAGGCTGTATCGAGCCTAGGGGTTCGCGGGCCGACGTGGGACGTCAACACGATCGGCGCAACCGATCGGGCGTCACATCACCACGGCGGTCGCGCCCACGATGTCCGCTACGTCCACCCGGGTGCCGGGTTCGAACACGGCGGTGGCGTCCAGACTGCGGGCCGACCAGACCTCGCCGGCCAGCTTGATCCGGCCGCCGTTCTCGTCGACGCGCTCCAGGACCACGGCACTGGTGCCCTTGAGCGCCTCGATGCCGGTGCGCGATCCGGGCGTGTTGTTGTGCCGGACCACGACGGGTCGTACGAACACGAGCAGCGCGATCGACACGACCGCGAACACGATGCTCTGGATCAGGAAGTTGCCGCCGGCTCCGCCGGCCACGGCGGCCGCGGCGGCCCCGATCGCGAACATGCCCATCTCCACGAAGGAGGTGAGCACGCCGAAGATGCCGAATGCCCCGACCGCGATGAGCCACCACATCCATGCGTCCACGGGTTCATCGTAGATCGTGGACGCCGTGGGCAGGAGGGGGTTCTCGGACGAATGATCAGCCCGGGAACGGCCCGCGAAGGTCAGCCCTGCGCGTCCGGCGCCTCCGGCATCGGCAGCCCGCGGGCGGACCAACGCCCGTACTGCTGCTCGACGATCAGCGGCAGACCGAAGCAGTGCGAGAGGTTGCGCGAGTTGAGCGTGTCGGCGATCGGACCGGCCGCGAGCACCCGTCCCTGACGGATCATCAGGATGTGCGTGAAGCCGGGCGGGATCTCCTCGACGTGGTGGCTGACCAGGATCATCGACGGCGCGTACGGGTCGGCGGCCAGCGTGCCGAGCCGGCGGACCAGATCCTCGCGCCCGCCCAGGTCGAGCCCGGCGGCCGGCTCGTCGAGCAGCAGCAGCTCGGGGTCGGTCATCAGCGCGCGGGCGATCTGTACCCGCTTGCGCTCGCCCTCGGAGAGCGTGCCGAACCGGCGCTCGATGTATTCGGCCATGCCCAGCTGGTCGAGCAGTCGGCGGGCGCGCTGCTCGTCCTCGGCGTCGTAGCGCTCGTGCCACTTGGCGGTCATCCCGTAGGCCGAGGTCAGCACGATGTCCAGGACGCGCTCGCGGCGGGGCAACTTGTCGGTGAGCGCGGCCGAGGCCATCCCGACGCGCGGGCGCAGCTCGAACACGTCGACCGTGCCGAGCTTCTCGCCCAGCACGGCGACCGTGCCGGTGGTGGGGAACAGATAGGTGGACGCCAGTTGCAGCAGTGTCGTCTTGCCGGCGCCGTTGGGGCCGACGACGATCCAGCGTTCGCCTTCCGCGACCGACCAGGTGACCTGGTCCACCAGAGGGCGACCGTCGCGCACCACCGATACGTCAACCAGTTCGAGAACGTCGCTCATCGCCTGCCAGCTCCCCATCGTGCGCTACGCCGCCGGACGGCATCCCGTTGTGTGGGATCACCGCCTCGCTCCGTGGTCCGCGTTGTTGCACCCGGTCCGGGAGAAACCTATGACACCGAGCGACCTCAGGTCGTGTCCGGGAGCGTTGTGACGCCCCTTACGCTTGTCCGCATGCTTGCCGAACCTCGCTCCGGACTTCTCGTCGCATGGGGCAATGCCCTGCTGACCGGGCACGTTCCGCCGGACGACGCGGTGTCCGAGATCGTCGGAACGGACGAACCGCATCGGGTGACGGGCGTGCCGGGCGAAGCTGTGCCGGTCGGCCTGTCGCTGGCCCTGGGCCGGTTGCGGGCGCTGGGCGTGACCGGTCTGCGACTGGCCCTGCCGGTGTCCGGCGATCCGCTGGCGCTGCCCGGTCCGCCCGCCTTCAACGACCTGGCGCTGGACGCGGGCGAGGCGGCGATCACGGTCGGCGCGCCGGGCATCGCCTACGGCCTGGTGCCCGAGGTGACCCACCACGGCTCGATCGGCGACGCGACCGTACGGGTGGCCTGGCGCATGGTCGAGGTGACCGACCGGCCCGCCCCGGGACCGTTCCTGGCCGAGGCGGAGCGCGAACTGGCCGAGGCGATGCGCGACGCGGTCCAGGACCTGACCCGGCTGGACGTGGCGGGCAGCGGTCCGGCGGCGCAGCGTGCCCTCGCCGCGCTGTACCGCAAGGACTCGGACACCCGGGTGGCGCCCGGCCATCCGGGTCGGGCCGGCCGGGTGCTCGACCAGGCGCGCCGGATCCACGCGGTGCTGAGCGTGGCCGGCCGCGAGGACGGCGCCGCGGTCAGCGCCGCCGAGATGGCCGCCCGGCTCGGCGCGCTCGCCCCGCTGGAGCGGGCCTGCCGCCGGGCGATGGTGGCGGCCTACGGCGCGGCCTTGGAGCCGGACCGGGCCTGAGCCGAGCACGAACAAGAGCAGGACCACGAGCAGGAGCAGGAGCGGGAGCAACGCTAGCTGCCGCGCTTGCGCTTGGTCTTGGGGTCCAGGCGCCGGAGCATGAGCAGCGCGATCAGGCCGTAGACCGCGATCTGGCCGGCCAGGATGCCGATGTTGCGGTACCAGACCTTCGGGTCGTGCTTCCACAGCGGATCCGGCGACTCGCCGGGTTTGCGCGGCAGTTGGGTGGCCAGATCTATCGTGCTGCCGGCCGCGGCGAAGGCCCAGCGGGCCGGGGCCAGCCAGGAGATCTGCTCGATGCCGGCCTTGCCGTTGAGCGGGAACAGGCCGCCGCACAGCACCACTTGCACGATCGCGATCACCACGAGCAGCGGCATCGCCAACTCCGCGCTGCCGATCGACGCGGAGACCACCAGGCCCACCGCCATCGCCGCTATCGCGGACAGCACCACCGCGATGCCGATCTCGATGATCGGGGGGCTGATCACCACGCCCTTGGCGGGCAACTTCTGCCCGACCAGTGCGACCGCGGTCAGCACCACGCCCTGGATCGCGGAGATCAACCCGAGCACGATTATCTTCGAGCCGAGGTAGGCGGACACCGAGAGCCCGGCGCTGCGCTCGCGCCGATAGATGGCGCGCTCCTTGATCAGTTCGTTGACCGCCGTCGCGGTGCCCATCAGTCCGCTGATCACGAACAGCACGAGCAGCTTGGTGGTCGCCTCCTGGTTCGAGCCCGGCGGCGCCCCTTCCGGGCTGACCAGCTTCCCGGGGATCACCCGGCACAACATGCCCAGGAACAACGGCGCTATCGCCAGCAGCGCCAGGTACTTGCGGTCCGAGGAGATCACCGCGAGGTAGCGCCGGGAGAGCGTGGTCAGTTGGGAGAACCAGCCCTGCGGCTTGGGCGGCTTGGCCTGCGGTCGCTCGCCCTGTTCGGCGTGCGCGCGGTCGCGACCGACCTCTATGTACCGGCCGTACAGCTCCGAGCGGCGGAACGGACCCTCGTAGTCGCGGTCCGGCTCGTCGTCGAACATCTTGAAGACCTCGGGCCAGTCGCCCTTGCCGAAGAACGGCAGTGCCTCGTCCGGCGGTCCGAAGAAGGCGATCCGACCGCCCGGGGCGAGCACGAGCACCCGGTCGCAGACGTTCAGGCTGCGGGTGCTGTGGGTGACCACGATCACCGTGCGGCCGTCGTCGGCGAGTTCGCGCAGCTTTTCCATCACCGAGCGTTCCAGGCCCTCGTCCAGGCCGGACGTCGGCTCGTCCAGGAACAGCACGGACGGCTTGGTGAGCAGCTCGACGGCCACGCTCACCCGCTTGCGCTGGCCGCCGGAGAGACTGCTGACCTTGGTGTCGGCGTACGGCGACGTCGCGCCGCGCGGCATCTTGTCCAGGCTCAGCTCGCCGATCACCTCCTCGACCCGTCGCTCCCGTTCGGCCGCCTCGGTGTCCTCGGGGAAGCGCAACTGCGCCGCGTAGCGCAGCGCGGTACGGGCGGTGAGCTGGGCGTGCAGGATGTCGTCCTGCGGCACCAGGCCGATCCGCTGGCGCAGTTCGGCGTTGTTCGCGTACAGGTCGCGGCCGTCGTAGAGGATCTTGCCGCTGGCGGCGCGGCGGCTGCCGGTGAGCGCGCCCAGCAGGGTGGACTTGCCCGCGCCCGAACCGCCGACGATGGCCAGCAGGTTGCGTTCGGCGAGCGGGAAGGAGACGTTGTCGAGCAGGACCCGTTTGCCGGCCGTGACGGTGAGGTTCTGCACCTCCAGCGACACCTCGCCGGTGTCGATGAACTCGCGCAACTCCTGGCCGTCGAGCCGGAAGGTGGCGTGCCCGATGCCGACCAGGTCGGCTTCGCCGAGCAGCGCGCGCTCGATCGGCTGCCCGTTGAGGAAGGTGCCGTTGTGGCTGCCCAGGTCGACGATCTCGCGCCGGCCGCCCGGTGTGGTGCGCAACTCCGCGTGGTGCCGGGAGACCATCAGGTCGGTGAGCACCAGGTCGTTGTCCAGTGCGCGGCCGATCCGCAGGGTGCGCACCGGCAGCGGGATGACCATGCTCGGCGCCCGGTCCACGCTGGGGCGCGGATCCGCATGCGGCCCGGCTCCGATGTGTGCGCGGCCCAACGGGCGGGCCCGGTCCGGCACTTGCCGAGGCGGCTCGGGCACGTAGGGCGGCTCGGGGGTGTACGGCGGCTCGCCCGAGGGTGGTGGTTCGGCGCGGCGCGGCGGCTCGGGAATCTGCACGTGGTCGTGGTGTGCCACGCGCGGCGGCACCACCTCGGTGACGTTCGCCTCCGGCGCGAGCCGCAGCGGGTCGCCGTCGTCCGGGTCGCCGAGCAACACCTCGCAGCCTCGGCCCACGACCACGCGGTGCACCCGATTGCCGCGCATCCACGAGCCGTTGACGCTGTTGGTGTCGACGAACTCCCAGCCGTCGGAGCCCACCCGCAGGACCGCGTGTTGGCGCGACACACGGCGGTCGTCGAGCACGATCGCACAGGACGGGTCGCGACCGACGATGTGTTCGCGCCCGGGATCCAGGATCACGGGCGCTCCGGCGCTGGTGCCGACGGTCAGGTGCGGCACTGCCGGTCCCTCTGGCGTATAGCTGTCCCCCACCCTTCGAGAGTGTAGGGACGCACGGGCCTCGCGGGCAGCCTTTCCGGTGCGGAAGCGTACGGAACCACTCCGAAGGGCGATTACAACATCAACTTCTCCGTTCGCGTGCTCCTTCGTCCAGCCGGTTGTCCGGCCGTCGTGCCGCTCGCCGGGGGGCAGTCCGGCCGAATCCGTTGACGCGCGGGTCGGGGCGCTCGATAGTCGAGTTTGTCCCGCTCATCCGGCAGCCGGGTCGCACGTGACAGGAGCGGTCGTGTCCTGGAACCAGCAGCACAACGCACCACAGCACGCTCCGCCTCCGGACCGGCCACCGGCCGGCCCCGCATCCTGGGGCGGCGTGACACCGTGGCTGCACGCGCTCGGCGCGGTGCTCGCCGCGTTCGCGGCGATGGCCGTCGCGGCGTGGGCGGCGCTGTGGCTGCTGGGCGCGGACGACCTCGGATCGGGCACGATGCCCGCGCTGATCGCGGCGGTGATCGCGCTGGCCGTGGGTGGCACGGTCGATCTCGAGGGGGCCGAACAAACCGGCCGGGGCGACGACATCCTCAGCCAACTCACCGGCGACGTCTCGCTCGCGCAGGGCAGCGGCAAGGTCGACATCATGCTGCTGGGCATCGGCCTGATCGGCGCGCTCGTGCTGGGCTGGTTGTTCCTGCGCCCGCTGCGCCACCGACTGGTGATCGGCGCGCTGGATCTGATCGTGCACGGCGTGCGAGTCCTGGTGTTCACCATGGCCGCGCTCGGCGTGGTGGTGTCGACGGGCAAACACGCGCTGCCGATCGATCAATTCGTCTCCCGGGTCGGCGACGCCCGGGCGCAGGACCTGATCGGCATCTTCGACCTCGGCGCGGCGGCCAGGTTCGAGACCGATGTGAGCGGCACGCTCGTCTTCGGCGCGTTGTGGCTGCTGATCACCCTGGTGGCCACCGTCGCGGTGTCCGCGCGCGGGCCGCTCCCGGTCAAGTGGCTGCGGCACCGCGCGGTGCTGCGGGCCCCGGTCGCCGGTCTGCTCGCGGTACTGATCACCGCGGTGGTCACCGGGATCGTGGGCACCCCGTTCGTGGCCGCCGCCGCGCCCGCGCCGAAGCGGATGATCGGCGGCATGTTGTTCGCGCTGCCCAACGCGGTCTGGCTGTTGGCCTCGCTCGGCCTGGGCATCCCGTGGAAGACCACGACCAGCGCGCCCACCGAGGTCGGCGGCTTCTCCTTCGGTCTGCCCGGCCCGCTGGGCAAGCTGGTCAAGGCCTCCTCCGGGGACGGCCTGCCGATCCGGATCGACCGGCTGGCCGAGCTGGACTCGCGGGCCTGGTTCGTACCGCTGTTCTCCGCGCTGCTCCTGTTGCTCGGCGCGACCGTGATGGCGATGCGCGCGCCCGCGTCGGTGCGCCCCCATCAGCACGCGTGGCGGTTCGCGGTCACCCTCGCGGGCGGGCTGCTGGTGGTCGCCTACCTGATGCAGCTCCAGCTCAAGGTCGCGGTGAGCGTCCTGGGCGGGGTGGTGTCCCCGGGCGCGTCGGTGTCGCTGCACGCGGACTATCTGTGGACCGTGCTGCTCGGCCTGCTGTGGGGCGCGTGCGCCGGCTTCATCGGCGGCGCGGTCGCGGACTGGGTGCGCTACCGCCAGGCAGGCACCACAGCCCCGGCGGCCTCGGGGCCGCCGCGACCCACCCGCGCCGCGCCGCCGCAGGGGTACCCGCAGAGCGCGCCGTATCCGCAGGACCGACCGGCGCACCCCGGGGCGCCGAGCGGGCCCGGGGCACCCGCGCCGCCGGGTCAGCCGTATTCGAACAGGCCCACCCCGGCCTACCGCCCGCCGCCCCCGCCCGATCCGCAGGCGCCGACCCGGGACGGCCCCTGGCCTGGGTAGATCGCGCCCGCGCGCGGATCGGCCCGGTGTTCGTACCGTGGACCGGTGAGGCGCGCGCCCTCGAACGGCCGGTACCGTGAAGCATCATGAATGCGCCGCGCACTCTTCTCGTCAAGATCTTCGGCAAGGACCGGCCGGGGGTGACGTCGAGCCTCTTCGAGATCCTGGCCGGCCACTCCGTCGAGGTCGTCGACGTCGAGCAGACCGTCACCCGGGGCCGGCTCACGCTGTGCGTCCTGATCACCACGCCGACCGACGAGGGCCGACTGCGGGCCGGGGTGCACCGCTGGGCGGACGGTGAGCGGCTGGAGGCGGAGATCCTCTCCGGCGTCGGCGACAACCGCCCGCGCGGCGAGGGCCGCTCGCACGTGACCGTCCTGGGCCACCCGCTGGAGGCGGCCGCGTTCGCCGGGATAGCGCACCGGATCGCGGCCACCGGCGCCAACATCGACCGGATCTTCCGCCTCGCCAAATACCCGGTGACCGCGATCGAGCTCCAGGTCTCCGGCGTCGAGACGGACAAGCTGCGCCTGGAGTTGGCCACCGAGGCCGCCGAGCGCCGGGTGGACGTCGCGGTCCAGCCCTCCGGCCTGCGGCGCCGGGCCAAGCGGCTGATCGTGATGGACGTGGACTCGACCCTGATCCAGGGCGAGGTGATCGAGCTGCTGGCCGAGCACGCCGGCTGCCTGGACGAGGTGGCCGAGGTGACCGCCGCCGCGATGCGCGGCGAATTGGACTTCGCCGAATCGCTGCGGGCCCGCGTGGCGCTGCTCGCCGGGCTGGACGAGGACGCCATAGGCAAGGTCCGCGAGCAGGTCGTGCTCACCCGCGGCGCGCGCACCCTGGTCCGCACGCTCAAGCGGCTCGGCTACAAGGTGGGCATCGTCTCGGGCGGATTCACCCAGGTCACCGACGCGCTCGTGGAGCAGCTCGGGCTCGACTACAGCGCGGCCAACACCCTCGAGGTGGTGGACGGCAAACTCACCGGGCGGGTGGTCGGCGAGATCGTCGACCGGGCGGGCAAGGCCCGGCTGCTGCGCCGCTTCGCGGCCGAGGCGGGCGTGCCGTTGACCGCCACGGTCGCCATCGGCGACGGCGCGAACGACCTGGACATGCTCAACGCGGCGGGTCTGGGCGTGGCCTTCAACGCCAAGCCGGTGGTCCGCGAGGCCGCCGACACCGCGGTCAACGTGCCGTTCCTGGACACCGTGCTGTTCCTGCTCGGCGTCACCCGCGACGAGATCGAGGCGGCGGACGCCGCGGATGTGCCGTACGGCCGACCGGATGCGTCGGCCGGGCCCACATCGGGGCAGGAGTCCCCGAACGCCGGACGGGCTTGAACGTCCTGTCCTGACCCGCCGGACGGGCCGAAGGGCCGGTCCTCAAGCGCCGACCGGGCCGTCGATCGCCCGGATCGGCGCTTGAGCCGTGCTCTGTCTTCGCCCGCGATCGATCAGGACTCCGGCGTGCTGAAGCGGGTCAGGTGGGCCGAGCGTTCGCGCAGGTCGGCCCAGGCGGTGTGCAGGCTCAGCACGGCGACCGCCGAGGTCGGATACTTCTCCCGCAGGCGCACGAGCGTGTCGTCCTCGCCGCTGCCCGCCAACGCGTTGACCAGCGTGGCAACGCCCGGGTTGTGCCCGATCAGCAGCAGCGTGTCGACCTCGTCGGGGGTTTCCTGGACGAGGTACAACAGGGCCTGCGGGCTCGCCTCGTACACCCGCTCGTCGTAGATGGTGTGCGGCTTGTGGTCGTAGACCTTGCCCACGAGACGCCAGGTCTCCCGGGTGCGTACAGCCGGCGAGCACACCACCAGATCGGGGGTGATGCCCTGGTCGAGCAGCCGGTGCCCGGTCTCGGCGGCGTCCTTGCGGCCGCGTTCGGCGAGGGGTCGCTCGTGGTCCGGCCCGTCGGGCCACTCGGCCTTCGCGTGCCTCATCACCACAAGATTGCGCTGTCGGTGGGATGCCATGGGTTCAGCCTCTCAGACATCGGCCGTTGTGCACTGCGGGTCGGCACCGCAGGACTCGATGGACGGGAACCGGGCGTGCCGACCGGACCGGACACGCACGACGGGTCGGGACCGAGTATCCGGTCCCGACCCGCGCTTTCCTCGGATCTACAGGGTTGTCGTGGTCACGGTCGTCGTCGGGATCCCGCCGGCGACCGTGCGCTCTCCGCTCAGCCGACCGGCGGGCGCGGGATCCGGCGCGAGCCGGACACGTTCTCGTCGTACCGGGCGCCGCCCTGGTGGACCGGCTCGTACACCGGCGTGGCGTAGCCGTTCGCCGAGGCGTACGCGGGGACCGGCTCGCCGGCCGGAGCCGGCAGCTCGACCGCCTCGTCGCCGTGGTCCATCTGCGGCAGCCACCCGAGCCAGCGGGGCAGGTACCAGTTGTGGTCGCCGAGCAGGGTCATCACGGCCGGCAGCAGCAGACCGCGGATGATCGTGGCGTCCAGCAGGACCGCGACCGCCAGGCCGACACCGAACTGCTTCATCGACTGCATCGACAGGGTGCCGAAGACCGCGAACACCGCGACCATGATCGTCGCCGCGCTGGTCACCACACCGGCGGTGGTGCGGATACCGTGCGACACGGCCGACTTGGTGTCCATGCCCTTGTCGTACGCCTCGCGGATTCGCGAGACCACGAACACGTGGTAGTCCATCGACAGGCCGAACAGGATCACGAACAGGAACATCGGGATCCAGGAGACGACCGCGCCGGGTGCGTCCGTGCCCACCAGCGCGTCGCCGTAGCCGTGCTGGAAGACCAGGGTCATCACACCGTAGGCGGCGCCCACCGACAGCAGGTTGAGCACGATCGCGGTGACCGCGATGGCGATCGAGCGGAACGAGACCAGCATCAGCAGGAAGGCGAAGCCGAGCACGAAGGCGAAGATCGGCAGCCGCGCGTCGTCGAGCTTGTCGTTGAAGTCCTTGGAGCCCGCGGTGTTGCCGGTCACCGGGGCGTCCACGCCGTCCAGCTTGCCCAGCGTGTTCGGGATGACCTTGCCGCGCAGCGTGGACAGCGCCTTGTCGCTGGCCGAGTCGTTGCCGCTGCCGGCGAGCGGAACCGAGATCTTGAAGACGTTCGTGGTGCCCTGCCGCTCGACCTCGATCGGCTCGTGCATCAGCCCGGTGGCGACCGCCTCACGGCGCAGGTCGTCGAAGGCCGCCGCGAGCTTGGGGTCGTCGGGGTTGTTCGCCTTGACCACGATCTGGGCGGGTGCCGGACCGCCGGGGAACGCCTTCTCGATGTGCTGGTAGGTCTGCACGATGGACAGCGAGGTCGGCAGTTCCTTGTCGATCGGCAGCTCGGAGGTCTTCATGCCGATGGCCGGGACGGTCAGCGCGATCAGCAGACCGCCGGCGAGCACCGCGGTGCCCTTGGGGCGGCTGAGTACGACGCCCAGGATCTTGCCCCACGCCTTGCTGCCCTCGGTGGGGCGGCGCATCTTGGCCAGACCGGGGATCTTGCCCAGGTCCACCCGGTCGCCCAGCATCGACAGGATCGCGGGCAGCACGGTGAGCGAACCGAGCACCGCGGTCAGCACGACCAGGATGGTCGCGGAGGCCATCGACTCGAACTCGCTGAGCCCGGACAGGAGCATGCCGGCCATCGCGACGATGACGGTGATGCCGGAGATCAGTACGGAGCGTCCGGAGGTGGCGGCGGCGATCCGCAGCGCGGTCTCCGCGTCGCGGCCCTTGGCCCGCTCCTCACGCTCGCGGCGCAGGTAGAACATGCAGTAGTCGACGCCGACGGCCAGGCCGATCAGCAGCATCACCGACTGCGCGTTGTCGCCGACCGGCATCAGGTGGCTGCTCAGTGCGAGCAGACCGCCCGCGGCCACGAATGCGGTCAGGGCCAGGGCCACCGGCAGCAGCGCGGCGACCACGGCGCCGAACGCGACGAGCAGGATGCCCAGGGCGAGCGGGACGGCGGTCCATTCGGCCCGGGTGAAGTCCTTGGCGATGGTGTCCTGGAACCACTTGTCGCCGCTCGCGTCGCCGAACTGCTCGACCGTGACGTCCGGGTGCGCCTTGCGGGCCTCGGCCACCGCGTCCAGGACGGGCTGGATGTTGTCGACGGCCTTGTCGTCCTCGCCCACCATGTCGAACTGGATCAGCACCGAGTGCTTGTCCGAGGAGATGCCGCCCTCACCGGCGTACGGAGAACGCATGTGCTGGGTGGCGGGGCCCTTGTCGCCCTTGACCTGCGTGGCGTTGACCCGGTTGATCACATCGTCGACGGCGGCGCGGAACTTCGCGTCCTGCGCCACGAGCTTGTCGCTGCTGACCAGGACCATCTCGCCCGCGGGCTCCTTGATCCCCGCGTCGTCGATGATGCGCGCGGCCCGCCCGGACTCCCCCACACCGCGCTCGGCGTCGGTGATCTCCCGCGATCCGCTCATGTTGCCGATGACGACGGCGAGGACCACGAACAGCAGCCACCCGAATACCGCCGTCTTGCGATGCTGTGCACTCCAGCCACCGATCGAGGCAGCGAAATTGCGCCTGGATGCCATTGGTCCCCGCTCCTGTGTTCTCCGCTTCGCCGAGGGTCTTCCTCGACACACACGAAGGTATTGGCGGGCGACCGGGGGTCACATCCTGCGGACAGGTGTCTTGATCGGGGGGCAGGCACCCCTGCGTAGTAGGGCTGGCCCCACCCCTGAGAAGGAGCGCGCCGGTGATCAGTCGGGGCACAACAGGATGCGTGTAAGGGGAATCTTCCGCACCCATCTCGCTGACCTGCGCAAACGCCGTATGGAGCACTCGGGGGAAAGATCCAGTCGGCGAGGGACCACACGTGTGCACAACGCACGGCGGTCGATGCGGAGTTCCCGCCTGCCCCACCCCCGCCCGACACCGCGCGGCCGACCGCGGCCCGGCGCGAGCCGCCCCACCGGTCGGTACGGCGGGGCGGGTCTGCGAAACTCGTCCCCATGGCTGCTACATCTGGCGAATCCTCCAAGGAGCGGTACGAGCGGGCCATGGCCGCTCGCAAGGCCCGCGAGGAGCGCGCCCACGCGGAGGAAGTCGCGCGGTCGAACGCGCGCAACGAGATCCTCGCCCGCAAGGCCGCCGAATCCGGCGCGACCGACGAGATCCGCCAGACGGTGCTGGCGCCGCCGGACCCGAACAAGTCCTCCGCCAGGCAACTCGGCGGCATCCTGGGCATCATGCTGCTGATCACCGTGCTGATCGGCATCGCCGCGACGATCGCTGCCGCGACGGGCTGAGGGTTTTCGCCCACCCGCCCGCCCGGCCACCCGGCCACCCGTGCCGTTCGCGACCCAGGCTGCGGTTTCACCGGCGGCGCACCTGCCTCGGCCTCGCGGCCCGCGCTCCACAACGACACAGCCCGACCACCGCGACCTGGTGGCCGGGTGATCGGGCTGTGCAAAGGGGCGGTCGCGCAGCCGCCGGCGCGCGCAGCGCGGATGAAGAGGTCAGGCGCCGATGGCGTGCAGGCCGCCGTCGACGTGGATGACCTCGCCGGTGGTCTTGGGGAACCAGTCGGACAGTAGTGCGCACACGCCCCGGGCGGCCGGGTCCGCGTCGCGCAGGTCCCACCCGAGCGGGGCCTTCTCGTTCCAGACACCCTCGAACTTCTCGAAGCCG
Source organism: Embleya sp. NPDC008237 (assembly GCF_042956465.1). Lineage (NCBI taxonomy): Bacteria > Bacillati > Actinomycetota > Actinomycetes > Kitasatosporales > Streptomycetaceae > Embleya > Embleya sp. NPDC008237. The sequence continues at coordinate 29,270 of NZ_JBIBGL010000003.1, forward strand.
GGGATGCTGTTCGCGGCCATCGTCTTGACCGGGCCCGAGGAGATCAGGTTGACCCGGATGTTCTTCTCGCCCAGGTACTTGGCCAGGTAGCGCGAGGTCGATTCGAGCGCGGCCTTGGCGACGCCCATCCAGTCGTAGCCCGGCCACGCCACCTGCGCGTCGAAGTCGAGGCCGACGACCGAGCCCCCGGCGCCCTCGTTCGCCTCGATCAGCGGCAGGCACGCCATCGTCAGCGACTTCAGCGAGTACGCCGAGACCTGCACGGCCGTGGCCACGTCGGCCCACTCGGTGTTGAGGAAGTTGCCGCCGAGCGCGTCCTTGGGACCGAACGCGATCGAGTGCACCACACCGTCGAGCGAGGGCACGTGCGCGCGCACGTTGTCCGCGAGCGCCGCGAGGTGTTCGGGGTTCGTCGCGTCGAGCTCGATCACCGGGGCCGGCTTCGGCAGCCGGTTCGCGATCCGGTTGACCAGCGAGAGCCGGCCGAATCCGGTCAGTACGACCTCGGCGCCCTCCTCCTGGGCCCGCTTCGCGACGTGGAAGCCGATCGAGGCGTCGGTGATGACGCCGGTGACGAGAATGCGCTTGCCCGCAAGCAGGTCGCCCATGAGTTCAGTGCCCCATTCCAAGTCCGCCGTCCACAGGGATGACGGCTCCGGTGATGTACGACGCGGCGTCCGAGGTGAGGAACTTGACCACGCCGGCGACCTCGTCCACGTCGGCGTAGCGCGCGAGCGGGATCTCCTTGAGGATCTGCGCCTTGCGCTCCTCGCCGAGCACCTCGGTCATCGCGGTGTCGACGAAGCCCGGCGCCACCACGTTCGTGGTGATGTTGCGCGATCCCAGTTCCCGCGCGATCGAGCGGGCGAAGCCGACCAGGCCGGCCTTGGAGGCCGCGTAGTTGGCCTGCCCCGCCGAACCGAGCAGCCCCACCACCGACGAGATCAGCACGATGCGACCCTTGCGGGCCCGCAACATGCCCTTGCTCGCCCGCTTGACCACCCGGAACGTGCCGGTGAGGTTGGTGTCGACGACGCTGGTGAAGTCCTCTTCGCTCATCCGCAGCAGCAGCGTGTCGCGGGTGATGCCGGCGTTGGCGATCAGCACCTCGACCGGGCCGTGGGCGGCCTCGATCTCCTTGAACGCCTGCTCGACCTGCTCGCCGTCGGTGATGTCGCAGCGCACACCGAGCAGGCCCTCCGGGGGCTCGCCGGAGCGATACGTGATCGCGACCTTGTCGCCGTCGGCGGCGAAGGCCCGGGCGATGGCCAGGCCGATGCCCCGGTTTCCTCCCGTGACCAGTACGGACCGGCTCAACGGATCACTCCTCTGTCGTCTGTCGTCCTCGAACGTCCTCGGCCGCGCCGGCGCGCGGGCCGTCGGCTTACGTCACGATGACGCTATCGGGCTACCCCGGGGTAAGGGGAATCCGGTCCGGGACAGCGTCCGCCGATCGATCGTTGTGGGAACCCGACAAGAGCGCACGACAACCGGAACGGCCGGTTCCACCGACCGAATCCGGCCGGCCTGTGCCCGGCAGGTTTCGTTCCGCTTGTCGGGGCGCAAGACCCGTCCGAGCGCAGGACCGGCCGACCGGGCCGGCCGGAATGTCGGCGACATCGTGTCTGGTTGACTGAACGATGCGAGCCGACAGGCCGAACGTATGGAGGAATGGGTGCCCAACGAGATCGATCCGACGTTCCTCGCCTATCCCCTTCGGGAGCTGGCCGCCGCGGCCCTGTCCCGAGCCGGGGAACTGGGCGCCGAACACGCGGACTTCCGCTTCGAGCGGGTGCGAGACGCGTCCTTCCGGTTGCGCGACGGGCGGACCGACTCGTCCGTGGACACCACCGACGTGGGCTTCGCGGTCCGCGTCGTGCACGACGGGGCGTGGGGCTTCGCGGCGGGCGTCGACCTGACCCCGGAGGCCGCGGCGCACGTCGCGGAGCAGGCCGTGGCGGTCGCCCGGGTGTCCCGCTCGGTGAGCGAGGCGGCCGGCGCGGGTGAGACGGTGGCGCTGGCGGAGGAGCCGGTGCACGCCGACGAGACGTGGATCTCGGCGTACAAGATCAACCCGTTCGACGTACCCGAGGCCGAGCGGATAGCCCTGTTCGCCCGCTGGAGTCGGGAACTGCTCGCCGCCGACGGCGTGGACCACGTGGACGCCTCCTGCATGGTGGTCCAGGAGAACAAGTTCTACGCCGACTCGGCCGGCACCTCGACCACGCAGCAGCGGGTCCGGATCCACCCCCAGCTGACCGTGATCGCGGTGGACCGCGAATCCGGCGCGTACGAGACGATGCGCACCATCGCGCCGCCGGTCGGCCGCGGCTGGGAGTACGTCAAGGGCGAGGGCTGGGACTGGGACGAGGAGCTGGCGTCGTTGCCGGAGCTGCTCGCCGAGCGGGTCGCGGCGCCCAGTGTCGAGGCGGGCGAGTACGACCTGGTGATCGACCCGAGCAACCTGTGGCTGACCATCCACGAGTCGATCGGGCACGCCACCGAGCTGGACCGGGCGCTGGGCTACGAGGCCGCCTACGCGGGCACCTCGTTCGCCACCTTCGACAAGCTGAACAAGCTGCAGTACGGCTCGCCGGTCATGCACGTCACCGGCGACCGCACCGTGCAGCACGGTCTGGCCACCATCGGCTTCGACGACGAGGGCGTCGCGACGCAGAGCTGGGACCTGGTCACCGACGGCATCCTGACCGGTTACCAGCTGGACCGACGGATGGCGCTGATGCAGGGCCTGGGCCGGTCCAACGGGTGCGCCTACGCGGACTCCCCCGGCCACGTGCCGGTGCAGCGGATGGCCAACGTCTCGCTGCGACCGGGCCATGACGACCTGTCCACCGCCGAGCTGATCGGCCGGGTGCACCGGGGTCTGTACATCGTCGGCGACAAGTCGTGGTCGATCGACATGCAGCGGTACAACTTCCAGTTCACCGGCCAGCGCGCGTATCTGATCGAGGACGGCCGGATCGTCGGGCAGGTCAAGGACTTCGCCTACCAGGCGACCACGACCGACTTCTGGGGCTCGATGGAGGCCGTCGGCGGCCCGGGCACCTACGTCCTCGGCGGTGCCTTCAACTGCGGCAAGGCGCAGCCCGGGCAGGTCGCCGCGGTCAGCCACGGCTGCCCGTCGGCACTGTTCCGCGGTGTGAAGGTCCTCAACACGGTTCAGGAGGCGGGTCGATGAGCAGCGGGCAGACCGTGGTGACGCGGCCGAACGAGACGGTCGAGCGCGCGCTGGCACTGTCCGAGGCGGACGGCTGCGTGGTGATCGCCGAGGAGACCTCGGCGGCCAACCTGCGCTGGGCGGGCAATGCGCTGACCACCAACGGCGAGACCCGCGGCCGGCGGGTCACCGTGGTGGCCACCGTCGCGGGCACCCAGGGCACCGCGTCCGGGATCGTCTCGCGCAGCGGCGTGACGGTGGATCGGCTGGAGGGCCTGGTCCGGGCCGCGGAGGCGGCCGCGCGGGACGCCGGTCCGGCCGAGGACGCGCGTCCGCTGCTCGGCGCCGGCGGCGGCCCGGACGGCGGCTTCACCGAGGCACCGGCGCAGACCTCGATCGGCGTGTTCGCGGACTTCGCGCCCGAGTTGGGCGCCGCGTTCGGGCGGGCCCGGGAGAGCGACCGGCTGCTGTACGGGTTCGCGTCGCATCAGCTGACCTCGACCTACGTGGGCACCTCGGCCGGGCTGCGGCTGCGGCACGACCAGCCCACCGGGCACGTCGAGTTGAACGCGAAGTCGGGCGACCTGACCCGCTCGGCGTGGGCCGGCGTGCCCACCCGCGACTTCCGTGACGTGGACCTGGCCGCGATCGACACGGACCTGGCGCAGCGGTTGTCCTGGGCGAACCGCACGATCGACCTGCCGGCGGGCCGTTACGAGACGCTGCTGCCGCCCACGGCGGTCGCGGACCTGATGGTCTACATGTACTGGCAGGGCAGCGCCCGGGACGCGCACGAGGGCCGCACGGTCTTCAGCAGGCCCGGTGGCGGCACCCGGATCGGCGACCGGCTCAGCGAACTGCCGCTGACGCTGTACAGCGACCCGGGCTACCCGGGGTTGGAGAGCGCGCCGTTCACCATCGCGCACGCCTCCGGGGACGCGTCGTCGGTGTTCGACAACGGACTCGCGCTGACCCGGACGAACTGGGTCACCGACGGCGTGCTCACGTCGCTGCTGACCAACCGGCACACCGCCGAGCTGACCGGGCTGCCGGTCGCGCCGGAGATCGACAACCTGATCCTGGACGGGCCGGCCGACGGCCCGAGCCTGGCGGACATGGTCGCCTCGACCGAGCGCGGGCTGCTGCTGACCTGCCTGTGGTACATCCGCGAGGTGGATCCGCAGACGCTGCTGCTGACCGGGCTCACCCGGGACGGGGTGTACCTGGTCGAGGGCGGCGAGGTGGTCGGCGCGGTGAACAACTACCGCTTCAACGAGTCGCCGGTGGACGTGCTCGGGCGGGCGGTCGAGGTGGGGCGTACCGAGCGGACGTATCCGCGGGAGTGGGGCGACTGGTTCACCCGTGCGGCGATGCCGCCTTTGCGGGTCCGCGATTTCAATATGTCCTCGCCGAGTCAGGCGCAATAGGCCTGCGATCGGCTCGGCGGTTTGGGCAGGACGGCCTGCGGCCGGTTGTCCTCGAACGCCGGACGGGCCGGAATTCGGCTCGGTCCGCGGTAGCGGCGGTCCGCGGGACGCCGGCCGAGGTTTCGGCTCGGTCGGCGGGGTCGCGGCGGTCCGGGTACACCGGGCTCGGGTTTCGGCACGGTCCGCGGGACGTCGGCTGAGGTTACGGCTCGATCCGCGGTGTGCCGGGTGGGTTGCGGCTCGGTTTCTGGTTGCGGTGTGCCGGGTGGAGTGGTCGAGTCCGCCCGGCATGCCGTCGCATGCCTTCGCGTGCCGTCGCAGCGGAAAATCGCTGTCCCTGTGCGGGGCTCCGTGCTTTCGTTGGGGTTCATCATGAACATCGTCAAGATTTCGAAGTATCTGTCCCGACACCTGCGGCATCAGCCGGAGCGGCTCGGGATCACGCTGGACGAGGCCGGCTGGGTCGACGTGGACGTGCTGCTCGCGGCGTGCAATGCCCGCGGGATGGCGCTGACCCGGACACAGTTGGCACAGGTCGTCGAGGAGAACGACAAGCGACGGTTCGCCTTCTCCGCGGACGGCACCCGGATCCGGGCCAGCCAGGGGCACACCGTCGCGGTGGACCTGGGTCTGGTCGAGACCGTGCCGCCCGCCGTGCTCTACCACGGCACCAACCCCAAGAGCGTGCCCGCGATCCTGGTCGAGGGCCTGCGGCCGATGGACCGGCACGACGTACATCTGTCCGCCGACACCGAGACGGCGCGCCGGGTGGGTGCGCGGCGCGGCCGACCGGTGCTGTTCGTGGTGCGGGCCGAGCGCATGGTCGCGGCCGGGCATGTGTTCCGCCGCTCGGACAACGGCGTGTGGCTGGTCCCGGCGGTGCCGCCGGAGTTTCTGGAACGGCTCGACTGACCCGCTCCACCGTCCGCCATGCGGGTCGGTTTGCGGCAAAGGTCCTGCCCCCGGTCTCCGTGCGGCCCACCTGCGGGCGTACCGTGAAAGGCCGGGACGAGTGTGTGGGCACATGGTCGGAGACGGTGGAGTCGTGAAGAACGCCAAGGGCTCGGTGTACCAGATCAGTGGTGCGCGCAAGGGGCTGACCGAGGACGTGGCCGGGCGCCAACGCCGCTACGTCATCTCGATGTCCATTCGTACCGTGTGCTTCGTCGCGGCGGTGTTCACCCCGTCGCCGTGGCGGTGGATATTGGTCGCGGGCGCGCTCTTCCTGCCCTACATCGCGGTGGTGCTGGCCAACGCCGGTCGCGAGCCCACGTCGAACGCGCCGGTGCAGGCCCAATTCGTGCCGCCGCTCCCGCCCAAGGCGCTGGAGCCCCCGCCCGGAGCGGTGCTCACCAGCGCCGAACGGGAGACCGTGCACACCCATTCCGAAGACTCCTGGACGATGCCCGTCGGCTCGCCCTCGGCCGCCGGCCCGGAGTCCACCGACCGCTCCTCGCACACGAATTCGGATACGCACGGTGACGTCGGGGGTGCCGACCGAGGCCGCGTGGGCGACCCGGCGGGCGCCCCTTCGCAGTCCGCAAAAAATTAGCGGGAAGCGCTACGCGGGTTGGTGCTTCAACCGCATGCAGGACGTGCCATACTTCGAAACGTGCTCCGTATCCCCCGTCGGAGCGACCGACGCGATGCCGGGCGGCTCCCCCCGTGGCTGCCCGGCATCGCCCGTGTCCGGGTCGTTTGACTGTCAGGCAAGTCGACGCGTACACGGTTACCGCACCAGCCTGTTGCTTACTGAGCGCAGCGCTCCGGTTGGTGCCTGACGCAGGGTCAGCTGCCCGTTCGATGCACCGCATCCGGGCGGCCGACCCCGTCTGCGACACTGGTCGACATGTTCCCCACCCCCAGCGACCCCGGCCGTGCGATCTGTTCGGCGAAGGGTTGTCGCGCCGACGCCGTGTGGGTCCTGGCGTGGAACAACCCCAAGCTGCACACCCCGGAACGGCGCAAGACATGGCTCGCGTGCGACGAGCACCGTGAGCATCTGTCCCAGTTCCTGGCGATCCGCGGATTCCTCAAGGACACCGTGGCGTTCGCCGATTGGCACGACCCACAGCCCCCGGCCGGATCGGCCGATTCGACCGGCGACGGCTCCTGAGCGACCCGCGCCGGTCGCCGAGCCGTCCGATCCGAGCGATCCACGGTGATCGCCGGATTGCCGGGTCCAACTCCCTTGCCGACTCGGCGGGTTGATCGAGTCGGGCGGGCGCGACCCGGTACCGGCACGCGCCGACCTTCCGGGGCGGACCGGGTCGACCGAATCCGCATCGGCGGAGGCACTCGGCGGATCCCGCACATCGCCGCGTGACAGCCCGAAGAGCGCGTCCGGCACGCGAGTTCGCGATCCCGCGGCGCGGGCGCGCAGACCGGCGTCAGGCCGCCTGCTCAGCCGCCGATGGCCGACATCGGCCGGTCCGGCTGGAGGAACTGCGGGTCGTCGATGCCCGCACCGGCCTTCTTCGTCCACATCGCGGCCCGCCAGCGGTCGGCGATCTCCTCGTCGTCCGCGCCGCCGCGCAGCGCGGCCCGCAGGTCGGACTCCTCACGGGCGAAGAGGCAGTTGCGGATCTGCCCGTCGGCGGTCAGCCGGGTCCGGTCGCACGCGCCGCAGAACGGGCGGGTCACCGACCCGATCACGCCCACTGTGCCCGGACCGCCGTCCACGAGCCAGCGCTCGGCCGGGTTGCTGCCCCGCGCGTCCTCCGGGTCGAGCCGGAACGCGCCACGCAGCGCGGCCAGGATCTCGCCGGCGGTGATCATCTCGGTGCGCTTCCACCCGTGCTGCGCATCCAACGGCATCTGCTCGATGAAACGCAGCTCGTAGCCGCGTTCGAGGCACCACGCGAGCAGCGCGGGGGCCTCGTCGTCGTTGACCCCGCGCATCAGCACAGTGTTGACCTTGACCGGCCCCAGGCCCGCGTCCACCGCCGCGGCGAGCCCGGCGAGCACGTCCGCGTGTCGGTCCCGGCGGGTCATCGCCTTGAACCGCACCGGGTCGAGGGTGTCCAGCGAGACGTTGACCCGGTCCAGGCCGACTTCCCGGAGCGTCCCCGCCAGCCGGGCCAGACCGATCCCGTTGGTGGTGACGGAGAGCGTGGGCCGCGGCTCCAGGGCCGCGGCGGCCCGGATGATCTCCACCAGTTCGCGGCGCAGCAGCGGCTCGCCCCCGGTGAATCGCACCTCGCGCACACCCAGCAGGGTCACCGCGATCCGGACCAGGCGGGAGATCTCCTCGCCGGTCAGCAGCTCGGGCTTGGCCAGCCAGTCCAGTCCCTCTTCCGGCATGCAGTAGGTGCACCGCAGGTTGCAGCGGTCGGTCAGGGACACCCGCAGGTCGGTCGCCACCCGGCCGAAACCGTCGACGAGTCCTCCGGTGCGGTGGTTCGTGTTCACCTTCGACCCCCTTCTGCTGGTTTCGGCACACCCTCGGCGTTCCGGCAAGTTTCCCAGGTTACGCGGGTTGCTCCGGTCGGCAGGTCCACCAGGTTACGAACGGGGCGCCCGATCGGTTGCAGTGGCGTATCCCACACAGGCATCGACAACCGTGAGTCGAATACCGGACGTGATCCACGAGAGGATCCAGGCTCACTACGAGGAGGCTTCACCGGTGAGACACGCAGCGGGCAGCGGTCCACAGCCCGACGAAGGGGGCACACCCGACGGAGCGCACTTCCTGGACACCTCGTGGCAACAGCACAGCATGGGCCCGACCGGCACATCGGGCGCATCCGGCACATCGGGCACACCGGGCGCTCCCAGCGCGTTCGACGTGCCGACCACGCCGGTCCCGGCCGACTGGTACCAGCGCGAGCAGCCGGCCGCCGCTCCCGCACCGACCCCGGCCGGGCCGGCGCGGCCCGCCCGCGGCGACGACCCGGAGCCGCCGCGACGCGGCCGACGCGGACTGGTCGTGTGGGGTCTCGCGGGCGCCCTGGTGCTCGGCGGGGCCGGCGTCGGGGCGGTGCTGTTCCTCGGAGGTGGTGACGACAAGAAGGATCGGGCGAACTCGGTGGGTGCTCCATTGCCCCCCGCCCAGACGGCCATGGCGCCCACCGGCACGGCCCCCACGACCGCCCCCACCACGCAGGCGCCGTCGTCGACCCGGCCGCCGTCGTCGTCGAGCAAGCCGCCGAGCTCGTCCTCGACCGCGAAGCCGCCGGCCAACGACGTGGACGCGCCCAAGGACCCCAAGGCGCTCAAGCCGGCCGCCTACGCCGCGTGGAAGAAAATCGACGCCGCGATGGCCGCGGAGGGCATCACCCTCAACCTGAACTCCGGCAAACGCGGCTGGGCCCACCAGCAGAGGCTGCTCGACGAGAAGATCGCCGCCGTCGGCTCGCGCGAGGAGGCCCTGCGCTGGGTGCTGCCGCCGGACAAGTCGATGCACGTCCAGGGCGTCGCGGTGGACATCTACCCGGCCAACGCCCAGGCCTGGCTCCAGGCCAAGGGCAGCAAGTACGGCTGGTGCCGGATGTACGACAACGAGGAATGGCACTTCGAGTACAACGCCTCCTACACCTCCGGCTGCCCCAAACGCCTCCCCAGCGCCACGGACGGCTGACCGGGCCGTGTCCGGCGGAACCCGGTGGATCGGGTCGCGGACGCGGTGTCGGGCGGCGTGGCCCCGCCGGGATCCGCCGGGCACGTGCGCAGGGGGCCATGGGAGTGACCCGGCGACACTCGGCCCCGGTCCGATCGTTGTACGCCGTGTCCGCCGACGAGTCTCGGTGGGCGCGGCGTCGGGGCGTGGGATCTCGGGGCCGTCGTAGCGGAGAGGCTCTCCCGTGCGAGGTTCGGCCCTGATCGCCCCCAGCCCCGATCCCCATCACCGCCGTCCGTTCGGCATGGTGCGGCTGCCCTATCCGGTGGCCGAGGCGGCGCGGCCCGCCCCCGTCGCCCTTCCGCCCGCACGGCGACCGCTCCCGGCCCGGCCGCAGGCCTGGTACCGGGCGGATTGGCGCTGAAGCTCCCGAGCGGCCGGTCAGGGCTTGTACGGCAGCGAGGGAACGTCGTAGCAGTTCGTGGTCATGTCCGGTACCTGGCCGACCCAGCCGCCCGGCGCGGCGTCCTGCCAACGGGCCACGTCGAAGCAGGTGCGGGTGGGCGCGGCGACCTTGTCGACCGGTTCGGCCTTGAAGTCGACCGGGATCAGCAGTCCGTGCGCGTCGTAGCCCTCGGGGCGGTTGACGAAGCCTTCCACGCACGCCCGGGTGACGTTCGCGCCGCACGAGGCGATCGCGTCGGTGAGCCACATCGCCGAGGCCCAGCCCTCCAGTTCCCACTGGGAGAGCTTGTCCTCGCGGTCGGGAAAGTACTTCTTCATCGCGGCCCGGAACTCGGCCACCGCGGGGTGCGCGGTGTCCGTGTAGCTGCGGCTGTTGCCCGTCGCGTAGATGCTGTTGCGGCACGTCGGGGACGCCTTGAAGTCCTCGCCGACGCGCGCGTTCCAGTTCTGCACGTTGGTCACCTTCGCGGTCACCCGCAGACCTGCGCCGTCCATCGCCTTGCACAGTTCGACGTTGCCGCGGGTGTCCACCGCGTCGAAGACGATGTCGACGCCCTTGCTGCGCATGTCCACCACCGCGGCGGCGAAGTTCGGCAGTGCGAAGTCGACCTGCTTGTCGAGCACGGTGTAACCCTCGGCACGCAGGCCGTCGGCGACGGTCTGCGCGTAGCGCGCGGAGTCGGCCTGGTTGTACGACACCACGGCGGCGGTGCGCGCGCCGAGCTTGTCCTTGAAGTAGCGGTAGACCTCGGTGCTCGCGTACAGGTCGCCGTTCCAGCCGACCCTGCCCTCGCGCGGGGCCCGCGATCCGTAGATCGAGTACAGGTGCGGGTAGGTCTCGTACGCGGTCCCGATCGGCTGACCGCCGACGTCCGGAACGCCCTTGCCGCTGACGTATCCGGCGGCGTTGTAGCTGTAGATGCTGTTGCCCGCGAAGGCGAACACCTTGTCGTCCTCGACGAGTTTGCGGGCGCAGCGCTGGTTGGCCACGCCGTATCCGGTGTCGTCGCACGCGGACACCTCGACCCTGCGCCCGTTCACGCCGCCGCGGTCGTTGAGCGCCTTGAACCAGGCCTGGGCGCCGTACATCGGCCCGGAGAAGGTCTCGTTGCCCAGGATGCCCTGCACGGTGTCGATCATCCCGACGGTGATCCGGGTGGGGGTCACGCCCACGTCGGATGCGGTGTTGGCGTTCGGCGCGGACGCGCCGGTGCCCACCGGGGCCGGCTCGCGGTCGTGGAAGTCGCGTTCGGGCAACCGCGACCCGCACGCGGTCGGTACGCACAGCAGCAGGGCCGCGAACAGGGCCACCGAGGCGCACGGCACGCCCCGTCGACGGAAACGACGATGCATGCGTGCTCCTCGGTGGCCCGGGTGTGGCGAATGTCCGCCCGTTCGGAGTCTGCGGTCAGGCCTTGGGGCAACCCTCGACCACGGTGCCCGGCTTGAGCGCGGAGACCAGCGTGCAGACGGTGCTCAGGCTGACCTTCCAGGTGCCGTCCTGCTTGACGGCCTGACCGGTCTGGCCGGGCAGCGCCGGGGTGCCGGCGAGCAGGATGTCGAACGACACGGCCGCCTTCTCACCGTTGATCTTGACCGCGGTGGTCTTGGACGTGACCTGCTTGGCCAGCGGGTCGTTCGCGAGCGTCTCGACGAGCGTGCCCACCTGCGCCGAGTTCTCCAGGACCGCCTTGCGGTCCGCGAGCGGCGTGGCGTTGTCGAACAGCTTGTCCCAGTTGTCGGCGACCTTCTTCTCCTCGCCGGTCAGCGTGGTGCCACCGGCCGGCGGAGCGCTGGATGCGCCACCGGGTGCGGCCGGCGTGCTCGCGGTGGTCGCGGGCGTCGTCGCCGCGGGGGCGACCGGCGCGGACGCCGACGGCGTCGACTTGGCCTTGTCGTCCTTCTTGTCGTCGTCGTCGCTGCACCCGGACATCACCAGCACCGCCGCCACCGGCAGGGCCAGCCATGCCCGACGCGCCCCCTTGCGACGACCGACGCCGGTGCCCGTTGTCGCCCGCTCGTTGATCATGTCCACGCTCACGTGCATTCACCACCCGTTCCGCCGGTCGCCCGGCGTCGTGTTGCTGTTGATGTAGCCAGGTAGTACCTGGGTTACCGGCAAGTCATGTTGCCACGTGCGACTCGGTATCCAATCGTGTTCCGGCCCGTATGACCAGATCCCGGCGAACTACGCTGAGGCACGGATACGCGATCGGGCGGACTCGACGGGTGGACCCTATGGCAGGTTCGACGGACTCGGCAGGTTCCACGGGAAAGGCGAACTCCCTTATCGAACGACAGCGTACGACCGACGCGGCGGCGACCATGGAGGGTTTGCGGCGGTTGTTGCGCACGCACGGCGGCTGGCTGGTCGGGCTGTGCGGCGCGCTGCTGTGCGCGCTGGGCTGGTATGGCGTATCGGGTGAACGGTACGAGGCACGCCAGTTGCCCTATCTGGCCTCGGCGACCATTCCGGGTGCGGCCCTGATCGTCGCGGGCGCGGTGCTCGTGGTGGGCACCCGGCGCGGCGCGGCGGGCGAGTCGGGCGCGGTGGACGCGGAACTGCGGTCGATGGTGGGCCGGCTGTACGAACTGCTGGTCGAGCCGGTGCCCGCCGACCCGGTGCGGGAGCCGCCCACCGCGGCGGCGTGGGTCACGGTGCCGGGTGGCGCGCGGTACCACCGGCCCGAGTGCTCGCTGGTCCGGGGCAAGAACGGGGTGTCCGCCGTGGACGAGACGACGGCGCGGGACAAGGACCTGCGGCCGTGCCGGCTGTGCGACCCGGGGCCGGGTTCGGCGCAGTCCGGGTCGGGGCTCGCCCGGTCGCAGTCGGGGTCGGTGCCCGGCGCGGCCGACGGGTCGGCGGAGCGGCGCGATCCCGGGGACACCGGCGAGAGCGGTCCCGACGGGCCGATCGTGCCCGCGACCGGCGGCTGAGCGTCGTGCTCACTCTGGAACTGGCCCTGGCCGGACTGGGCGTGGGCGCGATCGCGGCGCTCGCGGCGGTCGGGATGATCACCTCCTACCGGGCGACCGGCGTGTTCAACCTGTCCTTCGGCGCGCTCGCGATGATCGTCGCCTACCTGGTCTGGCAGCAGGTCCGGGTGTGGGGCTGGCCGCTGTGGGCGGCCGTGCTGCTCGACGTGGGCGTGGTGGCGCCGGCGCTCGGCCTGGTCCTGGAGCGCTTCGTCTTTCGCGGGCTGCACCGCGAGGGGGCGGGCCCGGCCCGGATGCTCGTCGCCTCGCTGGGCGTGTTCGTGCTCCTGGTCGGCGTCGCGACGCTGACCTGGGGCACCCAGGCCCGACTGGACCCGCCGTCGATCGTGCCGACCGGGTCGGTCGCGCTGCCCGGCGACACGTCCGTGCCCACCGGCACGCTCGTCGAACTGGGCGTGGTGATCGCGGTCGCCGCGCTGGTGGCCGGCGTGACCCGGTACACCCGGTTCGGCGTGCGGCTGCGCGCGGTGGTGGACCGGCGCGCACTGGCCGAGCTGGCGGGTGTGCCGGCCGACCGAGTGGCCGCGGCGGGCTGGGCCTTCGGGTCGATGCTGGCGGGGTTGACCGGGGTGCTGCTGGCACCGCACCTGCGGCTGGACCCGTACGGACTGACCCTGCTCGTGCTGGAGACGATCGGCGTCGCCGTGGTGGCCCGGCTGGCCAGTCTGCCGGTGGCGATTCTGGCGGCGCTGGCGATCGGGGTGGGGCAGAGCGAACTGTCCCGGCTGGAACTCGACTCCTGGGGGCTGGTCCAGGCGCTCCAGGCGAATCTGTTCGTGGTCGTGATGCTGGTCGCGCTGCTGGTGCTGCCGCGGATGATCGAGGTGGGCGGCCCGGACGCCACGCGGGCGGCGACCCGGATAGGGACCGGGCACGGGGAGAGCGCGCCGGCGGGCTGGTGGGTGCCGTTCGTCGCGGTCGCCGCGGCGCCACTGGCCCTGAGCGCGGAGCACCTGCGGATCGCCCAGCAGGTGCCGGCGCTGGCGATCGTGTTCGTGTCGCTGGTGATGCTCACCGGGTACGCGGGCCAGATCTCGCTCGGCCAGGCCGGCTTCGCGGGTCTGGGCGCGCTGTTCGCCGGGCAGCTGATGGGCCGGGAAGTCCCGGGCCTGGTAGCGCTGTTCCTGGCCGCGCTGCTGGTGGTGCCGGTCGGCCTGTTGACCGGGTGGCCGGCGATTCGGCGACGCGGGTTGACCCTGGCGCTGACCACGTTCGCGGTGGCCGCGGTGGTCAGCCGGTTCGTCTTCGCCCAGCCGCGCTTCACCACCGACGCGGTGCTCGATCACCCATCGCCCTTCGAGGGCGAACGTGCCTTCTACGCACTTGAGTTGGTCTGCCTGGGACTGGTCCTGCTGGTGATCCGCCGGCTGCACGTGAGCCGACTCGGCCGCATGCTGGTCGCGGTCCGCGACCACGAGAGCGGCGCGGCGGCGGCCGGCGTGGACGTCTCCTCCGCCAAGGTCTTCGTCTTCGCGGTCGGCGCCGGCGTGGCCGGGCTGGGCGGCGCGCTGCTCGGGATGGGCGGCCGGGCCTTCGACGCGGCGGCCTTCGACCCGGTCCTGGGCCTGGTCTGGTTCGCGGCCGTGGTCGTCTTCGGCGTGGACAGCGCGGCGGGCGCGGTACTGGCCGCCGGCCTGGTGGTGGCCCTGGACGCGGCCACCACGGCCGGCATGTCCACCATCGTGATCGGCGCCCTGGCCGTGCTCCTGTCCCGGATGCCGGGCGGTGTCCCCGCCACGGTCCTGCGCCTGGCCGCGGGCCACCCGCCCGCGCCGACGGAGCCGATCCCGGTCCGCCTCACCCCACTCGGCCGGACCCTGCGCGCCCGGGTGCGCCCGTGAACGGGGGCACGGAACCGACGCGCCCGAACCCGGACGGCGATGGGCCGACCAGGGCGAACGAGGCCGTGAACGCGGCCTCGGGAGCGACGCGTTCCGATCCCCACGGCGGTGGGCCGGCGGGTGGGCTGCGGGCCGAGGGCATCGTGCGGCGGTTCGGCGGGTTGCGGGCCGTGGACGGGGTGGATCTGGTCGTGCCGGCGGGCGCGGTGACGGCGGTGATCGGGCCGAACGGGGCGGGCAAGAGCACCCTGTTCGACTGCCTCGCGGGTGGTCGGGTCGATGCCGGTCGGGTGTACCTGGACGGGCGGGACGTCACCCGGCTGCCGGCGCATCGGCGGGCCCGGCTCGGGTTGGCCCGTACGTTCCAGGTGGTGTCGGTGTTCCCGAGTCTGTCGGTGGTGGACAACCTGCGGGTGGCGGCGGAGAACCGGAACGGGTCCTCGGCCGCGGCCCGACTGCTGGGCCTGCCCGACCCGGCCCGGGGGCGGACCCGAGTCGCGGTCGAGGCGGCGCTGCGCCGCCTCGCGCTGACCGAGCACGCGCACACCCCGGCGGGCGAACTCCCGGTCGGGATTCTGCGCATGGTCGAACTGGCCCGCGCGCTCGCGTCGTCCCCGTCGGTGCTGCTCCTGGACGAGCCGGCCAGTGGCTTGGACGACGCACAGACCGACCGGCTGCGGCACGAACTGCGCGCGCTGGCCGCCGACGGCCTGGCCATCCTGCTGGTCGAACACGACATGGACCTGGTCTTCGGCGTCGCCGACACCGTGCACGTGATGGCCGCGGGCCGGATCGTGGCGGCCGGCACGCCGGACGAGATCCGCGCCGACGAGCGCGCGCGGGAGGTGTACCTCTGATGCCGATCGCCCTGTCCGTAACCGGACTTCGGGTTCGCTACGGCCCGATCGAGGCGCTGCACGGCGTCGACCTGGAATTTCCCGCGGGCGCGGTGACGGCCCTGGTCGGCCGCAACGGCTCGGGCCGCAGCACGCTGCTGAACACCCTGGCCGGGCTGGTCCGCCCGAGCGCCGGCAAGGTGCTCTGGAACGGGGCGGACATCACCGGGTGGCCCGCCGACCGGCGGGCCCGCGCGGGGCTGACCCTGATCCCCGAACGCGGCGGCGTGTTCGCCGGCCTGACCGTGGCCGACAACCTGAGACTGTTCGCCGACGGCGGCGACATCGGGCCCGCCCTGACCGCGTTCCCGATCCTGGCCGACCGACTGACCCAGAAGGCCGGCACCCTCTCCGGCGGCGAACAGCAGATGCTCGCGGTCGGCCGCGCCCTGCTCACCCCCGCCAAGCTCCTCCTCCTGGACGAACTCAGCCAGGGCCTGGCCCCGCGCGTCGCCGCCCGGCTCTACGAGGTGGTCACCACCCTGGCCGACGCCGACCGCACGGTGATCCTGGTCGAACAACACACCGGCGAGGCCCTGGACCGCGCCGAAGTCGTCTACGCCCTCAGTCGGGGCACCATCACCTTCCGCGGCGACCCGACCGAATACCGCAACCGCCCGAACACCCCACACCGCACCTAGAAGGTCGGGAGACCCGGCACATGGCGCCCGTGCGCGCGGGACGCGGCGCGCGTACGAGGGCCGTTGCGCACCGCGTACTCCACCATCCGGCCCGCACCTCCTCGCCGACCGGGATCCGGCGCTGCCGTCGGAAAGATTCGCCGGGGCCGGGCGGGCGGAACTCCGTGCGGACGCCACTGCCGGCGGATAGCGTCGACGGTGTTCACGGTGAAGGGGGATTCGTGCCCACGACGGAACGTGCGGTTCCGCCCCGCGTGGCAGCGGCGGAACGGGTCGCCGCCGAGGCGGGATTCAAGCAGAGTTGCGTCCCGGAAGTGGGCAGGCTGCTCGGCTTGGCCGCCACCACGAAGCCGCACGGGGTCATCGCGGAGAGCGGCACCGGCTCCGGAGTGGGCACGGCCTGGCTGCACAGCGGCCTCGGCGCCGAGGCCCGCCTGGTGACGGTGGAGCGCGACGCGGAACTGGCCCGTCGAGCGGCCGGTGTCTTCGCGGACGACGACCGTGTCGCCGTGCTGACCGGGGACTGGCGGCTGCTCGAGCAACACGCCCCCTTCGACGTCTTCTTCTGCGACGGCGGCGGCAAGCGTGACGACCCCGAAAGGGTCGTCGAACTGCTTGCTCCCGGTGGCCTTCTCATCCTGGACGACTTCACCCCCTCGCCTCACTGGCCACCCCAATTCGACGGCGAAGTGGACGAACTCCGCCTGTTCTACCTCACCCATCCAGCCCTGAACGCCACCGAAGTACTCACAACACCGTTCATCTCGACGGTTGTTGCGGCCCGCCGTCCCTGACCGGCAAGGCCACGGAAACCCTCGACCGCGCCCCGAGAGCGGGCCTCCCTCCCCCAACGCACACCCTCGTGATCACCACGAACACGTCGGGCATCCCCGGAGAGCCGCCTCCCCACAGTTCCCGGCATCGCGAGCCCGGCCCGTGCCGGCCCCGAGGGCGTCTTGCGGGTTGCCTGGGGCTGCTTCCGGTGGGCGTCGGCCCGGCTCGCGGGCGTCGACGGCTCAGCGTGGCATCACCTTCCCGCGCAGCACCACCGCGCGGGGGTCGGCCAGGACGGCGACGTCCGCGCGGGGGTCGGCCGCGTAGACGACCACGTCGGCGGAGGCGCCCTCGGCGATCGCGTCGCGGCCGAGCCAGGTGCGGGCGGACCAGCACGCGGCGGAAAGCGCGTCGGTCGCGGGGATGCCGGCCGCGACCAGTTCGGCCACCTCGTCGGCGACCAGGCCGTGCGGCAGCGAGCCGCCCGCGTCGGTGCCGACGAAGATCGGGATGCCGGCGTCGTGGGCCGCCCGGACCGTGGCGTAGCGGTTCGCGTGCAGCGCGCGCATGTGCGCGGCGTAGGTCGGGAACTTGCCGGCCGCACGGTCGGCGATGCCGGGGAAGGTGGCGATGTTGACCAGCGTCGGCACGATCGCCACGCCGCGCTCGGCGAACAGCGGGATCAGGTCCTCGGTCAGGCCCGTGGCGTGCTCGATGCAGTCGATGCCCGCCTCGATCAGGTCCGGGAGCGAGTTCTCGGCGAAGCAGTGCGCGGTGACCCGGGCGCCCTCGGCGTGCGCCGCGGCGATCGCCTCCTTGAGCGCGTCCAGTGGCCACAGCGGGGACAGGTCGCCGGTGTCCCGGTCGATCCAGTCGCCGACCAGCTTGACCCAGCCGTCGCCGCGGCGGGCCTCCTGGATCACGAACGCGGTCAGGTCGCCGGGCTCGATCTCGTGCGCGTAATTGCGGATGTAGCGCTTGGGCCGGGCCAGATGGCGACCCGCGCGGATGAGTCGGGGCAGGTCCTCCCGGCCGTCGATCCACCGTGTGTCGGCGGCCGAACCGGCGTCCCGCAACAGCAGCGCACCGGCGTCCCGGTCGGTCTGCGCCTGGCGTTCGGAGGTGGCGGCGTCGACGGCGCCGTGCTCGTCGATCCCGACGTGGCAGTGCGCGTCGACCAGGCCGGGCAGTACCCAGCCCTCCAGCGTCGCGTCGACGGCGAGCGACGTCGGCCGATCGAAGGTGATCCGGCCGCCGACGATCCACATCTCGTCACGAACCTCGTCCGGGCCGACCAGAACGCGACCCTTCACGTGCAACACGGTCATGCCGAGACCCTACGGGCAGCCCGACGAGATCGACCCACCCACCAACCAAAACAGGCACCCCACCCGACGTACGCGGGACCGGCCGAGCAGCGGGCGAGCAACCCGGCTGCGGAGCACCGGAACCAACCCCGACCGCGAAGCGGACGCGCGACCCACCGTCCGTCCCTCCGTCCCGCCCCGCGGCGAGTTCACCGTCGGCCCAGGACTCCGCGTTGCACCGCCGCGGCCACCGCTGCCGTGCGCGAGTCGACGCCGAGCTTGGCGTAGATGTGCACCAGGTGGGACTTGACGGTGGCCTGGCTCAGGAAGAGCGCCTTGCTGATCGCCAGGTTGGACAGCCCGTCCGCGACCAGCGCCAGCACCTCGGTCTCGCGGGTGGTCAGCGTCGGGAGCGGATCGCGCAGCCGGCTCAGCAGGCGACCGGCGATCCGCGGCGCGAGCGCCGATTCGCCGGCCGCGGCGGTACGTACCGCGGCGGCCAGTTCCTCGGGCGGGGCGTCCTTGAGCAGGTAGCCCAACGCGCCCGACTCGACCGCCGCCAGGATGTCCGCATCGGTGTCGTACGTGGTCAGCACCAGGACGTGCGGCGCGTCCGGCAGGGCCGTGATCGCCGCCGTGGCCGCGTTCCCGTGCATCCCGCCCGGACGGAACCGCAGGTCCATCAGCACCACGTCGGGCGCCAGCGACCGGGCCAACTCGATCGCCCGCTCGGCCGTGTCCGCCTCCCCCACCACCGCGAAGTCCGGCTCCGCCGCCAATACCGCCCGCAGCCCCGCCCGCACGATCGGATGGTCGTCGGCCAGCAACAGCCGAATCACCGCGCCGACCCACCCTGCACCGGGAGCGACACCGACACCGACCCTGGCGCCGACCCCGACCCAGGCACCGGCACCGGCACCGGAAACGTGACCGCGATCGCCGCCCCTTGCGCCGGCCCCGACTCCACCGTCAGCACCCCGCCCAACTCCGCCGCCCGAGTCCGCATCGCAGCCAGCCCGAACCCGGTACCGGCCGGCCCGATCCCGCCATCCTGCCCGGCTCGCCCGGCTCGCCCGACTCGCCCGGCCGGATCGAAGCCCCGCCCGTCGTCCACCACGTCCAGCGTCACCGAGGCATCCATGTGGCTCAGCGTCACCTCGACCCGGGACGCCCCCGCATGCCGCACGGTGTTGCCCAGCGCCGACTGGGCGATCCGCAGCAGCGCCACCTCGACGGCCGTCGGCAGTCCCACCGCATCGCCCGTGCTGTGGAAACGCACGTCCAACTCCGCCTCGGCCGCGGTCCGCGCGCACAACCGCTCCAGCGCCGCCGGCAGCGAGGACCCGTCCAACTCCGGCGGAGCCAGTGCCCGGACGAACCGGCGCGCCTCGGCCAGACTGTCGGTCGCGGTGATCCGGGCGAGCCGTACGTGCCGGTCCGCGGCGAGCGGATCGCCCGGCAGCGCCCGCTCCGCCGCGCGCAGCAACAGCTGGATGCTGCTGAAGCCCTGTGCGAGCGTGTCGTGGATCTCCCGGGCCAACCGCTCACGCTCCGCGAGCACCCCGGCATGCCGCTCGGCCGCGGCCAGCGAGGCGCGCGCGGCGACCACGTCCTCCACCAGCCGGCGGCGCTCCTCGCTCTCCCGGTGCAGCGCCTGGTAGCCCAGTACGGTCGCCATCGCCACCGCCGCGCCCAGCACCGGGCCGAGCACCATGCCCACCGCCAACCCGCCGCGATGCACCGCGTAGCCCACGATCGCGAGCACCGTCAGCCCGGCCACCGCCGGCACCGCGAGCCGTACCGGCAGCAGGTGCGGGACCAGGAAGAACAGCGGGAACGCGAACCAGATCCCCTCCGCCGTCAACGCATAGAACCCGCCCCAGGCCAGCGTCAGGCACCCCAGCCACACCATCGAGGCGCGCCGCGAAGGCCCCACCGACGGCAGCAGGTTGCCCGCCGCGTACACCCCCGCCGTGGCCACCGCGCCGAGCACGATCAGCGCCGTCCGCCCGCCGGACGCGTCCGCGCCGATCAGTGCGCGCAGCGCCGCGACGGCGAGGAGCAGCAGCACGAGCGCATGCATGCAGGTACGGAGCGCGCGGGGGACCGGGGTGGGCGTGATCGTGGGGTACATATCGGGTCAAGGGTAAGCGGGGCGGGTGTAGCCGGCATCGATCGAAAGGTTGATCCGGGGGCGGACAGCTCGATCGATGACGTTGCGGTTGTCGAGGACGAGAGTTCGGTTGTCCGCAAACGCCGGACGGGCCGGCTTTTCAGTTCCCGGACCTTCGGTACTCAGATCTTCCGTCGAGGAGACCCCGACCCACCGTGTTCGTCGCGCTGCGAGACCTCGTGTTCGCCCGAGGGCGGTTCGCCCTGATGATCGTCACCGTGGTGTTGATCACCGCCCTCGTCGGCCTGGTGTCCGGACTGACCGTCGGGCTCGGGCGGGCCAACACATCGGCCGTCGACGCGCTGCCCGCCGATCGGCTCGCGTTCGCCGCGCCCGCGCCCGGGCAGGGCGTCTCGTTCGCGGACTCGGCCGTGGACGAGAGCCAGTGGCGGCGCTGGGCCGAGCAACCGGGAGTGCGCTCGGCGGCGCCACTGGGCATCGCGATGACCCGGCTCGGCGTCGGCGAGCGGACGGCTGCCGCCGCCGCGTTCGGCGTCGAGCCCGGCGGGCCGCTCGCGCCGCGCGCGCTGGCACCGGGCACCGTCGTACTGTCCCGACCGCTGGCCGAGGATCTGCACGTCGGGGTCGGCGCCCGGCTGAGCGTCGGCGCCGACACGTCGCTGACCGTGGCGGCCGTGGTGTCCGGGTCCTCGTACAGCCACGCGCCGGTCGCCTGGACCACCCTGGCCGACTGGCAACCACTGCGCCCGGGACCGCAGCGCGGTGGGCCGCACGCGACGGTGATCGCGCTCGACCCGGCCGGAGCGCACACTGCGGCGGCCGACCGCGCGATCGGCACCCGCACCACCTCGATCGGCGACGCCCGGCGCGCGATCGGCTCGTTCACCGCCGAGAACGGGTCGCTGCAACTGATGCGCGGGTTTCTGTTCGCGATCTCGGCGCTCGTGGTCGGCGCGTTCTTCACGGTGTGGACCATCCAGCGGGCCGGCGACGTCGCGGTACTCAAGGCGCTCGGCGCGCCCACCGGCTATCTGCTCCGGGACGCACTCGGCCAGGCGTTCGTGGTGCTGCTGGTGGGAACCGCCCTGGGTACCGGGGCGGCCGCGCTGTTCGGCGCCGTCGCGCCGGCGGGCGTGCCGTTCGTGGTGGACACGTCGACCACGCTGCTCCCGGCGGCCGTACTGATCCTGCTCGGCATGGTCGGTGCCGCGCTCGCCATCCGTCGGGTGACCGCCGTCGACCCGCACACCGCGCTGAGCGGCACCCGATGAGCCGTACGACCCGGTCCGGAGCCGGGCGGCCCACCACGCACGGCCGGCCCGCACCGCGCCACACCGCCGCGTCCGAGCCGCCGACCCACCCGACCCACGGCACCCCATCCGTCTCCACAGCCGGCACCGGCGAACCCGAGAGGCACCCGATGCGCCCGTCCCCCGGTCTGGAACTGGCCGACGTCACCCTCACCTATCCCGACGGCGACTCCCGGGTGATCGCCCTGGATCGGGTCTCGCTGTTCGTGCCGCCCGGCACGCTGACCGCCGTGGTCGGGCCGTCCGGGTCCGGCAAGTCCAGTCTGCTGGCCGTCGCCGCGACGCTGACCCGGCCGGACTCCGGCAGGGTGGCGATCGCCGGTCGGGACGCCGCGGCGCTGTCCGCCGCCGAGCGCGCCCGATTGCGCCGGACCACGATCGGGATCGTGTTCCAACAGCCGAACCTGCTCGCGTCGTTGACCTGCGTCGAGCAGCTCCAGGTGATGGCGCACCTGGCCGGGCGCAGTCCCCGCCGAGCCCGCGGCCGGGCGCTGGACCTGCTCGACCGGGTCGGCCTCGCGGAGCACGCCGAGCACCGCCCGCAGCGGCTCTCCGGCGGCCAGCGGCAACGCGTGAACATCGCCCGGGCCCTGATGAACGAGCCGAGCGTGCTCCTGGTCGACGAGCCCACCAGCGCCCTCGACCACGAACGCGGCGCCGCGATCGTGGCGTTGCTCGCCGAGCTGACCAGGGCCGACGGCACGGCCACCGTCCTGGTCACCCACGATCACAGCCATCTCCCGCACGCGGACCGGGCGTTGGAGCTGATCGACGGCCGCCTGGCCACCCTTGCCGCGAACCGCTGAGGCCGTGAGCCACTGAAGCCGTCAGCCACTGAAGCGTGAGCCATTGAAGCCGTGAGCCACTGAGGCCGGCTACCGCCAAGGCCGCGTGCCTCCACGTCCGCGCGCGCCACCGAGGCCACGAACCACCGAAACCGCGCGCCCCGAGGCCGCACCCGAAGACGGCCGCACCGCCCTCGCCACGAACCCGCCGACACCGCGACCGAAACCGTCTACGCCCCACGGCCCACTCCTACGCCTCCGGCCGCCACGCGCTCGACCCCGACCGCTCCCGCTCGTCCTGCTGCTGCCACGCGCTCGACCCGGATCGTTCCCGCGCCCCGCCCTGCTCCGCGTCCGGTCGCCACGCGCTCGACCCGGTCGAGGTGCCGGGCAGGCTCGGCGAGCCCGGACCGTCCGGACCGCCGGGAATCACCGGCCAGTTCGGGTCGACCACCGCGCCGCCGTCCGGGTTCCGGCGGTCGAAGTACTGCTGGAGCGAAGCCGCCTGCTCCGCGTACCAGCGGGCCTGCTTCTCGTGCAGCACATGCAGCGAGTCGGCGGCCAGCTCCGGGAATCGCGCGCCCAGATCCTGGGCGAGCAGCAGACATGCGAGCGCATCGCCGTCGGCGGTGTGCGCGTCGGTCAGCACCACCTCGTAGAACGCGCTGGTGGCGGCCAGCGTGCGCTTGCCCCGGCGGTAGCGGTCCAGTTGCTTGTCGATCACCAGCGGGTCGATGATCGGTGCGGTGTACGGGAGTTGCGGCAGGTTGTGCCGATGCAGCTCGGTTTGCAGCATGGTCAGGTCGAACGGTGCGTTGTAGATCGCGATCGGCGTGCCCGCCGCGAGGTATTCGGCCATCGCGGTGCCGATCTCGGCCAGGCACAGGGCCGGTTGGCGTCCTTCGGCCCGGGCCCGCTCGGTGCCGATCCCGTGGATCGCGGTCGCCTCGGCCGGGATCTCCCGCTCGCCCGGGTCGAGCAGCCAGGACCGCCGGTTGCCGGCCGAGTCCACGAGGGCGGCGGTGACGATGAAGTCCGTGCGCGGGTCCACGCCGGACGTCTCCACGTCGAAGGCGGCCATCGGCCCGCGATGCCAGCCGTCGTGGTTGCCCCGGGGTGGCGCGGCGGGCTTGGGCTCGCCGCACGTCGCGCAATAGGTCACCCACTTGCCGTCGTTGCGCACCAACAGGCCGTCGCCGGCCTTGACGTAGGTCGTGCACGTGGCACAGGTCGCGCCGAACTTGTTCGTAGCCATGGGGTGCTCTTTTCCGATCTCGGATCAGATTCACGTCGTCACTGCGCGAAACGACTGCGCGAAACGCTAGTGCCCGGGTACGACGCGATCCGCCCGTCGGGTGGCCAACCCGCGCAGCAACGGGCGTTCGACGGTGGTCCACGCGGTGCTCGTGAGCAGGTACAGGCCGGCCGCGAGCGGCACGAAGGCCGCGGTGAGCACCGTCCCGAACGGCATCCACCGCACCAGGGCGGGGGCGTCCGGGACGGCCGCGGCGGCGCGGTGCTGCACGTACGCCACACCCGCGAGCAGTGCCGACAGGCCGACGAGCACGAGCGTGTGCGGTCCACCGAGCCCGGCCACCGGGTGCAGGCCCAGCGGCGCGCCGGCCAGCGTGTGCTCCAACAGGGCCCGGTCACCGCTGAACAGACGGTACGTCAGGAACAGGAACGGCAGACCGGCCAGCGCCGGCAGGATGCCGGCGAACATCGAGGTGCCGGACTGCCGGTGCAGCGCGGCCAGTTCCCGCGCGAGCCGCTGCGGATCCTCGGCGTGCTTGGCGCGCAAGCGGCGGACCTGCGGGGCGAGCCGGGCGCGGGCCACCTCGGCCCGGGCCTGGGCGTAGCCGAGCGGGACGATGACCAGTCGCACGCACGCGGTGAACACGACCACGGCGCCGGCCACCGAACCGGTTCCGAGCAGCGGCGCGAGCGCGTCCGCGAGGGTGAGCAGGACGTCGTGCGCGACGCCGAGAACGGGGATGCCGAACATGGGAAAGGCCTTCCGTGACGCGGGAATCAGGGCTGCGTCAGGCGGCGTGCCGAACCTTCGGAACACGAGTCGCACCGAACCGTCGGAACCATCGGCACGAAGTCGGACCGGACCGTCGGAACCGTCGGCAGGAAATCGCATCGCACCATCGGCACAAGTAGTGCGCCGAACCTTCGACAGAACAGTCGTCCCGAACCATCGGCACAACAGTCGCATCGAACCGTCGGAGCAAGAATCGTGCCGACCCGTCGGAGCAACGGCGAAGTCAGCAGGCCGCCGGGCCCGTTCCCGGTGCTCTCGGCCGCGATCGCCCCGGCCCGTCGGGATCACGGGAAGGCAGGAAGGCCAGCCGATCGGCCTGATCGCGCAGCACCGCACCACGCACCCGCGCCCGCTCGCCGGACGGCGCCCACGAAACGGCGCCGCAGGCCAGCGCGAGCACCACGGTCACCGCGACGGCGACCAGTCCGGGCAGTGCCCCGTCCACGAACAGCCCGAAGCCGACCAGCGCGAGCAACGTCGCGAACAGCGACGTCGACGCGGTGGCGGGTTCCGGGCGGTGCATGGGCGCGATTCTAATCGAACCGGCATCGGGCGCGAGGTGAGCACGGACACACGTTCGTGCCAGGATGACCCCCGTGCGCGTGCTGCTAGGGGACGGCTTCGGGGTGACGTCACGTCAGATCGCGATGGCGATCGGGCGATCAGGGCAGGACGTGGCGGTGCTCGCGCCGCCCGGTCGGCCGGCTTTCGGCCGCCCGCGATCGGTGGTCGCGGTGCACGAGGTGCCCGCCTTCGGCGCGGATCCGTGGGCGTGGCTGGCCCGGACCGAGGCGGTGCTGCGCGCCGAGCCGCACGAGGTGCTGCTGGCCACCAACGCGCACGTCGCGGTGCTCGCCCGCGAACCGGACCGCATCACCGCGCACGGTGTGGCCCTGGCCGTACCGCCGTTCGCGGCGCTGCGCCGGGTAGCGGATCGGGCCTCGGCGGCGAGCACACTGACCGAGATCGGGATGCCGCAGCCGGCCGGGACGGTGGTGGTGCACACCGCCGAGGAGTTGCGCCAGGTCGCCGATCCGCCGCTGTACGTGAAAACGCTGCCGGCGGTGTACCGGGTCGAGCGGCGCGAGCAACTGCTGCGGCTGGCCGACACGTTGGAGCAGGACGGGGCGTTCCTGGACGGCGCGGGCGTGCTGGTCCAGGAGCCCGCCGAGGGCCCGGTCCTGTCCGCCCAGGCGGTCTTCGAGCACGGTCGACTGGTCGTGGTGCACGCGTACGAACATCTGCACGGGACCGCGGTCAAGCGCAGCCTGGTGCTTCCCGAGGTGCGCGAGCAGGTCGCGATGCTCGGCGGCCATCTCGGCTGGCACGGCGCCCTGTCGCTGGACGCGGTGCGGACCGCGCACGGACCGGCCTGGCTCGATGTACGCCCCCATCTGACCGAGCCGGGCAATGCCGCGGCCAGCGGCACCGACCTGGTCGCGGCGCTGATCGCGGTCTCCCGAGGCGAGGCGCCGGCCTCGCTGCCGTGGGGCCGCCCGGACGTGCGCACCCGGCAGGCCCCCGGCGCGCTGGCGAGCGCCGCGCGGTCGGGCCGGCGCCGGGCCGGGCGCGAACTGCTCCGGATCGTGCTGCGCCGGAGTCCGTACCGGGACGCGGTCGAGGAGACCCTGAGCCTGCGCCGCGAACCGCGCCGGATCGGCGGCTCGCTGCTGCGGACCACCGCCCTGCTGGCCGCCCCCGCCCGCGTCCTGGCCCGGATCGACGCGCGACAGGCCCGGGACGCCCTGTCCCCCGCCGCCTGGCGCCGCATCCTCGCCGGCGCACCACCACGCGTGCCCTGATCGAACGCCGAGACTTCAGCCCAGCAGGGATTCCACCAACGCCCGCACCGACAGCACGAACAGCCGATCACCGTCGGTAACGTTGCTCAGGCTCGCCGCCAGTTCCGGATCCTCCAGCGCCAATTCGCCGCGCCAGTGATCCACCGCCGGCGGTTCGGCCGCGCTGTTCTCCAGGGCGCGTTCGAGCATCACGAAGCCGGCGATCTGGTACTGCACCGCCTGGACCGCCTCGCCCGCCCGGGCGCCGCGCAGGCCGGCCGCCGTCATCTCGCGCACCAGCGCCTTGCGGGCGGGCAACATCATCAGCGATTCCAGGCCGCGTTCGCGGACCAGGCCGACCAGGTGCGGTCGGTCCAGGATCATCCGCCGACACGATCGAGCGATCGACACCACCCGCTCGACCGGCGTGCTCCCGTCCACCGAGATCGCGCCCATGTCCGCGATCACCCGGTCCACCAGCTGGTCCACCAGCACGTCGCGGTTGCCCACGTGCCAGTAGATCGAGGTGACGGCGACGCCCAACTCGGCGGCCAGTTTGCGCATGCTGAGGTTCTCGATACCGGATTCCATGACGAGACGCATGGCGGTGTCGAGCACGGTGTCTCGCGTGATCCTGTCCATCACGTCCCATTCTCGCGTCCGAACGGGTCCGCCCGATACACGGGCAACCGCGCCGCAGGTCTTTACCTCGCCGACCCACCGGTGTAACAGTGTTACAGAGCAACCGGCACCACCGCGCACGGGACCGGGGAATCGGTCCGCGCGCAGCCCTCGCACGAGCGGAAGAGGTGAGGTACGTGGCACGCATTCGGTACGGAGCCCGACCGGCGGAGACGCTGAGGAAGTCCTCCCGGGAACGGTCCAGCCTCCCGGAGATCTGGTCCACCGGCGTGATGGCGATCTGGGAGACCGACCCCGAGGTGATCGCGGCGATCCTGCCGCCGCCGCTGGTCCCCGCGGACCGACCGCTGGTCCGGGTGAACATCTCCGCCTGCGACATCAACGGCCACCCGCTCGGCGCGGGCGCGGTAGCGGTCCGCTGCAAGCACGGCGACATCGAGGGCGACTACACGCTCACCATGCCGATGACCACCGAGCGCGCGGTGATCGGCGGTCGCGAGGTGTTCGGTGAGCCGAAGAAGCTGGCCGACGTCAAGGTCGAGCGGGACGGCGACCGGATCGTGGCCACCGTGAACCGGATGGGCGTCACCTACGTCGAGGTGCGCGGCACGGTGGTCGAGGAACTGGCCACGCCGGAACCGCGACAGACGCTGAGCTTCTACTACAAGTTCCTGCCCGCCGTGGACGGCGACGGCTTCGACGCCGACCCGATGCTGGTGCACGTCACCCGCAACGAGCGCACCCGCAGCGCACACCGCCTGGACGGCGAGGTGATCCTGCGCGACTCGGACTTCGACCCGGTCGCCGACCTGCCGGTGCGCAAGCTGATCTCGATCACGCTCAGCGAGCGCACCTCGGACCAGCAGGGCTTCGTCGCCGAGCACGTCAAGGCCGATCTGGTGTTGCCGTACATCCACCAGCGCTACGACGACGTGCAGCAGATCACCGACGACCCGCCGCCCGCGAAGTAGCTCGCCGGCAGGCAGGGCAAGGACGCCACGCCCGCCGAGCACACCAGGCACACCACGCAGGACAGGCACGGCAGCGACGACAGCAAGGGATCGGGACACATGCTCCAGGAATTCGACGGCAGAGTCGCCGTCGTCACCGGTGCCGCGAGCGGTATCGGGCTCGCGATGGCCGAGCGGTTCAGCGCCGAGGGCATGAAGGTCGTGCTCGGCGACATCGAGCAGGGCGCGCTGGACAAGGCCGTCGCGCGGATCACCGACGCGGGCGGCGACGCGATCGGGCACGTCGTGGACGTGTCGGTGCGCGAATCGGTGTTCGGGCTGGCCGACGCCGCGTTCGAGCACTTCGGCGCGGTGGACGTGTTGTGCAACAACGCCGGGATCGGCTCGGGCTCCGAGGGCAAGATGTGGGAGCACGATCCCAAGGACTGGGACTGGTGCTTCGCCGTCAACGTGTTCGGCGTCTTCAACGGCATCCAGGCATTTGTACCGCGGATGCTCGCGCAGAACACGCCCGGGCACATCGTGAACACCTCCTCCGGCGACGGCGGAATCGCGCCGCTGCCGAACGCGTCGGTGTACGCCACCACCAAGGCCGCGGTCGTGACGATGACCGAGGCGCTGTACGCGCAACTGGGCCAGGTGCACGCCCGAATCGGCGCGTCCGTGCTGTTCCCCGGACCCAAGATGTTGCGCACCGGCCTGTGGGAGTCCTACCGCAACCGGCCCGAGCGGTTCGCCAAGTCGGTGCCGCGCAAGACGCCGTACAACACGCTCGACGCGTGGGAGAAGGCGATGCGCGACGCGGGGCAGGAGATCGAGTTCACCCCGGTCGAGTCGGTCGCGGCCGACGTGCTCGACGGCATCCGGGAGAACCGGTTCTGGATCCTGCCCGCCAGCGAGCACAGCGACGGACAGATCACCGCGCGGTCGCAGAGCATGCTCGCCCGCAGCAACCCCTCGTACCTCGAAACCTTCGTGCTGGACAAGTGAGTGACGATGACTGAGCACACCGAGCGGAACAGGCCCACCGGGCCCGACGAACTCACCACCCCCTACACGATCATCTCCTCGGACACCCACGCCGGGCTGCCGACCGAGCTGTACCGCGACTACCTCGCCACCAAGCACCACGGCGCGTTCGATCAGTTCATGTCCGAGCGCGAGGCGCAGCTCAAGGCGATCACCGACCTGGGCGTGCGCAACGAGGACTTCGCGGCGAACTGGTTCGAGACCAACGAGGAGGTGCTGCGCAGCGGTTGGGAGGTGGACCGGCGCGACCTGGAGTTGGACAAGGACGGCGTGGTCGGCGAGGTGATCTTCCCGGACGCCGACGCGGTCGAGTCGCGCACGTGCGTGCCGTTCGGCGCGGGCCTGGGCCTGTCCGGCGACATGGATCCCGAACTGGGCCTGGCCGGCGCGCAGGCGCACAACCGCTGGCTGGCCGAGCTGTGCAAGACCAGCCCGGAGCGGCGGCGCGGGGTCGCGCTGATCCCGATCACCGCGGCGATCGAGGACGTGCTCGCGGAGATCCGCCGGATCAAGGCGGACGGCCTGGGTGCGGTGATGATCCCGGCGATGTGGATGAACCAGACGCCCTACCACGACCGCAAGTACGACCCGGTATGGGCGCTGTGCGAGGACCTGGAGCTCCCGGTGGTCACCCACTCGGGGCCGGCCGACCGCGAGGCGTACGGGAACCACCTG
Source organism: Embleya sp. NPDC008237 (assembly GCF_042956465.1). NCBI lineage: Bacteria > Bacillati > Actinomycetota > Actinomycetes > Kitasatosporales > Streptomycetaceae > Embleya > Embleya sp. NPDC008237. Next base: position 58,728 of record NZ_JBIBGL010000003.1, read on the forward strand.
GGCATCTACGTCACCGAGGTCACCTGGTGGCCCTCCCGGCCGCTGTGGTTCCTGCTGTGGTCCGGCGTGTTCGAGCGCTTCCCGCGGCTGCGGTTCGGGGTGACCGAGGCGGGTTGCTGGTGGGTGGGCAACCTGCTGTGGTTCACCGACCGGCTGCTGCTGGGCTCGCGCGGCGCGGCCAAGTTGGCCGGGTTCGAGGAGATCAAGCTGCTTCCGAGCGAGTATTTCGACCGCAACTGCTTCATCGGCGCGTCCAACACCAAGCGGCGCGAGATCGGGATGCGCTACGAGATCGGTGTCGGCAACATCTGCTGGGGTAACGATTTCCCGCACCCCGAGGGCACCTGGCCCGAGACGCTCAACATCCTGCGCAAGACGTTCTCCGACGTGCCCATCGCCGAGACGCGCGTGATGCTCGGCGAGGCGGTCGCGGACGTGTACGGCTTCGACCTGGCCGCCCTCAAGCCGCACGCCGAGCGGGTCGGGGTCACCCCCGCGACACTCGGTCAGGTGAACGAGGACGGGTCGGCGAAGGACCTGACGACCAAGTGGGCAGCCGCCGCCGAGATCGGCCGGCACTGGCTCACCGGACACGACACGGGCGCCGCGATCAACCCCAACGCGGAAGCCCTGGAGGTCTGATCCCCCATGACTGACAGCACCACCCCGCTCTCCGTCCCGAGCGGCCCCCCGACGGGCGATCACCCCGAGCGGTACACGGTGATCTCGGCCGACTGCCACGGCGGCGGCGAGATCCACGGCTATCGCGACTACCTGCCCGCACGCCTGCACGCCGAGTTCGACGCGTGGGTGAGCGGCTACGAGATTCCCTACGAGGACCTCAAGGGCGATCTGGGTCCGCGCAACTGGGACTCCGACCGCCGCATGCGCGACCTCGAAGCGGACGGGGTGGTGGCCGAGGTGATCTTTCCCAACACCGTGCCGCCGTTCTTTCCCAAACCCTCGCTCACCGATCAGCCGCCGGCCGCGAACGCGGGCGACCTGGCGCTGCGTTGGGAGGGACTGAAGGCGCACAACCGCTGGATGGTCGACTTCTGCGCAGCGACGCCCGGCCGCCGGGCGGGCATCGTGCAGATCATGCTGCACGACATCCCGGCGGCGGTGGAGGAGATCCGCTGGGCCAAGGAGGCCGGTCTCACCGGCGGCGTGCTGCTGCCCGGCACCCCGCCCGGCTCGGGCCTGGTGCCGATGTTCGACTACGCGCACTACGAGCCGCTGTGGCGGGTGTGCGAGGAGTTGGGCATGCCGGTGAACCACCACACCGGCTCGGCCGCGCCGCCGGCCGGGGACACCGACGTGGACAAGGTGGTGTTCCTGACCGAGGTGTCCTGGTGGGCACACCGCGCGTTCACCCACCTGGTGGTCTCCGGCGCGATGGATCGCCACCCGGGGCTCCAGTTCGTCTTCACCGAGCAGGGCACCGCCTGGATCCCGGAGGAGACCCGCCGGCTGGACTACTACTGGCACCGGATGAGCACCGCGGTCGGCTCCCAGGAGTACGAGTGGGGCAGTGCGCTGGTGGGCCGGATGGAGCTCAAGCCCAGCGAGTACTGGGCCCGGCAGTGCCACGTCGGGGCCAGCTTCCAGCGCCCGGCCGAGGCCAAGCTGCGCTACCAGGTGGGCGTGGACCGGATCATGTGGGGCAGCGACTACCCGCACAAGGAGGCCAGCCATCCGTTCAGCCGCGAGGCGCTCCAGCTGACCTACAACGGCATCGACCCGGTCGAGGTCGCGGCCATGGTCGGCGGCAACGCGGCGAAGCTGTACGGCTTCGACCTCGCGGCGCTGGCCCCGATCGCGGCGAAGGTGGGGCCCCGGGTCGACCAGGTGTGGGCACCGCTGGCGCCCGAGGACATCCCGGTCGGCGCGGACAAGTGTCCGGCGTTCGTGGGCGCGGCGGGCATCAAGCCGTAACCGCGCCCGGCACGCGGCGCTCCCGGCGTCCGGGGACCGGAACGTTTCGTTCCGATCCCGTGGACGCCGGGGGCGCCGCGGCATCCGTGCGGGTGTGACGCCTTGCACAGGGCCGCCAACCGTCGGGCCGGCGATTTTTCCGGTGAATTCGATCGACACGCTTTAGAGTCCGAGCCATGACTCGACCGGACTGGGCTCCAGAGCACATCGACATCACGCGCGCCAGCGTGGCCCGCGTCTACGACTACGCGCTCGGCGGCGCGCACAACTTCGCGGTCGACCGCGAGGCCGCCGAACTGGTCACCCAGGCGATGCCCGAGCTGCGCGACGTGCTGCGCGGGAACCGGGTGTTCCTCACTCGGGCCGTACACCACCTGCTGGACCTGGGCATCCGGCAGTTCCTGGACCTGGGCTCGGGCATCCCGACGGTGGGCAACGTGCACGAGATCGCGCACAAGGCCGATCCGGACGCGCGGGTGGTCTACGTGGACAACGATCCGGTCGCGGTCGCGCACAGCCAGGCCCTGCTCGCGAACAACCCGAACGCGACGGTGGTCGGCGCCGACCTGACCGATCCGGCCAAGGTGATCGACTCGCCCGAGGTGCGCAAGCTGATCGACTTCTCCCAGCCGGTCGGCGTGCTGATCGTGTCGGTGCTGCACTTCCTGCCGGACGAGGCGGACCCGCCGGGTGTGGTGCGCCAGTACATGGACGCGACCGTGCCCGGCAGCCACCTCGCCCTCTCGCACGCGCACCGCAGCGAGGAGCGCCCGGCCGGGATGGACCGCGCGCTCAGCGAGTACTCGTCCAACGTGCAGCAGATGCACGCCCGTTCGCACGACGGGATCCTGGCCATCTTCGGCGGCCTGGAACTGCTGCCCGCCCGCCTGGTCCCGGTGGACGTGTGGGGCCCCGAGGGCCGGCTCGGCGACCCCGCGGTGAAGCTGCCTCAGCTGGCGGGCGTCGCGGTCAAGGCCTGAGCGGCCGGCACCGGGTTGTAGAACTCGCGCTGGCCGACCACCAGGCCGTCCCGGAAGGCCAGCACCGCGATGTAGGTGTTCGCGTAGGCGCGGTCGGTGGGCCTGGCCCGACCCTCGCCGGTGAACTCCACGATCACGGTGTCCGGGTCCACGCAGCCGTGGACCCGGGTCACCGTCAGGCGCAGCTCGAAGATGCCGAGCGCGACCTCCAGATAGGCGTCCACCGCCGCCTTGCCCTCGATCCGCACCGGCGGGTCGGCGTAGGGGAATTCGAGCACGACGTCCGGGTGGTAGCAGGCCACCTGGGCGCTCCGGTCGCCCGCGCTCACCGCCGCGAGCAGCCGCTCGGCGATCCGGACGTGGTGCGCGCGTCGCGTGCGGGCCTGTTCGGGGTCGTTCGCATCCATGGCCGCAGCCTGGCCCACAACGGTTGCCGAGGGAAGATCACGCGGTGGCCGGTTGTCCCTCCCAGGCCGGCACCGCGCGAGTCTCCGGCAGCGCGGTGAAGCACGCCACGCTGAGCACCGCGGCCGCCGCGAGATAGGCCGCGACACTCCACGGGGTGCCGTCGCCCCGGGCCAGTTCGGTGGCCACGATCGGGGTCAGCGCACCGCCGAACACACCGCCCAGGTTGTACGCGGTGGACGCGCCGGTGCACCGCACGCGCGGCTCGAACAGTTCGGACAGGTAGGTGCCGACCACCGAGAACATCGTGATGAAGGCGATCAGCGTGCCCAGGCAGGCCAGCGTCATGCACACCGGCTCACCGGTGGCCAGCAGCCCCAGCATCGGGAACGCCCACAACCCCATCGCCGCACACCCCGCCACGCACAGCGGCTTGCGCCCGTACCGGTCGCCCAGCAGCGCGAACAGCGGCGTGGCCACGGCCTTGCCGACCACGGCGACCATGATGCACGCGAGCATCGTGGTGCGCCCGACCGCCAGCTTGTCGGTGGCGTAGTGCAACGACCAGGTCGTGGTCAGATAGAACCCCACGTAGCCGCAGGTCAGCGCCCCGGCGACGAGCAGGATCAGCCGCCAGTGCCCGCGCACCACCTCGGTGAACGGGCTCGCCGAAAGCCCGTTCGCGGCGGCCAGTTCGACGAACGCCGGGGTCTCCTCGATCGAGGCGCGCAGCAGCAGTCCGCCGGCCGCGAGCACGCCGGCGAACAGGAACGGCACCCGCCAGCCCCAGGACTGGAACTGTGCGTCGCTCAGCGCCCCCGACAGGGTCAGCATGATGCCGTTGGCGAGCAGGAACCCGATCGCGGGGCCGGCCTGCGGGAAGCTGCCCCACAGCGCACGGCGTCCCGGGGGCGCGTGCTCGGCCGCCAGCAGCACCGCACCGCCCCATTCACCGCCGACCCCCAACCCCTGGCAGAAGCGCAGCAGCACGAGCAGGATCGGCGCGGCCGGACCGATCCGGTCGTAGGTGGGCAACAACCCGACCAGCACGGTCGCGATGCCGGTCAGCAGCAGTGAGCCGACCAGAACCGGACGCCGCCCGCGCCGGTCGCCCAGCCGGCCGAACAACACCGAACCCAGCGGTCGCGAGACGAACCCGACCGCGTACGTGGCGAATGCCGCGAGGGTGCCCGCGATCGGCGAGAAGTCGGGAAAGAACAGCGGTCCGAGCACCAGAGCCGCGGCCGTGCCGTAGACGAAGAAATCGTAGAACTCGATCGACGTGCCGGCGAAGGACGCCGCCGCGATCCGGACCATGGAGACATTTCGCGTCACACCCGGCCCAACGATCGGGTGGGCGTGTGGTCACCCGTGCGGGCGTCACCCGTCCGGGGCGGTCTGCCGGGCCTGTCCGTGCGCGTCGCGGCGGCCCGGGGTTCGGGCGTCGCCCAGGTCCGCCAGCCACGGCGCACCCGCGTCGTCGCCCACATGTCCCAGCGCCCAGGCCGGGTTCTGGCACATCGCGGTCTGCACGATCTGGGTGCCCGGCAACGTCACCGGCCAGCACAGCAGATGCCCGGCCAACCACCAGAACTTGCCGAGCACGGCCACCGAGAGATCGTCCTCGCCCGGCGGCCGGTCCCGGTACTCGTGCCGGTACCAGGTGCGCACCACCTGCGGCCAGGTCTGCTCGGCGATCACCGTGCCGTCCCGATCGCGCAGCGGCCCGTTGCGAAACGACACGTCCCGGGCGATCCGGTGGGTCACCCGCAAACCCAGCGCACGCCGCACGGGAGTGAGCAGGATGGTCACCCCGCCGCACACCGACCAGGTCAGCATCGACGGCCACAGGCCGAACACCAGGAACAACACCGCGCCGGCCGCGCCGAGCGGCAGGCCGACCGCGCGCGCCGCGACCGGCTCCGCGTACACCTTCAGCGGTGTGATCGGGACCCGGAAAACGGTGCCGGGCGTGGTGGCATAGCGCGACTCGTCGAAGTCGAGTGCGCGCGCCCGGCGATACGTCCGGGTCTGGAACCACGGCAGGGCCAGGGACAGCACCGCGCCGGCAACACCGAGTACAAACCAGGGCAGGGACACCTCGGGCAGTTCCATCGCCACGTCACCCCTTCGCGCGCGTCGATGTCTCCACGGTCGCCCATGGCGGCCCCCGGCGGAAGACCACGGCCTCGACAAGTGGCAGAAAATGCGCGGCTCCGCCCGGCTCGACCCACGGCACGGCCCTTCGCCCGATTCACCCCACCGGCCGCGCGGCGGTCGCCGTTGCGGCCCTGCGCGACCTCGGCGAAGTCCGAGCCGCCGTCGAGGCGGCTCCGCGCCTCGGTCGCGGGCGCACGACGCGTCGACCCGCCGCGGGCGTCCCGCCCGCGGCGTCACCGGCGGCGGTAGCCGGTCACACCGTGGATCCGGGCCAGGTGTTGGCGCAGCGTGGCCACCCGGGGGTGTTGCGGGCCCAGGCGGTGCTCCTGTTCGGCGAGCAACGGCACCAGCATCCGCTCGGACTGGTAGGGGTCGCCCAGCGCGGCGAGCAACAACCCGATCCGCTCGCGCAGGTCGAACCCCTGGTACACGTCGGCATCGGGCACCCGCCGATGCAGGTCCAGCAGCCGTCGGTACTCGCCGAGCGCGGCGGGCAGTTCGCCCAGTTCCTCCAGGCACGCCGCGACCTGTCGGCCGTACTCCATCGCCTCCGCGTCGAGCGGCCCGCCGGATGCCGCGAACACGCCCGCGATGTACTGCAACTCCGGCAGCGCGCGCCGGAACTGACGGTCCGCCAACAACGTGTCGGCGAGCGCCTGGCGCAACCCGAGGACGAGCGGGTCGTGTTCACCGTGCCGGGCGATGGCCACCGGCAGGGCCGCGCCGAGCACATCCACGGCCTGGGTCAGCGCGCCCTCGCCGAGCAGCCGGTTGGCCTCGTCGAGCGCGCTGCGCACATCCGGCACGGGCGGCGCGGCGGAGGGCACCGCGGCCCAGTCCGGATCCGGGCGCGGCGGATGCGCGGCGGGGCCGGCGCTCATCGCCCACGGCGGCGCCGGCCGGTCGGGCACCGCCGCGCGCACCGGTCCGGGCAGGCCCGGCAGCGGCTGCGGTGCGGCCGGGAAGCGCAGCGGGCGGGTCGGGTCCATCGGCGCGGTCGGCGCCAGCGCGTCGCCGTCGCCCACGGGCAGCAGCGGCACCAGCAACCGGTAGACCTCCTGCGCGTTCGCGGGCCGCTGATCGGGCTGCTTGCCCAGCAGGTGCAGCACGAGCCGGTCCAGCCCGGCGGGAATGTCCGGGCGTCGTGCGCCGAGCGGCTCCGGGGTGCCGTTGAGGTGGCCGAGCATCACCGAGGCCATCGTCGGCCCGGCGAACGGCGCCTGCCCGGCCAGCATTTCGTAGAGCAGGCAGCCGAGCGCGTACAGGTCGGTGCGCGGTTCGACGATGCCGTTCATCTGCTCGGGCGCCATGTACGCGGGCGAGCCCGGCATCGCACCGGTCGTGGTCAGCTTGGTCGACTCCGGGTCGAGCACCGCGGCCACACCCAGGTCGAGCACCTTGACCGTGCCGTCCCGGCGGACCATCACGTTGCGCGGCTTGAGGTCGCGGTGCACGACCGGCACCGCGTGCACCGCGGCCAGCACCGAACAGATCTGCGCGGCCACCGCGACCGCCCACTCCCACGGCACCGGTTGGTTCTCGGCGATCAGGTCGGCCAGGTCGCAACCGTCCAGGAGTTGCATCACCAGGTACAGGTCGCCCTCGTCGGTGCCGCCGTCGAACACGGTGACCAGGCCCGGGTGATCGATGCCCGCGGTGACCCGGCACTCGCGCAGGAAGCGCCGTTCCATCGCGCCTCGGTCACCGGCGGCGTCCACCAGGTCGGTGCGCAGCAGCTTGACCGCGACCCGCCGCTGCAAAGTCCGGTCGTACGCCTTCCAGACCTGCCCCATGCCGCCGCGGCCGATCGCCGCGGACAGTTCGTAGCGGCCCGCGATCACACGTCCGGGAATGCTCATCGGGATCCTCCGGGGTTGCCGCCGCCGTCCTGTTCGCGCAGCCGTTCGCTCAGTCCCTGCAACCGGGCCCGGGCCCGTGCGGCGGGATCGTCCGGCGGCGGCGGGCCGGCCGCGGCCGGCGGAGCGACCGGCCCGCGCTGGTCGGCGGGCCCGGCGGCCGGGCCGGTTCGCGGATAGCCCGGCGGGGTCTGCGGCGGCGGGGCCGGGCGGTAGGGCATCGGCTGCGGGTGCGGAAGCGGGTGCGGAAGCGGCCCGACGGGTGCCTGCTGCCACGGCGCGTATCCGGCCTGCGCATGCGGCTGGTGGACGCGCATCGCCTTGGCCCAGCGGGCCGACCTGACACACCACCAGACCGGCACCGCGACCATCAGCACGAGCAGCATGATCGTCCCGACGTCGTCCAGGATCGTCTGCGGTTCGGGCCCGCCCACCGCCTCGCGTGCGCGCTTCTCGTCATCCGACTCGCTGCCCACGACCAGGCACACGAAGGCCAGGACCACGCCGACCGCCACGCCGGTGAGGATCACCCAGTCCCAGCGCCTGCGGGTGCGCGCGCCCGACACGAGCGGGGGGACCCAGGCCAGCAACCCGATCGAGACGAACGGGAGGACGGCGAGCCCGATGAGCCCGAACCAGTGACCGGCGGTACCGCGTCGACCGGGCACCGGATCGCGCGACGGACCTTCCATGCTGTGTGACTCCCGAGGCTGTGTGACTCCCGAGGCCGGCCGACTCCCCGCACGAGGTGAATCGATGCCGCGTCCGCACCCGGTCTACCGGGAGTCGCGGGCGATGGACCGGGAGACGGCGTGCCGGAAGCCTATCGGCGGGACCGACCGGCCGGCTGCCGACCCGGAAAGCGGGGCGTCACGACCGGTATCGGGTCCCGGCCGGGTCCCGGACGGGTCGACCTGCGGCACCCCTGCCGCTCGTGAGGCCGGCCGCGCCCCGCGACGGCCGGCGACACCCGGCGGCGCCCGACCCGCCGCACGCAGCACCACACCGCGTGTCGCCCGCCCGCACCCGGCGGGACACACCGGGCACGGCGAGGGGTACCGTGCTCGGGTGTACCGCTTCCTGCTGACCCCGCGCTGGATCGCGATGGCGCTGCTCGTCCTCGTGCTGGTCCCGATCATGGTCGAGCTCGGTTTCTGGCAGTTCCACCGGCACGAGCACAAGGTCGCGCACAACGACCTGATCAGTGCCAACATCGAGCGCGAGCCGGTGCCCGCGGAGTCGATCCTCGCCGTGGGCCGCAAGTTGCCCGGCGATCTCCAGTGGCGCCGGGTCACGGTGACCGGCATGTACGACACCGAGCACGAGATGCTCGCGCGCAACCGGTCGCAGGACGGCGTGCCCGGTTTCTACGTGGTCACCCCGCTGATCACCGCCGACGGCCGTGCCCTCCTGGTCGATCGGGGCTGGGTGAAGAACCCGCCCACCGCGAGCGAACGGCCCGAGGTGCCGCCGGCGCCGAGCGGTCGGGTCACGGTGACCGGCCGGCTGCGCCCGGACGAGACCCGCAAGGACTCCGGCATCCGCGACCTCGACCTGCCCGACGGCCTGGTGATGCGGATCTCCGGCTTCGAGCTGGCCGCGAAGCTGCCGCACCCGATCCTCGGCGGCTACGTCGAACTCACCGAGCAGACCCCGATGGCCGCGAAGGCGCCGGCGCTGATCCCGGAGCCGGACGACGAGGACCTGGGCCCGCACCTGGCCTACGCGGTGCAGTGGTGGATCTTCGCGTTCGCACTGGTGGCGATGTTCGTCAAGCTGGTGCGCAGCGAGGCCAAGGAGCTCGAAAGCGAACTGGCCGCGCTGGACGAGGAGGCCGCCTCCGCGTCCGAAGAGCCGGCCACGATCTGAGCGGCGGCACCCCGGGCGCGGCGGCGCAGGCGGGTCACAACCCCTCGACCAGCTCCGGGAGCGCCTCGCCGATCGGCTGGCGGATCACCGCGTCGGCGACCCGGTCGTAGGGCGTCTCCCCGGCGTTGACGATCACCAGCCGGGCGCCCGCCTCCTGCGCCACCCGGCACAACGACGCGGCGGGCTCGACCTGGAGCGAGGTGCCGATGGCCAGGAACACGTCACCGACCTGCGCGGCGATCGCGGCCCGCTCCAGCACGCCGTGGTCCAGCCCCTGACCGAACATGATCGTCGCGGTCTTCTGGATCCCGCCGCAGCGCACGCAGCGCGGGTCGTCCTCGCCCATCGCCACCCGCTCCAGGGCCGCGTCCAGGGTCGTGCGCGCGTCGCAGTCGGTACACACCACGTAGAACATGGTGCCGTGCAGTTCGATGATCTTCTCCGGGGCGGTGCCCGCGCGCCGATGCAGGCCGTCCACGTTCTGGGTGATCAACGCGTTCAGCCGACCGGCCCGTTCCAGGGCGAGCAGCGCGGTGTGCCCCGCGTTCGGCCCGGCCAGGCGCGCGGGGTTGTCCCGGCGCAACAACCACGAGCGGCGGCGGATGTCCTCGTCGCCCATGTAGTAGCCGTAGGTGACCAGCTTCTCCGCGTCGGGGTCCTTGGTCCACACGCCCTGCGGGCCCCGATAGTCGGGAATGCCGGAGTCGGTGGAGATGCCCGCACCGGTGAGCACGGTCACCCCGTCGTCGGCCCCCCGGATCCACTCCCGCACGATGTCGATCTGCTCGGTCATGCCACCGAGGGTAGCGACCGGCCGACCTGACGACCTGTCATTTACCTCGTGCCGGGGCCGGCAGCGGGCAGGATGGGTGGCATGGATCTTGGACTGCGCGATCGCGTATATCTGGTCACCGGCGGCACTCGCGGCCTCGGCTTCGCCACCGCCCGCGCGCTGGTGGACGACGGCGCCCGGGTGGTGGTCACCGGGCGGGACGAAAAGCGCGCGGCGGAGGCCGTCGCCGCGCTGGGCGGACCCGAACAGGCGCTCGGCATCGCCGCCGACAACGGGGACAGCGGTACCGCCGAGCGGCTGGTGGCCGCGACACTGGCCCGGTTCGAGCGGCTCGACGGCGCGCTCGTGAGCGTCGGCGGGCCGCCCGCCGGCGCGATCACCGCGATCGAGGACGACCAGTGGCGGGACGCGTTCGAATCGGTGTTCCTGGGCGCGGTCCGACTCGCCCGGGCGACCGCCTCCGCGCTGGGCGACGGCGGTTCGATCGGCTTCGTGTTGTCGTCGTCGGTGCGCCAGCCGATCCCCGGGCTCGGCGTCTCCAACGGCCTGCGGCCGGGACTGGCGATGGTGGCCAAGACGCTGGCCGACGAACTCGGCCCGCGCGGCATCCGGGTGTTCGGGCTGCTGCCCGGGCGGATCGACACCGACCGGGTGCGCGAGTTGGACGACCTGAGCGGCGACGCGGAGGGGACCCGGGCCCGACACGCCGAGTCCATCCCGCTGGCCCGCTACGGCACCCCGGAGGAGTTCGGCCGGGTGGCCGCGTTCACGCTGTCCCCGGCCGCGTCCTACCTGAGCGGCGTGATGATCCCGGTCGACGGTGGCCTGGCCCGCTCGTTGTGACCCGACCGGGCCCGGGATCCGAGCCCGGGGCCCGATACCGACGGGCCCGGGACACGTCCCGGGCCCGCTCGTTCATCCTGCTCCGGGCGCGGCCCGGAACTGCTCCGAGTGCCGCCCGGGACTACTCCAGGTGCCGCTTGGGCAGGCCCCGGCTGGTCCGCAGGGTCAGCACCGTGGGCAGCGTGGACAGGCCCACCGCCTCGCGCGCGTTGGGCAGCACCCGGTCGCGTACCGAGCCGAGCAACGCGCGGGGTTCGGCGCCGGGTTCGGCCCGGACCAGGACCCGCAGCGTGGGGCCGTGCCGACGGCGGACCAGATGCGCCGAGACGTGTTCGATGCCGTCCACGTAGGACAGGTCGTCCTCGATCGCGTCGGCGAGCGCGTTGCCGGACACGGTCAGCGTGTCCGCCTCGTCGCCCACCATGCCGAAGCCGGTGCCCAGCCCGGACGGACCGTCGCCGGCCCCGTCCGTGGTGTCCCGGACCCGCAGCGAGCGCACCGGCCGCCGGCCGAACTGCGCGAACAGCCACCACAGCGCCAGCAGCAGGAGCAGTCCCGGCACGCCGAAGGCGACCCACCACCACCAGTTGTGGTCGGTCAGCCGCTCGGCCTGACTCGTGGTGATGAACGGCTTGTCCGCCGTACGCACCAGATCGGGATACCAGCCCCGGCCGCGCGCGGCGACCGCGAGCCCGCCCGCGATCAGGCCCAGTCCGACGAGGACCAACAGGATCCGGTTGCAGACCGTACGCATGCCCGCCTCACCTCCCGCTCACGGGCTGAAGGCGCAGATCCACGCGAGGCACCCGGGCCAGCGTGAGCGCGTTCGCGCGTTCCTCGAGTCGTTCGATCAACTCGTCGTGCAGGTCGTCCGGGTCGCGGAAGTGGTAGTCCACCCGCAGCACCGCCTTGCGTCGGCCCATCCGCACCCGCGCGTCCAATACGCCCGAGGAGGCCAGCGCGGTGTGCCGCAGGAACGAGGCGGCGGTGCGCCGGGTCATGTAGACGGTCATCGCGTCGCCCGGCGAGCGCAGCCGCAGCAGACTGCGCCGGCCCGGGGTGACCGCGAGCACGATCAGCCACAGGCCCAGCACCGCGGCGGTCAGCCCGGCGACGATGGTCCAGTTGTCCCGCCACTCGTGCGTCTGGGCGCGCTCCAGCAGGTCGCGCGACCAGCGCGGGGCCCGGTCGATCCGGGCCGTCACCCCGATGTACAGCGCGGTGCCCGCGACGCCGGCCACGAGCAGGGCGACCAGCCCGGCCGGAAAACCACGGGGGGACCAGGCCCGGCGCACCTTGGCACCGTCACCCCAGTCGTCGGTCGCACCCGCCGACGTCTCGGCCGGCGAGGCACCCGAGGGCGCCTCCGGCGCAGCCTCCAGGCTCACTCCACTCTCCTCTTGCCGTGCCCCCCACGGGTCAACCGGCCGACCGTCACGTCCACCCGCACCACCGGCATCCCGGTCAGGTACTCCACGTCGGCACGCACTCGCTGCCGGATCGTCCGGGCGATCTCGACCACCGGCCCGGGGTAGGGCACGTCCACGTCGAGGTCGACCGTCGCATGGTCGTGGTGCATGGTGGCGCCCGCGCGCGGGGCGCGCAGCACGGTGTCCGGAGCGGCCTCGGTGGTGGCCGCACGCGCCGCGCGGGCGGCGATCTTCTCCACCACGCGCCCGCCGATCTGGAGTACTCCGCGATGCGCGGCCGGCGCCAGGCCCTCCGCCGGTACCGCGCGCATCAGCGCCGCCGGTTGCGCGAGCTGAACAGCTCGCCGAGGTCCAGGTCGCCGTCCAGGAAGCGGCCGACCAGGAAGCCGACCACCCCGAGCGCGGCGACCAGGAGAAAGGCCCCGAACCCGCCGAGCGCGGCGGCCAGGCCGAGGGCCATGCCGACCAGCAGGCCGACCATGGGTGTAGTCATTGGCGAACGACTCCTCACTGAACCGACCATTGGTTGTTGTCGACGGTTGTCGTCGACCCCCGTCGGGTCGGGTGCCGAGGGGCCGTACGGAATCCGGCCGGCCGCCGCGCACCCCGCCCGCTACTCGACGCGCGGGTTGTTGCGCCGTCGATGCCGCTCCGCCAATTGCCGCCAGAGCCGGCCCGGCAACCGGCCGCGACGGTAGACCGTGGTCTCCGCCGCGGCCCCGGAGCGAACCGGCGCCGGAGGCCCGGCCGCGTCGATCAGCGCTCTGAACCGCTCCAGCCCGGCGACGAATTCCTCCGGGTCACCCCCACGATCGGGATGGCTCGCGCGGATGAACTCCCGGTATTCGCGCAGCAGCTGTCGCCGCGCGTCGTCGCCGGGCCCGACCGTCACTGAAGCTGGCGCTCCTTGGAGTCGTCTCCGTCGTATTCGATGTGGATGTCGTCCACCGCGATGTTGACCTCGACCACTTCGAGCGCGGTCATCCGCTCGACGGAGTCGATCACATTCTCGCGGACCGCCTGCGCCAATTCGGCGATGGGCACGCCGTAATCCACGACGATGTTGAGATCCACGGCACACTGCCGCTCGCCCACCTCGACGCTGACGCCCTGCGCCACGTTGGGCTTGCCCCCCGGAATGCGCTGACGCACCGCTCCGAACGCTCGGGCGGCGCCCCCACCGAGCGCGTACACGCCCGGGATCTCGCGGGCGGCGATGCCCGCGATCTTGGCGACCACGCCGTCCGCGATGGACGTGCGGCCCTTGTCGGTGGCCAGCTTGACGACCTCCGTGGAACGAGCGCCGCCCGCCGGTGAACGCTCCTCGTCCTTCTGGAGCGCCTGCGAGCCGGTCTTGCCCTGGGTCGTTGTGTCCGCCATCGGCGCACTTCCTTCCTCGACTGCCCGAACCGTGCGACCGGAACCCCACTCGGTCCCGCCTGACATCGGTGCCCGTTGCCGGGTTCACCACACCTGTACGACACACACACCGGGCGAACGTCACGCGTCGATCGGAGGATGTTTCGCGGAATCCGACGCTATCCCGCCGAACGCCTCCTTACACGTACCCGGACCTGCGGCTCGCCGTGGGGTGGCGGTTCTCGTGTTGTGGCCCCCCGGCGCAGTACGGTCGCCGGGTTGGGACGAGGAGGGAAGCCGATGGCCGACGAGGCCGTGCTCGACGAGGGCACCCTGGTGGTGCGGGCTCAAGAGGGCGACGCCGAGGCATTCGAGGTGCTGATGCGTCGGCACGGTCGATCCCTGTACACGCTCGCCTTGCGCATCCTGGGACGCCCCACGGACGCGGAGGACGCGGTCCAGGAGGCGTTCATCAGCGCGTGGCGCCGACTGCCCGGGTTCCGGGCCGAGTCGTCGTTCCTGACCTGGATGTATCGCATCGTCACCAACCGCGCGTTGAACATCGCCCGGACCAGGCGGCCCACGGTCGGTCTGGACCAGGTGCCGGATCGGGCGATAGAGCAGATGGCGGACAATCCGGAGCGACGAGCGGAGGGGTCGGCGGCGCTCAAGGCGCTGCAGCACGCGATGACCACGCTCACCGAGGAGCAGCGGGCCTGCTGGGTTCTGCGCGAGTTGCACGGGCAGAGCTACGACGAGATCGCGGCGGCCGTGGGAATCGGGGCGAACGCGGTCCGAGGCAGGATCTTCCGAGCACGACAGACCCTGGCGGAGGCGATGCGGCCGTGGACGTGACGAACGAGGCGGGCAGCGGGCCCGACGCACTGCGGCTGCCGTCCGCGGCGGAACTGCTCGCGGCGACCCGGCACACCTCGGCGGAGCCGGCCACCGCGGCGGCCCCGTCGACGGGCGCTGCGGCGGACGCCGATCCCGATCCGGATCTGCTGCCGTGCGGGCGAGATCCCGAGGCGGTGCTCGAACACGCCGCCGCGGGCGAGTCGGACGAGCACGAGCGCTCGTGTCCCGAATGCCAGGCGCTGCTGCGCGACCACTCGGTGCTCGATCAGGTCACCCGCGAATGGGCCGAGTTGCCGGTGCCGGTGCCGGACGACCTGGGCGCGCGGGTGATGCGCCTGGTTCGGGCCGAGCTGCACACCGGCCGGTTGTTGCCGCTGGGCGAGCCGGACGAGCAGTTGACGCTGACCGAGACCGCCGCGGCGCGTACGCTGCGCGCGGCGGTGGACGCCGAACCCGGTGTGCAGGCCCGTAGTTGCCGGATCCGGCCGTACGAGAACCGGACCGGCGCGGCCGTGCCGGGACCGGTCACCGTGCGGTTGTCGGTCGGCGTGCCCTACGGCGAGCCGATCCACGCGCTGGCCGATCGGCTGCGCGAGCGGGTGCGCCGGGCCGCGAGCGAACGACTGGGGTTGGAAGTGGCGAAGGTGGACGTGGACGTGGTGGGCCTGGAACCGGCCGCCGGGGCCGGAGAGGCGGACCGATGACACAGCCCGCGACGCGCATCTCACGCGAGATGTCCGTCCTGGCCCGGACCACCGCCGGCGGCGCGGCGCTGGCGGTGCCGGGTGTGGTGGACCTGCAACCGGGTCTGCTGGACGCGGTCGCCCAGGTCTCCGGCGGGCTGATCCCGGGCCGGGTCCCGGGGGTGACCACGCGCGTGCTCGACGGAGTCCTGCACGTGGACGTGCAGTTTCGCGCGGCGGCGGACCACCGGGTGCTGGACGTGGCCCGCGCGGTGCGTGCGGCGGTCACCGCCGAGGTGCGCCGGCAGACCGGCCACCAGCGGGTGGTGGTGCACATCCTGGTCACCGACGCGGGGGTGTGAACCGGCTTCCCGCGGCCGGCTCCGCGCCGCCCCGGTCCGGCCGGGCGAACGCGGCGAGGGGGCCGAAGTGCGCATGCCGAGCGGCCCCGCCGGACCGGTCCCGGGTCAGACGCCGGCGAGGCTGTACGAGGGCCGCTCGTTCAGCGCGGCCGGATCGTGTCCGGGCAGGTGGCCGTAGGCGCCGATGATGCCGCCGATCTCCTCGGTGGCGGTCAGCGGCCCGGTCGCGTCGGCGGCACGCGGCACGCGTCCGTGGCCGATCAGCTGGAGCCACTTGTTCAGCGGCAGCCGGGCCCGCTCGTACACCTCCAGGGCCTCGGTCGGATCCTGGTACGAGGCCAACGAGCGGGCCAGCACCCGCGCGTCCACGATCGACTCGGACGCGCCGCCGAGCACGTAGGGGTACATCGGGTGGGCCGCGTCGCCGAGCAGGGTGACCCGGCCGAACGACCACTGGTCCAGCGGCGGTCGGGTCACCAGGGGATAGCCCGACGCCTCGGTCGGCGTGCCGACCATCGCGCCGATGTCCGCGCCCGCGATGCTCCAGCCGCGGAAGACCCGGGTGAGCCGACGCAGGTCCGCGGGACCGTTCCAGCCGGTGTCGCCGAGTTCGCCGGCCGATTGCCGATCGGGCAGCTCCGCGAGCCAGTTGGTGAGCGTGGTCCCGTCCCGCGGGTCGATCGGCTTGATCGGGTGCGCCATGAAGCGCGCCTCGCCGTGCGCGGTCATGATCATCGTGTGTCCGTCGGCGAACGGTGCGCAGCGGGTGGTGCCGCGCATCAGGATGCGCGGCTGCGCGACCGGCACGCCCTCGTCCGGCAACAGCGTCGCGCGGGTCGCCGAGTTGATCCCGTCCGCCCCGACCAGCACGTCGGCCCGCTCCTGCCAGGGCCGGCCCTCGCCGTCGACGAAGTACGCGGTCACGCCGTCGTCGTCCTGGTCGAATCCGGTCAGTCGCGATCCGGTGCGCACCGCCGGCCGGCCCAGTCGCTGGTAGACCGCGCGCAGCAGGGCGACCTGCAACTCACCGCGGTGCACGGACAGATGCGGCCACAGGAAGCCGGCCCGCTGGCCGCGCGGTTCGAGCACCACGCGCTTGGCCGCCCGATCGGGGTAGGCCACGCCGGACAGTGGCACGCCCAGGTTGGCGATCGGATGGTAGAGGTCGAGTTCGGCGAGTTCGCGCACCGCGTGGGGCAGGAGGCTGATCCCGAGCCCGAGAGGCCGGATTCTCAGTGCCGCATCGATCACCGTCACGTCGGTGATGCCCGCGTCGTACAGGCTCAGTGCCACAGCCAGTCCACCTATGCCGCCGCCGGCGACGAGAACACGCACGTAGAAAGCCCCTCTTGCCAACCATTTGGAATATCAACACACTACCCGCCGGCCCGGGCTGCGGTCGGCCGACGCGCGGCTCACCCGGCCAGCACCTCGGAATCCGCCGTGTCCTCTTCCCGGTCCCGGAACTGACGGTGGTACAGGTCCGCGTACAGTCCGTTCCGGACGAGCAACTCGGCGTGCGTGCCCCGCTCGACGATGCCGCCGCCGTCCACCACCAGGATCAGGTCCGCGTCGCGCACGGTGGACAACCGGTGGGCGATCACCAGTGCGGTACGGCCCTCCAGGGCGGTGGCCAGCGCCTGCTGCACCGCCGCCTCGGACTCGGAGTCCAGGTGTGCCGTCGCCTCGTCGAGCACCACCACGCGCGGTGACTTGAGCAGCAGTCGGGCGATCGCGAGCCGCTGCTTCTCCCCGCCGGACAACCGGTGCCCGCGTTCGCCGACCACGGTGTCCAGCCGATCGGGCAACTCGGCGACCAGATCACCGATGTTCGCCCCGCGCAGCGCGGCCCACAGCTCCTCTTCGCTCGCGTCCGGCTTGGCGTAGAGCAGGTTGCCCCGGATCGTGTCGTGGAACATGTGCGAGTCCTGGGTGACCACGCCGACCGTGTCCCGCAGCGAGTCCAGCGTGACGTCGCGCACGTCGTGACCACCGATCCGCACCGACCCCTCGGTCACGTCGTAGAGCCGGCCGACCAGCGAGGTGATCGTGGTCTTGCCCGCACCCGAGGGCCCCACCAGGGCCACTACCCGACCGGGCTCGGCCCGGAAGGACACGTCGTGCAATACCGGTTCGGAGCGCCGCCGATCGAGCACCGCGACGCTCTCCAGCGAGGCCAACGAGACCTGGTCCGCACCCGGGTAGGCGAACCCGACGCCGTCGAACTCGACGGTGGCCGCATCCGCCGGCAGCGGCTGGGCATCCGGCTTGTCGGCGATCATCGCGGGCAGGTCGAACACCTCGAAGACCCGCTCGAAGCTGACCAGCGCGGTCATCACGTCCACCCGCACGTTCGCCAACGCGGTCAGCGGCCCGTACAGCCGGCCCAGCAGCACGGTGAGCGCGACCAGCGTGCCCACGGTCAGCCGCCCGTCCACCGCCAGATGCCCGCCGATCAGGTACACCAGCGCGGTCGCCAGCGAGGCGACCAGGGTCAGCGCGGTGGCGAACACCCGGTTCACCAACGCGATCCGGATGCCGATGTCGCGTACCCGGGCGGCCCGCCCGGAGAACAGCGCGTCCTCCTCCTCGGGCCGGCCGAAGATCTTGGCCAGCATCGCGCCGGAGACGTTGAACCGCTCGGTCATCACGGTCGACATCTCGGCGTTCAGCTGCATCTGCTCGCGCGTCATGGTCTGCAACCGGCGACCGATCCACTTGGCCGGCAGCAGGAACAGCGGAAGCAGGATCAGCGAGATCAGGGTGATCTGCCAGGCCAGGTAGAACATCGTGCCCGCGACCAGCACCAGGCTCACCAGGTTGGACACCACGCCGGCCAGGGTCGAGGTGAACGCGCGCTGCGCGGAGAGCACGTCGTTGTTCAGCCGCGAGATCAACGCGCCGGTCTGGGTCCGGGTGAAGAACGCGATCGGCTGCCGCTGCACGTGCGCGAACACCCGACTGCGCAGCTCGTAGATCGAGCCCTCGCCGATCCGCGCCGAATACCACCGCTCGGCCAGGCCGAACCCGGCGGCGAGCAGTGCGATGCCCGCCACCACCATCGCGAGCACGGTCACCAGGTGACCGTTGCCCTCGAGTACCCCGTCGTCCACGATCCGCTGCGCGAGCAGCGGCGGCACGATGGTCAACACCGCGCCGATCACGACCAGGATCAGATACGCGGTGATCTGCCGCGCGAAGGGTCTCGCGAACTCGCCCACCCGCCGAACCGTGCCGGGAGCGAGCTTGCGCTCGACCACCGACGCGTCGCGCGTGTAGGACCGCAGATTCATGCCCATCGGGCCGCCGCCACTCATCACGCCTCGCTCCCGTACATATCGAATGAAGACAACAAAATCCTGAGTCACACTCAGCACTTCGTGTACAGGAACACCGGCACGAGTCCGCTTAGTCCCGGGCCCCGCCCGGCCTTCGCACAGGCGGCGGCTCGGGATGTGACGTGGGTCTCGCCGTGCGCCCGCTATGCGCCCGTCACTCGCCCGTTCCGGCGAGGTCGCGCAGTCGGCGGGCCTGGGCCGCGCGTTCGGCGGCGCGCTGTTCGTCGTACGTACGCGCCGAAGCGCCCGCGAGCAGGGCCTTCGTCTCGATCACCGCGTCCCGCGGCGCGGCCAGCAGCGCGGCCAGCAGGTCGCGCGCGGCGCCGTCGAGATCCTCGCGCGGCACCGTGAGCGTGGCCAGCCCGGTCGCCACCGCCTCCTGGGCGCCGACCCAGCGCCCGGTGACGCAGATCTCCAGGGCACGGGCATACCCCACGAGGTCGACCAACGGCTTGGTCCCGGCCAGGTCCGGGACCAGACCGAGCGCGGTCTCGCGCATCGAGAAGCGCGCGTCGTCGGCGCACACCCGCAGATCGCAGGCCAGCGCCAACTGGAACCCGGCGCCCACCGCATGCCCCTGCACGGCGGCGACGGTGATCAGATCGGGCCGCCGCCACCAGGTGAACGCCTCCTGGAACGAGGCGATGGTCGCGTCGAGTTCGTCGTCGCTCGCCCCGGCCAGGGTGACGAGATCCGACTCCCCCGGGATGCCTCCGCCACCGGGGAACATCCGCCGATCCAGGCCCGCGGAGAACGAGGTGCCCTCCGCGCGCAACAGCACGGCCCGGACGTCACCGGGCAGGTCGCGACCGACTGCGGCGAGCGCGCGCCAGAGCGCGGGAGTCTGCGCGTTGCGCCGGTCGGGGTTGGTGAGGGTCACCACCGCGAACGAACCTTCGATCACGACCGAAAGGTCCTGCCGTGCCGCGTGGCCGGCACTGCCGACCCCGCCGCCGTTGTTGTCCGTGCCGCCGTTGCTGTTCGTACTGTCGTCGCTGTTCGTACCGTCGAGCCGATTCGCCACCACGTCCACGGTTCCTCCCGTGTTCGGGTCGCTTCCGTCGAACGACCACGTGCCCGACGTTACCGGTCGGTCACATGGTCGTTCGACGGACGGTACGGTGTTGCCGATCCTCCGGAGCTCGACCTCAGGACGAGGACGACGCGGCGGTCTTGGCCTTGCCCCGCGTTGCCCCACCCCTGCCTCGGAGGGTCACCCCGGACTCGCTGAGCATCCGGTGCACGAAGCCGTAGGAACGGCCCGTCTCCTCCGCAAGGGCGCGGATGCTGGCACCGGAGTCGTACTTCTTCTTGAGGTCAGCCGCGAGCTGCTCGCGCGCGGCACCGGTCACCCGGCTGCCCTTCTTCAGAGTCTCGGCCACACGTGCCTCCTCATAGGAAGTGCGCTCTGGAATCCCATGATCACCCCTGAGGCATGGCATGGCCAGTGATTCCACCGGGCCCGAAGGCTTGATCATCGCGGCGCGTGGCCTCATGCACACAAAGATCACCCGAGCGGAATCGCGCCTTCCCGTGCCGAATGCTTGACCGAATCCTGTGTCCGTCGACAAAGGCGCTGGTCACCCATGAGATTCGCGACCTTGCTCTGCGTCGCCGTCGAGGCCGGTGACCGGAATCACCCACAGACCGGAACGATGGCTTCCCCTTGTGAGGGTTTCGTGGTGAAAACCCGGCGGGGGGACGAAAGCGAACACCCCGTCGGGTTGCCGATGAAGGCAACCCGACGGGGTGTCGGTGGTTCCGGGTGTCCGGGCGCGGCGCCCGATGGATCAGGCGAGCGCGACCAGGTCCGCGTAGTCCTCGTTCCACAGGTCCTCGACGCCGTCCGGGAGCAGGATGATCCGCTCCGGCTGGAGCGCCTCGACCGCGCCCTCGTCGTGGGTGACCAGGACGACGGCGCCCTCGTAGGTGCGCAGCGCGTCCAGCACCTCGGCGCGGCTGGCCGGGTCGAGGTTGTTGGTGGGCTCGTCCAGGAGCAGCACGTTGGCCTTGGAGACCACCAGCGTCGCGAGGGCGAGCCGGGTCTTCTCACCACCGGAGAGCACCCCGGCCGGCTTGTCCACGTCGTCGCCGGAGAACAGGAACGACCCCAGCACCTTGCGCACCTCGACCAGGTCGAGGTCGGGCGAGGACGAGCGCATGTTCTCCAGGACCGTGCGCTCGGGGTCGAGCGTCTCGTGTTCCTGCGCGTAGTAGCCCAGTTGAAGCCCGTGGCCGGGTTCGATCTTGCCGGTGTCCGGCGCCTCGACGCCGCCGAGCAACCGCAGCAGCGTGGTCTTGCCGGCGCCGTTGAGGCCCAGGATGACCACCCGCGAGCCCTTGTCGATGGCCAGGTCGACGTCGGTGAAGATCTCCAGCGAACCGTACGACTTGGACAGGCCGGTCGCCATCAGCGGGGTCTTCCCGCACGGCGCGGGCTTGGGGAAGCGCAGCTTGGCGACCTTGTCCGACTTGCGCTCGCTCTCCAGCCCGGAGAGCAGCTTCTCGGCACGTCGGGCCATGTTCTGTGCGGCCACCGTCTTGGTCGCCTTGGCCCGCATCTTGTCCGCCTGCGAGAAGAGCTGATCGGCCTTCTTCTCCGCGTTGGCCCGCTCGCGCTTGCGGCGGCGCTCGTCGGTCTCGCGCTGGAGCTTGTAGGCGTTCCAGCCGACGTTGTAGATGTCGATGGTGGTGCGGTTGGCGTCCAGGTAGTAGACCTTGTTGACGCACGCCTCCATCAGGCCGACATCGTGACTGATCACGATGAAGCCGCCCTTGTAGGTCTTGAGGAAGTCGCGCAGCCACCCGATCGAGTCGGCGTCGAGGTGGTTGGTCGGCTCGTCCAGGAGCAGGGTGTCCGCGTCCGAGAACAGGATCCGGGCCAACTCGACCCGGCGCCGCTGACCACCGGAGAGGGTGTGCAGCTCCTGGCCCAGGATCCGGTCCGGCAGACCCAGACTGGCCGCGATGGTGGCCGCCTCGGCCTCGGCCGCGTAGCCGCCCTTGGTCAGGAACTCGGTCTCCAACCGCGAGTACTTGCGCATCGCCTTCGCGGCGGTCTCGCCGCTCGCGCTGGCCATCAGACCCTCGGCCTCGCGCATCCCGGAGAGCGCCACGTCCAGCCCGCGTGCGGACAGGATCCGGTCCCGGGCGAGTACGTCCAGGTCGCCGGTGCGCGGGTCCTGCGGGAGGTAGCCGACCTCGCCGGTGCGGGTGATGGTGCCGGACG
The DNA here is from genome assembly GCF_042956465.1 of Embleya sp. NPDC008237. Taxonomy (NCBI): domain Bacteria; kingdom Bacillati; phylum Actinomycetota; class Actinomycetes; order Kitasatosporales; family Streptomycetaceae; genus Embleya; species Embleya sp. NPDC008237. The sequence continues at coordinate 80,828 of NZ_JBIBGL010000003.1, forward strand.
CGGGCTGGGTCTCCCCGGCGAGCGTCTTGGTGAGGGTGGTCTTGCCGGCGCCGTTGCGGCCGACCAGGCCGATCCGGTCGCCGGCCGCGACCCGGAAGGAAGCCGGTTCGAGCAGGATGCGGGCGCCGGCACGTAGTTCGACGTTGGTTGCGTTGATCATGAAGGACTGGACTCCCGGTCGGGGACTGACGAAGACGGACGGTCGTGCGGGGCTCGCGGGGAAGCCACACCGCTCTAAGGCCGCTCGCGGGGATATCCAGAGAAACCGACCATGCACCCGAGTCTACGGGAGCGCTCGCGGCGGATTTCCGGGCGTCCTGGGGACGCGAGGGCGACCCGGGCCATAAAAAGCCGAAAAGGGGATATCCGTCAGTCGCCATCCTTCACGCCCCTCACCTCCTCTCACATCCCTTCACCTCCCCTTCGCGTCCCCAGGCGGTGCCCGATGCAGTTCGACGACGACGCGGATCTCGACACGTCACAAATCGAGGACAGCCGCGGCTCGGGCGGCGGCGGGCTGCGCCGGCCCGGGCTCGCGGTGGGCGGCGGCGCGGCGGGGCTGATCGCGGTGGTGCTCGGCCTGATCTTCGGCCTGAGCCCGGACCAGCTCGGCCTGAGCGACGGCGGCGGCTCGGCCCCGGCCCCCGCGGACAACCGCGCCGTCGAGGACTCGTGCCGCAAGGGCACCGACGCCAACGCGCGCGACGACTGCCGGATCGTGGGGGTGGTCAACAGCGTGCAGACGTACTGGACGAGCGAGTACCGGAGCCGGGGCACCACCTACAAGCCGGCGCCGACCCGGTTCTTCACCGGCAGCACCTCGACCGCATGCGGCGGGGCGACCTCGGCGGTGGGCCCCTTCTACTGCCCGGGCGATCGCAAGGTCTACATCGATCTGGGCTTCTTCGACGACCTGCGCAGCAAGTTCGGCGCCAGGGGCGGACCGTTCGCCGAGGCGTACGTGCTCGCCCACGAGTACGGCCACCACATCCAGGACCTGACCGGCCAAATGGCCAAGGTCGGCAACGACCGCGAGGGCCCGCAGAGCGGCTCCGTCCGCCTCGAACTCCAGGCCGACTGCTACGCGGGCGTCTGGGCCAAACACGCGACCACCACCCCGCAAGCCGACGGTCGCCCCCTGATCACCCAACTCACCGACCAGGACATCGCCGACGGCCTCGACGCCGCAGCAGCCGTGGGCGACGACCGCATCCAACAACAAGTCCAGGGCCGAGTAACCCCGGAAACCTGGACCCACGGCTCCGCAACCCAACGCCAACAATGGTTCCGCCAGGGCTACACCACAGGCGACCCCACCAAATGCGACACCTTCACATCCCGCCTATAACCCCCACCCCAGCCCCAGTCCGACCAACACTCGAAGCCACCCAACCCACCCACCGCCCACCCAGCCCGGCCGCCGCATGAGGCCCCCCAGCCCGGCCGGCGCTCGAGGCCACCCCAACCCAACCAAGACGCAACGCAGGCCGAACGCAACCTCAGCCCGGCCGGCGCATGAGGCCACCCAGCCCGGCCGGCGCATGAGGCCACCCAGCCCGGCCGGCGCATGAGGCCACCCAGCCCGGCCGGCGCATGAGGCCACCCAGCCCGGCCGGCGCTTGAGGCCACTCAGCCCGGCCGGCGCTTGAGGCCAACCCAACCCAACCAAAACGCAACGCCGGCCGAACAAACCCTCAGCCCAGCCGGCGCTTGAGGCCCCGCACGTCGACCAAGGCCGACCGAGACCGATCCACGATCTCCTCCGCATCGGCAACAGCCGAAAGATGCCGCGCCAACCGCAACCGCACATCTCGCCCCTCGCCGTCGGCGAAAGGCGCCAACCGCAACCGCACATCCCGCCCCTCGCCGTCGGCGACGTGCGACGACAACCACGCAGCCGAGGCCTCCAGCGCAGCCCTCGCACCGGCCGCAGCCGCCGCGAGACAGGGCAACACGTCCTCGTCCGCACCATCGCGAACCGTCCTCGCGAGCCCGATCAGATCCGCCGCCAACGCGGCAATGCGCAAAGGCACTTCGGCCTCGCCCACGGCAACGGAATCCACTCCGGCCGCAAGGCCCACCCGCATCGCCCGCTCCCGCATCCGCCCCGCCTCGGCCCGCGCCGCACGCATCGTCTCCTCGGCATCGGTCGTGTGCAGCGCCAGCGCCGCCGCCCGCTCGATCAACGCCGCAGCCTGCGCGGCCTGGAGCGCGGCAGCGGCCCCCCATCCCGCGACGTCGGGATCGGCCAGCCGGTCGAGGTGTTCCCCGATGGTCTGTTCGCGCAACGGACCCTCCTTGCACAGGGTGGACTCTGTCCCTGTCAGAGTGCCCGCCGAGATCCAATTACGCCATCAATCGCCCTTGTTGGTTTAAACCGCCCCTACCCCCACACCGCCCCGACCTCGCGACCCCGCGCCCCACAGCACCCCGCCCCACCGCCGGCACCCGCACCCCCGCGCCGCCGCATCGAACGCACCGAACGCACCACCCGCCCTGACCACCAACCCACGTGCCACGCACCCGAGTTCACTCCACGGTCTTGACGTCGCACCAGACCACCTTGCCGTCCGGCACGGGATAGCTGCCCCACTCCTCCGCCATCGCGTCCACCAGCAGCAGCCCGCGCCCGTGTTCGTCGAGCAGGTCCACCGCGTCGCCCGGCGACGGAAGCGCCGCGTCGTTGTCCACGACCGCGATCCGGATCGAGTTCTCCCGCCGCAGCACGGCCAGCGCGACCGTATGACCTCGCGTCGAGTGTTTGACCGCGTTGGTCACCAGCTCGGACAGGAGCAGTTCGAGAGTGTCGACGGGTGCGTCGGGAACCCGCTCGTCGAGCACTCGACGCAACGCGTGCCGCGCTCGTGGGACCGCTTCCACGGTGGCCGTCAACCGCAGTGACAGGAGCAGCGGGCCGGCCGAAGACTCCCCGGATCGCGGCGATGATGCGGTTTCGCCCACGTCTCCCCCTGCTCTCCCCTGGTGGCACGGATGAGGCGGCCGGAGCCATCGGCGACCTTTGTCCAAACTAGCCGCCACTTGTCCCCGCTGTTGGTGAGATCGACTTCTTTCCCCCCGGTGAAACGTGGCGCGGCCCGGCGATGGACGCGCGACCGGCGCTCGATCGGCGCGCGCCGCCGACAAAGGCGCCGTCGGGCGCCCCGGACGCGGTTCCCGCCCGGCTCGGCGGGGTAGCGATTCCCGACGACAGCCGCTCCGAGCAGCGCGCGGGGCCGCCGCGTGACTCGTATCGCACGGCCCGGGACGGGGCTCGGGGAACCAACCGATCCGCCGCTTCGTCCCGCAAGCAGATGGCAACGGCCCGGACACCCGGTGCCGGCTCGCCACCCGGCCGCTAACGTCGGGGGTACCGACCGCGTCACGGAGGACCTGCATGCAGCCCCGGCTCCAGGCCACTCTGGCCGATTTCGTACCGGCCCTGCGCTTCGTCGCGCCCGAACTCGTCGCGGACTACCTCGAACACGAGGATCTGCCCGCGGCGTGGTGGATGAGCGTGCCCGTGGTGCGGGCCGCGGACACCTTCGGCCGGGACGAGCTCCCGGGGCGGCTCGCCGATCTGGCCTACACCGAACTTCGACACCTGCGCCTGGGCGACCTGCTGCCCGGGGCGTGGCTGGCCAGCAACGGCTTCCGGCTGTCCCAGTGGCCCGACGGCGCCCGGACGAACGTGATGGTGCGTACGCCGGACTGGGCGGACCTGCTCACCACCACCGTGCGCGAAGTCGGCGACTGGACCCAGATCGGCACCTCGACGGTGCGGCCCCTGGTGGCCCGGCTGTTCGAGGAGGTGCTCGGACTCCTGCCCGCGGACGACGAATCGGTGGACGTGGACGCGGTGTTCGGCGCACCCGACACCGCGGCGAGCGCGCCCGTACCGGCGTCCGCGGTCGAGGAGCAGCCGGAACCGACCCCGACCGAGCCCGACCCGGAGCCCACTCCCGAGCCGGTGCCCGTCGCGTCGAGCGCCGCGATCCCGGCCGCGCCGGCGGACGGCGACTGGGACAACCCGGACGACTGGGGCGACCTGGACGAGGACGAACTGCGCCCGGTCAAGCTGCCCGAGCCGCTGACCGCCGAACTGGGCACGGTGGTGCGCTGGCTGGCCGCCCAGGCGCCGGATGTACCGCTGATGGCACAACTCGCCCAGGTCACCCTGGAGACCGCAGCGGTGGTCGGCCTGGAGGACGCCTCGGACGAGGTCCGGACGGCGCTGACCGCGCTGCTCACCCAGGTCCCGTCCGGGCTGCGTGCCTCGCTCGCGATGCCGCCGGCGACGGTGGCCGCACCGGAGACGCCCGAGACGGACGAAGCAGAGGCCGAGCCGACCGGGCCGCCCGCGGCGACGCCGGAGCCGGCGACGGGCCGCGACGCGTACGGCGAGGTCCCGCCGCCCACCCGGGCCGACGTGGCCCCGGTCGCGCCGGCCGGCCGCAAGCCGACGGCCGAGGCCGAACCCCGAGCCGGGTCCGCGTCGCCCTCCCCCGCCGACGGGTCCGACGAGCCCGGGATCGGGTCGGGATCCGGCAACCGTCGGGAGCCGGTGATCCGGACCGAGGACACCACCGAGGACGCGCCGCCGCGCGCCGTGTCCGCCGAGCCCGCGACCGAGGGCGACCTGCCCGGCCTGGATGCGTTCGGCGAGACGCCGCCGATGACGGTCGCGGACATCCCGCTCCGCACGATCAAGGGCCGCGGGCCGACCGACCCGGCGCCGAAATCGAAGTCGAAGTCGGACCCGAAGTCGAAGTCGAAGCCCGCCGCGGCCGATTCCACCGAGAGTGATGCCACCGAGGACCTCGGGCAGGACGCGTTCGGCGAGGTCCCGCCGCCCACCGCGGGCCGGCTGCCGGCGGTCGGCGAGTCGGACGTGGCACGCACGCCCGAGGGCCTGCGCATCCCGCCTCGACCGAGTCACCCGCCGCGCACCGCGCCGGCCCCGACGTCCGTCGCGGAGCCGGCCGCCGGTGCGACCGCCGCGGAGATGCCGTCCGTGCCCGCGCCGCCGGACCACTCGGCGGTGCCGCGGACCAACCGGGGCACCAAGGCCGCCGCCGCCGACCCCGAGGCCACCGTCGAGATGGTGCCGGGCCCGCTGCCCGGAACCCAGGACGCCACGATGCTCGTCGACCGGCCGCTGCCGCGCGCCGGCGAACCCGGCGGCGGCGACCCGGTCGCCGTCCTGGGGTCCTGGTTCACCGCCGCCGAACCGCAGCGCAAGATCCTCGCCCGGGATCGCCTGTTCACCGACTCGCCGCGCGAACTGGAGTCGCTGGCAGCCGAGTTCGGCACCTCGCCGGCCGAGGTCAAGGTCCTGGAGCGGGACCTGCGGCGCAACCTGGACGAGCGGATCGCCCGCTCCGAGGGCGCCCCGGTCCGGATCCACCTGAGCTTCGTCCGGGACCGACTCGGCGTGCTCACCACGGTGTCCGAACTGCGCGCGCTGCACCCCAAGCACACCGAGACCGTCCCGGGCCTGGAGATCCAGGTGTGGCAGGTGTTGCGCGGCCTGCTCGGCCTGCACACGTCGGTGGACGGCTGGCTGTCCGGCGCGCCGCTCGGCGAGTTGTCCGAGCGTACCCAGAGCACATTGGACGCGGCCTGCGCCCACGGCCCGGTGCCGCTTCGGGCGCTGCAGCGCGACCTGGCCGCGATGGGTATCCGCGAGCCGCTGCAGACCGCCTGGATCAGCCGGCTGGACGGCTTCCAGGTGGAGAACGGCCAAGTGCTCTCCCGCTCGGCGGACACCCTGGAGCGGCCGGCCCAGAAGCAGCAGCAGGCGGCGCCGATCGGCGATCCGTCCTGGACCGCGGGCTGCTTCCGCGAGGACAACGGCGCGTGGGCGTTCCGGGTGGACGTGTCCACCGCGATGATCGAGGGCGAACCGGTCAAGCTGCCGGTCGCGTTCGCCCAGGCCCTGGGCGTCACACCCGGGGGGCAGGTCCGCCTGCACCACGGGCACGGCCCCGCCGCGCTGCGCTGGTCCGACACGCCCTACCTGGTGTCCCTGCGCGCCATCCTGGCCGGCCTGACCGCGCACGAGGGCGACATGGTCTTCATCTCGTCCATCCACCAGGGCCGCCTGGAGGCCCGCCTGGTCCGCGGCGACGCCACGGTCCGGCTCCCCCGCTGGGCCCGCGCCCTACGCCACACCGGCGTGGACCCGGTCCCGGAGCAGGTCAACCTGCCCGAGCTCCTCGGTGCCCGAATCGGCCTCGACCCCGGCATCGACCTCAAGGCCGTCCTCCAACGCCTCCAACAACGCGGCGACACCGACGTCCTCGAACTCCTCGGCGTAACCCAACCCCGCCCCTGACAAGGCGAAAGCGCCGGGCGGGCCGACATCCATCGACCCACCCGGCGCTCTTCACACCCACCCAAGCCCAACCAAAACGCGCAACGCCGACCGGGCAACCCCAGCCCGGCCGACGCCTGAAGCCACCCCGGCCAAACCGAAACGCCCAACGCCGACCAAGCAAAACCAGCCCGGCCGGCGTCTGAGGCCGCCCAGGCCAAGCAATCCGGCCCGGCCGGCGTTTGAGGCCAAAGGGCCCGCCGGCCCGGGAGGCTACAGGTTGAACCCCAGCGCGCGCAGCTGCTCGCGTCCGTCGTCGGTGATCTTGTCCGGCCCCCACGGCGGCATCCAGACCCAGTTGATCCGCATGTCCGCGACGATCCCCTCGGTCGCGGTCCGCGTCTGGTCCTCGATCACGTCCGTGAGCGGACACGCCGCACTGGTGAGCGTCATGTCGATGGTCGCGATGTTCGCGTCGTCGACGTGTACGCCGTACACCAGACCCAGGTCGACGACATTGATCCCGAGCTCGGGGTCGACGACGTCGTACATGGCCTCGGTGACGTCCTCCGGCGTAGCCGCGGGACGCGCCTGCGTCTCGGTCATTTCTGCCCTTCCGTCGTCTGCAGCGCCTGCGCGGTGGCGTCCTTGAAGGCCATCCACCCCAGCAGCGCGCACTTCACCCGCGCCGGGTACTTGCTGACGCCGACGAACGCCACGGCGTCCTCCAGGACGTCCTCGTCCGGCTCGCCCTGTCCCTTGGACTGCATGAGCGCGAGGAATTCGTCCCCGGCGCGCATCGCGTCCTCGATGGTGTGCCCGATCACCAGGTCGGTCATCACGGACGCGCTGGCCTGGCTGATCGAACACCCCTGGCCCTCGTAGCTGACGTCGAGAACCTTCTCGCCGTCCAGCTTCACGCGCAGCGTGACCTCGTCCCCACAGGTCGGGTTGACGTGGTGGACCTGGGTGTCGAACGGGTCCCGCAGCCCCTTGTTGTGGGGGTGCCGGTAGTGATCCAGGATGATCTCCTGGTACATCCCGTCAAGCTTCATCTCTTCGCCTCCCGCCCCGTTCAGCCGAAGAACTGTCGAACATGTTCCAGCCCGGCCACGAGCGCGTCGACCTCGGCCGGAGTGGAGTAGAGGTAGAACGAGGCCCGCGTGGTCGCCGGCACGCCGTAGCGCAGGCACACCGGACGGGCGCAGTGGTGACCCACCCGGACCGCAATGCCCTGTTCGTCGAGCACCTGGCCCACGTCGTGCGGGTGGATGTCGCCGAAGGTGAAGGAGATCGCCGCACCGCGCGCCACGTTGTCCGCCGGGCCGATGATTTTCAGACCCTCGACGGCGTTGAGCGCGTCGATCGCGTACCCCGTGATCGCGTGCTCATGCGCGGCGACACGATCCATGCCGATCGCCGACAGGTAGTCGATCGCCGCACCGAGCCCGACCGCTTCCGCGATCGGCGGGGTGCCGGCCTCGAACTTGTGCGGCGCGGGCGCGTACGTGGACGCGCTCATCGTCACGGTCTCGATCATCTCGCCGCCGCCCAGGAACGGCGGCAGCTCCTCCAGCAGACCCAGCCGGCCCCAGAGCACGCCGATGCCGGTCGGGCCGCACATCTTGTGGCCGGTGAACGCGACGAAGTCGGCGCCCAGGGCCTGTACGTCCAGCACGGTGTGCGGCGCGGCCTGCGACGCGTCGACCACGACCAGGGCGCCGACGTCGTGCGCGCGGCGCACGATCGGCTCCAGGTCGTTGACCGTGCCGAGGATGTTCGAGGTGTGCACGACCGAGACGACCTTGGTCTCCTCGGTGATCACCTGCTCGATGTTCGACAGGTCGAGCCGGCCCTCGTCGGTGAGACCGAACCACTTGAGCTTCGTGCCGGTGCGCTGCGCGAGCAGCTGCCACGGCACGATGTTCGAGTGGTGCTCCATCTCGGTGATCACCACGTCGGCGCCCACGCCGACCTTGAACGGCTCGTCCGCCCAGGTCAGCATGTTGGCCACGAGGTTGATCGCCTCGGAGGAGTTCTTGGTGAAGATCACCTCGTCCCGGCTGGGCGCGTTGATGAACTCCGCGACCTTGTCCCGGGCACCCTCGTAGAGCGCGGTGGCCTCTTCGGCCAGCACGTGCACACCGCGGTGCACGTTCGCGTTGCTGTTCGCGTAGTACTGCGTCATGGCGTCGATCACCTGGCGCGGGGTCTGCGACGTGGCCGCGTTGTCCAGATAGACAAGCGGTCGGTCGCCGTGCAGGAGCCGTTCGAGGATCGGGAAATCCTTGCGGATCACGTCCGTGTCGAGCAGCCCCGGCAGGTGCACTGTCATGCAGTCTCCCCCTTGCCGGTGTACGCCTCGTAGCCTTCGTCCTCGAGCTTGTCCGCGAGCTCGGCGCCGCCGGACTCGACGATCCGGCCGCCTGCGAAGACGTGCACGTGGTCGGGCTTGATGTACTTGAGGATGCGCGTGTAGTGGGTGATCAGCAGGGTGCCGATCTCGCCGGTCGCCTGCACCCGGTTGACACCCTCGGACACCACGCGCAGCGCGTCGACGTCCAGACCGGAGTCGGTCTCGTCGAGGATGGCGATCTTCGGGCGGAGCAGCTCCAGCTGAAGGATCTCGTGGCGCTTCTTCTCGCCGCCGGAGAAGCCCTCGTTGACGTTGCGCTCGGCGAAGGCGGGGTCCATCTGGAGGCGCTCCATGGCCTCCTTGACCTCCTTGATCCACAGCCGCAGCTTGGGGGCCTCGCCACGGGTGGCGGTGGCGGCGGTGCGCAGGAAGTTGGACACCGAGACGCCGGCGACCTCGACGGGGTACTGCATGGCCAGGAACAGGCCGGCGCGGGCCCGCTCGTCGACGGTCATGGACAGCACGTCCTCGCCGTCGAGCAGCACACTGCCGCCGGTGACCTTGTACTTCGGGTGGCCCGCGACCGAGTACGCCAGGGTGGACTTGCCGGAGCCGTTCGGGCCCATGATGGCGTGGGTCTCGCCCTGCTTCACGGTCAGGTCGACGCCGCGAAGGATCTCGCGCGGACCGTTCTCGGCGTCCACACTGACGTGCAGGTCGCGGATCTCAAGCGTTGCCATAACGGACTCAGGACTCCTGGTTCACTTCGACATAGACGGCGCCGCCGTCGATCTTCACGGGGTACACGGGGACCGGCAGGTTGGCCGGGGGGCCCGAGGGGCGGCCGGTGCGCAGATCGAAGCGCGAGCCGTGCAGCCAGCACTCGATCGTGCAGTCCTCGACCTCGCCCTCGGAGAGGGAGACGTTGGCGTGCGAGCACACGTCGTTGATCGCGTACACGTCGCCCTCGGTGCGCACGAGGGTGACCGGGACCTCGTCGAGCACGACGCGCAGCGGCGTGTCCTCGTGCAGGTCGGTCTCGGCGCAGGCCTTGAGATAGCTCATCGGGCGCCGCCTTCGAGGCGCGCCTCGATCTGCTTCATCAGCCGCTCCTGGAGGTCGGCGAGGCCGACCCGGGAGATCACCTCGGCGAAGAAGCCGCGCACGACCAGGCGGCGGGCCTCGTCCGCCGGGATGCCGCGCGACTGGAGGTAGAAGAGCTGCTCGTCGTCGAAGCGCCCGGTCGCACTGGCGTGCCCGGCGCCGGCGATCTCGCCGGTCTCGATCTCCAGGTTGGGCACCGAGTCGGCGCGCGCGCCGTCGGTGAGCACCAGGTTGCGGTTGAGCTCGTAGGTGTCGGTGCCTTCGGCGGCGGCCCGGATGAGCACGTCGCCGATCCACACCGTGTGCGCGTCCGCACCCTGGAGCGCGCCCTTGTAGGTGACCAGGCTGCGGCACTGGGGCACGTCGTGGTCGATGAACAGCCGGTGTTCCAGGTGCTGGCCGGCGTCGGCGAAGTACACGCCGTACAGCTCGGCGTCGCCGCCCGGGCCGTCGTAGACCACGCGCGGGAACAGCCGGACCAGGTCGCCGCCGAGGGTGACCACGACCGACGTGAAGGACGCGTCCCGACCCACCCGGGTCAGGTGCGAGGCCACGTGCACGGAGTCGGCGTCCCAGTCCTGGATCGAGACGACCTTGAGCCTGGCGCCGTCGCCGACGATGAACTCGACGTTCTGCGCGTAGGTCGCGGAGCCGCTGTGGTCGAGCACGACGGTCGCCTCGGCGAACCGCTCGACCTCGATCGTGACGTGCCCGAACGCGGTGCCGCCGGCGCCGTGCAGGGTGACCACGACCGGCTCGGCGAGCTGGGTGTCCTTGCCGACCACGACGAGCGTGGCCTTCTCGAACGAGCTGTACGCCTGGGCCGCGACCCGGTCGACGGGCGCGCCGGCGCGGCCGATCCGCGCGTCGGAGCGGTCCACCGTCTCGACGGTGACACCCTCGGGCGCGGTCACCGAGACGGTGACCTCGCCCCGGTCGCCGCCCGCGGCGGTGCCGTCGTGCAGGCCGCGCAGGCGGGCCAGCGGGGTGAACCGCCAGTCTTCCTCGCGGCCGGTGGGCACCACGAAGTCGGCCACGTCGTAGGACGCGACGGCGACCTGACGGGCGTCCGCGGGCTGGGCGACCGAGCGACCGGTGCCGGGGCCGGCGAGCACGTTCTCGGCCCCGGCCTCGCGCACGGCAATCGATCCGGCGGTCGTGCTACCGGGAGTGTTGGTGTTCGCAGCCATGGACTAGCCCACAGCCCCTTCCATCTGAAGCTCGATCAGGCGGTTCAACTCGAGGGCGTACTCCATGGGCAGTTCGCGCGCGATGGGCTCGACGAACCCGCGCACGATCATCGCCATGGCCTCGTCCTCGGTCATGCCGCGGCTCATGAGGTAGAACAGCTGGTCGTCGGAGATCTTCGAGACGGTCGCCTCGTGACCCATCGACACGTCGTCCTCGCGGACGTCGACGTACGGGTAGGTGTCCGAGCGGCTGATCGTGTCCACGAGCAGCGCGTCGCACTTGACCGACGAGGTCGAACCGTGCGCACCCTCCTCGATCTGGACCAGACCGCGGTAGGAGGTGCGGCCACCGCCGCGCGCGACCGACTTGGACACGATGTTGGACGACGTGTTCGGGGCGCAGTGCACCATCTTCGAACCGGCGTCCTGGTGCTGGCCCTCGCCCGCGAAGGCGATCGACAGCGTCTCGCCCTTGGCGTGCTCGCCGAGCAGCCACACGGCCGGGTACTTCATGGTGACCTTGGAACCGATGTTGCCGTCGATCCACTCCATCGTGGCGCCCTCGTGGGCCACCGCGCGCTTGGTCACCAGGTTGTACACGTTGTTCGACCAGTTCTGGATGGTCGTGTACCGCACCCGGGCGTTCTTCTTGACGATGATCTCGACCACGGCCGAGTGCAGCGAGTCCGACTTGTAGATCGGCGCCGTGCAGCCCTCGACGTAGTGCACGTGGGAGCCCTCGTCGGCGATGATCAGCGTGCGCTCGAACTGGCCCATGTTCTCGGTGTTGATCCGGAAGTAGGCCTGGAGCGGGATCTCCACGTGCACGCCCGGCGGGACGTAGATGAACGAGCCGCCGGACCACACCGCGGTGTTCAGCGCGGAGAACTTGTTGTCGCCGGTCGGGATGACCGAGCCGAAGTACTCCTTGAACAGCTCCGGGTGCTCGCGCAGCCCGGTGTCGGTGTCCAGGAAGATGACGCCCTGCTCCTCCAGGTCCTCGCGGATCTGGTGGTAGACGACCTCGGACTCGTACTGGGCGGCGACGCCCGCGACCAGGCGCTGCTTCTCCGCCTCCGGGATGCCGAGCCGGTCGTAGGTGTTCTTGATGTCCTCGGGCAGGTCCTCCCACGAGGCGGCCTGCTTCTCGGTCGAGCGCACGAAGTACTTGATGTTGTCGAAGTCGATCCCGGAGAGGTCGGAGCCCCACGTCGGCATCGGCTTCTTGCCGAAGAGCCGAAGGCCCTTCATGCGCTGCTTCAACATCCACTCGGGCTCGGACTTCTTCGCCGAGATGTCCGCGACGACCTCTTCGGAGATGCCTCGTCGCGCCGAGGCACCGGCGGTGTCCGAGTCGGCCCAGCCGTACTCGTAGGTGCCCAGGCCCTCGAGCTCGGGGCGAGCGTCGGTGGTCATGAAGTAGTCCTCCCGGAAGCCGGGGTGGCGTCGGTCGATTCCCGCAGACGGGAAGGGCCCCGGCGCGGCGGATTCTTGTCTTCGCTGTTCTTGCGACCGGACGAGCCGGCCTTCAGGCCGGACGAAACGGCCTTCGGGCCGGACGAAACGGCCTTCGGGCCGGACGAGCCGACCCTGCGGCCGGTCGGACCGGCCGATTCAGCCTGTACAGCGGGAACGTGCGTGGTGCAGACGCCGTCGCCGTGGGCGATCGTCGCCAGCCGTTGCACGTGCGTACCGAGAAGGCGCGCGAACGCCTCGGCCTCGGCCTCGCAGAGCTGCGGAAACCGCTCGGCGACGTGAGCCACCGGACAGTGGTGCTGGCAAAGCTGCTCTCCGCCGGGTGCGGGCCGCGCACTCGCGGCATACCCGTCGGCGGACAGCGCCTCGGCCAGCGCTCGGGCCCGCTCCCCGGGGGGTGCGGACTCGACCGAGGGACGATACCTCTCCTCGCGCGCGGCAAGCCGCTCGCGGGCGAATTTCGTCACTGCCTCGTCGCCGAGGTGCTCGGCCACGAAGCTCAGCGCATCCGCCGCCAGCTCGTCGTACTCCTGGTGGAAGCCGGAGCGGCCGACGTCGGTCAGCGCGAACACCTTGGCCGGGCGACCCCGGCCTCGGCGCCCGTAGACGCGCTGCTCGGTGGCCTCGACGACACCCTCGGCGACCAGTGCGTCCAGATGGCGACGCACGCCCGCCGGGGTCAGCTCCAGTCGCTCGGCCAGGTCCGCCGCGGTGGACGGGCCGTGGTCGACGATCGAGCGGGTGACCCGGTGCCGGGTGCCCTCGTGACCGTCATGCTCGGGCGTGCCGACAGCCGCGGCGGGGGTCCGCCTCGGTGCCTCTTCGCTCGTTCGCATGTATTCCACAACACCATTGTTGCGTTAATCGGTCCCCAGACCAAACGGCGATCACGTGCGGTCCGTCACTTAGGTGTGCCTAACAACACACCTCGGGTCGCACCCGGCCCGACCTGCGGATTTCCTGACGGCCCGTCAGATGGACCGATCCGGACGACCCCGCCACGAGGGGTGCCGAGACCTTTCTAGACTGACTCGTCATGGACTCCTCGCCGCCGGCAGTCGCGATCACGGGCCTGGTCAAGCGCTACGGCGACAAGACCGCCGTGGACGGGCTCTCGCTCACCGTCGAACGCGGCCTGGTGACCGCGGTGCTCGGCCCCAATGGTGCCGGGAAGACCAGCACGATCGAGATCTGTGAAGGCTACCGGCGCGCCGACGCGGGCGAGGTGCGGGTGCTCGACCTGGACCCGGTGCGCGACGCCGCCGCGCTGCGGCCCCGGATCGGGGTGATGTTGCAGTCGGGCGGCGTGTACTCGGGGGCGCGCGCCGAGGAGATGCTTCGGCACGTGGCGAAGCTGCACGCCCACCCCCTGGACGTGTCGATGCTGATCGAGCGGCTGGGCCTGGGCTCGTGCGGGCGGACCACCTACCGGCGCTTGTCCGGCGGACAGCAGCAGCGCCTGGCGCTCGCGCTCGCCGTGGTCGGCCGCCCCGAGCTGGTCTTCCTGGACGAGCCGACCGCCGGACTCGACCCGCACGCCCGGCACGCCACCTGGGATCTGGTGCGCGAGCTGCGCGGCGACGGGGTGAGCGTGGTGCTCACCACCCACCTGATGGACGAGGCCGAAAAGCTCGCCGACGAGGTGGCGATCGTGGATCGGGGCCGGGTGATCGCGTCCGGCTCGCCCGAGGCGCTGTGCCACGACGGCGCGGAGAACTCGCTGCGCTTCGCCGGACCGCCCGGCCTGGACCTGGGCTCGCTGCTGAACGCGCTGCCGGAGGGCGCCAAGGCGCTGGAGGTGTCCCGCGGTGCGTACCGGATCGAGGGCGACATCGACCCGCAGCTGCTGGCCACGGTGACCTCGTGGTGCGCGCAGCACGGGGTGATGCCCGAGCGGCTGACGGTGGAACGACGCAGCCTGGAGGACGTGTTCATGGAGCTGACCGGACGGGAGCTGCGGAGTTGAGCGCGGTGGCGAAGGCTGCGGTATCGAAGGACGGGACGCGCGGTACGTTCGCGCCCGCGCCGGGGGCGGCGCCGCTGCGCCGGATGATCCTGGCGCAGAGCGCGCTGGAGACCCGGATGTTGCTGCGCAACGGTGAGCAGCTGCTACTGACGGTGATCATCCCGACGCTGCTGCTGGTGGTCTTCTCCTCGGCGGACATCGTGGACACCGGGGACGGCGAGCGGGTGGACTTCCTGACCCCGGGCGTGCTCGCGCTGGCGGTGTTGTCGACCGCCTTCACCGGGCAGGCGATCGCGACCGGGTTCGAGCGCCGCTACGGCGTGCTCAAGCTGCTCGGCTCGACGCCGCTGCCGCGGTGGGGGCTGATGCTCGCCAAGACGGCCTGCGTGGTCCTGGTGGAGATCCTCCAGGTGGCGCTGCTCGTGGTGATCGCGCTGGCGCTGGGCTGGTCGCCGCACGGCAATCCGGTGTGGGTGGTCCTGCTGCTCCTGTCGGCCACCGCGGCCTTCTCCGGGCTGGGCCTGTTGATGGCCGGGACACTGCGCGCCGAGGCCACACTGGCCGGCGCGAACCTGGTGTTCATCCTGCTGCTGCTGGGCGGCGGGGTGATCGTGCCGCTGGACAAGTTCCCCTCCGGGGTCGAGCACACGCTCGCGCTGCTGCCGATCTCGGCGCTGTCGGACGGGCTGCGGGACGTGCTCCGGGACGGATCCGGGCTGCCGCTGGGCGACTTGGCGATCCTGGCGGTCTGGGCGGTTTTGGGCCTGGGCGCGGCGGCGCGCTTCTTCCGCTGGGAGTGAGGTCCGCGAGCGCGGCGGGCGCGGCGCGGGATCGGCATCGGTCGACACCCCTGGTGCGCTTGTGAATTCATTCACGACGTAGCATGTCGCGCATGAGTCTGCAGGCCGTCTCCCCCCTCGTCGCCCGCCGGGTGTTCCTCGCGAACCTGGTGGCGCAGATCGGCATCGTCGTCACGGGCGGTCTCGTCCGACTCACCGACTCGGGCCTGGGGTGCGACACCTGGCCCCGGTGCGACAAGGACACCAGCGACTGGACGCCGCACCAGGCGGTCAGCCACCACGCGTACATCGAGTTCGGCAACCGCATGCTGACCTACGTGGTCGGCGCGATCGCGGTGGCCTGCGTGGTGGCCGCATACCGGCTGACGGTGCGCCGCAAGGACATCACCACGCTGGCCTGGATCCAGATCGGCACGGTCGTCGGCCAGGCCGTACTGGGCGGCATCACCGTGCTGACCGACCTGCACCCGATGGCGGTGGCCAGTCACCTGCTCCTGTCCATGCTGCTGATCGCCTCGGCGGTCGCGCTGTACGAACGCGGCGGCGAGGGCGACGCCCCGGCCCGGCTGCCGGTGCGCCCGGAGATCCGCTGGTTCGGCTACGGCACGCTGGCCGTGGCCGGCGCGCTGGTCGTGATCGGCACCGTGGTCACCGGCTCCGGGCCGCACGCGGGCGACCTCAAGGCCAAGCGTTTCGACGTGAACATCGACCAGATGGCCTGGCTGCACGCCGACCTGGCCTTCCTGCTCCTGGGCGCGGCCGTCGCCCTGGCCCTGGCCCTGCGCGTCACCGACGCCCCCACGGACGCCCAGCACCGCGTCTGGTGGCTGCTGGCCGTGCTGATCCCGCAGGGCCTGATCGGCTACATCCAGTACTTCAACGGCCTCCCCGAGTGGATGGTCCTCACCCACATGCTCGGCGCCGCCCTCACCGTGGTCACCGCCACCCGCGCCCTGTTCGGTCTGCGCATCCGCGGCGACGCATCGCCCGAAGCCGAGATCGGCCACTTCGACGACGCCGAACTGCGCGAACCGGTCGCCACCCGCTACTGACCGTCGGGCGCCGGCGCGGAAACGGGTCGAACCCTCGCGGGTTCGACCCGTTTCGATGTTCCGGAACCTCCCGGGTCAGCGGGTGGGGACCGCCAACAGGAGGGCGAAGCGCTCCCGGGGATCGGTCCACCAGTGGCGGATGGTGAAGCCTGCCGTGCCGAGTTCGGCTTCCAGCGGGGCGCGGCGGAACTTGGTGGAGATCTCGGTGCGCAGCAGTTCGTCGCGCGCGAAGTCGACGGAGAGGTCGAGGGTCGGGATCTTGACGGTCTGGTCGACGCGGGAGCGCAGGTGCATCTCGATGCGCTCCGCCTCGGCGTTCCACAGGGCGACGTGGTCGTAGGCGTCGGGGTCGAAGTCGGCGTCGAGTTCGCGGTTGAGCACGTGCAGCACGTTCTTGTTGAAGGCGGCCGTGACGCCCTGACTGTCGTCGTAGGCGGCGACCAGCACGCCGGGGTCCTTGACCAGGTCGACACCGAGCAGCAGGGTGTCGTCGGCGCTCAGGGCACGGCGCAGGATGCGGTAGAAGTCCACACGCTGGGCCGGGTCGAGGTTGCCGAGCGTGCTGCCCAGGAAGCTGAGCAGGCGGGGGCCGGGTTCGTCGGCCAGGGCCAGGTCGTGTTCGAAGTCGGTGACCGTGGCCGCGACCCGCAGCCCCGGGTAGTCGCGGCACAGCGCTTCACCGGCCTGGGTCAGCGCCGAGTCGCTCACGTCCAGCGGCACGTAGCGGTCCAGCGTGCCGGCGGCGGTGAGCGCGTCCAGGAGCAGCCGGGTCTTGCGGGAGGAACCGGAGCCGAGCTCGATCAGGGTGTGGGCCCCGGTGGCGGCGGCGATCTCCTCGGCGCGCCGGGTGAGGATCTCGTGTTCGGCGCGGGTGGGGTAGTACTCGGGCAGGTGGGTGATCTCCTCGAACAACTCGCTGCCGCGCGCGTCGTAGAACCACTTCGGCGGCAGCGACTTGGTCGGCGCGGTGAGGCCCCGGAGCACGTCGGCGCGCAGGGTGGTGTCGAAGTAGTCGGCCGGCAGCCGGTGGTCGAGGGTGAAGCGGCTGTTCATGGGACGCCGTTCCTGTGGGGCGGATGACGGACGTTGTGCCTGTGCGGCGGATGGCGGACGTGCGGCGACCGCCCGTACGGGGCGGATCGCGGCGATGCGGACACCGCCGCGGGTGGCCACGAGAAGGGAACGATCGGGTACCTCGACCCACGCGCCCCAGCCGCCGACCGTGTCCTCGTCGGGCTCGGAGGCGACCAGGACCCGCCCGGGGGCGGTGCGGTACCAGAGGGTGTCCCCGTATCGGGTGGCGAAGACGGTCGCCCCGTCGGTGAGCAACATGTTGAGCCGGGCATTCGGGCGCACCTCGGCGATCCCACGCACCAGCGAGGCCAGCGCCCCGCCGACGGGCTCGCGCCGGCGGAGTCGGCGCGCGAGCATGGCCCACAGCAGCGCCGAGTCGCAGCGCGCCTCCAGGGTCAGCAGGTCGGCCGGGTCGAGCGCGGGCCCGATCGGCAACCGGGTCCAGTCCGGGATCGCGCCGTTGTGGCTGAACAGCAGGCGGCCGTCCCGATACGGCGCAGCCGCGGCCTCGTCCTGGCTGGTGCCGGCGGTGGCGCTGCGCACGGCGGCCAGGAACGCGCCGCTGCGCACGGTGCGGGCCAGGTCGGGCAGATTCGGGTCGGCCCAGATCGGCAACGCCCGCCGGTAGCGGGCGGGTTCGACGTCCACGACGGCCTCGGCCGCGTCGCCGGAGCCCGCTTCGGCCGATCCGCCCGGGTACCAGCCGAAGCCGAAGCCGTCCACGTTGACCGTCCCGTAGCGCTGCCGGCGCGGCGCCCAGGACTGCTCGTACAGGCCGTGCGCCGGTTCCGTCAGCACCTCGGCGAGGGTGATCTCCGGTCCCAGATAGGCCAGATGACGGCACATCAGCGCACCTCCCGGGGCGCCGCGTCGCGGGCGGTCCGGAAGCCGGCGAAGATCTGCCGACGAATCGGCAGGTCCCAGTTGCGGAACGTGCCTCGGGCGGCCACCTCGTCCACGCCGAACGCGCCGCCGCGCAGCACCTTGTGGCCGGGGCCGAAGAACACCTCGGAGTACTCGCGGTACGGGAACGCCGCGAACCCGGGATAGGGAAGGAAGTCGGAGGCGGTCCACTCCCAGACGTCGCCGAGCAGCTGGCGGGCCCCGCACGCCGCGGCACCCGCCGGGTACGCGCCGGCGGGCGCCGGTTGCAGGTGCCGTTGGCCGAGGTTGGCGTGTTCGGGGGTGGGCTCCGCGTCGCCCCACGGATACCGCCGCGAGCGCCCACCGGCCGGATCGTGCCGGGCCGCCTTCTCCCACTCGGCCTCGGTCGGCAACCGCCGGCCGGCCCAGCGGGCGTAGGCGTCGGCCTCGTACCAGCACACGTGCAGGACCGGTTCGTCGGGCGGCACCGGTTCGGTCCGGCCGAACCGCCGGCGCAGCCACGTCTCCCCGTCGCGCCGCCAGAACAGCGGCGCGGTGAGCTCGGCCTCCTGTCGGTGTCGCCAACCCTGCGGACTCCACCAACGCTCGTCCGCGTACCCGCCGTCGGCGATGAACTCCTGGTAGGCCGCGTTGGTCACCGGCACGGTGTCCAACCAGAACTCCGGTACGTCCACGATGTGCGCGGGTCGTTCGTTGTCCAGCGCCCACGGGTCGGTGTCGGTGCCCATCTCGAACGGTCCTGCGGCGAGCAGGACTTCCTGCGGCAGGGCATCCACGTCGGCCGCTCCGGGTGTCGCGGGCGCGTCCAACACCGGTTCCCCCAGCCGCAGTTGGTGGGTGGCCAGCATGGTCTCGTCGTGCTGTTGCTCGTGCTGGGCGAGCATGCCGAACACGAATCCCTCGGCCAGGAGCGGGTCACCGCCGGTGTCGAGATCGACGGATTCCAGTACGCGCGAAGTGTGTTCGCGCACCATCCCGACGTATTCCCGGGCCTGCTCGGGCCCGAGCAGGGGCAGCGCGGGCCGGTCGGCACGCGGGTGACGGAATGCGTCGTACAGCGGGTCCAGGTCCGGACGCAGCGCCGGTTCACCGCCGGCCCGGCGGACCAGCCACAGCTCCTCCTGATTGCCGATGTGCGCCAGGTCCCAGACCAGCGGCGACATCAACCGGGAGTGTTGGGCGGTCAGTTCCTCGTCGGTCAGGCAGTCGGTGAGAGCCAGCGTCCGGGCTCGGGCCCGGGCCAGCGCGGCCCGGGCTATCGTCCGGCGGTCGGCGACCGGGGGCTCGACGTGCGCGTCCGTCGGCTCTGCCGATCGCGTGGATCGGGTGGGGCCGGCTTCGGTCGGCTGTGCGGCCTGCGACCTCGCTCGCCGGGACCGCTTCGACTGCTTCGACGCCTTCGGCGACTGCGACGGCTTCAACGACTTCATCGACTGGTCCTTTCCAGCAGGTCGTCCGCGGGACATCGGCCCCGTTCGGCGTAGCGCCTGGTGAATTCGGCGACGGCCGCACGGAGCGGTCCGGGGGTGCCGTTGTCGGAGAGGGCGTTCTCGGTGGCCGCGAAGCACGCCCGAATCGCCTTGCCGAGTACCGGGTCGGCGGGCCCGAGTCGGGCGGCCCGGCTCCAGACCGAATCGGTCGGCACCGCCGAGCCGTTCGGACACAGCGGCTCGGTCGCCTCCCAGGCCGCCTCGGCCGCGACCGGGTCGTCCAAGAGGGTGGCGGCCATTGCGGCGGGGACGACCCAGTCGTCACCGCGCTGGGCGTCGATCATCCGCAGCTCCAGCCAGCCACGCGGGCGGACCGGCGGGAAGAGCGTGGTCAGGTGGTAGTCGAGATCCTCCAGGGTGGGTGGACGCACTCCGGGTGCGCCGCGCAGCCAGGAGCGGAAGGTCAGCCCCTCGGGTGCGGTCCAGCCGTCCGCCGAACTGCCGCGTACACACAGCAGCGGGGCGTCCAGCGCGTAGCACGCCCATGCGGCGCGCGGGTCGGGGTCGGCTCCCGGCGGTGGTCCCGGCGGCCGGGTGCGGCCGGGGTCCATCCGGGCCCAGACGAGTTGTCGGGTCGACCGCCATCCGGTCGGTTTGCCTTGCCACAGCGGGGAGTTGGCGAACGCGGCGACCAGTACGGGGCCGAGTCGGTGGGTCAGTTCCCAGCGTGATCGGTAGCCCCGGCGGCCCTCGCCCTCCTCTCCCGCATCCAGGTTGACCTGCACGGACGCGGTGCCGCGCATCATCATCCGGCCCCATGCGCCGTCCCGGTCGAAGTACGCCTCCATGGCCCGGTAGCGGGGATGGTCCACGATCCGTGGCGGGTCCTGATACGGCTCCAGGCCGTGGCCGGCGAGCACCAGTCCGCTCGCCGCCAGCGCCTGCTCCAGGGCGGCCGTGTCGGCCCGGAGGTCCTGGGCGCATCGGGCGAGCGAGGTGGCGGGCGGTGAGCTCAGCTCGACCTGCCCACCCGGCTCGCGGGTCAATCCGCTGCCGAACGGCAGCCCCTGCGCCTTCAAGGGGGCCAGGGCCTCGTCCAGCCGCTCCGGCGCCACCTCCCGGCGGGCGTCGGCGCCGTCGTGCACGATCCATTCCAGCTCGATCCCGACCCGTGCGGGTGGGCCGGTCTTGAAGCACACGCCGTGCACGTGGGCCTGTGCGTCGTCCTCCTTCAGAGCGGTAGCCATCGCCCTCTCACTCCTTCGGTCCATCGTGTGGTCCCGTGGTCCGGTCCCGGTCGAGGTCCCCGGTTCGGTCCCTCATGTCACTTTCCCGCTCTGCTGTACCCGGCGAACAAGACCGGAACACCCGTACCCCCGTGAACCCCGAACCACGCCCACGTGGCGCCCGAACGGCTCCGGGACGAGCCCGCCTGGTTGCCCTGGGTAGTCCCGGGCGAAATCCGCAGGTGGCGTGCGGGGGCGTGGGCGCGGGCGTATCGCTCGACACGGGAGGGCGGGGCGTCGGCCATCCGCCCGGTCTCGGGCCCGGGTCCGGATCCGCCTGGCCGGCCGGCGATTCATCGGTCCGTGCGAGGACGCGACCGGTGCTGGACAACGCCGTACGCGTGCCCTGTCATGGTGCGATGACCGCCGCGCAGCCGACGCCGACCCCGATGCCGCCCATCGACCTGGACGGCTACACCGGCAGGCACGAGCACGACCATCCGTTGCATCGGGAGCGCGGGTTCGCCTTCTTCGCGCCGGCGCCGGAGGGCGCCGCGGAGGATTCGGGTCACCGGTTCGAAGCGGCTCGGCGCGACAGGCTGCTCTTCGACCTCGCCGCCTGGCACCACGACGTCGCGCCGACGTACTTTCGGGCCCGGGCCGCGGAGGACCGGGCGCACGAGGCGGTGCGGGTCGGGGACGAGGATCCGACCGACGAGCGCCACGACGCGGCGGTGCGGGCGGTCCGGGCGTACGCATGCGCCCGCTCCGATTTGCTCGTACTCCTCGACCGGCAGCCGATCCCGCGCGGCGGCGAGCCCCTCTACGAGCGGTACGTGCCCGAGCGGACCCGGATCGATCCGACCACCCTGACCCCCGAAGCCGACCTCCGCCGCCGGGTGGGCCTGCTGCCTTAGGGCGCGTATGTGGCGCGATCAACAGGTGGTCCGGGTGAGGCGCTCGATCCGGATGAGGCGCCCCCCGCAGCGGACATCAGGAGGACGCGTTGGAGCGACGGACGTTGTTGGGGATCGGGACGGGATCGGCGGTCCTACCCGCCTGGTGGGCCGTGCGGCAGGTGAACGAACTCGACCGCGACGGCTACTCCACCAAACTGTGGTTCGACCGTCGCAGCGACACCGTCCGGTTCCGGGCACTCGACCCGTACGCGGGGCCGCCCGCGTGATGTCGTGAACGACCGGATCAGCCCTGCGAGCCGCCCAGTTGCAGGCCCGCCATCCGGGACCACTCGTACTTGGTCGTGCGCACCTTCGCCGCGAGGTCGTTCGGGAACTCCTCGTGCAGCGTGACGCCCGCCTTGGCGATGGCCGCCCGCGCGATGTCCGGGTCGCGGACGACCTGGTCGCCCCACGCCCCGTCGGCCCCGACGAGCACGATCCGGGTCGCGTCGCGCCCGACGTACTCGACGATCGCGTCGCCCCCGCCGCCGTGTGCGGCGGTGAAGCGCTCGATGTGCTTGGCGATTCTGCGCACCTGTCGCTCGACCCGCGCATCCGGGGAACCCGGGTCCGGCGTGGCCGTCGTGGTCTCGGTGTCCGTCATGGCGCCCACATTACCGAGGGCGCGCCGCCGGATCCGGGCGAATGCGCGTGGTCCGGATCACGTCACCCTCGATCGTGCGATCCACTTGGCCCCCGGCGGCCGATCGGATCGGAAAAGCCGGACCGCAGCATCCGAATCGGATCAGAACAACAGCGGGTCGACCGCCACCGCGACGAACAGGAGGGTCAGGTAGGTGATCGACCAGTGGAACAGCCGCATCTCCTTGAGTTTGCCACCCGTGATCTCGGCCTTGGCCCGACGCTGGAGGCCGTGCGCCTCCCACAACCACGCGATGCCCAGCAACGCCGCCGCGATCGGGTAGAGCGGGCCGGTGTCCGCGGCCGGCCACAGCAGCATCGAGACGCCGACCATGACCCAGCTGTAGGCCACGATCTGGTTCGCCACGACCTTGTTGCCCGCGACCACGGGCAACATCGGCACGCCGGCGTTGGTGTAGTCGTCGGTGAACTTCATCGACAGCGGCCAATAATGCGGCGGCGTCCAGAAGAAGATCACCGCGAACAGCACCACCGGGGCCCAGTCCAGCGAATTGGTCACCGCGGTCCAGCCGATCAACACCTGCATGCAGCCGGCGATGCCGCCCCACACGATGTTCTGCGGCGTGCGCCGCTTGAGCAGCATCGTGTAGACGACCACGTAATAGAAGATCGCGAAGACCGAAAGCGCCGCGGACAGCGGATTGACCAGGAACCAGAACCACGCGGTGGAAACCACGCCCAGCACGCTCGCGAACACGATCGACTCGCGCGGCGACACCATTCCGGTGACCAGCGGCCGGCGTTCGGTGCGGTGCATCAGCCGGTCGATGTCCCGGTCGAGGTACATGTTGAAGGCGTTCGCGCTGCCCGCGGAGAGGTAGCCGCCGAACACGACCAGGAGCACCAGACCCAGGTCCGGCAGGCCGTGCGCCGCGAGGAACATCACCGGAATCGTGCTGATCAGCAGCAGTTCGATGATGCGCGGCTTGGTGAGGGCCACGAATGCGAGAATCCGGGCCATCGGCGGGCGGGCGCCGGCGGGCGCATTTCCCACCAGCCCGGCCGGTCGGGATTCGACGGCTGTCACGAACACCCCATCAGCAGCGTTTTCGGCCGGGCCCGGGTGTCGCCCGGAAGCCGGTTTGCTCGTCAATATGTAAGCGGTATGCAAGCGGCGTCGGAGCGTCCAGGCCCGGACCCACTAGCAGGAAACTGTAGTCCCTCACCAGGGGCACAAACCCTCGGGGGCATGCCCGCAGCACCGCCGGGTAGCCGAGACGAAGGTCGCCGTGCGTCCGGCCCCGTGCCCACCGTGGGTCGCACCCGGCCCCCGCGTATCTCCCGTCCTGTCCACAAAGTGAAAGTCACCACCCGCGTGGGCGTCCTCCGAGCGAGGGACCATGTCACCCCCGGTAGGCTCGGCCACGTGCCTGAGGCGCCGGGGCGAAGGTCCCGAGCCGGCCGCTTTTATTCGGCCTATCCCGGAAGACCCCGGAAGGAGCCCTGAACAGGGTGAGCACCAAGCCGACCCCCGACAACAGCTCTCTCGACTGGAGCGACCTCGACAAGCGAGCCGTCGACACCGCTCGCGTGCTGGCGATGGACGCCGTTCAGAAGGTCGGTAACGGCCACCCCGGAACGGCCATGAGCCTGGCCCCCGCGGCCTACCTCATCTGGCAGAAGTTCCTGCGCCACGACCCGACCGACCCGGACTGGACCGGCCGCGACCGTTTCGTGCTGTCCCCGGGGCACACCAGCCTGACCCTGTACACGCAGCTCTACCTGTCCGGCTACGGACTGACCCTGGACGACCTCAAGTCGTTCCGCACCTGGGGCAGCCGCACGCCCGGTCACCCCGAGCACGGCCACACCGCCGGCGTCGAGACCACCACCGGGCCGCTCGGCCAGGGCGTGGGCAACGCGGTCGGCATGGCGATGGCCGCCCGCTACGAGCGCGGCCTGTTCGACCCCGAAGCCGCCCCCGGCACCTCGCCGTTCGACCACACCATCTGGGTGATCGCCTCCGACGGCGACCTGGAGGAGGGCATCTCCGCCGAGGCCAGCTCGCTCGCCGGTCACCAGAAGCTGGGCAACCTCGTCGTGGTCTACGACGACAACCACATCTCGATCGAGGGTGACACCGAGACCGCGTTCAGCGAGGACGTCCTCGCCCGCTACGCGGCCTACGGCTGGCACACCATCCGGGTCGAGCCGCAGGCCAACGGCGACATCGACGTCGAGGCGCTGCACGCGGCGCTGGAGGCGGGCAAGGCGGAGACCGGCCGGCCGACCATGATCGGCATGCGCACGATCATCGCGTGGCCCGCGCCGAACGCGCAGAACACCGGCAAGGCGCACGGCTCGGCGCTGGGCGCCGAAGAGGTCGCGGCCACCAAGAAGGTGTTGGGCTTCGACCCGGAGCAGAGCTTCGAGATCGCCGACGACGTGCTGGCGCACGCCCGCAAGGTGGTCGACCGCGGCCGCGCGGCGCACGACGCGTGGAAGAGCGCGTTCGCCAAGTGGGCCGAGACCAACCCCGAGCGCGCCGCCGAGCACGCCCGGATCTCCGCCCGCCGGCTGCCCGACGGCTGGGAGAAGGTGCTGCCGGAGTTCGAGGCCGGCAAGCCGGTCGCCACCCGCAAGGCCTCCGGCAAGGTGCTCGCCGCGCTCGGCGCGGTCATCCCCGAGCTGTGGGGCGGCTCGGCCGACCTCGCCGAGTCGAACAACACCACGATCGACGAGGGCAGTTCGTTCCTGCCCGAGGGCAACCCGCTCGAGGGCGCGAGCCCCTACGGCCGCACCGTGCACTGGGGCATCCGCGAGCACGCCATGGGTTCGACCATGAACGGCATCGCGCTGCACGGCGGGACGCGCATCTACGGCGGCACGTTCCTGGTCTTCAGCGACTACATGCGCCCGGCCGTGCGGCTCGCCGCGCTGATGAAGCTGCCCACGACGTACGTGTGGACGCACGACTCGATCGGCCTGGGCGAGGACGGCCCGACCCACCAGCCGATCGAGCACATCGCGGCGCTGCGCGCGATCCCCGGCCTGGACGTGGTCCGCCCGGCGGACGCGAACGAGGTCGCGGTGGCATGGCGCAAGATCCTGGAGACCACGGACCGCCCGGCTGGCATCCTGCTCACCCGCCAGGACGTACCGACCTGGGACCGCACCGAGTTCGGCCCGGCCGAGGGCACCGCGCGCGGCGGTTACGTGCTTGCCGAGGCGTCCAGCGGCACCCCGCAGGTGATCCTGATCGGCACCGGCTCCGAGGTGCAGACCGCGGTCGCGGCGCGCGAGGTGCTGGAGGCCGAGGGCGTGCCGACCCGGGTCGTCTCGCTGCCCTGCCTGGAGTGGTTCAACGAGCAGGACCAGGCGTACCGCGAGCACGTGCTGCCGCCGTCGGTCAAGGCGCGCGTGTCGGTCGAGGCCGGCATCGCGCAGGGCTGGCGCGAGCTGGTCGGCGACGCGGGCCGGATCGTCTCGCTGGAGCACTTCGGCGCGTCGGCGGACTACAAGAAGCTGTTCGCCGAGTTCGGGCTGACCCACGAGGCGGTCGTTTCGGCCGCTCGGGAATCCCTGGCGCACGCCGGTAGCTGAAGATCACGTAACCCTGTGGGCGGTGTCGGGTGGCAACACCCGCCCGACACCGCCCACGCCGGGCGCCGATCCGCCGCCCACGAGGCGGCCGGGTCCGGCCGCCGACTCGATAAGGAGCAAAGTGTCATGACGGAACCCCTGCGTCGCCTGTCCGCCGAGGGCGTGGCCGTGTGGCTCGACGACCTGAGCCGGACGCGGCTGGAGTCCGGCAACCTGCAGGAACTCGTCCGCGACCGCGAGGTCGTCGGCGTGACCACCAACCCGGCGATCTTCCAAAAGGCGATCACCGGCAACGACGTCTACGACACGCAGCTGCGCGACCTCGCCGTGCGCGGCGTGACCGTCGAAGAGGCCGTGCGGATGATCACCGCGGCCGACGTGCGCCGGGCATGCGACGTGCTGAGCCCGGTCTACGACGCGACGAACGGGGTGGACGGTCGGGTCTCGATCGAGGTCGACCCGCGCCTCGCGCACAAGACCGAGCCGACCATCGCCGAGGCCCGCCAGCTGTGGTGGCTCGTCGACCGGCCGAACCTGTTCATCAAGATCCCGGCCACCAAGCCCGGTCTGCCCGCGATCTCGCAGGCGCTCGCCGAGGGCATCAGCGTCAACGTCACGCTGATCTTCTCGCTGGAGCGCTACCGCGCGGTGATGGAGGCCTACGTCGAGGGCATCGAGCGCGCCCGCGCGGCCGGCCTGGACATCTCCAAGATCGAGTCCGTGGCGTCCTTCTTCGTCTCCCGCGTGGACACCGAGATCGACAAGCGGCTGACGGCGCTCGGCACGGACGAGGCCAAGGCCGCGGCCGGCAAGGCGGCCGTCGCCAACGCGCGGCTGGCCTACCAGGCCTACGAGGAGGTCTTCGGCACGGAGCGCTGGCAGGCCCTGGCCGCCGCCGGCGCCCGGCCGCAGCGCCCGCTGTGGGCCTCGACCGGCGTCAAGGACCCGGCGTACCGCGACACCATGTACGTGGACGACCTGGTCGTCAAGGGCGTGGTGAACACGATGCCCGAGGCCACCTTGGACGCGGTCGCCGACCACGGCTCCATCACCGGTGACACCGTGCACGGCACGTACGAGTCGGCCCAGGCCGACCTGGACGCGATCGCCAAGCTCGGCATCTCCTACGACGAGGTCGTCGACCTGCTCGAAGAGGAGGGTGTCGAGAAGTTCGAGACCTCCTGGAACGAGCTGCTCGCGTCCGTGCAGGGCGAGCTGGAGCGGCTCGCCAAGGGCTGACGCCCGCCGGACCGACGAACGACCCGCGCCACGACCGCAGGCCGTTCCGCGGCCGCGGACCGCATGGATCGCAGGCCGTGTGGTCGCAGGTCGTGGCAGCGCGGACCGCAGGACCGCAGGACCCGGTCGGCCTCCCTCGCCGACCGGCGCAGCACCCCTTCGTCCCGTCGCCGCCGAACGTGACCCGTTCGGCGGCGACAGGACGGATACTCCACGCAATCAGGGCATGATTTCAGCACACTCCCACCCCATTAATAGGAGGGCTGACCGCCCGTGGTACACGCAAACGACGAACGCGTGACCGCCGGCGGCGTGGACGTCACCGTTTCCGGTGACCTATCGCACGCCGCCGCAGTCGCCGAAGTCATCACCGCCTGCGTCGTGGACAAGGTGCCCGCGCGCCTGGTCGCCTCGGACGCCACGCTGTGGGGTCCGGAGGCCGAATCGCTGGCCGCGATCCGCCTGGGTTGGGTGGATCTGCCCGCCTCCTCGCGAGCGTTGCTGCCGCAACTCGCCGAACTGCGCGAGCGCTTGAGCGCCGAGGGTCTGGACCACGTGGTCCTGGCCGGCATGGGTGGCTCGTCGCTGGCGCCCGAGGTGATCACCGCCACCTACGGCAAGAAGCTCACCGTGCTGGACACCACCGACCCCGCCCAGGTCCGCCGCGCGCTCGGCGAGGACTTGGAGCGCACCGTCGTGGTCGTCTCCAGCAAGAGCGGCGGCACCGTGGAGACCGACAGCCACCGCCGCGCGTTCGAACAGGCCTTCCTCGACGAGGGCCTCACCAACGACCAGTTGGCCGGCCGGATCGTGGTCGTCACCGACCCGGGATCGCCGCTGGAGAACACCGCGCGCAACGCCGGCTACACGATCGTGCTCGCCGACCCCAACGTCGGCGGCCGCTACTCGGCGCTGACCGCGTTCGGCCTGGTACCCAGCGCGCTGGCCGGCGTGGACGTCGAGCAACTCCTCGACGACGCAGCCGCGCTCGCCCCCTCGCTCGCCGGCGACCGGGACAACCCGGGCCTGCTGCTGGGCGCGGTGCTCGGCGCCGCCGCCAACCACGGCCGGGACAAGCTCGTGCTCGCCGACACCGGCGACATCGTCGGTTTCGGCGACTGGGCCGAGCAGTTGATCGCCGAGTCCACCGGCAAGCAGGGTCGCGGCATCCTGCCGGTCGTGGTCGAGGGCATGGACGCGCCCGGCTTCGACCACGCGGTGGGCGCCGACGCGGTGCGTACCGTGATCGGCGACGAGGACATCGACCGGCCCGAGGCCGACCTGCGCGTGTCCGGCCCGTTGGGCGCGCAGTTGCTGCTGTGGGAGTACGCGACGGCGGTTGCCGGCCGGGTGATCGGCATCGACCCGTTCGACCAGCCGAACGTGCAGGAGTCCAAGGACAACACCGGCGCTCTGCTGACCAAGGCGGGCGACGACGGCCCGCTGCCCGTGGGCACACCCGCGTTCGTCGACGGTGCGGTCGAGGTGCACGGCGACGCCGCACTCCTGGACGGGGCGAGCGACCTCACCGGTGCGCTGCGCGCGCTGCTCGCGACGGTGCCGGACAACGGCTATGTCGCGGTGATGGCCTACCTGGACCGGCTCGGCGACACCGACGCGCCCAAGTTGCGCCCGCTGCTGGCCGAGGCACAGGGCGGCGAGCAGGTCACCTTCGGCTGGGCGCCGCGATTCCTGCACTCCACCGGCCAGTTCCACAAGGGCGGGCCTGCGGTCGGCGTGTTCCTCCAGATCACCGGCGCGAACGCCGAGGACCTGGACGTGCCCGGCAAGCCCTACAGCTTCGGCCGCCTGCAACTGGCCCAGGCGCTCGGCGACCTCGGCGCGATCACCTCGCGCGAGCGCCCGGTGCTGCGCCTGCACCTGACCGACCGCGCGGCCGGACTCGAGCAACTGCTCGACGCCGCCCGCGCCCTCGCAAACGGAGCGGCTCGATGAGCCCCAAGGCCCCCAAGTCCGAGCCGGCCGTGTGGCCGGAGAACCCGCTGCGCGACCCGCAGGACCGCCGGCTCCCGCGCATCGCCGGCCCCTCCGGCCTGGTCATCTTCGGCGTCACCGGCGACCTGTCCCGCAAGAAGCTGATGCCGGCGATCTACGACCTGGCCAACCGCGGCCTGCTGCCGCCGGGCTTCGCGCTGACCGGGTTCGCCCGGCGCGACTGGGAGAACCAGGACTTCGCCCAGGTCGTCTACGAGGCGGTCAAGGAACACGCCCGGACCCCCTTCCGGGAAGAGGTTTGGCAGCAGCTGTCCGAGGGATTCCGGTTCGTCCAGGGCGAGTTCGACGACGGCAAGGCGTTCGACCAGCTGCGCCAGACGATCGACGAGCTGGACGAGCAGCAGGGCACCCAGGGCAACCACGCCTTCTACCTGTCGGTGCCGCCGAAGGCCTTCCCCGAGGTGGTTCGCCAGCTCAAGGAGCACGGGCTCGCCGACCCCAAGGCCGACTCGTGGCGCCGCGTGGTGATCGAGAAGCCGTTCGGGCACGACCTCAAGAGCGCGCGCGAGCTGAACAAGGTCGTCGACGAGGTCTTCCCGCCCGAGGCGGTCTTCCGGATCGACCACTACCTGGGCAAGGAAACCGTCCAGAACATCATGGCGTTGCGCTTCGCCAACACCATGTTCGAGCCGCTGTGGAACCGGTCCTACGTGGACCACATCCAGATCACCATGGCCGAGGACATCGGCATCGGCGGCCGGGCCGGGTACTACGACGGCATCGGCGCCGCGCGCGACGTGATCCAGAACCACCTGCTCCAACTGCTCGCGCTGACCGCGATGGAGGAGCCGGTGTCCTTCGACGCCGACTCGCTGGTCGCCGAGAAGCTCAAGGTGCTCAGCTCGGTCAAGCTGCCCGACGACCTGTCCCGCGGCACCGTCCGGGCCCAGTACACCCGCGGCTGGCAGGGCGGCGAACTGGCCAAGGGCTACCTCGAAGAGGACGGCATCCCGCCGGACTCGCGCACCGACACCTACGCCGCGATCAAGCTGGAGATCGCCAACCGCCGCTGGGCGGGCGTGCCGTTCTACCTGCGCGCGGGCAAGCGGCTCGGCCGCCGGGTCACCGAGATCGCGGTGGTCTTCCAGCGCGCGCCGCACCTGCCCTTCGACGCCACCGCGACCGAGGAGCTGGGGCAGAACGCCCTGGTCATCCGGGTGCAGCCGGACGAGGGCATGACGGTGCGGTTCGGCTCCAAGGTGCCGGGCACCGCGATGGAGGTGCGCGACGTGAACATGGACTTCGCGTACGGCGAGTCGTTCACCGAGTCGAGCCCGGAGGCGTACGAGCGCCTGCTGCTCGACGTCCTGCTCGGCGACGCGCCGCTGTTCCCGCGGCACGAGGAGGTCGAGCTGTCCTGGAAGATCCTCGACCCGATCGAGGAACACTGGGCGCAGCACGGCAAGCCCGAGCCCTACGTGTCCGGGACCTGGGGTCCCGACGCGGCCGACGAGATGCTCGCACGTGACGGACGGAGCTGGCGCCGCCCATGATGATCGATCTGACGGACACCAAGTCGAGCAAGATCAATGCCGCACTGGTGGAGGCCCGCCGCGGGATGGGCAGCCCCACCCTGGGCATGGTGCTCACCCTGGTCATCGTCACCGACGAGGCCAACCAGTACGACGCGATGAAGGCCGCGGGCGAGGCCGCCCGCGAGCACCCGTCGCGGATCCTGGTGGTGATCGGCCGCCCCGGCCAGGAGATCGCTCCGCGCCTGGACGCCGAGGTCCGGGTCGGCGACTCGGGCGTGGGCGAGACCGTACTGCTGCGCATGCACGGCGAGTTGGCCGATCACGCCGAGTCGGTCGTGCTGCCGCTGCTGCTGCCGGACGCGCCGGTCGTGGTGTGGTGGCCCGGGCGGGCGCCGGAGGTGCCCAGCAAGGATCTGCTGGGCGCGCTGGCCACCCGTCGGGTGACCGACGCCGCCGCGCCGCCGCGCCGGGCCGATGTGCTGCGGCTGCGGGCGAGCGCGTACACGCCGGGCGACACCGACCTGGCCTGGACCCGGACCACGCCGTGGCGCAGCCTGCTGGCCGCGGCGCTGGACCAGAAGTACAGCCGGATCCTGGGCGCGAAGGTCGGCGCGAAGGCGGGCAACCCGAGTGCGGAACTGCTCGCGCTGTGGCTCACCGACCGGCTCGAGGTCGACGTGGAGCGGGTGGAGACCGGTGGCCCCGGGATCACCTCGGTGACGCTGGTGACCGAGGACGGCGAGATCGTGATCGACCGCCCGGACGGGATGATGGCGTCGCTGTCCTCGCCCGGCCAGCCGGACCGCGTGGTCGCGCTCAAGCGCCGCGAGGCCTCCGACCTGGTCGCCGAGGAACTGCGCAGGCTGGACCCGGACGACGTGTACGCGGCGACGCTGGCCCGAGCCGCGTTGGAGGCGGCGCGGGTGCCTTCCGCGGCCTCGTTCACCGAGTCGCCGGTGTCCCAGACGCCGGTGCGGGACGTGGAGCGGGTCGAGGAGGGCGAGGCGCCGTTGCGCCGGGCGACCAAGGAGGTCGGTACGGCTCCGCCGCTCAAGCGCACGTCCGGTGCGGCGGCCGGCAAGCGGGTCGAGACCCGCAAGGCGGTCGACAAGAGCGAGGGCAAGGCCGCCGCGGCCAAGCCCGCGGCGCCGCGGGCCGCCCGGAAGAAGAAGGGCGACGGCGCGTGAGCGCTCACGGCCCGGTCCGGGTGCACGCCGACACGGCGCTGATGGCCAAGGCGGCCGCGACCGGGCTGATCCAGCGGGTCGCGGACGCGCAGGCCGAGTTCGACGTGGCGCACATCGTGCTGACCGGTGGCCGCAACGGCAACGCGCTGCTGCACGAGTTGTCGCTCACGCCCACACTGGGCGCGATCGATTTCGACCGGCTGCACATCTGGTGGGGCGACGAGCGCTTCCTGCCGGCGGGTCACCCCGACCGCAACGAGACGCAGGCGCGCGAGGCGCTGCTCGACACGGTCCCGGTGCTGCCCGAACTGGTGCACGCGATGCCGGCCAGTGACGGTCCGGACGGCGACGACGTGGACGCGGCGGCGCGGCGCTATGCGGCGGAGCTGGCTGCCGCCGCATCGGACGGCGCGGCCGTGCCGGCCTTCACGCTGGCCATGTTCGGGGTCGGCCCCGACACGCACGTGGCGTCGCTCTTCCCGGGCTTCGCCGCCACGGCGGAGTCGACCCGCACGGTGGTCGCCGTACGGGAGGCCCCCAAGCCCCCGCCGACCCGGATC
Source organism: Embleya sp. NPDC008237 (assembly GCF_042956465.1). Taxonomy (NCBI): domain Bacteria; kingdom Bacillati; phylum Actinomycetota; class Actinomycetes; order Kitasatosporales; family Streptomycetaceae; genus Embleya; species Embleya sp. NPDC008237. Next base: position 113,342 of record NZ_JBIBGL010000003.1, read on the forward strand.
ACCCTGACCTTCCCGGCGATCCGAGCGGCGCACGAGGTGTGGTTGCTCGCCGCGGGCGAGGACAAGGCCGACGCGGTCGCGACGGCCCGGGCTTCGTCCGACGCGACGAAAACCCCGGCGGCCGGCGCCTACGGCACGGGCGCCACGCTGTGGCTCCTCGATCGAGCGGCGGCATCGAAACTACCGAACTGAATCGACGCCCCGCGGTCGGCGGTTCCTCTTCCCGCATGCCGCCGGGCCGGCCCCTCCCCTCGTGGGAGGGGCCGGCCGAGGTTGGTGGTTCCGGATGATCAGGAGTGCCAGATCTCCCTGATGTCGGTGATCTCGTTCGCCGCGTTCAGGGTGATGTCGTACACGCCGAAGGAGGAGCACGTGTTCGCGCCGTCGTCCTGGTGGGTCAGGCACTTGTCGATGTGATCCCAGACCTGGCCGAGGGACTCCGCCTTCTTCGGCGGCGGGCCGGCCAGGGTGCCGGTGGCCTTGGGTGCGAACAGCAGCGGCGTCTGCTCGGCTCCGATCGCCTCGAAGTGGCCGTCATTGGGGTCACAGACGAACTTGGTGTTCTTGTAGTACAGCGAGTCCTTGGTGGGCCGCTTGATCGGTTGCACGACCTTGTGGCCGGGCTTGGGCGTGTACGGCGCACAGTCGCCACCGGGTTCGGCCGACCCGCCGCCGGCCGACGGCTTGGCCGACTTCGGTGCCCGGGTGCCCGCCGGGCCGGAAGCGGTGGGACCGCCGCCCGACGCGGGTGCCACGACCGGTGCCGTGCCGACCGGTGTGTCGGCCGCCTTCGGCGTGTCCTTCTTGTCCTTGTCGTCCGCGTTGCACGCGACCAGCGTGAGCGCGGCGACTGTCGCGGCGGTGATCCCGCCCAACATCCTGCGAGTCGTCGGATACATCGAACCCCCTGTGCGCCGGGCGCCAAACGCCCGTACTTCGATGGAACTCGCACACATTAGCGATCTTGGGATCGTGCCGACGCAGAACCAACACGCGTAAGGTGAAGGCAACCCCAAGATCTGCGCCGGTTCGGGCAAAATCGCGCTCGGTGGATATCCCCTCACCGAACGGACCCGCCGGCCGTGGCCGGATCCGTACCCGTTCGGCCCCGTCGGCGGCCCGCGCGCGATAGCGTCACGCGGAGGTCTTCGGGACCAGAGGCGAGGTGGAACCCGTGCGGTTCGGATGGCTGCGGCGCCATGAGCGTCACCTGGAGGAATACCGGCACCGGCGCGAGCAGGAATCGCCGTGTCCGGGCCGAGCCACGCCCGAACCCCCGCCCGCCGCGCCGTCCTTCGCCGAATTCGCGCGCCGGGACGGACACAATCCGGCCGAACCGGAATCGAATCCGCCGGGAAGCGCCGGCCCACCGGCCGAGTCCGACGACGCCGAGGCCACCCGGGCGCGGATGCTCACCGAGAAGGCACAACAACTGACTCGGGCCGGCCGGCACGCGGATGCGGCGGCGCCCGCCCGCGCCGCGGTCCGGATGCTGGGCGCGCTGGCCGCGAAGGACCATCGTCGGCACGGACCCGCGCTGGTCGGCGGGTTGCGCGCGTTCGCGGCCGTGCTGGCGGCGGACGGCCGGGCCGAGGACGCGGTCAAGGTCGCCGCGAGCGCCGCCGAACACGCACGCAGGCTGGCCGCGCTCGACCATCGCGCGCACCGCCCGCTGCTCGCCGTGGCGCTGCGCGAACTCGGCGCCCGGCTCGGCGACCACGGCGACGAGTCGGCCGCGCTGGGCGCGCTGCGCGAGTCGGTACAGGTGTTTCGTACGCTCGCCGCCCAGGCCCCCGAGCGACATCGCGCCGAACTCGCCCTGTCCCTGGACGAACTCGCCGGCCGGCTGGCCGCCACCGGAGCCGGCGACGCCGCCCTCGCCGCCTTCACCGAGGCCGAGCGCCTGCTCGGGATCGGCCCGCCGCAGGCCCATCAGGCCGCCGTACTGCTTCGACACGCGACCCTGCTCGCCCGCCTGGGCCGAGGCCCCGAGGCGATCGCCCTGGCCGGCGAGGCGGTCGAGGTCCGCCGCGGCTACGCGAGCGCGGAACACGCGCCCGCCGGCCGTCGTGAGGACGAACTCGCCGCGTCGCTGCAGAGCCTGGGCCTGCTGCACAGCGCCGGCGGTGCGCACGACGAGGCGGTGGACGCGCTGGAGGAGGCGGTCCGCCTGCGGGCGAGACGGGTGCGGGCCGACCCGGTGTTGGCCCGTCGTCCCGAAGTCCCGGTCACCTACGCGCTGTACGGCATCGTCCTGGTCGCCGCGGGCCGTCCCGCCGACGCGGTCCCGCCCCTGGCCGCGGCGCTGGGCGTGGGCACCGCGCTGAACCTGGACCGGGTCTCCGACCTGGCCGGGGACACCCTGGTCCGGGCGCATCGCGCCGACCCGGACGCGGTCCGCAGCCGCTGGATCGCGGCCACCGGCGAGGAGCTGCCCGCCTGGATCGAACGCGGCCAACGCCCGCTCCCCCAGCAGGCCAACCGTCGACAGGTGCACCGCCCCGAACCCCAGGAGGCGCTGCCCGCCCGCGACTGACGGCGCGTGGCGGGCCCGGGGCGGCGCGTACCGGCACACGACGAAAGAGCCGCCGGAAGCGACGACACACCCGAGGGTGTGTCGAGACTCCCGACGGCTCTTCCCATCGCGGCCCACGGCCGCACGTGTGGGTCGAAACTCACAGACTCACGGACGCACTCGCGAACTCAGAGCTCGCCGCGCAGCTTCGCCAGCGCCTCGGCGAGGATCGCCTCGCCGTCGGCATCGCTGCGACGCTCACGCACGTAGGCGAGGTGCGTCTTGTAGGGCTCGGTACGCGGGGCGTCCGGCGGGTTGTGCTGGTCCTGCCCGGCGGGCAGGCCGCAACGGGGGCAGTCCCACGTCTCGGGGACCTGAGCGTCGGTCGCGAAGCTCGGCTGCGTCTCGTGCTTGTTCGCGCACCAGAAAGAAATACGGAGACGTGGGGCTGCTTCGCCGCGCTCTGCCTCCCCCATCGGGCCGGCGCCGACCCGACTCCCACGGATGGCGTTGCCACTTGCCACGGTAAAAACTCCCCTTGGTCCTTGAGGTCGCGCCCCCGTTGCGCGGCTTGGCGTCCAGTGTACGTGCGCCTCGCGCAAGGTTGAACCGAGCGGTGGGCCTTTTCCGACAGTCCGTCAGAAAGGCCACCGCGCGGGTGGAAACAGCGGCCGAACCGGCGCTGTCAGTACGTGTTCTTGAGCAGCAGACCGAGTACGACGATCGTCACGAACCAGCACACACCGACGATGATGGTCATGCGGTCGAGGTTCTTCTCGACGACGGACGAACCGCCGAGCGAGGAGGACATGCCGCCGCCGAACAGGTCGGACAGGCCGCCGCCCTTGCCCTTGTGCAGCAGCACCAACAGCACCATGAGCAGGCTGAAGACGATCAGGGCGATCGAGAAACCGGTGACCACGGCCGGGCCCAACTCCTTCTGGCGGAACGCGGGGGCCGGGGATTCCCGGCCATCGGACAGAGTACGCTGCCGCGCCCCGCAAGTGGGAGCCGTACGGCCCTTCGGCTAATCCGGCGGATCATACTATTACGGCCCACCCGGCTCGGGCCGCTCCCCCTCCGGCGCGTGCCCACGAGGCCCCTCGGCCGGTTCGTCGGCGGGCTCCGCGCCGGCCGGCTCCACGTCTCCGGTGTCCTCGACGTCCACCTCGTGGCCGCTGCCGCCGACGAGCGCACCCGTGCTGGTCAGCGGATGCCCGGGGCCCGCGCTCCGGGGCGCCCGCGCCGTTCCCGTACGACGAACGCTCACCTTGTTGTCGCCCCCCGCGACGATCGCGCCGGTATTGCTCACCGGGCCGCCGGACAGGCTGATCCCGTCGTTCCCGCGCGGCTCGCTCTCGTCCGGTTCGTCGGTGTTCGATGCGGCGGTGTTCACGTGGTACCTCCCGCTGTCGATCGTGCGCCCGATCCGGCTCCGCCGGAACCCCGCACGGACGCCTGGATGCCTCGGCCGGCGACGATCGCACCGCTGTTGTTCAGGTCGCCGGCGACGTTCTGGATGATCCCGTTGTTCAGGACCAGTTCGTTGCGTTGGCGGTACTCGGTCACGTCCACGTTCCGGCGCTGGAGGAAGTCCAGCACGAAGACGGTGAACTTGCGCTCGATCAGCTTGAGGTACTTCTCCGCGTCCGAGTTCTGGAAGAACGTGGCGTAGTTGGCCGACGCGCCCAGCTCGCGCACCGACGCCCGGGCCCCCCGGTCCACCGGGAGGTTGCGCGCCGCGCGCTCCTCCGCCGCGCGCAGATTTCCCGCCCGGCGCCACCACGACGCCCACACCCGCATCAGTCGACCGGCCGAGGAGATCATCAGGCCCGGCGCCTCCAGCAGCGAGCGGCCGAACGCACCCCACAACGTCGCCGCGTCCGCGGTGTGCAGCCACTCGTCCGCCACGTGGAACTCGGGTCGGATCGGCGGCAGCACCAGCTCGTGCAATTCGGTGTACAGCAGTCGGCCGTCCATCGTGAAGCGGATCAGCACCGACACCACCACCTCCTGCGACCACGTGCCCACCCGCACGCACAGGTAGCGCCGGGTGGCCTCGGCCGGCGGCGGCACCGGGCCCCCGCTCACCCCGCTGCTGAACTCGTGCATCTGTACGCTCAACCCGGCCAACCGGTGCCGGCCCTCCTCGGACCGGGCCAGTTCCTCGAACGACGAGCAGATCGCACCGGTGAGCTCGTCGACCGTGAACGGGGTGAACCCGTTCTTCGGCTGCTTGCCCACGCGCGGCGCGTCCAGCACGGACGGCTCGGCCCCGCGCAGCTCGACCGGGAAGGTCCAGCTCTCCACCAGTTCGCCGGCGCCCACGAACGGCAGGTAGCCGCTGTAGCGCACGCTGGACGGAATCGGGACCGTGGGCGGGAACACCGCCTCCGGGACGGCCGGCGCATGCGTCGGTCGCGGCGGCAGCACCTGCGCCAACGCACTCTGCAAACCCCCCGGCCAGGGGTCTCCGGTCCCGTCCGCCGGCGGCCCGGTCGGCACCCGGGTCCGCCCCGGTCCCAGATCCGAGACCACGGTGGCCCGCTGCTGCATGCGCTCGATCCACACCACGAAGACCACGACCGCGTAGGTCGGCAGCACGGTCACCGCCAGGGTCTCGGCTCCCGGGAAGCCGGTGTCCCCGCCCGCCACGTACAACATCAGCCCGAACAGCAGCGCCGCCACCCAGGACACCTGCGCCGCCGCCCGGGTCCGGAAGTCGCGCACGCCGCCCCCGCCGGCGACCCCGGCCCGCACCGTCAGCAGCCCGACGAAGACCACGATCGCGAGCCAGAACAACCCGGGCGCGAAGCCGAAGCCGATCAGGAACATCACCGCCGGCACCAGGAACGCGATCACGTCGCGCAGGATGCGCCGCCTTCGTGCGGCCAGCGCATGCTCCAGGACCGCCTGTTCGTTGTACCCGTAGGACGGCGCCCGATCGCGGTGCGCGTTCTCCCACAGTTCCTCGATCACCCGCGCGGCGAACCGCTCGTCGATCTCCGCGCCCGTGCACAGATACCGCGTGGCACCGGTATCCCCGGTTGTGGACATGTCTGGAAATGACACCCGGACCCCCTGGGGTCGACCGGCCGAACCACCCTGTAGGGGCGACTACCGGCCACTTGGCGATGACTTATGGTCAGTCACCCGTTACGGGAGCGGCAAGCGGAATGGAAATAGTTGCGACGGGTTTATGAGGAACGAGTGATTCCGGCCGGCACGCCGGGGCACAAGACCGGCCCGGACATGCCGAGGGCCCGGAGCGGCATCCCGCTCCGGGCCCTCGCCACACGTCCCGACCGGACGACCGCGACCGTCAGGCCTTCTTCTCGTGGTAGCGAACGATCTGCGCGAACTCCTCGGCGGCCAGGCAGGCACCGCCGACCAGTCCGCCGTCCACGTCCGGCTGCGCCATCAGCCCGGCCACGTTGCCGGCCTTCATCGAGCCGCCGTACAACACCCGCACCCGGTCCGCGAGTTCCGGCGAGTACAGCTCGGCGAGCTTGGCCCGGATCGCCGAGCACACCTCCTGCGCGTTCTCCGGCGTGGCCACCTCGCCGGTGCCGATCGCCCAGACCGGCTCGTACGCGATCACCACGGACTCGGCCTGCTCGGCCGTGATGCCCTTGAGCGCGCCCTCGACCTGCGCGAGCGTGTGGGCCACGTGCCGGCCCGCCTTGCGCACGTCCAGGCCCTCGCCGACGCACACGATCGGGACCAGGCCGCTGCGATAGGCGGCGTGCGCCTTCGCGTTCACCACGGTGTCGTCCTCGGCGTGGTACTGCCGCCGCTCGGAGTGGCCGACCAGCGCATAGGTGCAGTTCAGCTTGGCGAGCATGGACCCGGCGATCTCGCCGGTGTAGGCGCCGCCCGCGTGCTGTGAGATGTCCTGCGCGCCGTAGCTGAAGCGGAGCTTGTCCGCGTCGACCATGGTCTGCACCGAGCGCAGATCGGTGAACGGCGGCAGCACCGCGACCTCGACCCGGTCGAAGTCCTTGTCGTTCAGGGTGAACGCGAGCTTTTGCACCAGGGAGATGGCCTCGAGGTGGTTGAGGTTCATCTTCCAGTTGCCCGCCATCAGCGGGATGCGGCCGGTGCCGTTGTTGAGCGCAGACATCGGGATCAGCCCTCCAGGGCTTCGAGACCGGGCAGGGACTTGCCTTCGAGGTACTCCAGGCTCGCGCCGCCGCCGGTCGAGATGTGACCGAAGGCGTTCTCGTCGAAGCCGAGCGTGCGCACCGCCGCGGCCGAGTCGCCGCCGCCGACCACGGTGAACGCGTCGGAGTCGATCAGGCCCTGCGCCACCGCGCGGGTGCCATGGCTGTACGGCTCCATCTCGAACACACCCATCGGGCCGTTCCAGAAGACCGTTTGGGCGTCGGCGAGCTTGTCCGCGAACAGTTCGCCGGACGCCGGGCCGATGTCCAGACCGAGCCGGTCGGCCGGGATCGCGTCGGTGGAGACCACCGCGTGGTCCGCGTCGGCGGCGAACGCGGTGGCCGCGATCACGTCGACCGGCAGCACGAACTCCACGCCGCGCGCCTCGGCCCGGGCCAGGTACTCGCGGACCCGGTCGAGCTGGTCCTTCTCCAGCAGCGACTTGCCCACCTCGTGGCCCTGCGCGGCCAGGAAGGTGAACACCATGCCGCCGCCGACCAGGATCCGGTCGGCCTTGTCGAGCAGGCTGTCGATGACGCCGAGCTTGTCGGACACCTTCGACCCGCCCAGGATCACCGCGTACGGACGCTGCACGTCCTCGGTGAGCCGCTTGAGCACGTCCAGCTCGGTGGCGATCAGGCCGCCGACCGCGTGCGGCAGCCGGGCCGGCACGTCGTACACCGACGCGTGCTTGCGGTGCACCGCGCCGAAGCCGTCGCCCACGTACACCTCGGCGAGCTCGGCGAGGCGATCCGCGAACGCGCCGCGCTCGGCGTCGTCCTTGGCCGTCTCGCCCGGGTTGAAGCGCAGGTTCTCCAGCAGCGCGACCCGGCCGTCGGCGAGTCCGCCGACCGTTTCCCGGGCGCTGTCGCCGACCGTGTCGGTCGCGAACGCCACGTCGGCGCCCAGCAGTTCACCCAGCCGCGCGGCAACCGGCGCGAGCGAGAACTGCGGCTCGGGAGCGCCCTTGGGCCGGCCCAGGTGCGAGCACACGATCACCTTGGCGCCGCGGGCGACCAGGGCCTCGATGGTCGGCACGCTCGCCCGGATCCGGCCGTCGTCGGTGATGCGCCCGCCGTCGAGCGGGACGTTGAGGTCGGCGCGTACCAGGACGCGCTTACCGGATACCTCGATGTCGTCGATGGTCTTCAAGTTCGACTCGTCCTCGGATGTCGAAGAAACGGGTGGGGGTAGCCGAGAAACGGGCCCGGGTGACGGCGTGTCACCCGGGCCCGCATCGTCAAGCGTTGTCCATCGGTGCGTTGTGCCGCACCGTCAGAGCTGACCACCGATGTAGCCGACCAGGTCGACCAGACGGTTGCTGTAGCCCCACTCGTTGTCGTACCAGCCGACGACCTTGACCTGCTTGCCCTGGGCCATGGTCAGGCCCGAGTCGAAGGTGCACGAGGACGGGTCGGTGACGATGTCCGAGGAGACGATCGGGTCCTCGGTGTAGGTCAGGTAGCCCTTGAGCGAGCCCTCGGCGGCCTTCTGGAAGGCGGCGTTGACCTCGTCGCGGGTCACCTCGCGCTCCAGCTCGACGACCAGGTCGGTGACCGAGCCGGTGGGGACCGGGACGCGCATGGCGATGCCGTCCAGCTTGCCCTTGAGTTCGGGGATGACCAGCGCGGTCGCCTTGGCGGCACCCGTCGAGGTCGGGATGATGTTGGTCGCGGCGGCCCGCGCGCGGCGCAGGTCCGAGTGCGGGAAGTCCAGGATGACCTGGTCGTTCGTGTACGCGTGGACCGTGGTCATCATGCCCTTGACCAGGCCGAAGTTCTCCAGGAGAACCTTGGCCATCGGCGCGACGCAGTTGGTCGTGCAGGAGGCGTTCGAGATGATCGTGTGCGCGGCGGCGTCGTACTTCTCGTGGTTGACGCCCATCACGATCGTGACGTCCTCATTCTTGGCCGGAGCCGAGATGATGACCTTCTTGGCGCCGGCCTCGATGTGCTTCTTGGCCTTCTCGGCGTCCGTGAAGATGCCGGTGGACTCGATCACGATGTCCGCACCCAGCTCGCCCCAGGGCAGCGCGGCCGGGTCACGCTCGGCGATGACCTTGAAGGTCTTGTCGCCGACGGTGATCGCGTCGTCGGTGTAGGTGACCTCCTGGCCGATGCGGCCGAGGATGCTGTCGTACTTCAGCAGGTGGGCCAGGGTCGCGATGTTCGTGAGGTCGTTGACCCCGACGATCTCGAAGTCCGCGCCCGAGGCCAGCGCCGCGCGGAAGAAGTTGCGGCCGATACGGCCGAATCCGTTGATGCCTACCCGGATCGTCACGAACCGATCTCCTCTGTCGAACGCCGAATGCCCTGATGGTGAATGGCCGAGGAGATGGTCAGTGGAATCTGCGATATCCCCGGCCATGTCCGACCCTACCGTGACGCCCCGGGCACCTTCACGCAGGCTTGCTGCACAAGATGCCCAGGACGGGACGGATGATCGCAAAAGCGGAGCGGCGGGCGAACTCGGGCGGAGCTACTTCTCGCCGACGGACTTGGTGATGCCGAAGGCCGCGACGCCCGCGAAGACGAACACGAGGGTGTCGAAGAAGCCCACGTTGTCCTTCCAGGTGTCCCAGATCTCGCTGGTGTAGTCCGTCACGAGATCCATCGCCGAGAGGCCACTGGCGTCGGCGTTGAACAGCACGATCGCCGTGAGCTGCCCGAGCAGGACACCGAGCAGCGCGAGCGGCACCGCGATCACCGGCAGCGCCGGGTTGGCACCGCCGATTTTGCCCATCGCGAATGCGATCAGCGCCGCGATGCCGAGCCCGAAGTAGGTGCTCTGCGTGTCCAGCGCCTTGACGATCACGCCGTACACACCGCCGCCGACCAGCATCGCCACCACCCCGGCCGCGACGGCCAGACCCGGGTTGCCGACGCGGCGCGGCGGCTGCGGCGGCGGCCCGCCGAACGGCCCCGAGCCGAACGGCCCGGGCGGACCCGGCTGTTGTTGTCCCCACTGCCCGGGGCCGGGTTGGCTCGGCGGCGGCCCCCAGGGACCGGGTGCGTTGTTGCTCAAGGCGATTCCCCCCGATAAAAAAGTGGCACACGCCGGAACTCGCGTGTGCGCACAGACGTTAATGGCCCCCGACGGAGGAGTCTCCGCCGGGGGCCGTCGTTGCGCCATCGGTTTTCACCGTCGGCGCGTCACGATCGTGCGCGCCTACTTGTACAGCTCCCGCAGGATCCGGTCGACGACCACCTTGCGGTCGTCCGCGGTGGCCAGCTGCTCCAGGCCGAAGCCGAAGAGCATGGTGTCGTCGGTGGCGATCACCGACGAACCGAACGCGGCCTGGCTGCGCGTGAAGCCGACGAGCGAGCGGTCACCGGGCGGCGGGCCGGCCAGGGCCCACGGGCCCAAACCGGTCTCGAAGCCCTCGGCGTCCAGGACGCCGGCCGTGGTGGTGACCTTGGTGTCGTCCACGAACAGGCCGGTGCCACCGGTGTTCGCGTCGCTCACGTACGAGATCGAGACCTCGATCTTCTTGCCCGCGTACGCGGACAGGTCGAAGGCGACCGGCTTCCAGCCACCCGAGTTGCCGGTGAAGGAGTTCCACGCGCCGGTGGTGCCGGTGCTCAGGCACGTGGGAGTGGTCACCGTCAGGTAGTGCCGCAACTGCGTGTGGGTCCGGACGAAGTCGCCACCCTCACAGGACGTGGGCGGCTCGGTGCCGGTGCCACCGTTGAGGTCGGGCAGCGTCGTCCAGTCCTCGGCACCGACCGTGTGCGCCTCCACGATCGCGTGGTCCCAGTTGGCCTCGGTGTCGTACGAGAACTGCGCGGTCAGCTTCGCCGCATCCGCCGCCGTCACCGCGGTGAGGTCGATCGTGCGGGTCAGTCGCTTGTACGCGTTGTCCGAGTGCAGGCCGTTGATGTACCACGAACCCTCGGCCGGCGAGTACGGCCCGGACGTGTTGCCCGAGTAGGTCGCCACCGAACGGCTGTCGAACATCGGGAACCGGTCCGGCGTGAGAATCGCGCTGGTGGGCAGGAACCCGCCCGCCTCGTTCAGCGGGTTGGACGCGGTGCCCGGCAACGCCTTGTCGATGCCCTCGAACGGCGCGGCCGCGCCGACCACCCCGGTGGCGCCGTTGGTCGCCGACCGGTCGTACGCGCCCAGCCAGTACTGGGTGAAGTCGTCCGAGACGATCAGGCAGTCGCCCGCCGGGTCGGCGGTGACCTTGCAGGGCTGGTCCGGGTGGCCGTTGAGGCCGTAGTAGATGCCGCCGCCCGCCGCGCTGCGCAGGGGGCCGTAGTAGCCCGCGGTCTCACCGAGGTAGGCCAGCTTGCCGCCCTCGTTGAGGAAGTCGCGCACGTTCACGGTCAGATCCTGGACCGCGGGGGTGACCTGCGCGTCCCGCACCGGCCGGCCGCGGAAGTCGGTGACCTCCCGGGCCGCGTCCTGGGTCAGTCGGTTGTCGCCGAGGTACCAGAACACGCCCTTGAAGTGCGAGAGCACGCCGAGGTGGTGCGGTGTACCGAGCCTGTCCACGTCGTACACGGCCGCCTTGATGCCATTGGCCGCCAACGCGTCCACATACTGCTGGGCGTACTTGGGGCCGACCGTGTTCGGCGGGTAGGTCGGGTTGACACCCTTGTAGTCCTCGTTGGCCAGGACCAGCGTCTCGGTCTTCTCGGCGATGCCGCTCTCCACCGTGAAGGTGAAGCGGTCACTGGCAACCTTGCCGGTGCCGGCCTTGTCGCCGGTGAACCACACCTCGATCCGGTCACCGGTGCGCACGTTCTTGATGTCGCCCCGGTATTCGGCGTAGTAGGCCGAGCCCTGCTCGCCGTACCGCTCGCCGCCCTTCCACTCCTTGACGCCCGCGGTCTTGGCCGGGCCACCGTTGACGCGGTAGTTGAGTTTGCGGTTGGTCAGCGAGCGCTTGGCGATCACCGCGACGGTCTGATCGTCGTGGTCCTCGGCATAGGAGTGCTCGAACCGGTCGGCCACCAGGTCGGGGGCCTTGCGACCGACCGAGGAGACCGGATCGTCCGGGTCCTTGGCCGACTTGGCCACCGACAGCGCGAACGCCCGGTTCTTGGCGTACTCCATCCCGACCAACGTCTCGTCGTTCGGGAATTCGAAGATGCTGCCGCAGTTGTCCTCCGTGTACGGGTCGTCCGGCAGGTAGCCGGCGGCCGTCACGCACGTGGACATCTCCGGGGTGAACGACAACGTCTTGTACGCCTCGTTCATCTGTCCGTCGGTGTCACCGTTGGTCACGTACAGCTCGGCGGACAGGTCCGGGTCGTAGTCCGGGACCGCCGGGTGCGCGTCGTCGCCCGCGAGCGCGATCATGATCTGGTCGTCGGGGCTGGGCGTGGCCACCTGCGAGCCGACGCCGTACAGGATCAGCTGCGCGGCGGAGTGGTAGTTGACCACGAACTCCGCCTTGATGTGCTTGGCGAAGCCCTCGATCGCCCGGGTCTCCGGCTCGGAGGAGGGCGCGGGCCCCCGGTAGGTCTCGTTCAGCGGGTCGGGCGAGGAACCCTCGTTGTCGTAACCCCACTTGTAGTCGAAGTTGCGGTTGAGGTCGACACCGTCGCCGGCGGTGATCACACCGTCGCCGTTGTTGTCGCGCAGGTTCTTGCGCCACAACCGCTGGTCCGTCTCGAAGGTCCAGTCGTAGCCGTCGGGGTTGGCCGAGACCACGAACCACAGCTCGTTGTCCGAGACCAGCTTGGTGGCCTCGTCGTCCTTGCCGTAGCCCTCCACGTAGTGGTGCACGAGCCGGCGGGTCATCTCCGGCGTGATCCACTCACGGGCGTGCTGGTTGGACATGTACAACACGCCGGGCTTGGAGCCGTCGGCACTGGTGCGGACGTTCTTGGTCACCTTGACCGCGAGAATGTCCTGACCGAGCACGGTCTTGCCGATGCTGACGGTCTTGGCGATGTCGGGGTGGTCCTTGGCGAGCTGGACCAGCTCCGCGCCGAGGCCGTTGGGGCCGCTGTACTTGCGGAAGACGCCCGCGTCGGCCGCGGCCGATCGCTTCTGCGCCCGGGACTTGGCCTCCACGGAGATGCCGGCGGCACGCAGCTTGGCGGCCTGGGCATCGCTCAGGATCACCTCCAGCCGGGCCTTGCCGTCGGCGGACTTGGTGGTCCGGGTCTCGTGCCGGTCCACGCCCAGGTCGAAGATCTGCTTCACCTGTGCCGCGTCGGCTGTGATCGTGTAGGACTGCGGACCTGCTTCGCCCGCCGGAGGAAGTTTCGCTTCCGGCGGTGCGCTGGTCACTTCGGGGTACGAGACCGGATTGTCGGCGGGTGCCGCGGTGCTCGCCGGCGCTGCGGTCAACAGACCGAGCGCCAGTGAGAGCGCCGCGATCCCCGTGGTGCCGATCCGGACTCGTGTGGTGGTGCCCCTGGAACGATGACGCCTCATCGACCCCCCAGTCGTGGGTTCGGCGTGCATAGGGACGGCGCAAAACCACGACCTCAAGGTACGGAACGTGACTCCTGCGCCCGGGTGTTGCGCATGCTACGGCAACTACCGTGTGGTACACGAGACCTGACGCACGGTCATATTCGGTCAACGCTACGCGCAGAGATTCCGCATTGTGATCAGAACCAGTCGGGACACCACGGTTCGCGCGGCGTCCGCAGCAGCGCCTCGGCCCGCTCCGCCGCACCGGGTGTGCGCTCGGAGATCCGGCCGGTCACCGCGAGCCGCACCGGCGAGCCCGCACCCAGGTACAGCGCCCCCAGCGTCGAGGCGTCCAGGACCAGATCCGCGGGGTCACCGGTCGGCACACACCGCGCCTGCTCGGCCGCGCCGTCGATCGCGAACCGTCCCGCCGCATAACCCAGATCGTCGTGCACCTCGACCACGATCCGATCGCGCGCGCCGTAGGTGCGTGCCGAGAACGCGGCGGGCGCGTCCAGGATCCGTGCCCACACGAAGTCCCGACGCGACTGCGTGGTGATCGCCCGCGGATCCTGCACGAGCAGCGGCAACAACTCGTCGGGACTGCGGTCGGCACCCTCGACCCGGTTGACGTAGTCGACGTTCGCGCAGAACCGCCACAGCGCGATCTCGGCCGCCGGGGTGAGCGCGATGAGCGAGTCCACGGTCAGCGTGACCTTGGGCACGAACTCGTCCCAGTGGTCGTCGGTGCGATAGCCGACCAGGCCGGCGACCTTGCCGGACGGATCGCGGTACACCGCGTGGAAGCGCGGCGGGGTCGGGCTCATCGGCGAGGGCTCCAGCCCGGTGTACATCTGCCACCACATCGCGGTGCGCTCGATCGCCCCGGCCCGCTGTCGACGGAACTCCTCGTGCAGCGGCGGCCCGACCTCGGCCACCTCCTCGGGGGTGGCCAGCTCGATCCGGGCCCCGGCCTCGACCGGCGCGTCCGGCGCGAAGTCGGTGCGCAGCGTGTCCAGGGTGAACTTCTGGTACTCGGTGGCCACGCCGAAGCCGAACCGACCGTAGATCCGGTACTCGGCGGCGATCAGGATGGCCACCGACTCGCCGCGCGCGGCGGCGTCCGCCAGATCCAGGCCCATCATCTTCGTGAGCAGGCCCTGCCGGCGGTGCGTCGGCGAGACGGTGACGTTGGTGATCGCCGACGCCGGGACTATCGCCCCGCCGGGCACGGTCAGACCGGTGGCGAAGCTGCGGAAGGTGCCGACGCAGCGACCGCCGTCGAAGGCTCCGCGGGTCCGGGCGAAGTCGGCCCGTTCGCGCCAGTGCTCGATCCGCTTCTCCCGGTTCTCCTTGGTGTCGTCCGGCACCCGGAGAAAACCGATGCCGACGGCGGCGGTCCAGGGGATGATGTCTTCTTCGCCGATCGTGCGGATTTCCACTGCGGTGGTTCCTTCCTCGCATGCGCGGCCTTCTCCCGACAACGGACGAAGGCGCCGACCCGGAGACCCTATGTCTCACGGTTCGACGCCTTCGAATTGTTTTCGCCGGCGCACGCCGGCCCCTGGGCCGGTCAGGACACGAGTATGTCCACCGACAGGCCGGCATCGGTGCCGGGCATGCCCAGTTCGCCCGCGCGCTTGTCGGCCATCGCCAGCAGCCGGCGGATCCGACCCGCGACCGCGTCCTTGGTCAGCGGCGGCTCGGCCAGCCCGCCCAATTCCTCCAGGGACGCCTGCTTGTGGTCGAGCCGCAGCTTGCCGGCCGCGGCCAGGTGCTCCGGGACCTCCTCGCCGAGGATCTCCAGGGCCCGCTGCACCCGCGCGCCCGCCGCCACGGCCGCGCGGGCCGAGCGGCGCAGGTTCGCGTCGTCGAAGTTGGCCAGCCGGTTCGCGGTCGCCCGCACCTCGCGGCGCATCCGCCGCTCCTCCCAGGCCAGCACGCTCTCGTGCGCACCGAGCCGGGTGAGCAGCGCGCCGATCGCGTCGCCGTCGCGGACCACCACCCGGTCCACGCCGCGCACCTCGCGCGACTTGGCCGCCAGACCGAGCCGACGGGCCGCGCCGACCAGCGCGAGGGCCGCCTCCGAACCGGGGCAGGTCACCTCCAGGGCCGAGGAGCGGCCGGGCTCGGTGAGCGAGCCGTGCGCCAGGAACGCGCCGCGCCAGGCGGCCTCCGCGTCACACGTCGCACCGGAGACGACCTGCGGCGGCAGGCCCCGCACCGGACGCCCGCGGGCATCCAGCAACCCGGTCTGCCTGGCCAGCTGGTCGCCGCCGACCGCGACCCGCACCACGTACCGACTGCCGCGCCGCAGGCCGCCGGGGGCCACCACGACCAGGTCCGAGCTGTGCCCGTAGACCTCCAGGATGTCCTTGCGCAGGCGGCGCGCGGCCATCGCCGTGTCCAACTCCGCCTCGATGACGATTCGCCCGCCCACGATGTGCAGTCCGCCCGCGAAGCGCAAGAGCGCGGAGACCTCCGCCTTGCGACAGCACGACCGGGTGACCGGGAGGCGGCTGAGCTCGTCCTTCACTGCTGCCGTCATCGCCATGGAGCGATCCTTTCACGATCGACGAAGATCCGGCCGTAGGCTGCGGCCAACCGTTCGGGGTCGTGTCGCGCGGTGCCGTCGACCGCCGAAACGGGGGCCAGGTGGACGTGTCCACCGAGCGCCGCCGTGGCCCGTTCCAGGCCCGGTACGTCCTCCACACGGTCGCGGTCGCCGAGGACGATGTCAAAGGTCAGTCCGGGAGCGTGGGCGGCCAGCACCTCCAGGTGCTGCTGCGGCGAGAAACCCGCCGTCTCGCCCGGCTGCGGGGCCAGATTCAGCGCGAGCAGCCGCCTGGCCTTGGTCTCCACCAGGGCCGTCGCCAACTCGGGAACGAGCAGGTGGGGCAGCACCGAGGTGAACCACGAACCGGGCCCGACAACCACCCAATCGGCGTCACGAACCGCCGCGACCGCCTCCGGCACGGCGGGCGGATCACTGGGCAGCAGCCGGATTCCGCGCACGTCGCCCGGCGTCACCGCGACCTGCGCCTGCCCGCGCACGACGGACATCTCGTTCGGCCGGGCCGGGTCGTGCCCGGCCACGTCCGCCTCGATGTCCAACGGGACCGCCGACATCGGCAGCACCCGCCCGTGCGCGCCGAGGAGGCGACCCATCCAGTCCAGGGCCGCGATCGGATCGTCCATCAGTTCCCACAGGCCGACCAGGAGCAGGTTGCCGACCGCGTGCCCGTTCAGCTCGCCCTCACGGCGGAACCGGTGCTGGATGACCCGGCTCCAGGTCACCCCCCACTCGTCGTCGCCGCACAGCGCGGCCAGCGCCATCCGCAGATCGCCGGGCGGCAGCACGCCCAGGTCCTTGCGCAACCGCCCGCTGGAGCCGCCGTCGTCGGCGACCGTGACGATCGCCGTCAGTTCGTCGGTGAGCCTGCGCAGTGCCGCCAGCGAAGCCGAGAGCCCGTGTCCGCCGCCCAAGGCGACCACCTTGGGGCCGCTCATTCCCTGCCCATGTCGCGGTGCACGAGCACGGTGTCCAGGCCGTCCTCGGTGAGCCGGCGGGCCAGTCGTTCGGCCATCGCCACACTGCGGTGCTTGCCACCGGTACAGCCCACCGCGAGCGTCACATAGCGCTTGCCCTCGCGACGGTAGCCCTCGGTGACGATGTGCAGCAGCTCGGCGTACCGGTCCAGGAACTCCTTGGCGCCGGGCTGGTCGAACACGTACCGGCTGACCGCCTCGTCCATGCCGGTGTGCGGGCGCAGCTCCGGGATCCAGTGCGGGTTGGGCAGGAAGCGGCAGTCGACGACCAGGTCGGCGTCCACCGGCAGGCCGTACTTGAAGCCGAAGGACATCACCGTGGCGCGCAGCTGCGGCTCGCCGGAACCGGCGAACCGGTCGTCCATCCGCGCACGCAGCTGGTGCACGTTGATGTCGGACGTGTCGATCACCAGGTCGGCCTCGCCGCGCAGCTCGCGCAGCAGTTCGCGCTCGCGGGCGATGCCGTCCGGGATGCGCCCGTCGCCCTGGAGCGGGTGCGGCCGGCGCACGCCCTCGAAGCGCCGCACCAGGACGTCGTCGGCGGCCTCCAGGAAGACGATCCGACGCACCACGCCGGCCGCGTCCAGCTCGCTCAGCGCCGAGCGCAGGTCGTCGAAGAAAGTCCGGCCGCGCACGTCGACGACGACCGCTATCCGCGCGACCGCGCCCTGGGTCCGCGCGCCGAGGTCGACCATCGCCGGGATCAGCGACGGCGGCAGATTGTCCACCACGAACCAGCCGAGGTCCTCCATGCCCTTGGCGGCGGTGCTGCGACCGGCGCCGGACATGCCGGAGATGATCACCAACTCCGGGGTGCCCTCGACCGCCGTACTCGTGACCTCGGTACTCATGCGTCCCCCCGGTGCGTACCGCACCTACGGCTGGGCGAGTTCAACGCTTCCTCCTGCTGGTTCCTGCCTCGGGGGTACAACCGGGACCGCCTCGTCGGCATCGACGGCCTCGTCGACTACAACGTCGGCGTCGTCTTCAATGATCTCGCCCGTCGCGGTGTTCACCGCCGGTGCCGAGGGCGCCCGCGTGGCGAGCGCCGCCACGATCGCCGCCGCGGTGGCGCGGCCGATGCCGGGCACCTCGGTGATCTGCTCGATGCCGGCCGCGCGCAGTCGCTTGAGCGAGCCGAAGTGGGCGAGCACCGCCTTGCGGCGGGTCGCGCCCAGCCCCGGAACGTCGTCGAGCGCACTGGCCGTCATCGCCTTGGACCGCTTGGACCGGTGGTAGGTGATCGCGAAGCGGTGCGCCTCGTCCCGGATCCGCTGGAGCATCAGCAGCGCCTCGCCGCTGCTGCGCGGGAGCACGACCGGGTCGTCCTCACCGGGCACCCACACCTCTTCGAGCCGCTTGGCCAGCCCGCACACGGTGACGTCGACCACGCCGGCCTCCTCCAGGGCCCGCACGGCGGCGGCGACCTGGGGTTGCCCGCCGTCGACCACGATCAGCTGCGGCGGATAGGCAAAGCGCTTGGGCCGGCCGGTCTCCGGGTCGATCGGGCCGGTGTTCTCCGCGCCGTCCGCGTCCTCGGCACCGGCCACCGCCGCGTCGGCGGCCGCGTCGCGCGCGAGATCGGACTTGTAGCGCCTGAACCGCCGGGTCAGCACCTCGTGCATCGCCCTCGGGTCGTCCTGGCCCTCGAAGGTCTTGATCGCGAACCGCCGGTACTCGCTCTTGCGCGGCAGCCCGTCCTCGAAGACCACCATCGAGGCGACCACCTCGGTGCCCTGCAGATGCGAGATGTCGAAGCACTCGATGCGCAGCGGCGCGGTGTCCATGTCCAGCGCCTCGGCCAGTTGCTGGAGCGCGAGCGAGCGGGCGGTCAGGTCGCCGGCCCGGCGCAGCTTGTGCAGGTTCAGCGCCTGTGCGGCGTTGCGTTGCACGGTCTCCTGGAGCGACTTCTTGTCGCCGCGCTGCGGCACCCGCAGTTCCACCCTGGCGCCGCGCAGCTCGCACAGCCACTGGCCGAGCGCCGCGGTGTCCGCCGGCAGCGCGGGCACGAGCACCTCGCGCGGCACGGCCTCGCCGCGCTGCTCGCCGTAGAGCTGCTGGAGGAAGTGTTCGACCAGGTCGGCGGTGTCCACGTCCTCGACCCGCTCGGTGACCCAGCCGCGCTGTCCGCGCACCCGGCCGCCGCGCACGTGGAAGATCTGGACCGCGACCTCCAGTTCGTCCTCGGCCAGCGCGATCACGTCCGCGTCGGTGCCGTCGCCGAAGACGATCGCGTTCTTCTCCAGGGCCCGGGTCAGCGCCGTTATGTCGTCCCGCAGCCGGGCCGCCTTCTCGTACTCCATCGCCTGCGCGGCCTGCTTCATCTCCCGCTCGACGCGCTTGATGTAGGGCCCGGTGCGGCCGGCCATGAACTCGCAGAAGTCCTCGGCGAGCGCGCGGTGGTCCTCGGCGGAGATCTTCCCGGTGCACGGCGCCGCGCATTTGCCGATGTAGCCGAGCAGACACGGGCGGCCGACCTGGCGGGCGTTCTTGAACACGCCGGCCGAACACGTGCGCACCGGGAACACCCGCAGCAGCAGGTCGAGCGTCTCGCGGATGGCCCACGCGTGCCCGTACGGCCCGAAGTAGCGCACACCCTTGCGGTGCGGGCCGCGCATCACCTGGGCACGCGGGAATTCCTCGTCGAGCGTCACCGCGAGCGAGGGATAGCTCTTGTCGTCGCGGTATTTGACGTTGAAGCGCGGGTCGAACTCCTTGATCCAGGAGTACTCCAGCTGGAGCGCCTCGACCTCGGTGCCGACCACGGTCCAGTCCACCGCCGCGGCGGTGGTGACCATGGTCTGGGTGCGCGGGTGCAGGTGGGCCAGGTCCTGGAAGTAGGACGAGAGCCGGGCGCGCAGGTTCTTCGCCTTGCCGACGTAGACGACGCGCCCGTGCTCGTCGCTGAACCGGTACACACCGGGCGACGTCGGGATCTGGCCGGGCGCGGGCCGGTACGACGACGGGTCCATTTCTCCACCCTATGTGCTGGCTCCAACAGATTTTTGCGGTCAACCCACGACGATCTCGCCGTTCGCGACCGTGACCGGCAGCGGCGTCAGGCCGCGCTTCGCGGGTCGGCGTACGACGGAGCCGTCGTTCATCGAGAACTGACTGCCGTGGCACTGGCACTGGATGACACCCTGGTCGACCTTGGTGACCAGACACCCCTGGTGCGGACAACGGGCGTCGAACGCCTTGTAATCGTCCTTGGCGGGCTGGGTCACCACGATCGAGGTGTCGGTGTAGACCTTGCCCTTGCCGACCTTCACATCCTCGGAGCGACCCACCGTGACCGGTCCGTCGAGCAGCTTCTTCTCGTGCGGCGACGCGGGCTGGTTCTCCGTGGTGCACGCGCTCAGGCCGAGTCCGGCGGCGCCGACCGCGCCGACCACCGCGGCCCCGCGCAGCAGGGTGCGCCGGTCCGGTCCGTGCTCGGCGACGCCTTCGCGCGCGGTCTCGGGCCGGGGCTGCTGCTGCGGGGTCATGCGGGATCTCCTCGTGAACGGTGACACCGGTGGCGTGGCCCGGACCGGCCACGCCACCGTGCGGCCGGTCAATCCTCGCACCCGGCCCGGACTGCGCTCACGTCACCGTCGGTCGTACAGCACGCTCTGGAGGAACTTGCCGGTGTGGCTGCCGGCCACCTCGGCGACCTCCTCGGGAGTGCCCTCGGCGACGACCAGACCGCCGCCGCTGCCGCCCTCGGGGCCCAGGTCGACGACCCAGTCGGCGGTCTTGATCACGTCGAGGTTGTGCTCGATCACGATCACCGTGTTGCCCTTGTCGACCAGGCTGGTCAGCACGCCGAGCAGCCGGCGGATGTCCTCGAAGTGCAGACCCGTGGTCGGCTCGTCGAGCACGTAGACCGTCTTGCCGGTGGAGCGGCGCTGCAGCTCGGAGGCGAGCTTGACGCGCTGCGCCTCGCCGCCGGAGAGCGTGGTCGCGGGCTGGCCGAGCCGCACGTAGCCCAAGCCGACGTCGTTGAGCGTGCGCAGGTGCCGGGCGATCGCGGGGACCGCCTCGAAGAAGGCCAGGCCCTCCTCGATCGGCATGTCGAGCACCTCGGAGATGTTCTTGCCCTTGAAGTGCACTTCCAGGGTCTCCCGGTTGTACCGCGCACCGTGGCAGACCTCGCACGGCACGTAGACGTCCGGCAGGAAGTTCATCTCGATCTTGATGGTGCCGTCGCCCGAGCAGTTCTCGCAGCGGCCGCCCTTGACGTTGAAGGAGAACCGGCCCGGCAGGTAGCCGCGCACCTTGGCCTCGGTGGTCTCCGCGAACAGCTTGCGCACGTGGTCGAACACGCCGGTGTAGGTGGCCGGGTTCGAGCGCGGGGTGCGCCCGATCGGACCCTGGTCCACGTGCACGACCTTGTCCACCAGCTCGGTCCCGGTGATCCGGGTGTGCCGACCGGGCACCAGGCGCGCGCCGTTGAGTTCACGGGCCAGGTGCGTGTACAGGATGTCGTTGACCAGGGTCGACTTGCCCGAGCCGGACACGCCGGTGACCGCGGTGAACACGCCCAGCGGGAACGCCACGCCGACGTCCCGGAGGTTGTTCTCCCGGGCGCCGTGCACGACCAGGCGACGCTTTTTGTCCGGCACCCGCCGCTCGGTCGGCGTGGGGATCGACTTGCGGCCGGAGAGGTAGTCGCCGGTCGCCGAGCGCTTGTTCTTGAGCAGCTCCTTGTAGCTGCCCGAGTGCACCACCTCGCCGCCGTGCTCGCCCGCGCCGGGACCGATGTCCACGACCCAGTCGGCGATCCGGATGGTGTCCTCGTCGTGCTCGACCACGATCAGCGTGTTGCCCATGTCCCGCAGGCGGACCAGGGTCTCGATCAGCCGGTGGTTGTCCCGCTGGTGCAGGCCGATGGACGGCTCGTCGAGCACGTACAGCACGCCGACCAGGCCGGAGCCGATCTGGGTGGCCAGCCGGATGCGCTGCGCCTCGCCGCCGGACAGGGTGCCCGCGGCGCGGCTGAGCGAGAGGTAGTCCAGGCCGACGTCGACCAGGAACTTCAGCCGCTCGTTGACCTCCTTGAGCACCCGCTCGGCGATCTTCTTCTCCCGCGCCACCAGCTTGATCCGGCCGAGGAACTCGGCGCAGTCGCTGATCGACATCGACGCGACGTCGGCGATCGACTTGTCCGCGATGGTCACCGCGAGCACGATCGGCTTGAGCCGGGCGCCGTGGCACGTGGGACACGGCACCTCGCGCATGTAGCCCTCGAAGCGCTCGCGACTGGTGTCGGTCTCGGCCTCGGAGTGCCGGCGCACGATGTACGGCAGCGCGCCCTCGAAGGACGTGTAGTACGAGCGCTCGCGCCCGTAGCGGTTCCGGTACTTGACGTGGATCTGCGTCTTGTGGCCGTTCAGCAGCGCCTTCCTGGCCCGCTGCGGCAGGCCGTCCCAGGCGATGTCGGTACGGAAGCCCATCTCGTCCGCGAGCGCGGAGACCAGCCGGCCGAAGTACTCCGAGGCGTGTCCGCTCGACCACGGCGCGAGTGCGCCCTCGTCCAGCGACTTCTGCCCGTCGGGCACGACCAGCTCCGGGTCGACCTCCATCCGGGTGCCGATGCCGGTGCAGTCGGGGCACGCGCCGAACGGCGAGTTGAAGGAGAACGAGCGCGGTTCCAGCTCCTCGAACGACAGGTCGTCGTAGGGGCAGTAGAGGTGCTCGGAGAACATCCGCTCGCGGTTGGCGTCGTCCTCGGGCAGGTCGACGAAGTCCAGGATCACCATGCCGGAGCCGAGCGAGAGCGCGGTCTCCACCGAGTCGGTCAGTCGGCGCTTGGCCGAGGCCTTGACGGTCAGGCGGTCGATGACCACCTCGATGGTGTGCTTCTCCTGCTTCTTGAGCTTGGGCGGGTCGGTCAGCTGGATCACCGCGCCGTCCACCCGGGCCCGGCTGTAGCCCTTGGACTGGAGTTCGGCGAACAGGTCGACGAACTCGCCCTTGCGCTCGCGCACGATCGGCGAGAGCACCTGGAAGCGGGTGCCCTCCTCCAGCTCCAGCACCCGGTCGACCACCTGCTGCGGGCTCTGCCGGGCGATCGGGCGGGCGCACTGCGGGCAGTGCGGGTGGCCGATCCGGGCGTAGAGCAGGCGCAGGTAGTCGTAGACCTCGGTGATCGTGCCGACCGTGGAGCGCGGGTTGCGGTTCGTCGACTTCTGGTCGATCGAGACCGCGGGCGACAGGCCCTCGATGAAGTCGACGTCGGGCTTGTCCATCTGCCCGAGGAACTGGCGCGCGTAGGACGACAGCGACTCGACGTAGCGGCGCTGTCCCTCCGCGAAGATCGTGTCGAACGCGAGCGAGGACTTGCCGGAGCCGGACAGGCCGGTGAAGACGATGAGCGCGTCGCGCGGTAGGTCGAGGGAGACGTCCTTGAGGTTGTGCTCGCGCGCGCCACGGACGATGAGACGGTCGGCCACTTGAGAATCGAAACCCTTCGACGACATGCCGCTGCGGCTGAATGATGTCGAGCTGATCGGTACGCGTCGACAGTGCGGATCGAGGCAGTGCCGGCCGGGACGATGCCGGTCGGATCCGTGCCCCGCGCCATCGTAAGCAGCCCACGGCAGGTTTTTGTTCCCCTTTGAGCCGCCAGGCTATCGCACATTCATTCGAACAAAACTTCTCCGGGTCCTTCTTCACTCGATCGTGTGAAGCTTCGGCCCCGGCGCTCCGGCCCGCGCGCGCCACTAAGGTGAAACCCCAAGACCTCGCCGCACCGGGACCCGTCTCGTCCCACGAATCGGCGGCGGGGGCGATCCGGGGGAGGTATGCGTGACCACGGACGGGTTCGACCCCGCCGCACTGCTCGCGGAGATCAACGACGCGACCGCGCAGGTATTGGCGACCGCGGAACGGCTGACGCCCGAGCACCTGGCCGGTCCGTCGTTGCTGCCCGGGTGGAGCAGGGGCCATGTACTGACCCACCTCGCGCGCAACGCGGACGCCCTGACCAACCTGCTGAACTGGGCCCGCACCGGAATCCCGACCCCGATGTACCCGCCGGGGGACGCCCGCGACCGGGCCATCGAGGAGGGTGCCGGTCGGCCGCTCCCGGAGCAGCTCACCGACCTGTACGACGCGTCCGGCCGGTTCGCCCGGGCGTTCACCGCGATGACGCCGACCGCGTGGGGCGCCAAGGTCACCGCGCGCAACGCGGGCGAGATCGCCGCCACGACGCTGCCCGGCAAACGACTGCGCGAGTTGTACATCCACCACGTCGACCTGGACGCGGGCTGGACGCCGGCGCACTGGCCGACCGAGTACACCGAGCGCGAGCTGAACGAGGTCGCCGCCTCCTTCCGCGGCCGGCCGGACTGCCCGCCGCTGCTGCTGCGCGACGACATCACCCACCGCGAGTTGTTGATCGGCCCGGAGGGCGTGGCCCCCGCCGCGGTCGTCTCCGGTCGCCGTCAGTCGCTGCTCGCGTGGCTGATCGGCCGCACCAACGGCGACGGCCTGATCGTCGAGCCGTTCGGTCGCCTGCCACCGCTGCCCGCGTGGATGTAGCGGGCGGACGCGGCCGCCGCCGGCGCCGGTCGGTAGCCGGGAGGGGTCGCGGACGGGGAGGATGGCTCGTATGACGTATCACGGATCCGTGAAGGTCGGCGGCGCCCCGGCCGTGCGCGAGCTGGCCAATCTGATGATCAGCAAGGTGGCGGTCGGGCCCTACGACAACGACGCCTACCTGCTCCGCTGTCGGGCCACCGATCAACAGTTGCTGATCGACGCGGCCAACGACGCGGGCACGCTGATCACCCTGGTGGGCGACGGCGGCCTCGCGAAGGTGGTCACCACCCATCGGCACCAGGACCACTGGCAGGCGCTCGCCGAGGTGGTCGCGCACACCGGCGCGACCACCCTGGCCGGACGCGCCGACGCCGAGGCCATCCCGGTGCCCACCGACGTCCTCGTGGACGACGGCGACACGATCGCCTTCGGCGCCATCGAACTGCGGGCCATCCACCTGGTGGGTCACACCGAGGGCAGCATCGCGCTGCTGTACGACGACCCCAAGGGCCACCCGCACCTGTTCACCGGCGACTGCCTGTTCCCCGGCGGGGTGGGCAACACCTTCGGCGACCCGGCCGCCTTCGATCGGCTGATCGACGACGTCGAACACAAGCTCTTCGACCTGCTCCCGGACGAGACCTGGGTCTACCCGGGCCACGGCAACGACACGACCCTGGGCGCCGAGCGCCCCGCCCTGGCCGAGTGGCGCGAACGCCGCTGGTGATCCGAGCGCGCCGAGTGTCGGTCCGGCCCGCTCAGGGCCGACCGGCGCTCGGCGCGGCGGCCCTGCGGCGGGCCCGGTGCGCGGCCACGTTGGCACGGTTGGCGCACGCGTCCGAGCAGTAGCGTTTGCGGCCGTTGCGGGAGGTGTCCGCGAACGCCCGGTCGCAACCGGCCGCCGCGCACACACCGGATCGGCCCACGCCGTAGTCGGCCACCAGGTTGGCCAGCCCCATCGCCGTGTTGATCCGCATGCGCTGCACGAACGGCACCCCCGAGGGCGCGTGGTGCAGGTGCAGCCCGTAGCCGTGATCCACCAGCCGCGGCCGCACCTCGACCCGCGCCAGCAGGCCGTTGACGTGCTCGACGGCCTCCTCCAGGTCGGTGATCACGAAGAACGCGCGCAACTCGCCGGCCCACTCCAGCAGGGGTTCGAGCGCCTCCTGGTCCAGGTCCTCGACCAGGAACGAGAACGCTCGCAGCACATCCCGCGCGGACTCCAGGTCCGGCGCCGAGCCGTCCGCGCCCGTCCACGCGTTGACCATCGCCACGGCAGCGCCGACGCCGTCACTACGGTAACCGTTGACTTCCATTGAACCCTTACCTAGGCTGCGAGGTATGTAAGGAGCTACACCAGAACACTCATTACCCTAGCCAATTTGGGGGCAACGCGATGGCTTCCCGGTGCGATGCCTGCGGCCGGATCGAGGATCCGCGGATGACCGTACTGTCCCGCCACTCCACATCCCAGGGCGAAATCGTCTACACCCGCTGCCTGTGCGGCAGCGTCGGCGTGCGACTGCGGCCCACCACGACACAGCGGCCCCCGCACGAGGTGCTCCTCGCCCAGGGGCCGCCGGCCGTACCGTTTCCGGGTTAGACGCTCGCGTCCCGGTCCGCCTCGGCGGCCTCCTCGGCCGCCGCGATCTCGTCCTTCTTCGTCTTGCGCAGGCTCAGCACCGTGGTCACCGCGAGGGTCACCACGATCACGCCGAGCGAGAGCGGGATGCCGATCTCCGGCACGTGCACACCCTGACCGTGCAGCGCCTCGAAGATCAGCTTGACGCCGATGAAGCCGAGGATCACCGACAGGCCGTACGACAGGTAGACGAGCTTCTTGAGCAGCCCGCCGATCAGGAAGTACAGCTGGCGCAGCCCCATCAACGCGAACGCGTTCGCGGTGAAGACGATGTACGGCTCCTTGGTGAGGCCGAAGATCGCCGGGATGGAGTCCAGCGCGAACAGCACGTCGGTGGTGCCGACGGCGATCATCACGATCAGCATCGGGGTGACGAAACGCTTGCCGTTCTCCTTCACCACGAGCTTCATGTCGCGGTAGCCGTCGGTGGTCGGCAGCACCTTCTCGACCTTGCGCAGGAGGGCGTTCTCCTCGAACTCCTCCTCCTCGTCCGACCGGGCCTCCTTGATCAGCTTCCACGCGGTCCAGATCAGGAACGCGCCGAAGATGAAGAAGACCCACGAGAACGCGGCCACGACCGCGGCGCCCGCGGCGATGAAGATGCCGCGCAGCACCAGCGCGAGCAGCACGCCGACCAGCAGCACCCGCTGCTGGTACTGCGGCGGGACCGCGAACTTGCCCATGATCAGTACGAACACGAACAGGTTGTCGACGCTCAGCGACTTCTCGGTGATGAAGCCGGCGAAGAACTCGCCGGCGGGTGCCGACCCGGAGAAGACCCACAGGCCGATTCCGAACAGGACGGCGAGACCGACCCAGAAGATGCCCCAGAGGGACGCCTCCTTGAGGGTGACCTCGTGTGGTTTGCGATTGAGGAACAGATCGACTGCCACGAGCGCCAACAGCACGACGATGGTCAGGATCCAGGCAACGGGTGAAACGTCCACTGCGCCTCCGGCAGACGTGGGGGGTCGCGTCAACGCCGGAGGGGGGATGTACCCCTCCGATTGCCTCCAGGATGCCAGAAGGTAAAGGAAACACCAAGCGATCCTTTACCAAACCCTGGTGACAGGTCATCGGAAGACCTGTGCGGATCCGCTCGCTCGGAGCACCCGGATACCCGTCAGCGCGCCGGGGCGAACCCCCGGCGCGGCTTGAGCACGGGCGCGGCGGCCCGCTCCGGGGCCCGGGCGGGCGGCACCGGCAGCCCGAGACTGCGGGTCCCCAGGCCGGCCAGCAGCAGCGGCAGCAGGCGCGCGGTCACCCGGGCATCGGCCAGCGCCGCGTGCGCGTCGGGGAAGGTCAGCCCGAAGTGCGCACAACACGTCC
The DNA here is from genome assembly GCF_042956465.1 of Embleya sp. NPDC008237. Taxonomy (NCBI): domain Bacteria; kingdom Bacillati; phylum Actinomycetota; class Actinomycetes; order Kitasatosporales; family Streptomycetaceae; genus Embleya; species Embleya sp. NPDC008237. Next base: position 140,443 of record NZ_JBIBGL010000003.1, read on the forward strand.
CGAGCTTGTGATCGGCCAGCGGCAGCCCGGACGCCTTCGCCAGCTTCATCGTGCACAGCGCGGGCAACGTCGGCGGCGCCAGGCCGGCCGCGACGAACTCGGCCTCCAGGAAACGCTGCTCGAAGGACGCGTTGTGGGCGACCACCACGGCGCCCGCGAGCAGCCCGGCCAACTCGACGGCGATCTGCGCGAATCGGGGCGCGCCCAGCACGTCGGCGGCGGTGATCCGATGCACGTGGCTCGCGCCCACCGAGCGGCCCGGATCCAGCAGCGTGGTCCATTCGCGCAGCACCTCGCCGGTGCCGCGGATGCGCACCACGCCGACCTCCACGATCCGATCCCCGCGGGCCGGCGAGAATCCCGTGGTCTCCAGGTCCACGACCGCGAATTCGGTCCGAGCGACCTCGGCGGGCACCCCGAGCATGCGCACGGGATCGGCATAGGCGAACAAGGCGACGTCCCTCTCCCCCGGCCGCCTCGGTCACGACCGACGGGGCGAGAGTCTATGACCCCCGCCCCGCCGCTTTCCCCGCATTGCCACGAACTGCCCGCTTCGAGCGAATCCCCGCCCCAGCCCGGCCGGCACATGACGTCACCCGGCCGAAGACCAACGCTGCACCGAACCCCGGCGTCACCACCCGGCCGAGCCGACCCACCTCGGCCCGGCCGCGGTTCGAGGCCACCGGGCCGGACGCCGACGCCCCACCCGACCCCGGCGCCATCACCCCGCCGAGCCAACCCACTTCAGCCCGGCCGGCGTTCGAGGCCACCCGGCCGAAGGCCGAACCTCGCGCGCCTGGGCCGTGTCCGGTGGATCCTGGTGGATGAGGTCGCGTCGTCCGGTGCCGTGGCTCGGCGTGCCGGCGAAGCAGCCGCATGGTGGTTCCATTCGGCTGTTTCTCCGGTGCGGCGAGACGAGCGCAGCGAGGAGCCCGCGAAGGGCGGATGCCAGGCGGCGCGGCCCCACCAGGATCCGCCGGACCCGGCCTAGCGCCCGTTCGTGCCGGCGACCCAGGACAACAACTGCCGTGTGGCCTCCGCGCCGCCCGAGGGCAGGTCCGCCGTGTACACCCAGGGCAGCCCGATCCACGGGTCCATGATGTGGTCCTCCGGAATCGCGGTGAGCCGCAACAACGAGCGCCACAACGGATCCAGCAGCGGCCCGAACGACTCGGCGTCACCCCGCGAACCCACCACGATCACGTGCACCCCGACCCTGGGCCCCTCCTCGACGATGTGCCGCAACTGCGCCGCACTGCGATCGTCGAAGCCGAACGGGAAGTCGTGCACGAGCAACAACTGTCGGGCCAGATCCAGATCGCTCGGCAGCGAGTCCACCGCGTCGTTGGCCACCGCCATCCGCACCAGCTCGATCCGGTCCAGGATCCGCCCGAGCAGCACGGACACGTCGGCCGCATCGGTGGCCACCGGCCCCACCAGCAGCCCGGACGACGCCAGCGGCTGCAACGGCGCGGCAGCCGTGCCCTTGCCCGCCGGGTCGATCACGTGCACCTTGAACTCGCCCACCGGGAACGCCGCGAACATCCGCGCGGTCAGCGACACCGCGAGCTCGTCGGCCCGCTCCGCGCCGTTGCCCCGCTCGCCCTCCAGGCCGGTCGCACCGGTGTCGATCCACAACCCGCGATCCATCGGCAGCCGCAACACCATCGGCACACGCAGCTCCGGTCGCTCCGGCAGATGCAGGTCGCCGAGCCGAATCGCCGGCGCCCCGTCCTCGGGAGCCTGCCAACCGGCCCACGACGTGCTGTCCCAACGCGCCATCACCGGCGGCAGGTTCGGCTCCAGCTGCTCGACCTCGCCGACCAACTGCGTGGTGTCCCGGTCGAGTACGGCCTTGGCCTGCTCGGCCAGCGCCCGGTGCCGGTCACGCGCGGTGTCCTGCGCGGCGAGCCCCGCGGGCGAGAAGCGCGCGGCGGGGTCGTTCAGGACGCCTTCCAGCTCCTTGTCCAACCGCCCGTCGGCGTACTCGATCGCCGATCGGTAGGCGGCGGCCGATCGCGCCGCGTCCTCGAACACGCCCCAGACCTGTTCGTACAGCTTCTCCACCTCGCGCCGCGCGGCCCGCTGCGCGGCCTCGCGCTCGACGTCCGGCGGAGCCGCGGCCCACGCCATGCCGCCGCTCTGGTCCACCCGCGGCGGGGTGCCCGGCTCGCGCGGTTCGGTGGGCGCGTTCGCGGCGCTGAACGGCGCGGCGGCGGGTCCGCCGAGCGCGGTGCGCGCCCGGTCCACCACTCGCGCCCGGTTCTGCACGCCGACGTCCTTGAGCAGCGCCTCCAGGCCGGCCTCGTAGCCCTGCCCGACGGCGCGCACCTTCCACGCGCCCTGGCGTCGATACAGCTCGACGGTGTGCAGCGCGCGCTCGTTGCCCAGATCGGTGATGCGGAACGTGGCCAGGTCCTCGCCGCCGGCCCGCACGGTGACCACCGGCGCCGCGACCACGCCGAACCGGTCCACGCCGCCGCCCTCCAGCGAGGCGCCGACCAGCACCCGCTCGATCTCGGCGGGCAGCCTGTCCAGCTCGAAGGTCGCACCGGCCTGCCGAATGGTCACCCCGACGGTGTCGACACCGCCGCGCTGGATCACATCGTCGTCGCCGCGGACCCGATCGTCGGCGCCCACCAGGGTCACCACCAGCTCGACCGGGCATTGTGCCGCGATCTCGACCTCCACCCGGGTGTCGGGCAGCGCCAGGTTCTGACCCCGTACCAGTTCGGTGCTCACGTGCGTTCGTCCCCTCCCCGCCCCGCCGGGACGGACCCCGCGCGAGCGGGCCGGGAGGCGTACTCCGCCCGTCCCGGCCCGCTCACCATGTTTGGTTGTGCGTCCTACAGGTGCGCCATCAGAGCCGGGAGCAGGTCGCGCAGGGTCTGACCGTGCGCGGGCTCGCCGATCGCGGCCATCTTCCAGGCGGTGCCGTGCCGGTAGAGCTTGGCCATGATCTGGCCGGTGTAGTTGCCACCGCCGGAGAGCGTGTAGCGCGCCAGCTCGGTGTTCGTGGTCTCGTCCACGATCCGGCAGAACGCGTTCTCGATCTCCTGGAAGGTCTGCCCCTGGAACGAGCTGACCGTGAAGATGATCTGGTCCACGTGCACCGGCACGCGGGACAGGTCCACGAGGATCGACTCGTCGTCGCCGTCACCGTGCCCGGTCAGGTTGTCGCCGGTGTGGCGAACGGACCCGTCCTTGCTGGTGAGCTGGCCGAAGTAGCAGACGTCGACCGGCTGGTTCTCGGCGAAGAGCACACACGACGCGTCGAGGTCGACCTCCTTCTCCCGGCTGCCGAACAGGCCGCGGCGCTTGATGGCGTCCCATCCCAGGCCCATCCGGACCATGGTCAGCTCGCCACCACCCGGCTTGTCGAGTGAAATCCTCTGGCCCTTGGACATGTTGACGGCCACTGGCGACGTCTCCCCTCACAGATTTGGTCACGCGGCTCGCGAACGCCGCCCCGTGGTCGGGGCGGGCCCACACTGGCCGCAGAGTAGTCCTCGGGAGTCGCCGGTGTCCCGGCGAGCCCCCTCGGTGACATTCAGGATCACGAACCTACCGGTCAAGACGTACGGACTTCGCAGGCCGTTCCCTCATGTCCGTGATCCGTCCCGGACATCGTGCTACGCGATGCCCGCGGCCTTCATCCCGCGCAGCTCCTTCTTCAGCTCCCCGACCTCGTCGCGCAACCGCGCGGCCAGTTCGAATTGCAGTTCGGAGGCCGCGGCGTGCATCTGCTCGGTCATCACCCGGATCATGTCCGCGAGATCGGCCGCGGGCAGATTGTCCGTCGCCGCCTTCTTGCCCAACGAGGGCACCGGCGCCTTCTGCCGACCCTTGTTGCCGGCCAGCAGATCGGCGGTGTCCGCGTCCTCGCGCGAGATCGAGTCCAGGATGTCCACGATCTTCTTGCGCAGCGGCTGCGGGTCGATGCCGCGCTCGGTGTTGTACGCGATCTGCTTGGCCCGGCGACGGTTGGTCTCGTCGATCGCCTTGGCCATCGACGGGGTGATCTTGTCCGCGTACATGTGCACCTGGCCGGACACGTTGCGCGCCGCACGGCCGATGGTCTGGATCAGCGACGTGCCCGAGCGCAGGAAGCCCTCCTTGTCCGCGTCCAGGATGGACACGAGCGAGACCTCGGGCAGGTCCAGGCCCTCGCGCAGCAGGTTGATGCCGACCAGCACGTCGTACTCGCCCAGCCGCAGCTCGCGCAGCAACTCGACCCGGCGCAGCGTGTCGATGTCGCTGTGCAGGTAGCGCACCCGCACACCCTGCTCCAGGAAGTAGTCCGTGAGGTCCTCGGACATCTTCTTGGTGAGCGTGGTGACCAGGACCCGCTCGTCCTTCTCGGCCCGGGTGCGGATCTCGTGCAGCAGGTCGTCGATCTGGCCCTCGGTCGGCTTGACCACGACCTCGGGGTCGATCAGGCCGGTCGGCCGGATGATCTGCTCGACCACCGCATCCGCCTTGGCCAGCTCGTACTTGCCGGGGGTCGCGGACAGATACACCGTCTGGCCGACCCGCTCCAGGAACTCCTCCCACTTGAGCGGGCGGTTGTCCATCGCGGACGGCAGCCGGAAGCCGTGCTCGACCAGCGTGCGCTTGCGCGACGCGTCGCCCTCGTACATCGCGCCGATCTGCGGCACGGTCACGTGCGACTCGTCCAGTACCAGCAGGAAGTCCTCGGGGAAGTAGTCGAGGAGTGTGTTCGGCGCGGTGCCGGCCTCGCGGCCGTCCATGTGCCGCGAGTAGTTCTCGATGCCGGAGCAGGTGCCGATCTGGCGGAGCATCTCGATGTCGTACGTGGTCCGCATCCGCAGCCGCTGGGACTCCAGCACCTTGCCCTGCTTGTCCATCCGGGCGAGCGTCTCCTCCAGCTCCCGCTCGATCCCGGCGACCGCCCGCTCCATGCGCTCGGGGCCGGCCACGTAGTGGGTGGCGGGGAAGACGTAGAGCTCGTCGTCCTCGCTGACCACCTCGCCGGTGAGCGGGTGCAGCGTCATCAGCGACTCGATCTCGTCGCCGAACATCTCGATCCGCACGGCCAGCTCTTCGTACACCGGGAAGATCTCGATCGTGTCGCCGCGCACCCGGAAGGTGCCGCGGGTGAACGCGACGTCGTTGCGGGTGTACTGGTTGCCGACGAAGCGGCGCAGCAGCGCGTCGCGCTCGATCTCCTCGCCGACTCGCAGCCGGACCATCCGGTCGACGTACTCCTGCGGGGTGCCGAGGCCGTAGATGCAGGACACGGAGGCGACCACGACCACGTCGCGGCGGGTCAGCAGCGAGTTGGTGGTCGAGTGCCGCAGCCGCTCGACCTCCTCGTTGATCGAGGAGTCCTTCTCGATGTAGGTGTCCGTGGTCGGGACGTACGCCTCGGGCTGGTAGTAGTCGTAGTACGAGACGAAGTACTCGACGGCGTTGTTGGGCAGCAGCTCACGAAACTCGTTGGCGAGCTGGGCCGCGAGGGTCTTGTTGGGCGCCATGACGAGGGTCGGCCGCTGGAGCCGCTCGATCATCCACGCGGTCGTCGCCGACTTCCCGGTGCCGGTCGCACCGAGCAACACCACATTCTTGTCGCCCGCATTGACGCGCTGTTCGAGAAGATCGATCGCCTGCGGCTGGTCACCGGACGGCCGATAGGGACTGACGACCTCGAAGGGCGCCACTTTGCGTTCGAGATCGGTAATGGGTCGCACTGGATACACGTTACGGGTCTCCACCGACAAACGACGTGGACGCCGTGTGTCGGTGGAGACCCGTAGGGTGCCGGCGGCCGTCGAGTGCAGCCACGTCGCAGGCCGCGGGGCCCGATCGCGCCGCGCCCCCGCCGGAAAACCCGCGGCCTCCGCACCGAACGCAACGGGTGGAGCGGGTGGGCACACCAACCAAGGCCGACCGAGACGCGGCCGCGCCCTCAGTCACCCGTCAACCGCTCCCACAGCGCCAGCACCTGCGGCTCCAATGCCGAAAGCGGCCCGTCGTTGTCGATCACCACATCCGCGATCGCCAACCGCTCGGCCCGAGTGGCCTGCGCACCCATGCGGGCGAGCGCGTCGGCCTCCGGCATGCCCCGCAGGCGGACCAGCCGGTCGAGCTGGGTCTCCGGGGAGGCGTCCACGACCACGACCAGGTCGTACAGCTTCGCCAGATCGTTCTCGGCCAGCAGCGGCACGTCGTTGACCAGCACCGCGTCGTCGCCGGCCGCCGCCGTCAGCTCCGCGGCCCGGGCCCCGACCAGGGGGTGCACGATCGCGTTGAGCGCGGCCAACCGCTCCGGCGAACCGAAGACGATCCGGCCCAGGCCCGGGCGGTCCAGCGAGCCGTCCGGCAGCAGCACCGATTCGCCGAATTCCGCCACCACCGCCGCCAGCCCGGGCGTGTCCGGGGCCACCACCTCGCGGGCGATCCGGTCCGAGTCGATCACCACCGCGCCCAGCTCGGCGAGCCGCCGCGCCACCTCGCTCTTGCCCGCGCCGATGCCACCGGTGAGCCCGACGTTGCCCCTGCTGCCCATGCCGCGCCCCTCGTACGTCTTCGGGTGGACCAGAACCGGGCCACGGTAGGCCAGGCGACCCCAGGGTAGAAGGGGACGCCTCCCGCACACACGGGAGCCCGCCCCGGACACACCGGGACGGGCTCGGCCGCGACGAAGCGCGGGTCGCAGACAAGGACGCGGGTCAGATGTTCAGCTTGCGGAAGATCGGCCGCGGCACGTGCCGCAGCGCGGACATCACGAAGCGGAACTGGCCCGGGACCCAGACCACGGACGACTTGCGGCGCAGGCCCTTGACGATCGCCTCGGCGACCGCCTCCGGCGTGGTGGCCAGCGGCGCCTCCGGCAGGCCCTCGGTCATCTTGGTCCGCACGAAGCCCGGCCGCACGACCATCACGTGCACGCCGGTGCCGTGCAGCTTGTCGCCCAGGCCCTGGGCGAACGCGTCCAGGCCGGCCTTGGTGGATCCGTAGATGAAGTTCGACTTGCGGGCCCGCTCGCCGGCCACCGACGAGATCACCGCGAGCGCGCCGTGGCCCTGCCGGGACAGCGCGTTGGCCGCGGCCAGCCCGGCCGAGACGCCGCCCACGTAGTTGACCTGCGCGACGCGCGCGGCGGCGGCCGGGGACTTCTCGTCCGCGTCCTGGTCGCCCAGCACGCCGAAGGCGAGCAGCACGACATCGATGTCACCGGCGGCGAAGACCTCGTCGACGGTCTTCTCGTGGTCGTCGGTCTCGGCCGCGTCGAAGCCGACCACCTCGACCGTCGCACCGAGGCCGCGCAGCTGTTCGGCGGCCGTGTCCAGCGCGGCGGAGGGGCGGCCGGCGAGCACGACCCGCCGAACCCGCTCGGCCACCATCGCGCGAGCCGTGGTCAGCGCGATCTCGGAGGTGCCGCCGAGAACGAGCAGGGACTGCGGTGCGCCCAGGGCGTCTTTCACGGTGTGTCCTTCACAAGTGGTTCACGAGAAGACGAAAGGGGGGTGGGTCAGAGCCCGAGTCGGCGGGCCTGATCGGAGACGAAGATCCCGTCCGGGTCGACCTTGGCCCGCACCTCGCGGAACCGCTCCAGGCGCGGGTACATCCGGGCCAGGTCGGCCGGGTCCATCCGCGAGTCCTTGGCGAGGTAGAACCGGCCCTCGTTGGTCAGCACGATCTCGTCGAGCTGCTTGAGCAACCGGGCCAGGCCGGGCGTGTTGGTCGGGAAGTCGAGGGTCAGCGTCCACCCCGGCTTGGGGAAGGACAGGAACCCCTCGTTGCCGGGTCCGAAGCGCTTGAGCACCGTGAGCGAGGAGGGCGCGCCGTGCGCACTGATCGTCTCGACCGCCTTGACCAGCCCGTCCTCGCGCCCGAACGGCACCACGAACTGGTACTGGAGGAAGCCGGTCCGCCCGTAGACCCGGTTCCATTCCTGGACCAGGTCCAGCGGGTGGAAGAACCCGGTGATCGACTGCAGTTGGCCGACCTTGTGCTTGGGCGCCTTGCGGTACCACAGCTCGTTGAACAGGCCCATGGTGAGCTTGTTCGGCAGCCGACCCGGCACCAGGTCCGGGACGGTCAGCAGCGAGCCGGTGCGAAATCGCAGCGGGTCCCGGCGCTTCTTCGCGGGCAGGTCGTCGAGCGCGGCGAACTCGCCGCAGGTGAGCACGCAGCGGCCGAGGTTGGGGCCCTTGGCCAGGCAGTCCAGCCACGCGACGGTGTAGGTGTACTTCTCGTCCGTCTCGGCCATCAGCGCCATGGCCTCGTCGAGGTTCTTCGTCCGGTCGGTGTCCACCGACGCGAGCGAGGTCTCGATGGGCGTCATCCGGATGGTCGCGGACAGGATCAGGCCGGTCAGGCCCATGCCGCCGGCGGTGGCCCAGAACAGCTCCGGGTCGCCCTCGGGGGTGATCGTGCGCTCGGTGCCGTCGGCCATCAACATGTCGATGGACGACACGTGGTTGCAGAAGCTGCCGTCCGCGTGGTGGTTCTTCCCGTGCACGTCCGCGCCGATCGCGCCGCCCACGGTGACCTGCCGGGTGCCCGGGGTGACCGGCACGAAGAAGCCGAACGGCACGAACAGTTCGATCAGCCGGTCCAGACTCACCCCGGCCTCGCAGGTGACCAGGCCGCGCTCCAGGTCCACCGCGAGGATGCGGTCGAGGCCGGTCATGTCCAGGACGGTACCGCCTGCGTTCTGTGCGGGGTCGCCGTACGAGCGGCCCAGGCCGCGGGCGATCACCCCGCGCGAGGTGCGCTGCCCCAGGGCGGTCGCGACCTGGTCGCGGGTGGTGGGGCGCACGACGTCGGCGAAGGAGGGGGCGGTGCGTCCCCAACCGTTCAGGCTTACCCGCCGAGCGGTGGGGCGTGCGTCGGCCGACGGGCCGTCAGACATGGAAAACTCCCAGAACAAAGGTGAGAAGCCAGGCGAAGCCAAGGCCGACGAGGACCTTGTCCCTGAGAAGAACGTCCTCGGGGGATCCCGCGGTTCCGGCGTCGACGTAGACGGCGTAGCGCAGGAACGCGAATCCGAACGGGATCAGCGACAACTGGTGCCAGGCCAGCGTGGAATCGCCCTCGGGGATCTGGAATGCCCACAGGGAGTAGGTGAGCAGCGTCACCGAGACCGCCATCTGCCATACGAAGCGCAGGTAGGTGATCGAGTAATTGGCCAGCGAGGCGCGCGTCTTGGCCGCCTCCTCGCCCATCAGGACCATCTCCGAGTAGCGCTTGCCCGCGACCATGAACAACGACCCGAAGCCCGCCGTCAGCAGGAACCAGCGCGACAGCGGCAGTTCGGACGCGGTACCGCCGGCCATCGCCCGGAACAGGAAGCCCGAGGCGACCATGGCCAGGTCGAGCACGACCACGTGCTTGAACGAGAAGCAGTACGCGACGTTGAGCACCACGTACAGGCCCAGCACGAGCGCGGTCCCGGGGTTGCAGAGCAACACGCCGAGTACGACCGCGGCGATGCCCAGGATCGGCCCCAGCACCCACGCCAGCTTGACCGGCACCACGCCGGAGGCGATCGGGCGGTTGCGCTTGGTGGGGTGCTCGCGGTCGGCCTCGACGTCGAACGCGTCGTTGACGTAGTAGATCGCCGAAGCCGCCAGGCAGAACAGCATGAACATGATCGCGGTGTGGCCGAGGACGTAGCCCTCGTCCAACCGCCCGGCCGCGAGCGGCGCGGCGAACACGAGCACGTTCTTGACCCACTGCTTGGGCCGGGCCAACTTCAGCAGGCCACCCGCGAGTCCACCGCGCGGAGGCCGCGTCGGTGCCTCGACCGCGGACGCGGTCGCGGTGACGACCGCGGCCTCCCGCGCATCGAGCGGCGATTCGATTTCGGATGTACTCAAGACTCAGAACCCTTTCGGACGCTGTGCGCGACGGGCCCAGGCTCGACCCAAGCCGCCGGCGGCGAGACCCATGGTCGCGCCGGCGGCCACGTCGGACGGATAGTGGACGCCCACGACGAGCCGCGAGAAACACGTCGCAGCGGCGGCCGTACCCGTGACCGCGGTGGGCAACAGGCCGTGGAACGCCACGGCGGCGGCGGCGGAGGACACCGAGTGCGAGGACGGGAAGCTGTGTCGGCCCGCGGTGCGCACCGTCGGCTCCAGGCCCGGTATGGCAGGCCGAGGACGGCGCACGACGCGCTTGACCACCATGCTGGCCGCGTGCGCGCCGGCGACCGTGGCGGTGGCCCGCAGCCACTCGTGTCGACGATCGCGGTCCACGGCCGCGCCGACCAGGCCGGCCGCAAGCCAGACACCCGCGTGCTCGCCGGCGAACGACAGCGCCTTGCTCGTGCGCTGGACGACCGGATGACCGGTGCGTCCGCGTACTCCGCGGTACAGGGCGACGTCGGACGCGCCGACCGTCTTGACTACCTGCCCGGTGGCGAACGCCCCACCAAAGGCCATCGATATCCTCATTCCTGCTGCACGTCGAATGGGCGCCCTGCCCCGAAGTCCGGGGGCCTGCGTGCTTCGGCGGTCGTCCCGACCGCCACACGGGCCACTTCCATACGAGCCCGGCGCATGGCACCAATGAGTCAGGGTACGCGAACCGAGCATGGGCCCTTCGCCGAGCCGGCGCGGCGACCACCGCCCCCGGCGCGAGCTGACCACGCTCGCGCGATACCTCTTCGTTCCTGGTCAGACGTTGTCAAACGGGTGGCCGCGCCCGTGCGCCGGGCGGCCTTTCGTGACGGAACTGTGGCAGACCCGCAGCCTGCGCGATGCCGGGCCGATGCACAAGCGCGTCCTGGGACCGGGCGCGGCACGCACACGGGGACGGTCAGCGCAGCGGCGCCGGGGAGAACCCGCCCACCACGATGCGCGCCGGCGCGCCGCCCCCGTCGGCCGGCACCGACCACACGTCGGTGGCCGCGCCCGCCCCGGTCGCCAGCGCGTAGCCGACCGTGCGCTCGTCCAGCCAGACCGCCTGGTCGTCCACGCTGCGGGTCTCCGCGAGCGGTGTCTCGCGCATCGTCGCCAGGTCGAGCACGTGCAGGCGCCACGGGTTGCGGGTGCTCTGCGAGACCTTCTTCTTGAACACCAGGCGGGTGCCGTCCGGGGACAACGAGGGGCACTCGACGTTCTCCCGCAGCACCGTCATGGTGCGGGCCCGCAGGTCGCCGCGGACCAGGTAGGTGCGGCCGGAGGTGTTGGTGGACAGCGTGGCGTAGAACGTGTTGTCGTCGGCGGTGAACGTGACGCCCCAGAAGTTGCGATCGGGCGACTTGAGTTCCTTGCCGTCCCGGGTGGTGGTGAAGTCCTCCAGGTTCGCCGCCATGGCACCGGTGTGCGTGTCCAGGATCGAGGTCCGGGTGGAGAACGTCATCGAGGCGTACGAGTCGCCGTAGACGAACACCGTCCACGAGGCCATCCGACCCGAGGCCGACACGCGCGCCCGGTTGGGCGTACCCGCCAGTTCGACCCGGCGCACCTGGCGCAGGTTCGCGTCCAGGACCAGCGCCACATTGGTCCTGGTGATCCCGCCCTCGGTGGCCAGGCAGACCGCGGTGCCGCCGGCCGCGTAGACCCGATCGCAGGAGCGCTCGCCCACCGTGCGCGGCCCACCGGGATCGCCGGCCGCGACGGTGGCCAGCCGGCCGTACCCCGGGCCCGACTCGGTGCTGCGGAACAGCAGCCGCGGCGCCCCGACCAGGGTCAGCGGCGGCCCGCCCGGCGCGGTGCCGGAGCCGCCGTGCAGCCGGTCGTCCTCGCGCTTGACCGCGTACACCGTGTATCCGATCGCGATCCCCGCGAGCAGGATCAGAACCAGCCCGAAGATCAGGATCCGCCCCCTGGTCAGGGCCGGTTTCACCGGTGCGTCAACGGACATCGGGCACCTCCTCGACCCGGCCCGCCGCGCGCGTCCGGCCGCCCGCGAGGGCGACCGCGGAGCCGAGCAGGGCCACCGCGAGTGCGACGGCCAGGACCCGGATCGCGCCGGCCGGCCCCCACCCGGTCCACAGCGCGCCGAAGATCATCGAGGACGCGAACCGCCCCGCGGCCTGCCCGGTCTGCACGACCGCCAGCCCGCCCGCCCGGCCCGACGCCGGCAACCGCGCGCCCACCGCCGCCGAGAGCACGCCGTCGGTGGCCGCGTAGAACACCCCGTGCAGCGCGAGCACCGAGATCAGCAACCCGACCCCGCCGAGCGGACCGCCCAGCAGCAGGTACGCCGCGAGCAACACGCCGTGCCCGGCCAGGAACACCCGCCGCCGGCCCACCCGGTCGGCGAGCCTGCCCAGCGGCAGCGCGAGCACCAGGTAGACCCCGGCGGTGCCCAGGGGAAGCAGCGGGAACCAGTGCGGCTCGATCTCCAGTCGGTGCTGGAGCAGCAGGTAGACGAAGGCGTCGCTGACCGTGACCAGGCCGAGCACGGCCGCGACGGCGCACAACCGGCGATAGGGCCGATCCCGCAACAGCCGCAGCCCGTCCCGCCATCCGGGCCGCTGCTCGATCGGGTCGCGGTGGTCGCGCACGAACAGCACCAGCATCGCGACACCGACCAGGCCGACGCAGAAGCTCACCACGAACACCGCGTCGTAGGCGGTGCCCACCGCGGCCAGGATGGCGAACGCCACGAGCGGCCCGGTGAACGCGCCGACGGTGTCCAGCGCACGGTGCACGCCGAACGCACGCCCCTGCGCCTGCGGGCTGCTGGAGAGTGAGATGAGCGCGTCCCGGGGCGCGGTGCGCAGCCCCTTGCCCGCCCGGTCGGCCGCGAGCACCGCGCCGATGCCCGGCACCGAGGCACCGACCAGCGGCAGTCCGAGCTTGGCGACCGCGGACATCCCGTAGCCGGCCACGGCCACCTGCTTGCGCGCGGCGAACCGGTCGGCGAGGTGCCCGCCGACCAGCCGCAGGAAGACCGTGACGCCGGAGTACAGGCCGTCCAGGAAGCCGAATTGCAGCATGGTCAGGCCGAGGCCGGTGACCAGGTAGACCGGCATCACCGCGGTGACCATCTCCGAGGAGACGTCGGTGACCAGGCTGACCATGCCGAGCGCGATCACGTTGCCGGTGACCACCGCACCGGCTCCCGACACGGGCCGCGCGGAAACCGCCTCGCTCGCCGCTTCCGGACGACCCGACGAGAGGTACACCCCCGCACCCTCCCCAGGCTGCCGTGCAACCGCCCCCGACCCCCGGGGCCCGTCTTCGATCCCCCGCCGAGCACCACGACGCGGGATCGAAGACAGACCCTAGTCCCGTTCGCACTCTCGCACCGGGAAAGCCGAAAGGCCCCACCTCCCCGAAGGGAGGTGGGGCCTTCCATCCACCGGTATCGCTACCGGCGGATCACATCGAGCACTGCTTCGGCGGGGCCGACCGAGGTCAGCTCTGGCCGCCGGCCAGCTTCTCGCGGAGCGCGGCGAGCGCCTCGTCGGAGGCCAGGGCGCCACCGGTGGTGTCGGCCTCGACCTCGTCGTCACCGCCCGAGGAGTACGCGCCCGCGGCTTCGCCGGCCACGGCCTCCGCCTCGGCCTCGCGAGCCTTGACGACCTGCTGCTGGTGCGACTCGAAGCGCGCCTGGGCGTCGGCGTACTGCTTCTCCCACTCCTCGCGCTGCTTGTCGAAGCCCTCGAGCCAGTCGTTGGTCTCCGGGTCGAAGCCCTCGGGGTAGATGTAGTTGCCCGAGTCGTCGTACGTCGCGGCCATGCCGTAGAGGGTCGGGTCGAACTCGGCCGTGGCCGGGTCCGCGCCGAACGCCTCGTTGGCCTGCTTCAGCGAGAGGCTGATGCGGCGACGCTCGAGGTCGATGTCGATGACCTTGACGAAGATCTCGTCGCCGACCTGGACGACCTGCTCCGGGATCTCCACGTGGCGCTCGGCCAGCTCGGAGATGTGCACCAGGCCCTCGATGCCCTCGTCCACGCGGACGAACGCACCGAACGGAACGAGCTTGGTGACCTTGCCGGGAACGACCTGACCGATCTGGTGCGTCCGGGCGAACTGCTGCCACGGGTCTTCCTGGGTCGCCTTCAGCGACAGGGAGACGCGCTCGCGGTCCATGTCCACGTCGAGGACCTCGACGGTGACTTCCTGGCCGACCTCGACAACCTCGGACGGGTGGTCGATGTGCTTCCAGGACAGCTCGGAGACGTGCACGAGACCGTCGACGCCGCCGAGGTCCACGAACGCACCGAAGTTGACGATCGAGGACACGACGCCCGTGCGGACCTGACCCTTCTGCAGGGTCGTGAGGAAGGTCTGACGCACCTCGGACTGGGTCTGCTCGAGCCAGGCACGGCGGGACAGGACCACGTTGTTGCGGTTCTTGTCCAGCTCGATGATCTTGGCTTCGAGCTCCTTGCCCACGTACGGCTGGAGGTCACGCACACGACGCATCTCGACCAGCGAGGCCGGGAGGAAGCCGCGGAGGCCGATGTCCAGGATGAGACCACCCTTGACGACCTCGATGACGGTACCGGTGACGATGCCGTCTTCTTCCTTGATCTTCTCGATGGTGCCCCAAGCGCGCTCGTACTGAGCCCGCTTCTTCGAGAGGATCAGGCGGCCTTCCTTGTCCTCCTTCTGGAGAACCAAGGCCTCGATGTGGTCACCGACAGTGACAACCTCGTGGGGGTCCACGTCGTGCTTGATGGAAAGCTCGCGGGACGGGATGACGCCTTCGGTCTTGTAACCGATGTCGAGCAGGACCTCGTCCCGGTCGACCTTGACGATCACGCCATCCACGATGTCGCCGTCGTTGAAGTACTTGATCGTCTCATCGATCGCTGCGAGGAAGTCTTCCTCGGAGCCGATGTCGTTGACCGCCACCTGCGGGGTGGTGCTGGGCGTGGCCTCGGTGCTGCTCGTCATGTGGGTAAGGGCTCCGGGTACGGACAGAAGTCGTTTTCAAACACGCTTGTGGACCCGGTTTCGCCCCCGACGCCCGCGACCATGCAAGAGGATGGCGTGGGATCGACAAAGGTGAGCGCGACCTGCTCCGTCTGAGTTCACGCAGGCCCGCGGCGCAACTTGCAGCATACGGGGCCGACCGGGTGCGGTCAACGCGCACGGGATGCATGGGGTCAACCGGGACGTCCCGAAGGGAGTACCCTACGCGCGTCCGTGCCCGCCCGCAGTGTCTGGAGCCCTGTGAACCGCCCCACTTCCCACGACCCGCACGCGTCCCTCGCGGCGCGGTACGTCGACCCGGACGAACTCGACGACGGCGACGACGCGGTGCGGCGCAAGGTGGGCCTGGTGGAGAGCGTGCGGGCGGGCCGGCAGTGGTGGGACGCGAACGCCGACGAGTACCAGGTCGAGCACGGCGACTTCCTCGGCGACGCGCGCTTCACATGGTGCCCGGAGGGGCTGGACGAGGACCGCGCCGAGCTGCTGGGCCCGGTCCAGGGGCGCACCGTCCTGGAGGTCGGCGCGGGTGCGGCGCAGTGTTCGCGCCGGCTGCTCGCGCGCGGCGCCTTCCCGATCGCGCTGGACCTGTCCCTGCGTCAGCTCCAGCATTCGCGGCGGCTGGACGCCGAGCACGGCACCCGGGTGCCGGTGGTGCAGGCCGACGCGGCGCGACTGCCGTTCGCCGACGCGAGCTTCGACCTGGCGTTCTCCGCGTACGGCGCACTGCCGTTCAGCCCGGACGGCGCGGGCATCATGCGCGAGGTGTTCCGGGTGTTGCGGCCGGGCGGGCGCTGGGTCTTCTCGATCACCCACCCGGTGCGCTGGGCCTTCCCCGACGAGCCGGGGCCGGCCGGGCTGACCGCGGTGACCTCGTACTTCGACACGACGCCGTACGTGGAGCAGGACCACACCGGACGGGCGACCTACGTCGAGCAGCACCGCACGCTGGGCGACCGGGTACGCGAGGTGGTCGGCGCGGGCTTTCGCCTCACCGACCTCGTGGAACCGGAATGGCCGCAGGATCTGGAGTCGGTCTGGGGCGGCTGGAGCCCGCTGCGCGGCCGGCTGTTGCCGGGCACGGCGATCTTCGTGTGCGACAAGGACTGATCGCTAACGGGTGACCTCGCCGGCCACCGGCGTGGCCCGGGCCGCGTCGGTCTCGATGGTGTCCTCGGTCGGCCGGGCGGGGGACGGCTTCGGGCGGGATTTGTGGTCGGCGACGAATTGCAGCGCCACGGCGAGCAGGAAGAGGACGACGCCGAGCACCAGCAGGGCCAGGGGGATGGTGTCGTGGATGGCGCGGAGCTTCTCGCTGTGGCTCTTGGCGTCGGCGATCAGCTTCTGCGACCACGCCGGGCGGGGGATGAAGGTGCCCTCGAAGACCTTGGTGACCACCGGCTTGGCGTTCGGGTCGTCGGCGGGCGGGGAGGTACGCAGTTCCTCCTTGCGGGTCTCCTCCACGTACACCGGGATGCCGGTGACCGGCTCGACCCACATCTTGCGGGTCGCGGTGTACCAGAGCTGCATGCCCTCCTTCTCGATCGCGACCGGGTCCAGGCCGCCCGGGAGCTGCTTGGGCATCGGGATCTTCATCCACGGCACCTCCTGCTCGAAGCGGTAGGTCCGCAGCCCACTGCGCTTCTCGGTGCCCTTGTACGAGATCACGTTCGCGCTGTGCGCCTGTGAGTCGTAGTAGTTGTAGTCGCGCTTGCCGGTGAAGAACGGCCACTTGTAGGCGAGCCCGGTGTGCGCGGCGGGGGCGCCGTCGACCGATTCGCCGCAGCAGTTCCGCGGAATCTGGCCGGCCGCCTCGAACGCGTAGCGTTCGGGAAGTTGGGTGACCACCTTGCCGGTGCTGTCCAGGACGGCCAGGTTCAGGTCCCACACCACGGTGCCGCCCTCGGCCGCCTTCGCGTCCGGTCGGATCGTCTGGATCGCGGTGACCTTGGCCTTGCCCGGCCCCTCGGGCGCGCCCAGGAGGGTGGCGTTGTTCGCGTCCAGTACCACGACCCGGTAGGCGTCCTCGCCCGCCAGCGCCTCGGCGACCAGTTTCGGGAAGACGAACTCGCGCAGCAGCGGCGCCATGGCCACGCAGAACACTGCCGCGACCAGCAGGATCAATCCGGACTTACGACGCATCGAGGTGGACCCCTTGACGATGGAACCGGGTACGGATTCGCGCCGCCGCTCGGGAACGCCGCATCCGGGTCAGGGGTGCGCGGGCGGGCTGGTGACCTGGAGCGGCTCGTGCACCGGCGCGGGATCACCCACGGCGCACGCGTTCAACGCGAACGCGGCTCCCACCGCCAGGAGCAGCCCGACCACGACCGCTGCGAAGGAACGCATGTGGCGGTCCCACCTTCCTGCTGCTGCCTCGGCCGTCGCACCGGACGGTCGACGATGGGGCACGGTAGCAAATAACGAGAACAGGTTCCCGTTTCCTGCCCGATGGATTCCGACCACCGGGCGCGGCTACCGCGCGGGAGCGGTCTCCGACGTCGTGGCCGACGCGTTCGCCGAATCCCCCGGGTCGGGTGTCGCGGCCGACGTCGAGGGCGACACCGAACCGGACGCGCTCACCGACCGGCTCGTCGCCGGGCTGCTCGCCGGCTTGTTCGGCGTCGGCTTGGTGGTGGTCTGCTTCGGCGTCGGAGTCTGCTTCGCCGGGGGCTGCCGCGCGTCCGGGACGGACCGCGCGCCGGTCGCGTAGTACGTCATCCAGGACATCACGTTGCGCACGTACTCGGTGGAATGGTTGTACGAGAGGATCGCCGCGTTCAGTCCCGCGCCGGTGGACAGGTCCCGGGTGCCCGCGCACAGGTAGCGGCCCGCGGTCAGGGTCGCGTCGAAAACGTTCTGCGGGTTGATCTGGCCGTCCCGGTTGCCGTCCATGCCCCAGCTCTTCCACGTGGACGGAATGAACTGCATCGGGCCCACCGCGCGGTCGAACTCGGTGTCGAAGTCGTAGCGACCGCCGTCGGTGTCGGTGATCCGCGCCCACGGGCCGCCGTCCAGCCGCGGGCCCAGGATCGGGGTGACCGCCGTGCCGTCCACGGTCACGTTGCCGCCGTACGCGTGCTCCGACTCGACCCGGCCGATGCCCGCGAGCAGCGTCCACGGCAGCTTGCAGCCCGGATCCATCCGGGCCAGGTTGGAGGCCGCCTGCTGATAGGCCAGCAGCACCGTCTGCGGGATGCCGCCGGTGCCGGTCGCGGAGGTGCCCCGCGTGCCCGCCGACGCGGTCGGCGTCCCGGAAGCGGAAGCGGAAGCGGTGGCCGGCGCGGACGTGGCCGGCGCGCCCGGCAACGCGGCCGGCACGACCGGCGGCGGCAGTTCGAAGTGGCTCGGCCCGCCGCCGTTCGCCGACGTGCCGTCGGCCGGCGCCGGATCGGACAACCGCGGCAGGTCCGACGTGGGCACCCGGTGCGCGGTGACCATGGTGAACGGGGACTGCACCGCCGCACCGCAGGCCAGCACCACCAGGATCGCCGCCGCACTGCCCAGCCACGGATTCAGGATCCGTCTGCGCCGCTCCGGCACCTGTGCCGCGCCTGCCGTCGCCGGCACCTCGGACGCCGGCTTCGGCGCGGGAGCGGCGGCGGATATCGACTCCGCCGCCGACTCGACCGCGACCTCGTCCGGCGTGCCCGGCTTCTGCGGATCGGGCCCCGACTCGGCCTCTTCCACGAAGCTCCCCCCTCTGTGCGCAAGTTCGACTCTGCCGGCCGGCGTCGTACACCGGTGACCCGTGCGAACCTATGCCGGCTTCGGCCGGCTCTCCACCCCCACGGCGCACCGGTTCACGATCAGTGACCCGCGTCCTCCCAGTTCGGCCCGAAACCGACCGAGACGTCCAGCGGAGTGCGCAGCGGATACGCGCCGGCCATCTCCCGACGCACCAGCGCCTCCAACCGCTCCCGCTCGCCCGGCGCCACCTCCAGGACCAGTTCGTCGTGGACCTGGAGCAGTATCCGCGAGGCCAGCTTCTCCTCCCGCATGGCCCGATCCACCTTGAGCATCGCGACCTTGACGATGTCCGCCGCCGAACCCTGGATCGGCGCGTTCAGCGCCATCCGCTCGGCCATCTCGCGGCGCTGCCGGTTGTCGCTCGTCAGGTCCGGCAGGTAACGCCGGCGGCCGAACACGGTCTCGGTGTAACCGGTCTGCCGGGCCTCCTCGACCACCTTGTGCAGGTAGTCGCGCACCCCGCCGAAACGCTCGAAGTAGGTCTCCATCAGGCCGCGCGCCTCGGCCGGTTCGATGTCCAACTGCTGGGACAGGCCGAACGCGGAGAGCCCGTACGCCAGTCCGTACGACATCGCCTTGATCTTGCTGCGCAGCGCGTGGTCCACCGCCTCCGGGGCCACCGAGAACACCTGCGCGGCCATCGTCGAGTGCAGGTCCTCACCCGAGGTGAACGCCTCGATCAGCGCCGCGTCCTGGGACAGGTGGGCCATGATCCGCAGCTCGATCTGGCTGTAGTCCGCGGTCAACAGCCCCTCGAAGCCCGCGCCGACCACGAACGAGCGCCGAATCAGCCGCCCCTCCTCGGTCCGGATCGGAATGTTCTGCAGGTTCGGATCCTGCGACGACAACCGGCCCGTGGCCGCCACCGTCTGGTTGAACGTGGTGTGGATGCGCGCGTCGTCCGCGACCGTCTTGATCAGACCCTCGACCGTGGTGCGCAGCCGCGTCTGGTCGCGGTGCCGCAGCAGGATCACCGGGAGTTCGTTGTCGGTCTGGGCGGCCAGCCAGGTCAACGCGTCCGCGTCGGTGGTGAAACCGGTCTTGATCTTCTTCGTCTTGGGCAGGCCCAGCTCGTTGAACAGGATCTCCTGCAACTGCTTGGGCGAACCCAGATTGAACTCGTGGCCCACCGCCGCATGCGCCTCTTCGGTCGCCTGCTTCACCGCCGCCGCGAACTGCTCCTGGAGCGACTCCAGGTAGGGCAGATCGGCCGCGATGCCGAACTGCTCCATCTGCGCGAGCACCGGCAGCAGCGGCAACTCCATGTCCTGGAGCAGTTCCAGGCCACCCTTGGCGGCCAGTTCGACGTCCAACGCCGCGGCCAAATCCACCACGGCCCGCGCGGCCAACATCAGCGCCGCACCCGGCTCCGCGTCCTCCTGATCCGACATGTCCAGCGCGAGCTGCCCGTCCCCCGAGCCGCTCTGATCCAGCTTCAACTCACGGCCCAGGAACCGCTCGACCAGCGTCTCCAGGGCGAACGAGCGCTGACCGGGCAACACCAGATACGCGCCCAGCGCGGTGTCGCTGGTCACCCCCCACAGCGCCCAGCCGTGCGCGGCCAACGCCAGGATCGGACCCTTCGCGTCGTGCACCGCCTTGGTCCGCTGCGGATCCGCCAACCAGGCCGCCAACGCCGCGTCGTCGTTCTCGTCCATGCCCAGCGGGTCCATGAACGCCGCCGCGCCGTCCGCCGCCGCGAACGCCAAGCCCTTGACCTCGCCCGTCCCGCGCCCCCACGAACCCTCCACCGCGAGCCCGGTCCGCCCCGCACCCGACGCGTGCTCCTCCAGCCACGCGGTCAGCCCGCCCGGCTCGACCACCGTGGTGTCCAGCTCGAAACCCGGCTCCGCCTCGATCACCTCGGGCACCAGACCCGGATCCACCGCCCACAGCCGATCCCGGAAGTTGGCGTTGCGGAACTCCAGCGTGTCCAACACCACCTCGATCGCCGCCCGGTCGAACGGCTTGCGCTCCAGATCGGCCGGCGTCACCTCCAGCTCCACCTCGCGCACCAGCTCGGTCAGCCGCCGGTTCAACTTCACGTTGTCCAGGTGGTCGCGCAGGTTCTGCCCGGCCTTGCCCTTGACCTCGTCCGCGCGCTCCATCAGATCGGCGAACGAACCGAACTCGCGAATCCACTTCGCGGCCGTCTTCTCACCCACCCCCGGAATACCCGGCAGGTTGTCGCTCGGGTCGCCGCGCAGCGCCGCGAAGTCGGGATACTGCGCCGGGGTCAACCCGTACTTCTCCTCGACCGCCTCCGGGGTGAACCGGTGCAGCTTGCTCACACCCATCATCGGATACAGCACCGTGACATCCGGCGTGACCAACTGCAACGCGTCCCGGTCACCGGTGAGGATCAACACCTCGAAGCCCTCGGCCGCGGCCCGGGTCGCCAGCGTGGCGATCACGTCGTCCGCCTCGAAGCCCGCCACCCGCAAGGTGGGCACGCCCATCGCGTGCAGCTCCTCGACGATCAGCTCGACCTGGCCCTTGAACTCCTCCGGAGTCTCCGACCGGTTCGCCTTGTAGTCCGGGAACTCCTCGGTGCGAAACGACTGCCGGGACACGTCGAACGCCACACCCAGGTGGGTCGGCGCCTCGTCGCGCAGCACGTTCACCAGCATCGACGTGAACCCGTAGACCGCCTGGGTCGGCTGGCCCGTCGCGGTACTCATCGACGCTTCCTTGAGCGCATAGAACGCCCGGTATGCCAACGAATGCCCGTCGAGGAGCAGAAGTCGCGGCCGGGAACCGGCGGGAACGGAGGTCTGGGGGGTCTGAGTCGCTGCCACGACCGCGATCCTAGGCTGTCAGGCCGACACAACCATGTATCCGGAGGAGCACCCCATGCCCGACCAGACCCCGCAGCCCAACCTCGACGAGGTCCTGGCGTTCATGAACATCGGCACCCGGGAGACCCTCTCCGACCGCATGGGGATCGAATTCGTCGAAGCCTCCGCCCAGCGGCTGGTCGCCACCATGCCGGTCAAGGGCAACACCCAGCCCTACGGCCTGCTGCACGGCGGCGCATCCTGCGTCCTGGCCGAGACCCTCGGTTCGGTGGGCTCCGCGCTGCACGCCGGCAAGGACGCGATCACCCTGGGCATCGAGATCAACGCCACCCACCACCGCTCGGCCAAGTCCGGCCTGGTCACCGGCGTGGCAACCCCCGTACACCTGGGCCGGTCGCTGGCCACCTACGAGATCGTGATCACCGACGAGGACGACAAGCGGGTCTGCACCGCACGACTGAGCTGCATGATCAAGCGCGCCTGAATCCCCACCCCGCGCGCGACACCGCGCGGCGAAGGGGCCGACCCCTCCGCCGCGCGGCACCGGGCTAAGCGCCCTCGCCCAGATACGCCTCGCGCACCTTCGGATCCGACAACAGCTGATCGGCCGGACCGGACAACACCACCGAACCGGTCTCCAGCGCATAGCCGCGATGGGCCAGGCGCAACGCCTGCGCCGCGTTCTGCTCGACCAGCAACACCGTGGTGCCCTGCTCGTTGATCTCCCGGATGATGTCGAAGATCTGCGCCACGATCAGCGGCGCCAGACCCATCGACGGCTCGTCCAGGAGCAGCAGCTTCGGCTGCCCCATCAACGCCCGCCCGATCGCCAGCATCTGCTGCTCGCCACCCGACAGCGTGCCCGCGAGCTGGGTACGCCGCTCGGCCAACCGCGGGAACAACTCGAACACCCGATCCAGCTCGGCCCTGGGCACCGACTTGAACCGGTAGGCACCCATGTTCAGGTTCTCCGTGACGGTCATCGCCGGGAACACCCGACGACCCTCCGGAGAGTGCCCGATGCCCAGCCCCACCACATGGTGGGCGGGCACCCCGTCGATCCGCTCGCCCCGCCAGCGCACCTCGCCCTCGCGCGGCGTCAGCAACCCCGAGATGGTGCGCAGCGTCGTGGTCTTACCCGCGCCGTTGGCACCGAGCAGAGCCACGATCTCGCCCTCGTTCACCTCGATGTGCACGCCCTTCAACGCCTGGATGGCGCCGTAGAACACGTGCAGATCGTCCAGCTCCAGCATCTTCTTCCGCGGCGTCGTCGCGCTCGCGGCCGGCTTGGTCAGCCCGACCGCATCCGCGCCCTTGGACTCGGCGGCGCTCATCGCTGCTCCTCCCCGTCCCGCTGCGCGGGGACCGTACCGTCCGACCCGTTCGCCGCCTCGGCGTCCGAGGCCGCGACCATCTCGGCGGCCATCTCGGCCCCCAGATAGGCCGCGACGACCTCGGGATTGCGCTGCACCTCGGCCGGCGAGCCGGACGCGATCACCTTGCCGAAGTTGAGCACCGTGACCCGGTCCGCAACCGACATCACCAAACGCATGTCGTGCTCGATCAGCAGCACGCTGATGCCCAGCTCGCGGTTGATCCGACGGATCAACACCTCCAGGTCGAGCTTCTCGGTCGGGTTGGTGCCCGCCGCCGGCTCGTCCAGGAGCAGCACCTGCGGATCGGTGGCCAGCGCGCGGGCGATCTCCAGGCTGCGCTGCTGGCCGTACGACAGCGACGCGGCCAACTCGTTGAGCAGCCCGTCCAGGCCCACGAAGTGCAGCAGCTCCAGCGCCCGCTGGTCGCTCTCGCGATCCTCGCGACGCGCGTTCGGCAGGCCCAACATGATCGACACCGGCCCGGCCTTCTGCCGGGTCTCCGCCGCGATCTTCACGTTCTCCAGCGCGGTGAGCGCGCCGAACAGGCGAATGTTCTGGAACGTACGGGCCACGCCCAGCCGGTTCACCAGGTGCGGCTTGCGGCCCTTGAGCGAATGCTCGCCACCCGCCCGGTCGCGCAGCACGATGCTGCCTTCCTGCGGGACGTACATCCCGGTCAACGAGTTGAACAACGACGTCTTGCCCGCACCGTTGGGGCCGATCACCGCGAGGATCTCGCCCCGGTGCAGGTCCAACGCCACGTCGGACAGACCCACCAGGCCGCCGAAGCGCAGCGTGACCCCGCGCACCCGCATGACCTGGTCCTCGGGGTCCACCCGCGGCCGGTCGTCCGCCTTCGTCGTGGTGATGCTCACGTCATCCTCCCGCCGGCCGGCTCCGACATCGCATCCGCGTCGCCGAGACCCGCCTTGGCCATGCTCAACTCGCGCTTGCGCCGAACCGAGGGAATCAGGCCCTGCGGGCGGTAGATCATCATGATGATCAACAACGCGCCCAGGTACATGAATCGGTCGTTCGGGTTGACCCAGTCCTTCATGTACTGCGGCAGCCAGGCCAGGAACGCCGTGCCGATGATGACGCCCCACAGCGAACCCATGCCGCCGAAGATGACGTACGCCACCACCAGCACCGAGAACAGCAGCAGGAAGCTCTCCGGACTGATGAACCGGGCCTTGCTCGCGTACGCCACACCGGCGATGCCGGACGTGGACGCGCCGATCGCGAACGCCATCAACTTGAACTTCACCGTCGGCACACCGGTGGCCGACGCGGCCACCTCGTCCTCACGGATCGCGGTCCAGGCCCGACCGACCCGGGAGTGCTCCAACCGCAGGAACGCAATGATCAGGACCGTCGCAATACCGATCAGCAGGTACCAGTAAGGCACCGGATCCAGTTCCCAGTCGTAGTCGATCGGACCGACGTGCACCCCGAAGTTCGAGATGCCCTGGACCCCACGCGGACCGTTGGTGAACCCGTCCGCGTTCTTGGCGATCAGGTAGATGATCTCGTGGAAGCCCAGCGTCACGATCGCCAGGTAGTCACCGCGCAGCCGCAGCGTCGGCGCGCCGAGCAACAGCCCGGCCAGCAGACACGTGGCCACCGCGACCGGGATCACCAGGAACGCGTTCAGCGTGAACGGCGGATCCACCGGCATCGCGCCGGTCCAGTACGCCGTGCTGTACGCGCCGATCGCGAAGAACGCGATGAAGCCCAGGTCCAGCAGACCCGCCCAGCCGATCACCACGTTCAGACCGATCGCGAGCAGGACGTAGATCGCCACCTCGTTGACCAGAACCTGGTTCCAGAAGGTGGACAGCACGTTCGGCAGCAGGATCAGCAGGCCGATCACCACGACCGAGAAGCCGATCCGGACCCAGATGATCCGACGCAGATTCGCCGAGGTCGCCCGGGTCTGCGCGATCAGCCCCTTCACCGGACCGGTCACCGGCGCGTGGAAACGCTCCAGCGGGCCCACGCTCGTCGCCAGATGACGGTTGTACAGCGGCTTGGCGAACTCCAGGACCGCCCACAACACCACCGCGCCGAGGACCCACCACACCAGACGCATCGACCCGAGGGTCTTGTCCAGCGAGAAGAACACGTCCTCGCGGCTGCCCTGCGGACCGCTCATCACGTCCAGCAGCACGGCCGCGGCGACGGTCCCGACCAGTCGGCCGAACATCGGCTGCTGATACCAACGCTTGCGCCGCAGCTTGGCCAGCGCCGACCCGGTCGGCGCGAGATCGCGTTCCTTCGTCGTCGTGGTCACGCCGACCTCCCCAAGCGCTCGCCCAGGATGCCGGTCGGCCGGAACATCAGCACCAGGACCAGCACCGCGAAGGCACTGACGTACCGCCACGACTCACCGAAGATGGGCGACGAGAAGCTCTCGACGATGCCGAGCAGCATGCCGCCCATCATCGCGCCGCGAATGTTGCCGACCCCGCCGACCACGGCCGCCGCGAACGCGGTGATGCCGGGCAGGAAGCCCATCGTGAACGACAGCTGCAGATGCAGGCCGAACAGGAAGCCGGCGATACCGCCCATGAACCCGCCGATGATGAACGTCCGCGAGATCACCTTGTCGATGTCCACACCCATCAGGCCCGCCGTCTCGGCGTCCTGCGCCACCGCCCGGATACCCGAGCCCAGCTTGGTGCGGTTCACCAGGTAGTCCAGGCCGACCATCATCAGCACGGCCGCACAAACGATGAGCAGCTGCAGGATGGTGACCTGGGTGCCGAAGACCGAGAAGACCTTCTTGTTCTCGAACACCGTCGGCAGTGCGCGCGAGTCGCGACCGAACAACTTCCCTGCCAGGTTCTGCAGGAAGTAGGACGCCCCGATCGCACTGATCAGGAACGCAAGACGAGGCGCGTTCCTGCGTCTGAGTGGTCTGTACGCGACTTTTTCGAGCGTAAAGGCCGTGGCCGCGCCGGCGGTACCGGAAACGGCCAGACCGGCCGCGACCAACAACACCGACATGAACGTCGTCGGATTGCTGCTCGGGTCGATCCAGGTCAAGGCGAGCAACGCCGAATAGGCGCCCACCATGAAGACTTCGCTGTGCGCGAAGTTGATGAGTTGCAGAACGCCATAGACCAGGGTATAGCCGATGGCGATCACCGCGTACAACGCACCGAGCATGATCCCTGGAATAAGGTAATCCAGGATTTCATCAGGTTGCATAAGGAAAGCTTCCTCAAGAAAACCGGACGGGCCCGGGTCTTCCCGAAAACTCCGGGAAGACCCGGGCCCGATCGTCAGGTAGCGCCGCCCCGATTGACGGGTCAGCCGCCCACGAGCTGGTCGATGTCGCCCATGTAGCCGATCTTGCCGCCCTTCACCTGGTAGATGAAGGTGGTCGCGCCGTCGAATTCACCGTTCGGCTTGAACTTGAAGGTCTTGGTCAGACCCTTGTACGACGCACCCTTGAGCTTGGTGAGCATCGCCTCGCGGGTGATCTTCTCCGCGCCGAACGACTTCATCTGGTCGATCACCAGGTTGGCGATGTCGAACGACTCCGCCGAGTAGGTGCTCGGGTTCGTGTTGAAGCGCTTCTTGTAGTCCTCGGTGAACTGCTTCGTGGCCGCCTCGACGTTCGCGTCGGCGCACGGGCAGGTCAGGAACCAGTCGTTCGCGGCGTCCCCGGCGAGCGAGACGAACTGCGAGTCGTTGGTGCCGTCACCGGAGAACTTGGGACCGGTGAACCCGGCCTCCTTGAGCTTCTTCGCGAACGGCGCGCCGTCCTGGTAGTAGCCCGCGTAGATCATGGCGTCCGCGCCGGAGTTCTTGATCTTCGTGGAGATCGGACCGTAGTCCGGGGTCGCCTTCGGCACGCTGTCCGAGACGACCTGGACACCGGCCTTGGTCAGCTCGTCCTTGGCGACCTTCGACAGACCCACGCCGTACTCGGTCTTGTCGTCGACGACGAAGACCTTCTTGACCTGAAGCTTCTTCGACAGGTACTTCGCCATCCCGCCGCCCTGCGCGTTGTCGTTCGGCGCGCCGCGCAGGAACGCGGTGAAATTGTTCTCCGCGTTCGTCAGGGAAGGGTTGGTCGCCGACGGAGACACCGTGGCGAGCTTCG
This sequence comes from Embleya sp. NPDC008237, assembly GCF_042956465.1. NCBI lineage: Bacteria > Bacillati > Actinomycetota > Actinomycetes > Kitasatosporales > Streptomycetaceae > Embleya > Embleya sp. NPDC008237. The sequence continues at coordinate 167,348 of NZ_JBIBGL010000003.1, forward strand.
CCTTGGCGTAGTTCGGCGACGCGGCCTTGGTGGGGCCGGAGAAGGCGGGGCCGATGACGGCAACAACGTTGTTGTCGTCGATCAGCTTCTGCGCCGCGGAGACCGATTTGGTCTCCGACGCCTCGTCGTCCGAGGTCTTGAACTTGAGCGTGAAGGGAAGATCGCCCTTCGCGTTGGCCTGCTCGACGGCAAGCCGAGCGCCGTTCTCTTCGTTGATGCCAAGCTGGGCATTCTCCCCCGAGAGCCCCGCTTGGAAACCTATCGTCCAGGTCGGCTTGTTACCGCCGCCGCTGTTGCCGGGAGCGGTGCTGCCACCGTCCTTCTTCTTGTCGTCGTCATCGTCACTGCCGCACGCGGAAAGCACGAGTGCCGCTGCCGCGATGGGCAGCGCGATTTTGATCACGCGTCGCTTGAGCACAGCAAACCCCAACCCCTTGTAGAAAAAGTTCGGAGCCCGCATCGGGGCGCCTTCACAAACCGCGATGAACATGCGGTGCCCGGAATGTAGTCCGGCCGGAAGGGCAGCGGCAGTCCGCCGACTGAGATGTGATGCGCCCGTAACCAGATGTAATCCAAAAGAAACAGTGAACGAATTCTTACGGTCCAAAGTGATCAAATATGATCATCGGGTGCCGGAAAAACAACGAACCCGTCCGGTTTGCCAGCAACCGGACGGGTTCGTTGGGGTATGGGTACGGCTGGGTCAGTCGGCGACGTCGCCTCCGGACACGACGACCTCGGCCACGGTGCGCATCGACATCCGGCGATCCATCGAGGCCTTCTGGATCCAGCGGAACGCCTCGGGCTCGGACATTCCGTACTTCTCCTGGAGCACGCTCTTGGCCCGGTCCACCAGCTTGCGTGTCTCCAGCCGCTGGGTGAGGTCGCCGACCTCACGCTCCAGGGCGGCCAATTCGGTGTACCGCGAGACGGCCATCTCGATCGCCGGGACGAGATCACCCTTGGTGAACGGCTTCACCAGATACGCCATCGCACCGGCGTCCCGGGCCCGCTCGACCAACTCGCGCTGGGAGAAGGCGGTCAGCATCAACACCGGCGCCAGTCGCGCCTGGGCAATCTGCTCGGCGGCCGAAATCCCGTCCAGTATCGGCATCTTCACATCGAGGATGACCAGGTCGGGCCGACACTCGTGGACCAACTCCACGGCGCGCTGCCCGTCCCCGGCCTCCCCGACGACGTGATACCCCTCTTCCTCCAACATCTCTTTCAGATCGAGCCGGATCAGCGCCTCGTCCTCGGCAATGACGACACGGGCGCGGCGGCTGTCCTGCGATGCGGCGGGCGGCTGCGTGGCGGCGGTCACGTCGCTCCTCGATCAGGGAAATGGTGCGGACACGAGGGTACCGAGACACGGTATGGTGTTCGTCGTGCAGGTGTTGGGTCTCCCGCAAACAGGCGAAGTACCCAGCTCAGCCGCCCCGGTAGCCCAATTGGCATGAGGCAATGGATTCAAAACCCATACAGTGTCGGTTCGAGTCCGACCCGGGGCACCAACTAGTCCGATCGAGTGAGTCGGACTCGAACACCTGAATCAGTGGGTGCTCGCGGCGCATCGTGGATCCATGCACGATCCCGATCTTCGCCGCCAGGCAATCACTCTGCTGCAAGCAGGCATCTCCAACGCCGATGTGGCTCGCAGACTGCGCATCCCTCCAGGGACCGTGGGCTCTTGGCTACACAAGGAACGTTTCCGTCGCGGTGACCTCCCCGGACGACAGCGTGCCCCCTGTTTCCGTTGTCTGGGTCTCGACGTCGATCGTGAGGCATACGCCTACCTGCTCGGCCTCTATCTCGGCGACGGCCATATCGTGGCGCACCCCCGCGCCTACAGTCTCAGCATCTCCTGCGCCAATGCGTGGCCGGGACTGATGCAAGGATGCGCCGATGCCATCACACGCGTCCTCCCGGGCTCCGCGTCGAACTTCGTATCCCGCCAAGGGTGTACAGACGTCAAGCGCTACTCGCAACACTGGCCATGTCTGTTTCCCCAACACAGCCCCGGCCGTAAGCACGAGCGGTCGATCGTCCTCGAATCCTGGCAACAGGACATCGTCCGGGCCGAGCCCTGGGCCCTCGTACGCGGGCTGATCCACTCCGACGGATGCCGGATCACGAACCGGACCACCCGCATGGTCGCGGGTGAGCGCAGGCGCTACGAATACCCGCGCTACCTGTTCACCAACGAGTCCATGGACATCATGCGGATCCTCACGACCACGCTGGACGAACTCGGTGTGGAGTGGAAATTCGCCCGCCGCAACAACCTCTCGGTCGCCCGCCGGGCCTCCGTCGCCCTCATGGACCGGCATATCGGCCCCAAATACTGACGGCCCGCCGCCCTCGGAAGGGTGACGGGCCGTCGGTGTCGCGGCCGAGTGTCACTCGGTCGGCAGATCCCCTATGTGGTGCAGGCGGATCAGGTTGGTGGAGCCGGGAACACCGGGCGGGGAGCCGGCCGTGATCACGACCAGGTCGCCCTTCTTGCAGCGGCCGATGGCCAGGAGCGCCGCGTCGACCTGACGAACCATCTCGTCGGTGTGGCTGCACAGCGGGCCGAGGAAGGTCTCCAGGCCCCACGTGAGCGCCAGGCGGCTGCGCACGGCGGGTTCGGGGGTGAAGGCCAGCATCGGGATCATCGAGCGGTACCGGGACAACCGGCGGCCCGTGTCACCGCTCTGGGTGAACGCGACCAGATATTTGGCGTCCAGGCGCTCGGCGATCTCGATCGCGGCCTTCGCGATCACCCCGCCCTGCGTGCGCGGGCCGGCGATGCTGCGGATCTCCTCCCGCATCGCGGTGGAGTCCTCCGCCGCGACCACGATCCGTGCCATGGTCTTGACGGTCTCGATCGGGTACTTGCCGACCGAGGTCTCGCCCGACAACATGACCGCGTCCGCGCCGTCCAGGACGGCGTTGGCGACGTCGGACGCCTCCGCCCGGGTGGGGCGCGAGGCGCTGATCATCGAGTCGAGCATCTGGGTGGCGACGATGACGGGCTTGGCGTTGGCCCGGGCCAGTGTGATCGCGCGCTTCTGCACGATCGGCACGGCCTCCAGCGGCATCTCGACGCCCAGGTCGCCGCGGGCGACCATGATGGCGTCGAAGGCGTGGACGATCTCCTCGAGGTTGTCCACCGCCTGCGGCTTCTCGATCTTCGCGATCACCGGGAGTCGGACGCCGACCTCGTCCATGATCTTGTGGACGTCCTCGATGTCCTTCGCGGCGCGCACGAAGGACAGCGCGATCATGTCGGCACCGAGAGCGAGGCCCCACTTGAGGTCCTCGATGTCCTTCTCGGACAGTGCGGGGACGCTCACGGCCACGCCGGGGAGGTTGAGCCCCTTGTGGTCGGAGACCATCCCGCCCTCGATGACGATCGTGTGCACGCGCGGGCCCTCGACGTCGACGACCTCCAGGGTGACCCGGCCGTCGTCGATGAGGATCCGCTCGCCCTTGGTGACGTCGGCGGTCAGCCCCTTGTAGGTGGTGCCGACCTCGTGCTTGTCGCCGGGGACGTCCTCGGTCGTGATCGTGAACTCGTCGCCGCGCTCCAGGAGCACGGGGCCTTCGGCGAAGGTCTCCAGGCGGATCTTGGGGCCTTGGAGGTCGACGAGGATGCCGACGCTGCGACCGGATTCGTCGGATGCCCGACGGACGCGGTGATAACGCTCCTCGTGCTCGGCGTAGGCGCCGTGGCTGAGGTTGAAGCGGGCTACATCCATGCCTGCGTCGACCAGCGTGCGGATCTGTTCATACGAATTGGTGGCAGGGCCCAGGGTGCAGACAATTTTGGCTCGACGCATGGTCACAGAGCCTAGTTCCTACCGCCGGGTAAGCCGTACCCGCGTCCGGTATATGGCGCTTTTCCAGCATGCGGAAAGGGCGCCGCAACGGCGGCGCCCTTTCCCGTTCACGCGACTTTCGTCACATATTCAATCCGGTCCCGCGCGAGCACTGCGGGTCACACGGTGAGCGGTCGATCGGTGGGTCGGATCGGCGACGGCAGGTTGGTGCCGCCGGTCAACCAGGCGTCCACCGCGGCCGCGCACGAGCGGCCCTCGGCGATCGCCCAGACGATCAGGGACTGTCCGCGTCCGGCGTCGCCGGCCACGAACACGCCGTCCACGTTGGTCGCGAACGCCTCGTCCCGGGCCACGTTGCCGCGCTCGTCCAGGGCCAGTCCGAGCTGTTCGACCAGGCCGTTGGAGCGGTCGGTCCCGGTGAAGCCCATCGCCAGGAACACGAAGTCCGCCGGGATCTCCCGCTCGGTGCCGGGCACCGGCACGAAGCGGCCGTTCTCGAAGACCACCTCGACCAGCTTGAGCGCCTTGACCCGGCCGTCCTCGCCGCCCACGAATTCCTGGGTGTTGACCGCGTACACGCGCTCGCCGCCCTCTTCGTGCGCGCTGGCCACCCGGTAGGTCATCGGGTAGGTAGGCCACGGCTGTGCGGCGGGCCGCTCCTCGGTGGGCCGGGGCATGATCTCCAGTTGGGTGACCGAGGCGGCGCCCTGGCGGTGTGCGGTACCCAGGCAGTCCGCGCCGGTGTCACCGCCGCCGATGATCACCACGTGCTTCCCGGCCACGTCGATCGGCGAGGCGACCAGGTCGCCCTCCTGCACCTTGTTGGCGAACGGCAGGTATTCCATCGCCTGGTGGATGCCGCCGAACTCGCGCCCGGGGATCGGCAGGTCGCGCGCGGCGGTGGCGCCGGCGGCGATCACCACCGAGTCGTAGCGCCGGCGCAGCTTGGCCGCGTCCAGGTCCGTGCCGATCTGCATGCCGGTGTAGAACTTGGTGCCTTCCGCGCGCATCTGTTCGATGCGCCGGTTGATGTGCCGCTTCTCCATCTTGAATTCGGGGATGCCGTAGCGCAGCAGTCCGCCGATCCGGTCCGCCCGCTCGTACACGGCGACGGTGTGGCCGGCCCGGGTGAGTTGCTGGGCGACGGCGAGGCCGGCCGGGCCGGAGCCGATCACCGCGACGGTCTTGCCGGAGAGCCGGTCGGGCGGTTGCGGGGCGACGTTGTTGTCGTCCCAGGCCCGGTCGATGATCGAGACTTCGACGTTCTTGATGGTGACCGGCGGCTGGTTGATGCCGAGCACGCAGGCGGCCTCGCAGGGCGCGGGGCACAGTCGGCCGGTGAACTCCGGGAAGTTGTTGGTCGCGTGCAGTCGTTCGCTCGCGGTCTGCCAGTCGTCGCGCCAGACCAGGTCGTTCCACTCGGGGATGATGTTCCCCAGCGGGCAGCCGTTGTGGCAGAACGGGATGCCGCAGTCCATGCAGCGGCCGGCCTGTTCGGTGATGATCGGGAGCAGGGTGCGCTCCTCGTACACCTCCTTCCAGTCCCGGATGCGCACGTCGACGGGGCGACGCTTGCCGAGCTCTTGGGGCGTGGTCAAAAAGCCCTTCGGGTCAGCCATGAACCGCCTCCATCATCTTCTGGACGATCTCGGTCTCGGTGAGACCGGCTCGCTCGGCGGCGTCCTTGGCGGCGAGCACTGCCTTGTAGTCCCTGGGCAGGATCTTGGTGAAGCGCCGGGAGGCGGCGTCCCAGTCGGAGAGCAGGGCTTCGGCGACGGCCGAGCCGGTCTCCTCGTGGTGCCGGCGCACAACGTCGTGCAGTTCGGCGCTGTCCGCGGCGTCGAGTTCCTCGACGCCGACGAGTTCGGTGTTGATGTTGTCCGGGTCGGCGTCGAGCAGGTAGGCGACGCCCCCGGACATGCCGGCGGCGAAGTTGCGGCCGGTACGACCGAGCACCACGGCCCGGCCGCCGGTCATGTACTCGCAGCCGTGGTCGCCGACACCCTCGACGACGGCGGTGGCGCCGGAGTTGCGCACGCAGAAGCGTTCGCCGACGACGCCGCGCAGGTAGATCTCGCCGCTGGTGGCGCCGTAGCCGATCACGTTGCCGGCGATGATGTTGTCCTCGGCGGCGAAGGGCGCGGTGCGGTGCGGGCGCACGGTGATCCGACCGCCGGACAGGCCCTTGCCGACGTAGTCGTTGCCGTCGCCTTCGAGCCGCAGGGTGATGCCCTTGGGCACGAACGCGCCGAACGATTGGCCGGCGGAGCCGGTCAGGGTGATGTCGATGGTGTCGTCGGGCAGGCCCGCGCCGCGGTAGCGCTTGGTGACCTCGTGGCCGAGCATCGTGCCGACGGTGCGGTTGGTGTTTTGCACGGGGAGGTTGATGACGACCTTCTCACCGTTTTCCAGCGCGTCGGCGCTGAGTTGGATGAGCTGGTTGTCCAGCGCCTTGGCCAACCCGTGGTCCTGCGGGCTGGTGTGGTGCAGGGCCGCGCCTTCGGCGAGGGCGGGCACGTGGAACAGCGGCGCGAGGTCGAGACCTTCGGCCTTCCAGTGCTCGATCGCCGCGCTGGTGTCCAGGAGTTCGGCGTGGCCGACGGCCTCCTCCAGCGTGCGGAAGCCGAGTTCGGCAAGCAGTTCGCGGACTTCTTCGGCGATGAATTCGAAGAAGTTGACCACGTGGTCGGCCTGACCGTTGTAGCGCTCGCGCAGCACGGGGTTTTGCGTGGCGACGCCCACGGGGCAGGTGTCGAGGTGGCAGACCCGCATCATCACGCAGCCGGAGACCACGAGCGGCGCGGTGGCGAAGCCGTATTCCTCGGCGCCGAGCAGGGCCGCGACCAGTACGTCGCGGCCGGTCTTGAGCTGGCCGTCGGTCTGCACCACGATGCGGTCGCGCAGGCCGTTGAGCAGCAGGGTCTGCTGGGTCTCGGCGAGGCCGAGTTCCCAGGGGCCGCCCGCGTGCTTGAGCGAGGTGAGCGGCGAGGCGCCGGTGCCGCCGTCGTGGCCGGAGATGAGCACCACGTCGGCGTGTGCCTTGGATACGCCGGCGGCGACCGTGCCGACACCGACCTCGGCGACCAGCTTCACGTGCACCCGAGCCGCCGGGTTGGCGTTCTTGAGGTCGTGGATGAGCTGGGCGAGGTCCTCGATCGAGTAGATGTCGTGGTGCGGCGGCGGCGAGATGAGGCCGACGCCGGGGGTGGAGTGCCGGGTGCGGGCGACCCAGGGGTAGACCTTGTGGCCGGGCAGTTGGCCGCCCTCGCCGGGCTTGGCGCCCTGGGCCATCTTGATCTGGATGTCGTCCGCGTTGACCAGGTATTCGCTGGTGACGCCGAATCGGCCGGAGGCGACCTGCTTGATCGCCGAGCGCCGCTCGGGGTCGTACAGCCGCTCGGGGTCCTCGCCGCCTTCGCCGGTGTTGGACTTGCCGCCGAGCCGGTTCATCGCGATGGCCAGCGTCTGGTGCGCCTCCATCGAGATGGAGCCGTAGGACATCGCGCCGGTGGAGAAGCGCTTGACGATCTCGGAGACGGGTTCGACCTCGTCGATCGGGATCGCCGTGCGGGCGCCGGTCTTGAACGCGAACAGGCCGCGCAGGGTCATCAGCCGCTTGGACTGCTCGTCCACGCGCGAGGTGTACTTCTTGAAGATGTCGTAGCGGCGGGTCCGGGTGGAGTGCTGGAGCCGGAAGACCGTCTCGGGGTCGAACAGGTGCGGTTCGCCTTCGCGGCGCCACTGGTACTCGCCGCCGATCTCCAGTCGGCGGTGCGAGGGGGCGATGCCGGTGGGCGGGTAGGCCTTGGCGTGCCGGCGGGCGACCTCCTCGGCGACGATGTCCAGGCCGATGCCGCCGAGCTTGCTGGTGGTGCCGGTGAAGTATTCGGCGACGAAGTCCTCGGCGAGGCCGACGGCTTCGAAGACCTGGGCGCCGCGGTAGGAGGCGACGGTGGAGATGCCCATCTTGGACATCACCTTCAGCACGCCCTTGCCCAGTGCCTTGATCAGGTTGCGGATGGCCTGTTCGGGGGCGATGTCGGCGAGGAAGACGCCCTCGCGGACCAGGTCCTCGACGGATTCCATCGCGAGGTAGGGGTTGACCGCGGCGGCGCCGTAGCCGATCAGGAGCGCGATGTGGTGGACCTCGCGCACGTCGCCGGCCTCGACGATCAGGCCGACCTGGGTGCGGGTCTTGGTCCGGATCAGGTGGTGGTGCACGGCGGAGGTGAGCAGCAGCGAGGGGATCGGCGCGTGCTCGGCGTCCGAATGGCGGTCGGACAGGACCACGATGCGGGCGCCGTCGGCGATCGCGCCGGTGGTCTCGGTGCGGATTTCCTCGAGTCGCTTGGCCAGCGCGGCGCCGCCGCCGTCGACCGGGTAGAGCCCGGAGATGGTGACGGCCTTCAGGCCCGGCTGGTCGCCGTCGAGGTTGATGTGGATCAGCTTGGCGAGCTCGTCGTTGTCGAGCACCGGGAAGGGCAGGACGACGTTGCGGCAGTCGGCGGGCTGGGCGTCGAGCAGGTTGCCCTCGGGGCCGACGAAGCTGCCGAGCGAGGTGACGAGTTCTTCCCGGATCGCGTCCAGCGGCGGGTTGGTGACCTGCGCGAAGAGCTGGACGAAGTAGTCGAAGAGCAGCCGGGGCTTGGCGGAGAGTGCGGCGATCGGGCTGTCGGTGCCCATCGAGCCGAGCGGTTCGCCGCCGGCCCGGGCCATCGGCGCCAGGATGACGCGCAGCTCTTCCTCGGTGTAGCCGAAGGTCTGCTGGCGGCGGGAGACGGAGGCGTGCGTGTGCACGACGTGCTCGCGCTCGGGCAGGTCCTCCAGGTTGATCAGGCCGCCGTGCAGCCATTCCTGGTAGGGGTGCTCGGCGGCGAGCGCGGTCTTGATCTCGTCGTCCTCGACGATCCGCCGGTCGTGGGTGTCCACGAGGAACATCCGGCCGGGCTGGAGTCGGCCCTTGCGCACGATCCTGGCGGGGTCGATGTCCAGGACGCCGACCTCGGAGGAGAGCACGACCAGGCCGTCGTCGGTGACCCAGTAGCGCGAGGGTCGCAGGCCGTTGCGGTCCAGGACGGCGCCGATCAGGGTGCCGTCGGTGAAGGTGACGCAGGCCGGTCCGTCCCACGGCTCCATCACGGTGGCGTGGAACTTGTAGAAGGCGCGCCGGGCGGCGTCCATCGTGGCGTGGTTCTCCCACGCCTCGGGGATCATCATCAGCACGGCGTGCGGGAGCGGCCGGCCGCCCAGGTGGAGCAGTTCCAGGACCTCGTCGAAGGACGCCGAGTCGGACGCGTCGGGCGTGCAGATCGGGTACAGCCGGCTCAGGTCGCCGGGGATCAGGTCGGTGGCGAGCATCGACTCGCGCGCGGCCATCCAGTTGCGGTTGCCCTTGACGGTGTTGATCTCGCCGTTGTGCGCGATGAAGCGGTACGGGTGGGCGAGGGGCCAGGCCGGGAAGGTGTTGGTGGAGAACCGCGAGTGCACGAGGCCGATCGCGGACGCCAGGCGCCGGTCGGACAGGTCCGGGAAGAACGGCTCCAGTTGCCCGGTGGTGAGCATGCCCTTGTAGACGAGGGTGCGCGCGGACAGCGAGGCGAAGTAGACCTCGACCTCGCGTTCGGCGCGCTTGCGCAGCGCGAAGGCGAGCCGGTCGAGGGCGATCCCGGTGACGGTGTCGTCGACGCCGGCGACGAACAGTTGCGCGAAGCGCGGCATCGTCTCGGCGGCCATCGAGCCGACCAGGCCGGGCGTGGTGGGCACCTCGCGCCAGCCGAGCACGCGCAGGTTCTCCTCGGCGGCGATCCGCTCGATGGAGGACTTGGCGCGGCCGGCGTGCACGTCGTCGTCGGGCAGGAAGGCGATGCCGACGGCGTAGCCGCCCGCGGCGGGCAGCTCGAAGCGGACGCTCTCGCGCAGGAAGGTGTCCGGGACCTGGATCAGGATGCCCGCGCCGTCGCCGGTGTCGGCCTCGGCGCCGGTGGCGCCCCGGTGCTCCATGTTCCGCAGGACGGTCAGGGCCTGGTCGACGATGTCGTGGCTGGGCTCGCCGGTGAGCGTGGCCACGAATCCGACACCGCAGGCGTCGTGCTCGTTACGGGGGTCGTACAACCCCTGTGCCGCGGGAAGCGCGGAGAAGAGGGGGCCCGGAGTTGCGGGCATGGCAGGAGGCATGGGCGCTCCCGTCGTCGTCGTGGCGTGTGGTGCGCAACAGGGACGACGTTGGCCCTCTGCGATTTCGTGCAGGTTACACGATCGGTACGTGTATCCGGAACCCGGGACAAACCCGTCTCACCATGCGGTCACCAGGGTGTACCGGTGGTTCACGGACGCTGCGCCGCGCCGGTCGCCTCGGCATGTCAGCTGCCTCATTCCCGACCATCCCGGTACCGAAACTGGGTGTCCGACCCGTGGGAATCGGTGGTTTCCGGGTGGGGTCGCGGTGCTACACCCGTGTTACGTATGCCTCACCCGTCACACCTGGCGGCCGATCAGCAGGCCGAGCAGGTAGGTCAGCCCGCCCGCGGCGGCGCCGAGGACCAACTGGCGGGTGCCGCCGAACCACCACGGTCGCGCGGTCACCCGCGAGACCACGGCGCCGGCGCCGAACAGGCCGAGCGCGGTCAGCACCAGGGCGGGCGCCAACGTGCCGGCGCCGAGCAGGTAGGGCAGCAGCGGGAGCAGCGCGCCGATGGCGAAGAAGGCGAACGAGGAGCCGGCGGCGAGCCACGGCGAGGGCAGGTCGTGCGGGTCGACGCCGAGTTCCTCGCGGGCGTGGATCTCCAGGGCCAGTTCGGGGTCGCGGGAGAGTTGGCGGGCCACCTCGACGGCGAGGTCCTCGTCCAGGCCGCGGGCGATGTAGAGCTCGGCGAGTTCGCGCTGTTCGGCCTCGGGGCTGCGGCACAGTTCGCGGCGCTCCACCTCGACCTCGGCGCGGGCCAGCTCGGCCTGCGAGGCGACCGAGGTGTACTCCCCCGCCGCCATCGAGAAGGCGCCGCCGGCCAGTCCGGCCAGCCCGGTGACCACGACGGTCCTGGGTGTGGCGTCGCTGCCGACGATGCCGGCGATCAGCGCGAAGTTGGAGACCAGTCCGTCCATCGCGCCGAACACGGCCGGGCGCAGCCAACCGCCGCCGATGTCGCGGTGGGTGTGGTCGATGCCGTCCCGGTGCCCGAGCGTCGGGCCTGCGTCGGGGACCTCGGCGGCTGTGTCGGTGGTCTTCAAGGTCGTTCGGCCCTCTCGTCACGCTGGGACCTGGACGCTACCGTTTCGGCCCGAACCGCCGCCGGCCAGGAAAGCCTGTCCGAACCCGAGGAGGCTGCCCCGAACCCGCGGTGTGGCGGGTTCGGGGCAGCCTCCGGTGCGGCGGGGTCAGCCCTTGTCGGCGGGCTTGCGCAGGGCCACGGGGGTGGGCTCGGCGTCGGCGTCGGCGTCGGCGACCGCATCGGCGTCGGCGTCGGGCCCGTCCGCGTCGCGGCGCGCATCCGCGGTCGCGTCGGCGTCGGCGTCGGCGTCCGTCGCGCTCTTCGCGTCCTCCGGATCCCACGCCGCCTTCGCGTCCGTCGCGTCCTTCGCGTCCGTCTCCGACTCCGCGTCGTGGCCGCGCAGCGTGGCCGGATCCTCGCGGCCGGGGTGCTTGCGTGCCGAGATCCAGATGTAGGCGATCGCGCCGGCGAACACGAGGATCGCGGTCCAGTTGTTCAGCCGCATGCCCAGCACGTGTTCGGCGTCGTCGACGCGCATGTACTCGATCCAGAATCTGCCCACCGTGTAGCCCGCGACGTAGAGCGCGAAGGCCCGGCCGTGGCCCAGCTTGAATCGGCGGTCGGCCCAGATCACCAGCGCCGCGACGCCCACGCACCACAGCGACTCGTACAGAAACGTCGGGTGGAAGGTGCCGGCCTGACCGGGGTCGATCACGTTGTGGTCGCCGTCGATCTTCACCGCCCAGGGCACGTCGCTCTCGCGGCCGTAGAGCTCCTGGTTGAACCAGTTGCCCCAGCGGCCCACGGCCTGGGCGAGCACGATGCCCGGGGCGAGCGCGTCGGCCAACGCGGGTAGCGGGATGCCCCGGCGCCGGCAGCCGATCCAGGCGCCCACCCCGCCGAGCGCGATCGCGCCCCAGATGCCGAGGCCGCCCTTCCAGACGGCGAAGGCCTGCATGGGGTCGCCGCCGTCGCCGAAGTACGGTCCCGGCGTGGTGATGACGTGGTAGAGGCGGCCTCCGACGAGGCCGAAGGGCACCATCCACACGGCGATGTCGCCGACGGTGCCGGCGCGGCCGCCTCGGGCGACCCAGCGTCGCTCGCCGAGCCAGATCGCGAGGACGACACCGAGAATGATGCACAGCGCGTAGCCGCGCAGCGGGATCGGACCGAGGTCGATCCGGCCGCGGGAGGGGCTGGGAATGAATGCGAGGTCCATGGCGGATACGACGCTACCGGGTGTGGGGGCGAACGTGTGCCGGCGGGCACATGCGAACGGGCGCGGCACCGGGGAAACGGTGCCGCGCCCGCGCGTCGGCGGAACGGAGGGTGACTACTTGATCGCAGCCAGGATCTGCGCGCGCACCTCGTCGGGGGTGGCCAGGCCGCGACCCTTGACGATCAGGTCGATGGTCTTGCCGTTGATACCCGCGGTCGGGGTGCCGGTGACCGGGGTGTCGCCGATCTTGGCGTTCTGGAACGCGTCCTCGACCTTGTCGACCCAGCCGGCCACGCTCAGGTCGTTGACGCAGGCGTCGAAGGTGGGCGTGCGCAGGCCGTCCACCTTGCCCGCGAGGTCGAGCAGGTAGGACCGACTGGCGAACTTGTCGTCCAGCTCGTTCGGCTGGTTGGCGAAGAGCGTGTCGTGGTACGGGGCGAACTTGCCCGCGTTCTGCGCGCAGCCGGCGGCGTTGGCCGCGTACTTGGAGCCGTTGCCGCCGAGCTTGCCGTCCAGGAACGAGGCGATGTGGTAGTCGATCTTGATGGTGCCGGCGTCGGCCATCTGCCGCAGGGTGGGGCCGAGTGCCTTTTCCACCTCGTGGCAGATCGGGCAGCGGAAGTCCTCGTACATGATCAACGAGGGGGCGTTCGGATTGCTGCCGACGGGGACGCCCAGACCGTCCGCGGACAGGTTCGCGGGGGCGCTGAACGGCTTGGCGAGCGCGTCCTTCCAGGGGCCCTTCTTCTTGTTGGTCTTGGACATGCCGACGACCACGCCGATGATGGCGACCACCGCGAGGACGGCCACCACCGCACCTGCGATGACCAGCACGCGCCGGCGCTTGTCCAGCGCCTGCTGCCGGGCGCGCTCCTGGGCCATCCGCTCGCGCGCGGTGCGCTTGCCTTCGGAATTCTTCGAGCTCACGTGATCTCAGGGCCTTTCAGTTCCCGGTTTCCGGGGTTCCGGTTCGCGTCCCCGCGGTACTCGTCCGCGTCCGTGTCCCGCTCGTCCTCGTCGTCCGCGTCGTCGTCCCGGTAGCGGTCGTACGGCGGTTCCTCGGGGAACAGCCAGGCGTCCGCGGACAGACGGGTGCGCGGGAAGACGATCAGCCAGATCGCGAGCAGCATGAAGCCGCAGTCCCGCAGGATCTCCTCGAGGTAGGCGGTCTTGTCCGGTTCGACCGGCCCGCCGCCGCCGAAGCAGCCGCAGTCGATCGCCAGACCGCGCGCCCAGGCCTGGGCGATGCCCGCGATGAACACGAGCAGGAGCAGCGCGGACAAGGACGCGACCAGGCGGGTGCCGATCCCGACCACCAGGAGCAGGGCCAGGCCCAGTTCCAGGTAGGGCAGGGCGTAGCCGACCGGCTCGACGAGATCGTCGGGCAGTACGTCGTAGCCCCGGACCGCGTATGCGGCCTGGTCGGGGTCGAGCGCCTTCTCCCAGCCCGCGTACGCCCAGACGAAGGCCAGGCCCAGTCGGGCGGCGAGGCCGATCCAGGGGGCGACCCTGCGCAGGCTCGCGAGCGGGCCGGCGGGTGCGGTGCCGTTGGGGGTGGCCGTCGCGGTCACCGCTCGGCCACCGGCTCGATCGTCTTGCCTTCCAAGGTCTGACCTCCGTCACGACGGGTGAGGCGCGGGGACCCCGGTCCGGTGGTCCCCCGCACCCCGGACCGGCACATGTCCTGTCTAACCGGCCGAAGGCACCTTAGGTTCCTGTCCGAGTGCCGCCTTACCACTCCCGGGGTTCTCCAGGCGCTGGTCGAGCAGTTCACGAAGGTTGTCGGGCGAACGCATGGCCGAGTTCCCGCCGTCCAGAATTTTTCCGTCCACCGCGACGGCGGGCGTGGCGGAGACGCCGGAGCTTTCGAACGCGCTCTCGGCGGCGGTCACCCACGCGGCGTTGGCGTCGGTGTTCACGCACGCGTCGAACGCCTCGCCGCGCAGGCCGGGAACCTGGCCGGCCAGGTCGAGCAGCCGGGCGGCGGTGTAGCCGTCCTCGGACTCCTCGGGCTGGTTCTCGAACAGCACCGCGTGGTAGGCGGCGAACTTGCCCGCGTCCACCGAGCAGCGTGCGGCGTTCGCCGCCTTGACCGAGCCGGTGCCGCCGAGCTTGCCGTCCAGGAAGGAGGCGATGTGGTAGTCGACCCTGATCTTTCCGGCCTCCGCGTAGTCGGCCAGGAGCGGGCCGAAGCCGGTCTCGAAGCGCTTGCAGAACGGGCAGCGGAAGTCCTCGAACACGGTGACGGTGACCGGTGCCGAGGGGTTGCCGACCCGAATGGTGCCGTCGGCCTGCACGGCGGCGGGCAGCGTGGCGGGGTCGATGTCGCGGATGGCGGTCTTGGCCGCGTTCGACCCCTTGGCGTTGTCGGAGTCGTCGTCCTTGTCGTCGTGGCCGACGGTGAACACCACGCCCAGGACGGCGGCCAGCACCGCGACCACGAGCACGCCGACGACGGCCAGGATGACGGGTGTTCGGTTGGTCCCGGGTTTGGTGCTCAACGCTGGTTCCTCCGATGTGCATGCGGATGTGGATGTGGATGTGGATGCGGATGGGGGCGGGATGACGCGGACATGGCAACGGCCGCCGCGGAAGTGCTGCGGCGGCCGCTGAGGAGCCGATGTACCTTTCGGCGCGTTTTTACACGGACCGGTGGCTTTCCGTGGGCGTCAGCGCTTGCGGACACCCTCGGCGAGCTCCGCGGCCAGGGCACGGACGGCGTCCAGGCCGGCCTGTTCGTTCGGCGCGTCCAGCAGGGCGCGCACGAACGCGGAGCCGACGATGACGCCGTCGGCGTAGGCCGCGACCTCGGCCGCCTGGGCGGCCGTGGAGACGCCCAGGCCGACGCAGATCGGCAGGTCGGTGGTCTTGCGGGCACGCGCGACCAGGTCGCCGGCGAGCGAACTCACCGAGGCCCGGGCCCCGGTGACGCCCATGACGGACGCGGCGTAGACGAAACCGCCGCAGTGGCGGGTGGTGTAGGCGACGCGCTCGTCGGAGGAGGACAGGGCGACCAGGAAAATCCGGTCCAGGTGGTGCCGGTCGGTGGCGGCGATCCAGTCGTGTGCCTCGTCCGGGATCAGGTCGGGGGTGATCACCCCGCTGCCGCCGGCCGCGGCCAGTTCGCTCGCGAACCGCTCGACGCCGTAGCGCTCGATCGGGTTCCAGTACGACATGACCAGCGTCGCGGCGCCGGTCTCGGCGACGGCGCGCACGTTGTCGATCACGTGGTGGGTGTTGGTGCCGTGGGCGAGTGCGTGTTCGACGGCGCGCTGGATGACGGGGCCGTCCATTTGCGGGTCGCTGTAGGGCAGGCCGACCTCGATGATGTCGCAGCCGCCCTCGACCATCGCCCGCATCGCGGCGGCGGAGCCCTCGGCGGAGGGGTAGCCCGCCGGGAGGTAGCCGACCAGCGCGGCGCGGTTCTCGGCGCGGGCCGCGGCCAGCACCTCGGTCAGCCTGGTGGTGGTGCCGGTGCCGGTCACGACTGCTCCGCTTCCGCGTCGAGGAGATCGAAGTACTTGGCGGCGGTGTGCATGTCCTTGTCGCCGCGCCCGGAGAGGTTCACCAGGATGGTCGCGTCCGGTCCGAGTTCGCGTCCGACCTCGATCGCGCCGGCCAGGGCGTGCGCCGATTCGATCGCCGGGATGATGCCCTCGGTGCGGCACAGCAGCCGGAACGCCTCCATCGCGGGGGCGTCGTCGATCGGCCGGTAGATCGCCCGGCCGGTCTGGTGCAGCCACGCGTGCTCGGGGCCGACCGCCGGGTAGTCCAGGCCGGCCGAGATCGAGTGCGACTCCCGGGTCTGCCCGTACTCGTCCTGGAGCAGGTAGGTGCGTGCGCCGTGCAGGACGCCGATCGAGCCGCCGGTGATCGAGGCGGCGTGCCGTCCGGTCTCCACGCCGTCGCCGCCCGCCTCGAAGCCGTACAGCCGCACGCCCTCGTCCGGGATGAACGCGTGGAAGGCGCCGATCGCGTTGGAGCCGCCGCCCACGCACGCGCAGACCGCGTCCGGCAGCTTGCCGGTCAGGTCGAGCACCTGCTGCCGGGCCTCCACCGAGATGACCTTGACGAAGTCGCGGACCATCGCCGGGAAGGGGTGTGCGCCGGCCGCGGTGCCGAGCAGGTAGTGGGTGTTGTCGACGTTGGCGACCCAGTCGCGCAGCGCCTCGTTGATCGCGTCCTTGAGGGTGCGCGAGCCGATCGCCACCGGGATCACCTCGGCGCCGAGCACCCGCATTCGGGCCACGTTCAGCGCCTGGCGCTGGGTGTCGAGTTCGCCCATGTAGACGACGCAGTCGAGGCCGAGCAGGGCGCACGCGGTCGCGGTGGCCACGCCGTGCTGGCCGGCGCCGGTCTCGGCGATCACCCGGGTCTTGCCCATGCGCTTGGTCAGGATGGCCTGGCCGAGCACGTTGTTGATCTTGTGCGAGCCGGTGTGGTTGAGATCCTCGCGCTTGAGGATGATCCGCGCGCCGCCGGCGTGCTCGGCGAAGCGGGGCGCCTCGGTGATGATGCTCGGGCGCCCGGCGTAGTCGCGCAGCAGGCCGGTGAACTCGGCCTGGAACTCCGGGTCGTCCTTGGCCTTCTCGTAGGCGGAGGTCAGTTCGTCGAGTGCGGCGATCAGCGCCTCGGGCAGGAAACGCCCGCCGAATACGCCGAAGTGGCCGGAGGGGTCCGGCAGTTGGGCTTTGCTGGACATGCGAGGTCCTTGTCGGTGTGGCATGCCGTGCGGACGGCACGTTGCTGACGGGTGGGTCAGGAAACGTGTCCGCGCCATCGGCTGCCCGGCACCTGGCCGGGCTCGCAGCCGATCACGTAACGCACCCGGCGTCCGCGGGCCCGACGGGCGGGCGCGCGGCAGCCCCGGGGCTTGCAGCCCCTGGCCAGTCGCGGGTCCATGCTCATGCCGCTCGCGTCCTCAGCTGCGTCCGTGCCGGATCGCCGGGTGGGCGCCCGCGGCGACCAGGTCGGCGACCGAGCTGCGCGGGTCGCGACCGGTGACCAGGGACTCGCCCACCAGAACGGCGTCGGCGCCGTTGTTGGCGTAGGCGATCAGGTCGTGCGGACCGCGCACGCCGGACTCGGCGATGCGCACGCACGAGTCCGGGATCAGCGGGGCGATCCGGGCGAAGTTGTTGCGGTCCACTTCCAGGGTCTTGAGGTTGCGCGCGTTGACGCCGATCACGGTGGCGCCGGCGTCGAGCGCGCGGGCGGTCTCCTCCTCGTCGTGGACCTCCACGATCGTGGTGAGACCGATCGAGCGGGACCGCTCGATCAGCGAGATCAGCGCGTTCTGCTCCAGGGCGGCGACGATCAGCAGGGCCACGTCCGCGCCGTGTGCGCGGGCCTCCCACAGCTGGTAGCTCGTCACCATGAAGTCCTTGCGCAGGACCGGGACGTCGACCGCGGCGCGAACGGCGTCGAGGTCGTCGAGCGAGCCGCCGAATCGGCGCTGCTCGGTGAGCACGCTGATCACCGAGGCGCCGCCGGACTCGTAGTCGGCGGCCAGGCCGGCCGGGTCGGCGATCGCGGCGAGCGCGCCCTTGGAGGGGCTGGAGCGCTTGACCTCGGCGATGACGGCGATGCCGTCGCCGCGCAGGATGCTCTCCGCGTCGCGGGGCGCCGGCGCCTGGGCCGCGAGTTCCTTGATCTCGTCAAGGGAAACGCGGGCCTGTCGTTCGGCGAGGTCGGCGTTGACACCGTCGATGATCTCGTCGAGAACCGTCACGCCCTACATCCCCTCGTTTGTCCGGAGAACCTGCTCCCCCGGCTCTCCGATGGTATAGGCCGATTCGAACAGACCCGTCCACGCCGCACCGCCGAAGAGGTGGGGGCAGCATACGGCGTCGCACGGTGGGTTCGTGCGCACGGTCCGGCCGGCGAATCACCGGTCGTCACTGTGCGTCAGGGCGCGAGCGGCGCGCCGAACGGCAGGTCCCGGACGACCCAGAAGAGCAGCACGACCGCGAGCAGGCCCCACAGCGCGCGGGGATCGGCCAACCCCCGGCGCGGCTCGCCGCGCGCGGTACGCACCGCCCAGCGCAGCCACAACAGGCCGATCAGCGGGAACAGCGCGACCGCCAGCGCGTTGTAGCCCAGCGCGGCGGACAGGTCGAGATGGGTGAGCGCGTGCACGCACCGCAACCCGCCGCAGCCTGGGCAGGCCAGGCCGGTGACCACCAGGTACGGACAGGGGGGATAGTGGCCGCTCTCGCGCGGATCGACCACCCCCACCCAGGCGGTCGCGGCGGCGAGCAGGGCCAGGCTCGCGGCGGGCAGACCGAGGTTGCGCAGCCGGAAGCCGGTGCCGGGCGCGGGGCGGGCCGGGGTGGTCATCGGCCCATTGTGCCGTCGGGGTGCGCCGTCAGAGGTCACCCAGCGTGTCTTTCCAGCCGAGAAGGAAGACGCCGACCATCCAGGTGGTCCAGAAGATCACGCCGAGCAGGACCGTGCCGATGGTCCAGTTGCGGGCCCGCAACGAGGCGAGCCGGGCACCGGCCACGTCGCCGCGGTGCCAACGCTCGTTGACACTGGTCGCCGCGAGCAGCGCGGGCACACCCGCGAGGAAGCAGCAGAAGACGGTCGCCACGACCGCCCACGCGAGGTAGTTCTCCGGTGGGCCGGGCGGCGGACCGGCGGGCGGCGGCGTGGTCGGCGGCCCGTACGGCATGGCGTGCCCGAACGGCCGGGCCGGCGCGTTCCACTCCCGCGTCCGATCCGAACGCTCCTCACCGCCACCGGGAGCCCCCGGGTAGCCGTAGGCCACATTCCCCCCTCGGCGTAGCGCCGCAACGGCACGCCCACCCTAGAACAGCACCGAGCCCACCGCCGCAAACGCCGACCGGGCGAACCCACCGGCCCGGCCGACGCTCGAAGCCGAATCAGCCGGGCCGACGCTCGAGGCCGGATGGTCCGGCCCGGCCACACGCGAGGCCGAAGCCGGACGTCAGCGACGTGCGGGTGCCGCGCCCAGACCACCCATCCGCATGCCCGCACCGGCGACGCAGCCCACCAGGACCACGGCCGCACCGGCCCAGAACAACATCACGTTGGCCGCGATCATCGCGACGCCGGAGATCGTGCAGCCGATCAGCGCCAGTATGGTCACGGTCCAGGCGGCGGGGGTGCTGCCGTGGTTTCCGGCTTGCGACGACATCGCTCAACTCCTTCGGCTTCACATTTCACACGCGTGGGCGCGGTTGCCGTGACGCCGTCGGGGCGCCGCGATCACAACCGCGCGATTCTTATTGTCACCCGTCGGGAGCAGTGCTCAGCGCGTGGGGTCCTCGCCCCGGTCCAACGCGTTCCACAGGTCGGCGTTGGTGGCCGGGCCGCGCTTGGCGGCGACCGCCTTGCCCGCCGGGGCCTCGTAGCGGTTGGACATACCGGGCCAGCGCCGGCCCCGAAGCACCACGAGCAGGCCCGCGAGCAGGATCAGCACGCCGCCCACGGCCGCGAACCACGGCCAGATCGTGTGGCTCACGTCCACCGCGCGGACCCCCTCGACGGCCGCCTTGCCCGCCGCCTCGGAGTTCACCGCCGACGTGTCGCCCGCGCCCCGCACGGCCAGCACCGTGACGCCGATCCCGGCCAGGGTCACCAGGGCACCGATCGCGGTCCGGCCGATCGTCCGGGTGGCGAGCACCGCGAGGCCGCCCGCGAGCCCGAGCAGGGCCAATGCGGAGGTCGCCTTGTTGATCGCGTTGCCGCTCGCGTGTACCGCGATCCGCGAGCCGTGCACCGGTGCGGTGCCCTCGGCCCAGGTGCGGCCGGCCACCGAGAGCACCAGGGCCGCGCCGACCAGGGCGAGCAGGACCGTGACGGTCAACTCGCGCCGGGCCGCCCTGCGCTCGCGCAGCGCCCGGTCCTCGACCGACCCCGCCTCGCCCGGCTCCGCCGCCCGCCCCGCGGCAGCGCCGGCCGGTTCGCCGGCCGCTCGGCCGTCCGTCTCGGTGCCGGCACGCGCTGCGCCGGCCTCGGTCCTCGCGTCGCTCATGTCACCAGCATGACCCACGCCTCGCGGCGGCCCGACCCGGGGTTCGCGGGCCTACCCGGTCCGGACGTCGTGCGCCGGTTCGAGCGTCGCCGCGATGGCCACCGCGCGCAGCACCGCGGCCGCCTTGTTGCGGCATTCGACGTCCTCGGCCTCGGGCGAGGAGTCGGCGACCACACCCGCTCCGGCCTGGACGTAGGCCACGCCGTCGCGGATCAGCGCGGTACGGATCGCGATCGCGGTGTCCAGGTCGCCGGCGAAGTCGACGTAGCCCACACAACCGCCGTACAGGCCGCGCCGGGTGGGCTCGAAGTTCTCGATGATCTCCATCGCGCGCGGCTTGGGCGCGCCGGACAGGGTGCCCGCCGGGAAACACGCGGCGAACACGTCCAACGCGGTGCGGCCCGGGGCCAGCTCGCCCACCACGGTGGACACGATGTGCATCACGTGGCTGTACCGCTCGACCGACATGAAGTCGATCACCTCGACCGTGCCGGGCGCGCAGACCCGGCCCAGGTCGTTGCGGCCCAGGTCGACGAGCATCAGGTGCTCGGCGCGTTCCTTGGGGTCGGCGAGCAACTCCTCGGCCAGGTCGGCGTCCTCGGCCGGGGTGGCGCCGCGCGGACGGGTGCCCGCGATCGGGTGCAGCATCGCGCGCCCGTCCTCGACCTTGACCAGCGCCTCGGGGCTGGAGCCCACCACGTCGAAGCCGCCCTCGGCGCCGCCGTCCGGACCCGGCAGCCGGAACAGGTACATGTACGGGCTGGGGTTGGTCGCGCGCAGGATCCGGTACACGTCCAGGGCACCGGCCTCGGTGGGCATCTCGAAGCGCTGGGACAACACGATCTGGAACGCCTCGCCGGCCCGGATCTCCTCCTTGGCCGCCTCCACCGCCTTGCGATAGGCGGTCGAGCCCCACGGGCCGACCGCCTCGGCGACCGCGCCGCGCTCGAACGCCGCCGCGGCCAAACCGGTCGGCCGGGCCAGGTCGGCGGTCATCGCGTCCAGCCGGGCCACCGCCGCGTGATAGGCGTCGTCGACGCCGGACTCGCGGTTGTCGTGGTTGATCGCGTTGGCGATCAGCAGCACGCTGCCGTCCACGTGGTCGAGCACCGCCAGGTCGGTGGCCAGGAACATCATCAACTCGGGCACGTGCAGGTCGTCCACGGCCGACTCCGGCAGCCGTTCCAGCCGGCGCACCACGTCGTAGCCGAGGTAGCCGACCATCCCGCCGGTCAGCGGCGGCAGTTCCAGGCCCGGGACGCCGTGCGGGGTGTGCAACGCGGCCACGGTGGCCCGGAGCACCTCCAGCGGATCGCCGTCCACCGGCACGCCCACCGGCGGGGTGCCCAGCCAGCGGGCCCGCCCGGCCGCCTCGGTGAGCACCGCCGCGCTGCGCACGCCCACGAACGAATAGCGCGACCACGAACGGCCGTTCTCGGCGGATTCGAGCAGGAAGGTGCCGGGCCGCTCGGCGGCGAGCTTGCGGTACAGGCCCACGGGGGTGTCGCCGTCGGCCAGGAAGCGCCGGGTGACGGGGATGACCCGCCGGTCGCGCGCGAGCGTCCGGAAGGTGTCGAGGTCGGGGGTGACGGTTCCGGTGGTCATGGCGTGCGCAATCTCCCGGGCGGCGAGGTCGGGCGGAGCCTGGGCCACGCGGGCCCGGCTCCGGCGGCGGTCAGTC
Organism: Embleya sp. NPDC008237; assembly: GCF_042956465.1. Classification (NCBI taxonomy): domain Bacteria; kingdom Bacillati; phylum Actinomycetota; class Actinomycetes; order Kitasatosporales; family Streptomycetaceae; genus Embleya; species Embleya sp. NPDC008237. Next base: position 189,276 of record NZ_JBIBGL010000003.1, read on the forward strand.
GGAGACGAGCAGGACGTCCGCGTCGAAGCAGGTGCGGTCGCCGGTGTGACACGCGGCGCCGGTCTGCTCGACCCGCACGAGCACGGCGTCGCCGTCGCAGTCGAGCGCGACCGAGCGGACCTTCTGCACGTGGCCGGAGGTGTCGCCCTTGACCCAGTACTCCTGCCGGCTGCGACTCCAGTAGGTGCATCGGCCGGTGGTCAGCGTGCGGTGCAGCGCCTCGTCGTCCATCCAGCCGACCATCAGCACCTCGCCGGAGTCGGCGGCCTGCGCCACGGCGGCGATCAGGCCGTCGGGGTCGCGCTTGAGGCGCGCGGCGATGGTCGGGTCGAGGTCGGACGGCCGCGCGGGCGGGTGGGGGGCACCGGTCATGCGCGCATTGTCGCAGACCGACGCGGGCCGCCCGGCCGGGTGTTCACAGGCCGGTACGGGCCGTACGCAGGGTCTCGATCGCGGCCGCTTCACCCTCGATCTCGACCCGGGCCTGGTCCTTGCGACCGAACAGGTACAGGAGCAACTCGCCCGGGTGTCCGCTCAGCGTCACCACGGGCGTGCCCTTGTGCACGGTCTGCGCGGGTTGCCCGGTCGCGGTGTCGGTGCGGCGCAGCGCCACGCCCACCGGGACGCCGCGCAGCGCCATCCGTGCGGCGCCCCTGGCCCGCTTCCACAGGATCTCGGTGAGTTCGGGGTCCAGTTCGCGCGGTTCGGCGCCGCCGGGTTGGGCCCGGCGTACGTCCTCCAGGTGGATGAAGTACTCCATCGTGTTGGCCGCCGCGTCCACGCCGGGGATGCCGAACACGGACAACTTCGGCGGGCCGTCCGCGACCTGCCGCACGCTCTGCTCGTACGGCTTGGCCGCCTGCCGCAGCCGGACCTTCTCGGTGTAGCCCGCGAGCGGCGCGAGCATGATGCCCGGCGCCGAGTCGGGGCGGTGCTCGCGGACCACCAGGTGGGCCGCGAGGTCGCGGGTGGTCCAGCCCGCGCACAGGGTCGGTGCGTCCGGGCCCAGGACGCGCAGCAGTTCGGCGAGTGCGGCGCGTTCGGTGCGAGCGTGGGATGTCGGCATGTGCCGATCCTTCGGCCCGCACCGGGCGCGGTCAAGGCAACCGGGGCCCGATCCGGAGGATCGTGGCGGCGCGGGTGTCAGGGCGAGGCGGCCACCGGGGCGGAATCCTTGGGCTGATCGCTCTTCTGCTGCGCGCTCAGCCAGCGCAGCGCGTCCGGCAGCACCGCCTGCCAGGTCTTGAAGTTGTGTCCGCCGGTGGGCAGCACCAGCGTGTCCACCTTGAGCGGCGGCTTGGCCAGTCGCTGGAACTCCCTGGTCTCGGGCAGGTTGGGCTCGCCGCTCTCGCTGCTGGTGAGCAGCAGGCTGACCGGCGGCATCGGCATGTTCCTCAGCCGCCACATCAGGTCGTTCTGGTTGCGGTACGCCTTGCTGCCGCCGTACAGGTCGCCGGTGTCGCCGTCCATCGGCGCGCCGTAGTCGGCGGACAGTGCGACGCCCGCGCCGATCCGGTCCGAGTTGAGCATGGCCAGCTTGGCGGCGCAGTAGCCGCCGGTGGAGTCGCCGAGCATGGCCCAGCCGCGCGCTCCGGGCGCGACCCGGTAGGCCTGGCTGATCGCCTCGGGCAGGTCCTGGCTGAAGAACATGCCCACCTGCGGTCCGCCGGGCACGTCGGTGCACTCGGTGTCGCGGTTGGCGCCGGCGCTCGGTCTCATCATCACGTAGATGGTGGGCTGGACCCGACCTGCGGCTATCTCGTTCGCGGCGAACTTGGGCAGTTCCAGACGGGTGACCAGGTTGCGCTCGTTGCCGGGGTAGCCGGTGAGCACGACCACGACCGGGAAGCGCCGGTCCTTGTACTGGGCCTGGAAGTACTGCGGCGGCAGGTACACCAGCGCCGGGGAGCCCATGCCGCTGCGCCGGCCGGCCACGTCGACCTGCATGATCTGGCCCGCGGCCTGGGGGTTCTTGCCCTGCGGGACGTCGATCGTCTCGGTCCCGTTCTCCTTGACCAGTTTGGGCACGTCACCGGGGCCGGCGGCGCCGAAGTTCACGACGGGCTTGCCGGTGTGCCCGAGCAGGTCGTCCCAGGTCGTGTAGAAGACGAAGTAGCGGTTGCCGATCACCGCCACGGTGGCCATCAGCAGCACCTGCGTGCTCAGCAGGATGCCGATCCGTCCCAGGATCGGCAGCACCCCCTGGCGGGACAACTTGGGCCAGAAGAACACGGCGGCGGCGGCTGCCGCGAACGCGACGACGCCGAGCAGGATTATCAGTTTGAGGCTGGTGAGGCCCACAGCGGCGTCCTCGGTCTGTCGATCATGGTCAGGGCACGCCCTAAAGACGCGGCCGGCCCGGGGTTCGGTTGCGTGGGCGGGGCACACTCCGGCCGGTCCGGCGCGAGCGCCCGAAACAGGGTGACATGCGGGAAAGATCCGCTCCAAGCCGAGGCGCGCCGGTCGATCCGGGTCGAATCGAGGGTCCGGACGGGAATCGGGACCGTCGTGGGCGCCTTGTACTTTCATTGGACAACCATCTTTGGACACCCCTGTCGGACTGCCCCGTTCGCGGCGGCCGGATTCCCGTGAAAGTGAGCCCCGTGGCGGACAAGGTCGTGCTGCGACAAGGACTGCGCGTACTCGGCGTGGCGATCCGCGAGGAACCCAGGATCTTCGCCGCCGCGGTGGGCGCGAGCGCGGTGTACGGCGTGATGACCGTCGGCTCGGCGCTGGTGCTCGGCCGGGTCACCGACGACGTGATCATCCCGGCCTTCCGGGACGGTCGGACCACGGCCGGCGCGCTGGTCGGCGCGTTCGCGGCGGTGTTCGGGATCGCGCTGCTCAAGGCGTTCGGGGTGATCGGCCGCCGGTTGTGGGCGGGCGTGATGCAGTACCGCCTTCAGGCCACCTACCGGCGCCGGGTCACCCGGCAATACCTGCGTCTGCCGCTCGCGTGGCACCACCGCCACCCCACCGGGACGCTGCTGTCCAACGCGAACGCCGACGTCGAGGCGGCCTGGAACCCGGTCGCGCCGCTGCCGATGGCCACCGGCGTGGTGGTGATGTTGTTCGTCGCGGCGATCTCGATGGTGCTCACCGACTGGGCGCTCGCGCTGGTCGGCTTCGTGATCTTCCCGGCGATCGCCGTGCTCAACGTGATCTACCAGCGCAAGCAGGGTCCGCTGGCGATGCGCGCGCAGGAGTTGCGCGCCGACGTCGCCGAGATCGCGCACGAGAGCTTCGACGGTGCGCTGGTGGTCAAGACGCTGGGTCGGGAGACCGAGGAGACCACCCGCTTCGCCGCCGCCTCGCGCGAGTTGGCCGACGCGAACATCGCGGTGGGCCGGGTCCGGGCCCTGTTCGACCCGATGTTGGAGGCGCTGCCGAGCTTCGGTGTGCTGCTCGTGCTGGTGGTCGGCACGGTGCGGGTCTCGCACGGGAACCTGGCTCCCGGTGACCTGGTGCAGGTGGCCTACCTGTTCACCCTGTTGGCCTTCCCGGTCCGGGCGATCGGCTGGCTGCTGGGCGACATGCCGCGCTCGGTGGTCGGCTTCGACCGGGTCAAGGGGGTGCTGGACGCGGAGGGCGAGCACGCCTACGGCGCGATCGAGGGCGGCGACTCGGCGGCCGGGCCGGCCCGTCTGGAGGCCCGCGCGGTGCGCTTCGGCTACACCGACGACACCGACGTGCTGCACGACGTGGCCTTCGACGTCGAGCCCGGGCGCACCATCGCGATCGTCGGGCCGACCGGCTCCGGCAAGTCCACGCTGGTGTCGCTGCTGGTGCGCCTGGTCGATCCGCTCGACGGCGGGGTCCTGCTGGACGGCACCGACCTGCGCGACTATCGGCGCGGCGGGGTCGCGGCCACCGCCGCGCTGGTCCCGCAGCAGGCGTTCCTGTTCGACGACAGCGTGCGCGACAACATCACCCTGGGTCTGGACCTGGACGACGCGGCGGTGCACGAGGCGCTGCGGATCGCCCAGGCCGACTTCGTGACCGCGCTGCCCGAGGGCCTGGACACCCAGGTGGGCGAGCGCGGGACCACGCTCTCCGGTGGGCAGCGCCAGCGGATCGCGCTGGCCCGGGCGCTGGTGCGCCGGCCGCGCCTGCTGGTCCTGGACGACGCGACCTCGGCCGTGGACCCGCGGGTGGAGGCGGCCATCCTGCACGGGCTGCGCGACGCGGGACCGGCGACCGTGGTCGTGGTCGCCTACCGCAAGGCCACCATCGCGCTCGCCGACGAGGTGGTCTACGTCGAGGGCGGCCGGGTGCTCGATCGCGGCCCGCACCACGAGCTGCTGGACCGCTCGGTGGGCTACCGCCGGCTGGTCAACGCCTACGAGCGGGCCGCGCGCGAGGGCGTGGACGAGGACATCGACATCGACGTCAGCGAGGCCGAGGAGGCCACGGCTTCATGAGTATCGCCACCGTCGTGCGCAAGGCGCCCGAGCCGAACCAAAAACCCGGGTCGCGCATCGGCGCCGACCCCGACTCCACCGGGCCCGCCGAGTCCGGCCTCGCCGTGCTGCGCCGCGGCCTGCGCATGACCCCGGAGTTCACCGAGGGCCTGATCGTCACGCTGCTGCTCGCCGTGGTCGGCACGGCCGGGCGGATCGTGGTGCCGCTGGCCGTGCAGCAGACCATCGACCGCGGGCTGCGCGCCGACGCCGGTCCCGACCTGACCGTGGTGCGCACGATGGCCGCGGTCGCGGCGCTCGCCGTGGTGGTCACCGCGGTGTCCGCGTACGCGATGAACGTGCGCCTGTACCGCACCAGCGAGCGCGGCCTGTCCACCCTGCGGGTGGCCGCGTTCCGGCACATCCACGACCTGTCCACGCTGCACCAGCAGTCCGAGAAGCGCGGCTCGCTGGTCTCGCGGGTGACCGGCGACGTGGACACGATCAGCCGGTTCATCCAGTTCGGCGGTCTGCTGCTGATCGTCAGCGTCGGGCAGATCGCGCTGGTGACGGTGCTGATGTTCGTCTACTCGTGGCAGCTCACGCTGTTGGTGTGGGTGTGCTTCGCGCCGCTGTACTTCTTCATGCGCGCGGTGCAAAAGCGCATCGCCGCGGCCTACTCGCACGTACGGGTGGCCATGGGCCGGATGCTCGGCGCCATCGCCGAGCCGGTCGTGGGCGCCGCGATCGTGCGTGCGCACGGCATCGAGGAGCGCACCGCGCATCGCATCGACGAGTCGGTGAACGCGCACCGGGACGCGCAGACTCGCGCCCAGCTGTTCGTCGCGCTGACCTTCCCGATGGGCGAGTTCGTGGTCGGCCTGGCCAACGGGCTCGTGGTCGTGGTGGGCGTGTGGCTGGGCATCGACGGGCAGCTCAGCGTCGGCGAACTGGTCGCCTTCCTGTTCCTGGTCACGCTGTTCGTGGGCCCGGTACAGATGGGCGTGGAGATCCTCAACGAGGCGCAGAACGCGCTCGCGGGTTGGCGTCGGGTGCTGGAGGTGCTGGACGCGGAGCCGGACATCGCCGACCCGGGCGAGGGGGGCGAGGTGCTCCCGCGCGGCCCGGTCGAGGTCGCGTTCGACCACGTCTCGTACGGCTATCCGGGCGGGCCGCGGATCCTGCACGACGTGGACGTGACGCTCGCGCCCAGGACCCGGGTCGCGGTGGTCGGCGAGACCGGTTCGGGCAAGACCACGTTCGCCAAGCTGCTGACCCGGCTGGTCGATCCGGACGAGGGCCGGGTGCTCCTGGACGGCGTCGAACTGCCCCGGGTGCGCTTCTCGTCGCTGCGCGCCCGGGTGGTGATGGTGCCGCAGGAGGGCTTCCTGTTCGACGCCACGCTGCGCGAGAACGTGCGGTACGGCCGGCCGGACGCGGACGACGCGGCCATTCGCACCGCGTTCACCGATCTGGGCCTGGCCGACTGGCTGGCCGGGCTGGCCGCGGGCCTGGACACTCCGGTGGGGCAGCGCGGCGAGTCGTTGTCGGCGGGCGAGCGGCAGTTGGTCGCGCTGGTGCGGGCCTACATTGCCGACCCGGACCTGCTGGTCCTGGACGAGGCGACGTCGGCCGTCGACCCGGCCACCGAGGTGCGGATCGGGCGGGCCCTGGACGGCCTGACCCGGGGCCGCACCGCGGTGTTCATCGCGCACCGGATGTCCACCGCCGAATCGGCCGACGAGGTGCTCGTGTTCGACGCCGGAAAGCTGGTCGAGCGTGGCCCGCACGCCCGCCTGGTCGCGGCCGGCGGGATCTATGCGCGGCTGCATGCCTCGTGGATGGCGCAGCAGAAGACGGCCCCTCGCTGAACCGACCCGCGGCCGGTCGTCCTCGAACGCCGGACGGGCCGATTTCGGCTCGTCCGGCGTTCGAGGACGTTTCCCGCACCGGTCGCTATTTCAGCGGTGCCGTCAGCTTCTTGGTCTCGTCCGTGTAGGAGACCAGGCACTGGACCTCGCGGTCGCCGCCGCTCCAGCCGGATTCCTTCGGATAGATGTACAACCAGGTCAGCTCGTCGGCCTGCGGTTGCCGGGCGATCACCGGCTCGGCGATCGGCTTGCACACCGCGGACGCCTTCGTGTCCATCTCCGCGTCGCCGGGCCAGGTGCCGTCCGGCAGCGCGACGTTCTTGACGTGCTGGCCGTCGTGCGGGCTCGTGCAGGCGACCTTGTTCACGTCCGTGCTGCCCGTGACGAACGCAATGCAGTCGCCCGGGCTGAGCGGGACCTTCTTGACCGCGACGCTGCCGTTGGAGTTGGTGGCCACCGGAGTTCCGGGAGGCTCCGTGCTCGGCGGCTCGGTGGAGGGCGGCTCCGGCGAGTCGGTGGTCGGCTCCGGGCCGGTCGGCGGTGCGCTGGTGGTGGACTCGGCCGTGGTGTCCGCCGGGCCCGCCTTGTCGTCCTTCTTGCCGTCCCCGCCCAGGCTCAGCACCAGGGCGATCACGCCGCCGGCGATGACCAGGGCGACGACCACCACGATCACGACCACACGTCCGCTGCCCCGGCCGCCGGACGGGCCGCCGGGGCCGCCCGGGCCGTAGGGAGGAGGGCCGCCGTAGGGCGGACCAGCGCCGTACGGCGGGCCGCCGCCTCCGTACGGCGGGCCGCCGATCGTCGGACCGTCGTAGGGCGGGTTCGCCGGGGGTGGCCCTGCGGCAGGCGGGCCCGCGGGTCCGCCGGGATAGCCCCCGGCTCCTCCGCCGTACCCTCCCCCGCCGTAGCCGCCGCCTTGATTACCGCCGGGATATCCGCCGGGAGTGCTCATCGGATCGATCCCTCCCCCAAGGGCCGAGCGCCCGGGTCAGCGCAGTGGCTTGGTGAGTGTCTGCCCCGACTTGTACTTCGCGATGCAGGTCACCTTGCGGCGGCCGATGTCCCACCCCGGCTGCTTGGGGTAGGTGTAGGTGAAGGTGAACTGCGAGGCGTCGGACCGTCCGCCGACCGCCGTGTTCATCGCCGGGGTGCACTTCGACTCGGTCTGATCCGTGATCGAGGCCTCACCCGGGTAGGTGCTGCCGCTCAGCTCGAAGGTCATGATGACCTCGCCGTTGTGCGTGCTGGTGCAGGACTTCTTGTCGATGGTGCCCGAGGTGGTGTCCAGGGTGACGCAGTCGCCCTTGGACAGGTCCACGTACTGCACCTCGGAGGGCAGGTCCGGGTCCGCCGTGCCGGACGCGGTGGTCCGGGGCGTGGTCGGACGCGAGGTGGTCGGGCGCGTGGTGGGCGGCGCACTCGCGCTCGCACTGCTCGACGGCGAGGAACTCGCCGAGCCGGTCGCGCTGTTCGTGGGAGAGGCGGTCTTGTCCTTCTTGTCGTCGCCACCCAGCACCACCACCAGCGTGGCGATGATGCCGCCGACCACGACGATCGCGGCGATCACCACGGCGATCAGCGGGCCCTTGCCGGAGCCGCCCTGGTTGGGCCCCGGCGGCATGCCGCCGCCGTAACCTCCGCCGCCGTAGTTGCCGGGATACTGCGGTCCGCCGCCGGCCCCCGGGTATTGCGGGGAGCCGCCGTACGGGCTCTGCGGCGGCGGATACTGCCCACCGCCCTGCGGATACTGCTGGCCGCCCTGCGGGTACTGCTGCCCCGGGTACGGCTGATTGCTCGGATAACCCTGGCCTGGCTGCTGTCCATAGCCGGGGTAGCCACCCTGTCCGGGTGATGGCGGCGTCGTCATGTGCCTAGCCTGCCCGATCGGGTGAAGCCACCGCTCGACCGGGCCCAACTACTTGACTCCGAGTCAGATGATCGTTGTGGGACCGGAATCCTTCCGTGACCCGATTTCACCCCCGCCGGCCGGGGACAGCCGCCGAAACGGTCCGCTCACCACGGCCACGAGCACCCCCACGAGCATCGCGCCGGCGCCCGCGGCGAACACCGTCGAGGGTCCGTGGGCCGAGGCGACGAGGCCGCCGACGGGGTACAACAGCGGGATCAGGCCGACCCCGACCAGCATCTGGATCGCGGTGACCCGGCCCAGCGCGCCGGGTGCGCAGGCGGTCTGCACGAGGGCGTTCCCGGAGCCGCCGACCACGCCGGTGGCGATGCCCAGCACCGCCGCGCAGGCCACCCCGACCCCGATCCGGGACGCGTAGCCCAGGCCGACCAGGCTCGTGGCCATCACCAACATGCCCACCGGCAGCAGGAGTCCGGGATGCGGCACCCGGCCGGCAACGGTCAGTCCGAGGGCGCCGATCGCCGCGCCGATCCCCCACGCGCCCAGCACCAGGCCCATCCCGCCCGGCCCCCAGCCCGCGTCGTCGGCGAGCAGCACGATGCCGATGTTCATCGGGATGGCGAAGCCCGCCTCCATCAGCGCGGTGACCACCAAAAGCGGGCGCAACACTCGATGCCGAGCCACGTAGCGCAGGCCCTCCCACAGGCCCGACTCGGGCTCCTCGACGCCCGTTTCGGCCTCCGGAAGGGGCCCCGGGCGAAGTCGCCACAGCAGCACCAGAGAGAACGCGAACAGGGCCGCGTCGAGCAGGAAGGCCGACTCGGCGTCGCCCCACGCCAGCACCGCACCGCCGATCGGCGCGGACACCACGGTGGCCACCCGCTGGGACACCGAGCGCATCCCCTGCACCCGGACCAGTTGGGTACGCGTGGTCAGCCGCACCGGCAACGCGCCGACGGCGGGCATGAACAACGCGTCCACCGCGCCGAACACCAGCGCGATCGCCACCAGCAGCCAGATCGCCGGACTGCTCGCCGCGACCGCGAGCGCGGCGACCAGCATCACCACGCAGCGCACCAGGTCGCTGCCGATCACCACCCGGCGCGGTCCGTACCGGTCCACGATCGCACCGCCCGGCAACATCAGCAGGGCCCGGGGCAGCGACCCGGCGGCCAGCACCAGACCGGCCTGCGTGGCGTCGCCGCTGCGCACCGCGGTCCACGACAGCGCGAGGAACCAGACCTGATCACCGATCAGGGACGCGGTGTAGGCGCCGAGCCAGGCCAGTATGCGCGGGTCGCGATGGGCGAGCCGCGGGGGCGCGGCGGTGGTGCTCGTGACGGCCATGGTCGTCCCCGTTCCGATGACGTGATCTGCGTGTGCTGCGCCTGGTGCACGCGAACCGTGCGGTCGTGGTGCGCGGGAGGTGCGGGTGGCTCCGGGTGGCTCACATGCGGAACGGGAAGCCGCGGTAGTAGATCTCCACGTGCTCGGCGCCGGGGCTCTCCCGGTTCCGGTAGCCGTCCACGAGTTCCCCGATGGCGCCCGCCAGTTCGCGCAGTTCGGCGGCGGTCAGCCGGAGCGTGGGTGCGCCGCTGAAGGCCGCGCCCGACCACTCCGCGCCCCACGACTCCATCTCGTCCAGGAAGCGCCGGTAGCGGTCCTCGGACTGCGAACCCAGCACCCGAGCGATGCTCGCGGAGAGGTCCCGGCCGACCCGGTCCTCGGCGAAGTCGCCCAACGAGAAGGTGAGGTCCTCGACCACCTTCCACCAGCGCTCGCGCCCGTCCTCGGCGTGCTCGGGGTCCTCGACCACGAAGCCGTGTCCGGCCAGCGTGCGCACGTGGTAGCTGACCAGCGCCGGGGTCGCGTCGACCCGCTTGGCCAGCATCGACGCGGTGGCCGGACCGCCGGCGTGCAGCATCCGCAACACCGTGATCCGCAGCGGGTGGGTGAACACCTTGAGCGTCTGTACGTCCCTGATCATCCGGCGCGCCGGCGGCTGCTCGCTCATGACCTCATCCTAGATTCGAAAATATGCTTTCGCAATAAGTCTTTCGCAAGAATCCCTTCGCATGTGCCGACGAAAAAGCCGACCGCGGGTGCGGTCGGCTTCCTCGGGCAAGCGCTCGGGCGCGGGCACTCAGCGGATCGGCTGCCCCGCCGCCCGCAACACGTCCTTGACCTGCGGGATCCGCAACATGCCGAAGTGGAACACGCTGGCCGCGAGCACCGCGTCCGCACCCGCCTCCACGGCCGGCGCGAAGTGCTCCGGCGCACCCGCGCCGCCGGAGGCGATCACCGGGATGCCCACCTCGGCCCGGACCAGTCGGATCAGCTCCAGGTCGTAGCCGTCCTTGGTGCCGTCCGCGTCCATCGAGTTGAGCAGGATCTCGCCCGCACCCAACTCGGCCGCCCGCGCGGCCCACTCGACCGCGTCGATGCCGGTGCCGGTGCGCCCGCCGTGCGTGGTCACCTCGAAGCCCGGGGTGCCGTCCCGGCGGCGCCGCGCGTCCACCGAGAGCACCAGCACCTGCGATCCGAACCGGTCCGCGATCTCGGCGATCAGCTCGGGGCGCTGGATGGCCGCGGTGTTCACGCCCACCTTGTCCGCGCCCGCGCGCAGCAGCTTGTCCACGTCCTCGACCGCGCGCACCCCGCCGCCGACGGTGAGCGGGATGAACACCTGCTCGGCGGTGCGCCGCACCACGTCGTAGGTGGTCTCGCGGTTGCCCGAGGACGCGGTGATGTCGAGGAAGACCAGTTCGTCCGCGCCCTCGGCGTCGTACACCCGGGCCATCTCGACCGGGTCGCCCGCGTCCCGCAGGTTCTGGAAGTTGACGCCCTTGACCACCCGGCCGGCGTCCACGTCCAGACAGGGGATCACCCGTACGGCCAGGGTCACGAGGTCCTCCCCCGGTACGCGTCGACCTCGACCTCGACCAGCATCCGCGAGTCGATCAGCCCGGCCACCACGACCATCGTCGCGGCGGGCGGGGATTCGGCGAACAGCTCGCCGTGCGCGCGGCCCACGTCGTCCGCGTCGCGGGCGTGCGTGATGAACATCCGGGTGCGCACCACGTCCGCCGGGCCCAGGCCGAAGTGCTCCAGCGCGTCCAACGCGATCCGGAACGCCGCGAGTGTCTGGTGGTGCGGGTCGCCCTCGTGCGCGAGGTTGCCCTCGACGATCGCGGTACAGCCCGACACGTGTACGTATTCGCCGACCGCGACGGCGCGCGAGTAGCCGAAGGACTCCTCCCACCGCCCGCCCGACGAATATCGCTCGATGTTGCCCGAGTTGTCGCTTCCCGTCACCGGGACACCGCCTCCAACGCCTCTTCGAGGGTGAACGCCTGGGCGTACAGCGCCTTGCCGACGATCGAGCCTTCCACACCCAGCGGCACCAGTTCGGCGATGGCACGCAGATCCGCCAGCGAGGAGACCCCGCCCGAGGCCACCACCGGGCGGTCCGTGGCCGCGCACACGTCCCGCAGCAGTTGCAGGTTCGGGCCGGTCAGCGTGCCGTCCTTGTTCACGTCGGTGACCACGTAGCGCGCGCAGCCGTCCGCGTCCAGGCGGGCCAGCGTCTCGAACAGCTCGCCGCCCTCGCGGGTCCAGCCGCGCCCGGCCAGCGTGGTGCCGCGCACGTCCAGGCCGACCGCGATCCGGTCCCCGTACCGGGCGATCGCCGAGCGCACCCAGTCCGGCGACTCCAGCGCCGCGGTGCCCAGGTTGACCCGCCGGCAGCCGGTGGACAGCGCCGCCTCCAGCGAAGCGTCGTCGCGGATGCCGCCGGACAGCTCGACCCGGACGTCGAGCCGGCCGACCACGTCGGCGAGCAGTTCGCGGTTGCTGCCCTTGCCGAACGCGGCGTCCAGGTCGACCAGGTGGATCCACTCGGCGCCGGCGCTCTGCCAGGCCAGCGCGGCGGCCAGCGGGTCGCCGTAGGAGGTCTCCGACCCGGCCTCGCCCTTGACCAGGCGGACGGCCTGGCCGTCGGCGACGTCGACGGCGGGCAGCAGTTCGAGGCGGTGGGTCTGCGTCATGGCGGTTGCGATCCTCAACTGTTCGTAACGGACGGTGCGTTCACGGGCGCGACGGAACGTGGCGGGTGGGGCCGGGAGGCGGGACCGCCCGGGCGCGGCTACAGGGTCGCGAGCCAGTTGCGCAGCAGTTGCGCGCCGGCCTCGCCGGACTTCTCCGGGTGGAACTGGGTGGCACTGAGTGCGCCGTTCTCGACGGCGGCCACGAACGGCGTGCCGTGCGTGCTCCAGGTGACGTCCGGCGGGATGTGCGGGCCGTCCTGGACCACCGGCATCTCCCACGTGCGCACCGCGTAGGAGTGCACGAAGTAGTACCGCGTGTCGGCGTCGGCACCCTCGAACAGCACGCTGGTCGCCGGTGCCTCGACGGTGTTCCAGCCCATGTGCGGCACCACCGGCGCGGCCAGCCGCTCGACCGTGCCGGGCCACTGCGCGCAGCCCTCGGTGGCCACGCCGTGCTCGACGCCGCGCGCGAACAGGATCTGCATCCCGACGCAGATGCCCAGCACCGGCCGGCCGCCGGCAAGCCGCTTGTCCACGATGGTGTCGCCGCGGACCGCCTTGAGGCCCTCCATGCACGCGGCGAACGCGCCGACGCCGGGCACCAGGAGTCCGTCGGCGTTCAGCGCGGCCTTGTGGTCGGCGCTGATCTCGACGTCGGCGCCGGCGTGCGCGAGCGCCCGCTCGGCCGAGCGCACGTTCCCGAAGCCGTAGTCGAGGACGATGACCTTCTTGGGCACGTGCCTATCCGATCTTCAGGACGCCGGCCGCGATCGAGAAGAACGCGCCGACGGCGAGCAGGGCGATCACACTCTTGGGCAGTCCCTGCTTGACGAACGAGATGCACCCGCCGACCAGGAAGAGCCCGAACACGATCAGGACCATCGCCCCGGTGCTCACAGCGCGCCCTTGGTGGAGGGGATCACGCCTGCTCGGCGCGGGTCGAGCACGCACGCGTCGGACAGCGCCCTGGCCAGCGCCTTGAACTGGGCCTCCACGATGTGGTGCGCGTTGCGCCCGTAGGGCACGTGCACGTGCAGGCAGATCTGCGCCTGGGCGACGAACGACTCCAGGATGTGCCGGGTCATCGTGGTGTCGTAGTCCGGACCGATCATCGGCGCGATACCGGCCGGCTCCGAGTGCACCAGGTACGGCCGACCGGACAGGTCGACGGTGACCTGCGCGAGCGCCTCGTCCAGCGGCACGGACGCGTCCGCGAACCGGCGGATGCCCTTCTTGTCGCCGAGCGCCTGGCGAAACGCGGCGCCGAGCGCGAGCGCGGTGTCCTCGATCGTGTGGTGCGCGTCGATGTGCAGGTCGCCGCGGGTCTTGACGGTCAGGTCGAACAGGCCGTGCTTGCCGAGCTGGTCGAGCATGTGGTCGAAGAATCCGACGCCGGTCGCGACGTCGACCTTCCCCGAGCCGTCGAGGTCGATCGCGACCTCGACGGAGGTTTCCTTCGTCGCGCGTTCGACGCGACCGGTTCTTGCCATGACGGTGATTCCGACTTTCTCTCAGTCCTTCAGGACGTGACGCATCGCATCCAGGAAGGCCGTGTTCTCGGCGTCCGTGCCGGCGGTCACGCGCAGCATGCCGGGGACCCCGTTGTCGCGGACCAGGACCCCGTGTTCGAGAATCCTCGCCCAGACCGCGTGCGGGTCCTCGAACCGGCCGAACTGGACGAAGTTGGCGTCCGAGTCGGTCACCTCGCAGCCCAGCGCGCGCAGTTCGACGACCAGCCGGTCGCGCTGCCCCTTGAGCTCGCGGACGTAGCCGAGCAGGGTGTCCTCGAACTCCAGACAGGCCAGCGCGGTGGCCTGGTTGACCGCCGACAGGTGGTAGGGCAGGCGCACCAGCTGGACCGCGTCCACCACGGCCGCGTCCGCCGCCAGGTAGCCCAGCCGCAGCCCGGCCGCCCCGAACGCCTTGGACATCGTGCGGGTGATCACCAGATGCGGCCGGCCGACGAGCAGCGGCAGCAGCGAGTCGGTGTGCGCGAACTCGACGTACGCCTCGTCCACGACCACCAGCGACGGCCGGGCGGCCTGCGCGGCGTCGTAGACCCGCTCGACCACCTCGCGGGCCAGCGCGGTGCCGGTCGGATTGTTCGGCGAGCACAGGAAGACCACGTTGGGCCGGTGCTCGGCGATCCGCGCCAGCGCCTCGTCGAGGTCGATCCGGTAGTCCCCGTCCCGCATGCCGGAGATCCACCCGGTGCCGGTGCCGCGCGCGATCAGCGCGTGCATCGAATAGGACGGGTCGAAGCCCAGCGCGGTGCGCCCCGGGCCGCCGAACGCCTGGAGCAGCTGCTGGAGCACCTCGTTGGAGCCGTTGGCCGCCCACACCCGGTCCGCGGTCAGCGGGTGGCCGCCGGTCCGGGACAGGTATCCGGCGAGCGCGGCGCGCAGCTCGACCGCGTCCCGGTCCGGATAGCGGTTCAGGTCGCGCGCGGCGACGGCGACCCGCTCGGCGATCCGGGCCACCAGGGCGTCCGGGAGCGGATACGGGTTCTCGTTCGTGTTCAGCCGGACCGGGACGTGCAACTGCGGTGCGCCGTACGGCGACTGACCGCGCAGTTCGTCCCGGATCGGCAGGCTGTCCAGGTCGGTCATCGGCCCTCCTCCCAGGCGGCGAGACCGGCCAGCTCGCCCGTCCCGAACCGGGCCCGCACCGCCTCGCCGTGCGCGGGCAGATCCTCCGCGTCGGCGAGCACGCTCACGTGCTCGGCGACGTCGGCCAGCGCCGCGCGCGAGTAGTCCACGACGTGGATGCCGCGCAGGAAGGACTGCACGGACAGGCCCGAGGAGTGGCATGCGCAACCGCCGGTGGGCAGCACGTGGTTGGACCCGGCGCAGTAGTCGCCGAGCGAGACCGGCGCGAACGCGCCGACGAAGATCGCGCCCGCGTTGTGCACGCGCGCGGCCACGCCGGCCGCATCCGCGGTCTGGATCTCCAGGTGCTCGGCGCCGTACGCGTCCACCACTCGCAGGCCGTCGTCCACCGAGTCGACCAGCACGATGCCGGACTGCCGGCCGGCCAGCGCCTCGGTGACCCGCTCGCGGTGCCGGGTGGCGTCCACCCGACGCTTGAGCTCCTCGACCACCGCGTCGGCCAGCGCCTCGGAGTCGGTGACCAGGATCGACGCGGCCAGCGTGTCGTGCTCGGCCTGGCTGATCAGGTCGGCCGCGACGTGCCCGGCGTCCGCGCCGGCGTCGGCGAGCACGGCGATCTCGGTCGGGCCGGCCTCGGCGTCGATCCCGATCCGGCCCTTGAGCAGCCGCTTGGCGGCGGCGACGTAGATGTTGCCGGGACCGGTGACCAGGCGCACCGGCGCACACAAGCCCGCGCCGTACGCGAACATCGCGACCGCCTGGGCGCCGCCGACCGCGTACACCTCGTCCACCCCGAGCAGCGCGCACGCGGCCAGGATGGTCGGGTGCGGCAGCCCGCCGAAGTCGGCCTGCGGCGGCGAGGCGATCGCCATCGAGGCGACGCCGGCCTCCTGCGCGGGGACCACGTTCATGATCACCGAGGACGGGTAGACGGCCTTGCCGCCCGGTACGTACAGCCCGACCCGCTCGACCGGGACCCACCGCTCGGTGACCGTGCCGCCCGGCACGACCTGCACGGTGACGTCGCGCCTGCGCTGCTCGCGGTGCACGAGCCGGGCCCGGTGGATGGACTCCTCCAGGGCCGCGCGCACCTTGGGCGCGAGAGTGTCCAGCGCCGCGGCGATCGCCTCGGTGGGCACCCGGATGTCGGTCAGCCGCACACCGTCGAAGCGCTCGGTGATCTCGATCAGCGCCTCGACGCCGCGATGACGCACGTCCTCGCAGATCGGGCGCACCTTCTCCAGGGCCGCCTCGACGTCGAGTTCGGCTCGGGGCAACACGTCGCGCAGTGCGGCGGGGCTGTCCAGGACAGCCCGCGAGGCGGGACCGCGCAGGTCGATACGGGAGATCACCTGCCCCAGTGTAGAGACGGCCCGGACGAAGCCGTCCCGGTGTGTCGGACAGTGAGACACGCGATCATGGGCGGGACGCAGCAGCCTTCCAGTGTCGGGGGACCACGGATGAGCACACCGCCGGGGCATCTGAGCGCGACCGAGATACGCGTGTGGGAGGCGTATCGGCGGGGCGAACGACTGGATCTGGGCACGGGCGTGCCGGCGGACGACGATCCGCGTCTGGGCGCGGCCTGGGGGCCGGACCGCACGGTCCGGGCCCAGGTGCTCGCGCAGGTGCTGCTCCAGCCGCCGGAGGCCGAACCCGGGCACAGCACCGCGCTGCGGATCACCGGAGCCCGGATCGTGGGCGCGCTGGAGTTGGGCGGCGCACGCCTGGACGTCTACCTCTCGATGATCGGCTGCCGCTTCGAGGACCCGATCGTGCTGAACGTGGCCTCCACCCGGACGATCAACCTGCGCGACTGCGTGCTCGCCGCGCTGCACGGACGCAACATGCGGGTGGACGGCGACCTGGTGTTGCGGCACTGCGAGGTGGCGGGCGGCGTGCGGATCCTGGACTCGCGGGTGGACAACGACCTGCGGATGGACGACTGCGTGATCGGGCCGGACCCGCGCGGCGGGGCGTTGCACGCCAACGGTCTCCAGGTGGGCGCGGACGCGTCGCTGGACAACACCGTCTTCGCCGGGCAGGTGAGCCTGTACGGCGGCCGATTCGGCGGGCGGGTGACCCTGTACGGCTCGACGGTGGAGCGCCCGGGGCAGTTGGCCATGGATCTCGGCCGGATCACGATCGAGCACTCGCTGCACCTGAGTGTGGGATTCACCGCGACCGGCTCGATCCGGATGAACGACGCCCGCGTGGGCGGCGGCATCGTGCTCAGCCGGGCGCTGGTGTGTGCGAACCCGGGCGAGCAGCTGACCATGTGGCGGGTGGTCGCGGACGGCCTGCACATGGCGCTGTCCCGGCCCCCGCGCGGGCGGATCGTGCTGGCCAACGCGACCATCGGCACCCTGACCGACGCTCCGGACACCTGGCCCGCGCCCGGTGACCTGGTGCTGGCCGGGACCCGGTACACGGTGCTGCGCTCCGAGGTGGCGGTGAGCGTGCGCCGGCGGATCGACTGGGTCGAGCGCGGCACCCCGGAGTACACCCCGCAGCCCTACGACCAACTCGCCGGCGCCTATCGCGCGGCCGGGGAGGACGAGCACGCCCGCTCCGTGCTGCTCGCCAAGCAGCGGCGCCGGCGCGCCGGGCTGGGCCCGGCGGGTCGGCTGTGGGGCCACGTGCAGGACGCGGCGATCGGCTACGGCTACCGCCCGGCGCGGGCCCTGGGCTGGTTGGTCGCGCTGGTCGCGGTCGGCACGGCGGTGTTCGCGGCCGACCCGCCCGCACCGCTGAAGGCCGGCGAGGCGCCGCACTGGAATCCGTTCTGGTACACCCTTGACCTGTTGCTGCCGGTGGTGACGCTCGGTCAGGACAGCGCGTGGAAGCCGACCGGGGTGGGCCAGTGGCTCGCCTACACGCTGATCCTGCTCGGCTGGGTGCTCGCCGGTGCCGCCGCCGCGGGCGCCGGTCGGGTGCTCAACCGCGCTTGAGATCAATGGTCGACGCGGTCCGGCGGTCAGGCCCTACTCTTGGTCACCGTGACCGACCGGCTTCCGCTCTTCCCGCTCAACTCGGTGCTCTACCCGGGTCTGGTGCTGCCCCTGCACATCTTCGAGGAGCGGTACCGCACGCTGGTCCGGGACCTGGAGGTGCTGCCCCAGGCGGAGCAGCGGTTCGGCGTGGTCGCGCTGCGCACCGGCCGCGAGGTCGGCGACATCCAGGGCGATCCGCTGGAGATCCTGCATCCGGTGGGCTGTACCGCCGAGATCGCCACGATCAAGACGCACGAGGACGGCCGCTACGACCTGGTGGCCACCGGGGCGACCCGGTTCCGGCTGGTGTCCGTGGACGACTCGGGCCCCTACCTGTACGCCGAGGTGGAATACCTGGAGGACCCGCCCGGCGAGCGGGCCGACGTGCTCGGCCTGGCCACGACCCGGGCGTTCGCCGAGTATCAGCGCCGGTTGCTCTCGGCTCAGCAGCGCACTCCGATGAGCCTGCCCGAGCTGCCCGACGACCCGGTGGTGCTGTCCTATCTGGTGGCCGCCGCGGTGGTGCTGGACCCGCACGACAAGCAGCGGCTCCTGGAGGCCGAGGACGCCACCGTGCGGCTGACCGCGGAGGTCGAGCTGCTGCGTCGGGAGGCGGCGCTGCTGGACCATCTGCCGTCGCTGCCCGCCGTCGAACTGCTGCGGCAGAGCATCGAACCCAACTGACGAGCGATCGAGGGGCCGCCGAGATGGCGAAGAGCAGGGCCAAGGGTGGGCAGGGCACGCCGGCGACGGTCGCACTGACCCGCGCGGGGATCACGTACACGGTGCACGCGTACACCCACGACCCGGACGCGGCGTCCTACGGCGAGGAGGCCGTCGCGGTGCTCGGTGTCCCGGCCGAGCGGGTGTTCAAGACGCTGCTGGCGGACGTGGACGGCACGCTGACGGTCGCGGTGGTCCCGGTGGCGGGTCGACTCGACCTGAAGGCCCTCGCGGCGTCGGTCGGCGGCAAGCGCGCGGCAATGGCCGACCCCGCGGCGGCCGAACGGGCCACCGGCTACGTACTGGGCGGAATCAGCCCCCTGGGCCAAAAGCGCCGGCACCCCACGGTCGTCGACGAATCCGCCCGCACCCACCCGACGATCTACATCTCCGCCGGCCGCCGCGGCCTCGAAATCGAACTCGCCCCCACCGACCTGATCCACCAAACCCAAGCCACCACAGCACCCCTCAGCCGAACCTGACCCCCACCCAGCCGAAACCCTCGGCCCGTGCGGCGCTTGAGGCCACTCGGCCCGTGCGGCGCCCGAGCACACCCAGCCCCGCCGGCGCTTGAGGCGAACCCAGCCCGACCGACACCCGAGGTCAGCCGAAACCCTTCAACCCGGCCGGCGCTTGAGGCCAACCCAGCCCCGCCCAACCGAGTGCGTCACCCCTCCTCCCGCCCCCGCTTCGTCAAATCGACCGGCGGCGAAGCCGGTTGCTGCTGCGCCCACGGCAACTCTTGCCCCGGCTGCCACCCATACGGCCCCGCCGTCGACTCCTTGTCCGCCGGAGCGAACCCCGCGGACAGACCGAGGAAGATCACCATCGACGCGATCGGCCACAACAACAGCACGCCCTTGGCCTTGAGCTCGAGCGGCTGGTCGAACCGCTTGCCCAGCCCGATCCGCTTCACCTGCTCCATGATCCCGTCCGGGCCCAACCGCACGCCGATCTTGAACGCCAGGTACGACCCGGCCAGCCCGCCGACCGTCAGCGCGAGCGCCGTCGCCACGCCCTGGCGGCGAAAGCGCCAGAACGCCGGAGGCGCGAGCACGATGCCCGCAACCACACCACATACCGCGAACCAGCCGTCCAGCGCGATCGAGGTCTCGGTCTCGGGCGAGGTCTGGAAGACCCCCTCCTTCGTCGCGAGCAGCGGTACGCGCGGCGTCACCTGCTCCCAGACCACGCCCACGATCGCGCCCACGACCAGGCACGCCGCAACCACGATGGCGAAGGCCACCACGTCGGTGCGGTAGCGCTGCCACAGCGTGGGAGGCGCGTCGGGCCCGGGCGCGAAGCCCACATGCGCGCCCTCGGGCGACGGGTAGGGGTCGAAATCCCCGGCAGACGTCATCTGGTCAGCGTCCCATGTGCGAATCGAGCCGGCGGCGTGACCCCGCGCGGCGGTGTGTCCGGTGGTCGAGGCAAGACTTCCGGTCGTCCACGCAAGACATCCGGTAGTCGAGGCAAGGCAGGGGTCCGAAGCAAGGCAGCGGTCCGAGGCAAAGGCGCGACACAAGCCGTGCGACTACGCCCGGGTGCTGCGCCGGAAGGACCACGTGGCCAGCGAGAGCATCACCACGCCGACCCCCGCGCAGACCGCGAGGTTGCCCCCCACCGCCGCCCAGTCGGGGTCGCCGTAGCTTGCGATGAACGCGTCCACCCCGTACGAGGACGGCAGCAGGTCGCGGGCGAGCACGATCACCTCGGGCATCCGGTCCTCGGGCAGCACGCCGAGCAACAGGGCGGCCGACATGCCCAGTTGCCCCAGCAGGGTGGCCAGTTCGGGGCGCGGCGCGAGCAGGCCGAAGACCGCGCCGATGCCCGCCAGGGCCGCGCCGGACAGCGGCACGACCAGGAGCAGCACCCACAGGTTGGCCAGCGGCAGCTGGAACATCAGCGCGCCGATCACGGCCGTGGCGACCGTGCCGGGCAGGGTGAAGGACGCGTACGCGGCGGCCATGCCCAGCACCACCGCGGCCGGGCGGACCGGCAACGTCAGGTAGTAGTCGAGCGCGTTCGCCGCCCGCAGGTTGCCGAAGTGCTGGGCGAGCAGGTTGAGCGCGACGAAGGCGACCACGAGCACGCTGGACCCGGCCACCACCGCCTCGCGCGCGCTGTCGCTGCCGGTGTCCACCACGCCGCGCATCAGGATCATGATCCCGACCGACTGGAACACCGCGACGAACAGCAGCGGGACCCGGGAGACCCGCACCCGGGAGAGTTGCGCGCGGTACACGGTCAGCAGCCCGGCGCCCAGCGATGTGGCCGGCGCGGGTACCACCGCCTCGACCGGGCGCGCCGGCGCGGACTCGATGCTCACTGCACTCACTGGGTCGACACCCTCATCCCTTGACCAGTCCCTGGTGGCGCCCGCCGAGCGCGAGGTAGACGTCCTCCAGGCTCGGCGTGGACAGCGTGAAGTCGTCGAGCGCCTCGAACGCGGGCCCGGAGGTGACGCCGGCGAGCAGTTCGCGGGCCACTCCCGGTTCCATCCGGGTGCTCCAGCGCCGGCCGGTGCGCACCGCGGTCTGCGCGAGCATGCTCACCGCCGGGTCGTCCATCGGCGGGTCGGCCCGCCAGACCAGGTCCAGCCGGACCTCGTCACCGACCATGGCCTTGAGTCCGCCGGGCGTGTCGCATGCGATCACCCGGCCCTCGTCGAGCACGGCGACCCGGTCCAGCACGGTCTCCGCCTCGATCACGTTGTGCGTCACCAGGAGCACGGTGGCGCCCTGCTCGGCCCGCCGGCGATCCACCGCGGCCCACACCGCGCGGCGCGCGACCGGGTCCATGCCGGTGGTCGGCTCGTCCAGGACCAGCACCGGGCGGGCGCCGACCAGTGCGGTGGCCACGCAGGCGAGCCGGCGCTGGCCGCCGGAGAGCTTCTTGAGCGGTCGGTCCGCGATCGCGCCCAGTTCGAGTTCGTCGAGCACCGCGTCCCGCTCGGCCCGGGCCCGGGCCGCGTCCAGCGCGCGCAGCCGGGCGGTGGTCTCGATCGCCAGCGCGACGGTCAACTCGTCCAGTGCGCCGGATTCCTGACCGAGGTAGGCGACCAGGCGGGCGGCGATCTCGGGCCGGCGCACCAGGTCGTGGCCGAGCAGGTCGATCGTGCCGGTGTCCGGCCGGAGCAGGCCGGTGAGTTGGCGAACCAGGGTGGACTTGCCCGCGCCGTTGGGGCCGAGCAGGCCGAAGATCTCGCCTCGGCGCACGTCCAGGTCGATCGCGTCGTTCGCGGTCACCACGTGCCGATCCCGCCGACGCCCGGTGCGATACGTCCTGGTCAGTCCGCGCACCGTGAAGCACGGATCGGCCGCCGTGGGCTCGCCGGGGATGGTCACGCTCCGCTCGTCCGTTCCGGGCAGCTTGTACATCCGACCCCGCGCGTCGTCCTGAAGGTGGTGGAGATGGCGTTCGACCCGCGCCTCGCGCCAAGTGGCCGAGTGGGGTGACACACGACGGGACGACTCTACGCGGTCGCGTCGCCCGGCCGGCCGCCCGCCTCCTCGGCGAGCAGGACCCGGGCCCGCTGCCATTGCTCGCGCGGGATCACCGCACGCCAGTCGATCGCCGCGAACGCGGCCTCGCGCTCCGGGTCCAACCGCCGGGTGGCCCGGGCGGCGGCCACCTTGAGCAGGGCGAGCGGCCGGGTCGGCAGGCCCACCCGGGCACTCTCCCGCTTGAGGTTGGGCCACCACACGGTCGCCGCGTCGGTCAACTCGTTCTCCGCCGCGCCCAGTCGGTGGAACGCGGCGAGCCGGCCGATCGCGCGCGCGATCACCCACTGCACCAGTGCGGCGAGGCCGAAGAGCACGAGCAGCACGACGCCCGCCGGTGGGAACAGCAGGAGCAGCGGCACGCCCGTCACGAGCAGCAGGTACTTGAGCAGGAAGACGAACTCCAACCGGCCCAGCACCACCTTGCCCACCAGATAGCGGATCAGCAGGGCGGCCTGGCGTGGGGTCAACCGGGTGTCCAGGTCCGGGTCGAAGGCGGTCGCGCCCTGGTTGGCGGAACGTTCCGCCGCCGCCCGGGACGCGCTGCGGAACCGCTGTCCGCGGCGCAGCGCGCCGAATCCGGCCTTGCCGATCCTGGTCCACTTGGACATCGCGCGTCCTCCGTACCGTCCGCTGCCTGACCCGCACGTTAGCGCCCCGTGCGGGCTGCGGTGCGCGGCCGGCGCGGACCGGACGCGTGGGTGGGCTCGTCCTGCTCGGGTACGGTACGGGTTTGACCACAAGCCCCCTAGGAGGCTCTCGACGTGGACGTGTGGCACATACTTCGCCCGTTGATCGTGCTCGTCTCGGTGATCGTCTTCACGGGTCTGGTGACCTGGGGAATGGCTCGCCTGGCCCGCGAAGTACAGACCCGCAAGCCGCTGACAGGACCCCTCTGGTCGATGATGCGGCGCGGACGCGCCTCGATCGTGGCCACTCTCGGCGCATCGGTTCTGTTGCTCGCCGAACCGGCCGCCGGCCTGCCCGAACGCAGCCGCGGGATGATCCGGCACATCCTGGTGCTCGCGGTGATCGCCGCCTGCGCGTGGCTGATAGTGCACGCGGTCACCCTGCTGGTGAACACCTCCTTCGAGCGTTACGCGGCGAACGCGACGGACACCGGCCGGGTGCGCCGGATCCAGACCCAGATCGCGCTGATCCGCCGGACCGCGGTGGCCATCGTCGGAATCATCACCTTCGCCGCGATGATCATGACCTTCCCGGGCATGAAGACCATCGGCACCAGCCTGTTGGCCTCCGCCGGTCTGCTCGGCGTGGTGGCCGGTCTGGCCGCGCAGAGCGCGCTGGCCAACCTGTTCGCGGGCCTGCAGATCGCGTTCAGCGACATGGTCCGGATCGGCGACTCGGTCGTGGTCAACGAGGAGATGGGCACGATCGAGGAGATCACCCTGACCTACCTGGTGGTCAACACGTGGGACCAGCGCCGGATCGTGATGCCGGTCTCCTACTTCACCTCCAGGCCGTTCGAGAACTGGTCGCGCACCGACACCCGGATGACCGGGACCGTCTTCCTGCACCTGGACCACTCGGCGCCGGTCGGCGAGCTGCGCGACGAACTGCACCGCATCCTCAAGGACACCGGCCTGTGGGACGGCCAGGGCTGGAGCCTGTACGTCACCGACACCACCCCGACCACGATCCTGGTCCGGGCGGTGGTGACCGCGCGCGACTCCGACGACCTGTGGACGCTGCGCTGCGAGGTGCGCGAGAAGCTGCTCGACTACCTGCGCTGCGAACACCCGTACGCCCTGCCCCGGATCGCCACCGCGCCCGCGCCGCTGGGCAACGAGGCGGTGGGTCCGTACAGCGGCAACGGGCGCTTCGCCAAGGCGCGCCCGGCTCCACAGGTGCCCGCGCAGACCGGTCCGCGCAGGTACGTGGACCTGGCCAAGAAGCCTCAGTCGTTGGCCTCCGCGGCGGCCGCGGCCGAGTCGATCTCGCTGAGGAAGTCCGAGGCGATCGCCCAGGCCCGCGAGGCGGCCTCGCGGTCGTAGTCCGGCAGGTCCGGGTCGGTGAACAGGTGACCGGCGCCGTGGTAGCGGTGGATCTCCACGTCCGCCCCGGCCCGGCGCATCCCCAGGTACCACGTGCCGAGCCAGTCCTCGGTCTCGAACGGGTCCGGCTCGGCCACGTGCAACTGCACCGGCACCTCGATCGCGGCGTCCTCGCGCAGGTCGGAGGTGCCGTGGAACATCAGCAGCCCGGCCGCGGCGGGGTCCGCGAACGCGGCGTTCTGGGCGATCGAGGCGCCGAGCGAGAAGCCCGCGTAGACCAGGCCCGGGCCGAGCCCGGCGGCGACCTTCACGGCGCGCCGGATCAGCTCGTCCGCGCCGATCTCGTCCTTGATCTCCATGCCCTCCTCGATCGACTCGGTGCCGCGCCCGTCGTACAGGTCGGGCACGGTCACCTCGTGCCCGTCCGCGCGCAGCCGCTTTGCCGCGGCGTGAACGGCGGGGCGCAGCCCGTAGGCCGAGTGGAAGAGCACGATGCGGGCCACGTGGGAGTCCTTCCGAGGACGGGGTGCAACAGGGGTTCGGACGGCCGAAGGATCGGACAAAGGGTCAACGGTACCGTCCGCCGCGGCCCGGTTCAGCGCATGCTGCGCAGGTCCAGACGGCGCAGGACCCGGTCGGCGGCGGCCGGGTCCACGCCGCGCCGCCCCCGGGCCGCGATCACCTCGCGGCGCGCGGCGGCGGTCATCTCCGCCTCGATCTCGTGCAGCAGCTTGATCCGCCGGGAGCGCTCGACGACCGTGTCGGCCAACTCCTCGGGCGTGCCCTCCGGCTTCAGCTCGGCGAGCAGCGCCTTCTGTCGGGCCCGCAGCCGCTGCACCATCTCGTCCGGGAGGTCGCGCTCCTCTTCCAGCTCGCGCAGCCGGCGCAGCGCCGCCTTGGTCGCGGTGGCCGCGATCCGGCGCTCCTCGCGGCTCTCCACGTCGTCCGCCTCGGAGACCCCGAGCCGGCGCACCAGCCAGGGGAGGCTGACCCCCTGGAGCAGCAGGGTCACCACGATCACGCAGAACGCGATCGCGATCAGCCGCTGCCGCTCGGGAAACGCCTCGTCGGCGTCGGTGGTCAGCGGCAGCGCCAGGGCGAGGGCGATGGTCACCACGCCGCGCATCCCGGCCCACCACACCACGACGGTCTCGCGCGGGTCCGGGGTCTGCGTCTCGCCGGCGGTCGGCAGCCGGTTGTGCAATCGGCGGGCCAGCGCCGCGACCGGGAACAACCACAGGCCGCGGACCACGATCAGTACCAGGACCACGGCGCCGGCCTCCCAGAACAGCCGGACCCGGTCGCCGTGCAGGTCGTGGAAGATCTCCCACATCTCCAGGCCGATCACCCCGAACGCGACGCCGGTGACCACCAGGTCCACGACCTCCCAGAACGAGCGCCCGGTGAGCCGGCCGACCACGTTGTCCGCGTCCTCGGCGACCGAGCCCAGGTAGAAGGCGGTGGTCAGCACCGCGAGCACGCCGGAGCCGTGCAGTTCGTCGGCGACCACGTAGGCCAGGAAGGGCACCAGCAGGGTGAGCAGGGTCTGCAGGGTGGGCTCGTCCAACCGGCCGAGCAGCAGCCGACCGGCCAGGCCGACCGCGAAGCCGATCCCGACCCCGACCACGGCGGACAGCGCGAACATGCCCACCGCCCGGGCCGGCGAGAACGTCCCGCTGACCGCGGCCGCGACCGCGACCTGGTAGAGCACGAGCGAGGTGACGTCGTTGAAGAGTCCCTCGCCCTCCAGGATCGACACCAGTCGCCGGGGCAGCCGCAGCGTCCCGGCCACCGCCGTGGCCGCGACCGGGTCCGGCGGCGCGACCAGCGCGCCCAGCGCGACCGCGACCGCGAGCGGCAGTCCGGGCACCATCGCGTTCGCCACCGCCGCCACCGCGGCCGTGGTGACCAGCACGAGCGCGACCGCGAGCAGCAGGATCGGCCGGGCGTTGGCGGCGAACTCGCGCCAGCTCGAACGTTGCGCCGCCGCGTACAGCAGCGGGGGCAGCAGCAACGGCAGCAGCAGGTCGGGGTCGATCCGCAGGGTCGGCACGAACGGCAGCCACCCGAGCAGTACGCCGTACAGCGTCAGCAGCACCGGAAACGGCAGCCGCAACCGGCTCGCCAGCGGCACGACCAGGACCGTGCCGAACATCAACAGGAACAGCAGCGTGAGCTGACCCACTCCGCCCCCAGACCGATCGACCGCGATTCGATCTTGGAGCGTTCCCCGAATCGCCGCCGAATCACCGATCGGCGGACATCGGTGTCACCTGTCGGTGACCCGCTCCAGGGTGGCCGTCAGGTCGGCCGGGTAGCCGCTCTCGTACTGCACCCACGTGCCGTCGCCGGGGTGCTCGAAGGCCAGGCTCACCGCGTGCAGCCACTGCCGCTCCAGGCCCAGCCGCTTGGACAGCGTCGGGTCCGCGCCGTAGGTCAGGTCGCCCACGCACGGGTGCCGCAGGGCCGCCATGTGCACTCGGATCTGGTGGGTGCGCCCGGTCTCCAGCTTGATCGACAGCAGGCTCGCGGCGCGGAACGCCTCGATCGTGTCGTAGTGCGTGACGCTGGGCTTGCCGCCCATCACCACGGCCCACTTGTAGTCGTGGGTGGGGTGCCGGTCGATCGGTGCGTCGATGGTGCCGGTGTGCGGGTCCGGGTGGCCCTGGACCAGCGCGTGGTAGCGCTTGTCCACGGTGCGGTCCCGGAACTGCTGCTTGAGCAGCGTGTAGGCGCGCTCGGACTTGGCCACCACCATCAGCCCGGAGGTGCCCACGTCCAGGCGGTGCACGACGCCCTGGCGCTCGGCCGCGCCGGAGGTGGAGATGCGGTAGCCGGCCGCCGCGAGGCCGCCGACCACGGTGGTGCCGGTCCAGCCCGGGCTGGGGTGCGCGGCGACGCCGACCGGCTTGTCGATCACCACGATGTGGTCGTCGTCGTGCACGATCCGCATGCCGGGCACGGGTTCGGCGACGAGTTGCACGGGCCTGGGCGCCCCCGGCATCTCGACCTCGATCCAGGCCCCGCCGTTCACGCGGTCGGACTTCCCGGCCGCGCGACCGTCGAGCTGCACCTTCCCGGCGGCGGCCAGCTCGGCCGCCTTGGTGCGCGAGAAGCCGAACATCCGCGAGAGCGCGGCATCGACCCGCTCGCCTTCGAGGCCATCGGGAACGGGAAGAGTACGGATTTCGGGCGAGCCGGGATTGACAGTCACGAGATACGAGTATGCCCGGCATCCGGGCCGGACTCGACGGCGTGGTCTTCGGCGGCCCGCTCCGCGGCCGGCGCGGGCTCGGTCCGGACCGGCTCGACCACGGCCTTGGTGGCACCGGCCGGCGCGGGCGAGGAGGCCCGGTTGTCCACCTTGGCGTCGTCGGCCGAGGTCTCGCCGGCCGGGTCCGCCTCGGCCACCGTCTCGTCCTCGGTCGTCTCGTCCCCGTCGTCGCCCTCGCGGGTGCCGTCCGGCTGCAGGCCCAGGAAGGACAGCAGCACGATCAGACACCCACCGATCACGATGGCCGAGTCGGCCAGGTTGAAGATCGCGAAGTGCTTGGGCGCGATGAAGTCCACTACGTGGCCCTCGAACACGCTGGGCGCCCGGAAGATCCGGTCGGTGAGGTTGCCGAACGCGCCGCCGAGCAGCAGGCCGAGCGCGATCGCCCAGGGCAGGCTGTTCAGCTTGCGCGCGAGCCGCAGGATCACCACGACCACGGCGCCGGCGATCACGGTCAGCACGATGGTCAGTCCCTGACCCATGCCGAACGCGGCGCCCGCGTTGCGGGTGGCCCGGAACTGGAGCCAGTCGCCGAGGATGTCGATCGGCGCGTGGTACTCGAGTCTGGCCACCACGATCAGCTTGCTGATCAGGTCCAGGGCGTAGGCGAAGGCCGCAACGCCGAGCAGGACGGCGATGTATCGACGGGTGCGCGAACCGGCGGGCGCGGTCGGCTCCTCGCCGCCCGCCCCGCTCTCGGTCGCCTCGGTGTCCGGCTCCCCAGCGGGGGCCTGCGACTCCGCCTCGTCCCGTCGTTCCGCTCCGGTGCCGATGGCTCGCTCCAGTCCTTCGACGCGCCGCCGGCCGCCTCGACGGTTACCGGCGTTCCTCGCGCTGTTTGCAGGTCACACACAGGGTCGCACGCGGGAACGCCTGCAGGCGCGCCTTGCCGATGGCCGAACCACACGACTCGCAGGCCCCGTACGTGCCGTCGGCGAGACGACGCAGCGCCTTCTCCGACTGGAGCAGCATGCCACGCGCGTTGTTGGTCAGGGACATCTCGTGCTCGCGCTCGAAGTTCTTGGTCCCCGTGTCCGCCTGATCGTCGCCCGCGCCCTCCCCCGAATCGCGCAGCAGATCGGCGATGCCGTTCTCGGAGACGGCGATCTCGGCCCGCAATTCGTGCGCGGTCTCGATCAGCCCCTCCCGCACCTCGCGCAATTCCGCGTCGTCCCACGGATCCTCACCGGGCCGGACGATGTAGACCGCCGGCGCATGGAAGCCGTCGGGCGGTGTGGCCAGCGTCGTGGCGGTCGCGGCAGTCACGTGTGCAGGTGCCTTCACGGTGCGTCCCGTTCCTCCCCGTACCGAGGCTCGCGGCGTCGTCGTCGCGGTCGCACGTCGCGTCCGCCCGCCACTGGCCTTCTCTGTATCCGTCATGGTCACGGCCCCCTTGTTTCGCTTAGGGATGGGTCGCCCCGGACAACCGGACGCGCCGTCCCGTCACTGATTGCGCCGGGGCGGCGACGTAAATCGGTTGTGCCCAGACGCAACCACGCTTATCCCTCTTCTACGTGTCCCGTTCGTTACCGGTTCCCGAGCGGATCGTTATGCACTTGGTGGCGGATCGACTCGGCGGCGCACGGACCCGTTCGGGTCGTACAATCCGCAGAGCGAGACGGTGTCGATGGGGACGAGTAGCGACGCACGCAGCCATCAGCGATCCGGGGACGGTGTGAGCCCGGAGGTGTGCGCGCCGTGAAGATCACCCCGGAGCTGCCGGAGGAAAGGTCGATGCGATCCCGGATCGACCCGTAGAACCGGCCCTCGCACATACGAGTGGGTTGTGCCCGCCCCGGCACGGTTGCCGTACCGGGCGGCGCGGCCAAGAAGGGTGGTACCGCGGGGCCGGCACACGGCGGTCTCGTCCCTTCGGTAGGCACGCATCACAGCCCGCGGAAGGAAGCCACATGTACCGCCCGGTACCGGCGCAGGTCGACCTGCCCGCCATGGAGCACGAGGTCCTCGCGTTCTGGCGGGACAACGACATCTTCGAGCGCTCCCTCGAACGCAATGCCGACGGCCCGCGCTGGGTCTTCTACGAGGGCCCACCGACCGCCAACGGCATGCCGGGCGCGCACCACATCGAAGCCCGCGTGTTCAAGGACGTGTTCCCGCGCTACCGCACCATGCGCGGGTACAACGTGCCGCGCAAGGCCGGGTGGGACTGCCACGGCCTGCCGGTCGAACTGGCCGTCGAGAAGCAGCTCGGCTTCGCCGGCAAGTCGGACATCGAGCGGTACGGGATCGCCGAGTTCAACGCGAAGTGCCGCGAGTCGGTGATGACCCACGTGGGCGCCTTCGAGGACCTGACCACCCGGATGGGCTACTGGGTCGACCTGTCCAAGGCGTACCGGACGATGGATCCCGAGTACGTCGAGTCGGTGTGGTGGTCGCTCAAGCAGATCTTCGACAAGGGGCTGCTGACCCAGGATTACCGGGTCGCGCCGTGGTGTCCGCGCTGCGGCACCGGGCTGTCCGACCACGAACTCGCCCAGGGCTACGAGACGGTCGTCGACCCCTCGGTCTACGTGCGCTTCCCACTCACCTCCGGGCCGCTGGCCGGGCAGGCCGCGTTGCTGGTGTGGACCACCACGCCGTGGACGCTGGTCTCCAACACCGCCGCCGCGGTGCACCCGGACGTGACCTACGTGGTGGCCACCGACGGCGAGGAGCGCCTGGTGGTCGCCGAGCCGCTGGTGGGCAAGGCACTCGGCGAGGGCTGGGTGGCCACCGGCGAGCGGTTCACCGGCCGGGAGATGGAACGCTGGGCCTACCGGCGCCCGTTCGACCTGCTGCCGCTGGAGGACGCGAACTTCGTCGTGCTCGCGGACTACGTCACCACCGAGGACGGCTCGGGTGTCGTGCACCAGGCGCCCGCCTTCGGTGAGGACGACCTCAAGACCTGTCGGGCGTACGGCCTGCCGGTGGTCAATCCGGTCCGCCCGGACGGCACCTTCGAGCCGGAGCTGCCGCTGGTGGGCGGGCAGTTCTTCAAGAAGGCCGACGAGGCGCTGGTCGCGGACCTGCGCGAGCGCGGGCTGCTGTTCCGGCATCTGGAGTACGAGCACAGCTATCCGCACTGCTGGCGCTGCCACACCGCGCTGCTCTACTACGCGCAGCCGTCCTGGTACATCCGCACCACCGCGGTCAAGGACGCGCTGCTGCGCGAGAACGAGCGGACCAACTGGCACCCGGAGACGGTCAAGTGGGGCCGCTACGGCGACTGGCTGAACAACAACATCGACTGGGCGCTGTCCCGGAACCGCTACTGGGGCACGCCGCTGCCGATCTGGCGCTGCGACGAGAATCACCTCACCTGCGTCGGCTCGCTGGGCGAATTGTCCGAACTGACCGGACGCGACCTGTCCGGGCTGGACCCGCACCGGCCGTTCATCGACGAGGTGGTCTTCGACTGCCCGGCCAAGGCCGGCGACGGCACGGCGTGCGGCGGACGGGCCACCCGGGTGCCCGAGGTGATCGACGCCTGGTACGACTCGGGTTCGATGCCGTTCGCCCAGTTCGGCTACCCGTACCGCAACCGCGAGCTGTTCGAGCAGTCCTATCCGGCGCAGTTCATCTCCGAGGCGATCGACCAGACCCGCGGCTGGTTCTACACGCTGATGGCGGTCGGCACGCTGGTCTTCGACAAGTCGTCCTACGAGAACGTGGTGTGCCTGGGGCACATCCTGGCCGAGGACGGCCGGAAGATGTCCAAGCATCTGGGCAACACCCTGGAGCCCATCCCGCTGATGGACCGGCACGGCGCGGACGCGGTGCGCTGGTTCATGGCCGCGGGCGGCTCGCCCTGGTCGGCCCGCCGGGTCGGGCACGGCACCATCCAGGAGGTGGTCCGCAAGACCCTGCTGACCTACTGGAACACGGTCAGCTTCCAGGCCCTGTATGCGCGCACCGGCGGCTGGACGCCGAGCGCGAGCGACCCGGCCCCGGCCGAGCGCCCGCTGCTCGACCGGTGGTTGTTGTCCGAGCTGAACACCCTCGTGGGCGACGTGGACGCGGCCCTGGAGGCCTACGACACGCAACGCGCGGGCAAGGCGCTCACCGCGTTCGTGGACGACCTGTCGAACTGGTACGTGCGCCGGTCCCGGCGGCGGTTCTGGAACGCGGAGCCGGCCGCCCTGGCCACGCTGCACGAGGCGCTGGAGACGGTCACCCGGTTGATGGCGCCGCTGGTGCCGTTCATCACCGAGCGGGTCTGGCAGGACGTGGTCCGCCCGGTCACCGCCGACGCGCCCGAGTCGGTGCACATGGCCGCGTGGCCGACGGCGGATCCGGCGCTGGTGCACCCGGAGTTGGGCCGGCAGATGACGCTGGTGCGGCGCCTGGTGGAGTTGGGCCGGGCCACCCGCGCCGACTCCGGGGTCAAGACCCGGCAGCCGCTGGGCCGTGCGCTGATCGGCGCGGCGGGCTGGGACGAGCTGTCCGGGGAACTGCGCGAGCAGATCGCCGAGGAGCTCAACGTGGTCTCCGTCGCGGCGCTGTCCGAGGCGGGCGGCGACCTGGTCGAGTACAGCGCGAAGGGCAACTTCCGGGCGCTGGGCAAGCGGTTCGCCAAGCGCACCCCGATCGTGGCCGCGGCGATCGCCGCCGCCGACGCGTCGGCGCTGTCCGCCGCGCTGCGCGAGTCGGGCACCGCGGTGGTCGTGGTCGAGGGCGAGGAGGTCGAGGTGGCGGCCGAGGAGGTCATCGTCACCGAGACCCCGCGCGAGGGCTGGACGGTGGCCGGCCAGGACGGCGCCACCGTCGCGCTCGACCTGACCATCACACCCGAACTGCGGCTCGCGGGCCTGGCCCGCGACGTGGTCCGGCTGATCCAGGAGGCGCGCAAGAACAGCGGCCTGGAGGTGTCCGACCGGATCCTGGTGTGGTGGGCCGCGGACGAGTCGGAGGAGACCACGTCGGCGCTGCTCGCGCACGGCGTGCAGGTCGCCGACGAGGTGTTGGCCACGCAGTTCACCCAGGGCGCGCCGGAGGACGAGGAGTTGTTCGAGCACGGCGACCCGGCGCTCGGCCTGCGGTTCTGGCTGCGCAAGGTGTGAGTCGGCGGGCGGGACGGTCTCGGCCGTCCCGCCCGAGTCCCCCGACTTGCCCGATTCGCCAAGAATCACCCCGAATTGCCCGGAAACCCGAGAAGCGCCCGTCCCCCCGAAGGGGGCGGGCGCTTCTCGGATGTGCCGACCGACGCTCAGTGGCCGGTCAGTTGTCGGGGTCCTCGTCGATCAGGAACCCGCGCATCGGCGAGGGCTGCTGCATCTGCTGCGGCTGCGGCGCCTGCGGACGCACCGGCGACATCTGCTGCGTCATCGCCGGGCTCATCTGCTGCCCGATCGACGGCGTCATCGCGGGCGACATCGACGACGGCTGCGACATCGACTGCGACATCGGTACCGGCGCGGACGACATGGCCGGCGGCAACGAGGCCGTGGCCGGCGTACGCGGCGGTGCGAGCGAGTCGTCGGCCTGCGACTCCAGCTGGCGCAGCTGGCTCTCCAGGTACGACTTCAGGCGCGTGCGGTACTCCCGCTCGAACGCACGCAGGTCGTCGACCTTGCGCTCGAGCGTGGCGCGGGCACTTTCGAGCGAGCCCATCGCAACGCGGTGCTTCTCCTGCGCGTCCCGCTCGAGGGCGTCCGCCTTGGAGCGCGCGTCGCGCTCCATGCCCTCGGCGCGGGTGCGCGCCTCGCCCACTATCTTGTTCGCCTCGGAGCGGGCCTCGGCGATCGCCTGGTCCGCCGTCTGCTGCGCCAGCGCGAGCACCCGAGCGGCGCTGTCGCCACCGGGGTTGCCCATCTGCTGCTGCGGTCCGCCCGGACCGAGCTGCGGCGGGCCGCCCTGCAACTGGTGCTGCTGAAGCTGTTGTTGGTGCTGCGGCGGGCCCTGGAGCTGGTGCTGACCGCTCATGCCGGGGTTGCCCATCCCGGGGCCGCCCTGCATCTGGTGCTGACCGCCCTGCAGCTGGTGCTGCTGCTGACCGGGCAGCTGGTGCTGACCGCTCATGCCGGGGCCACCCTGCAGCTGGTGCTGCGGCGGGCCCTGGAGCTGGTGCTGACCGCTCATGCCCGGACCAAGCTGCTGCGGTCCCCCCATGGGGTGCTGCTGCGGTCCACCGGGACCGAGCTGCTGCGGGCCGCCCTGCATCTGGTGCTGGCCGCCCTGCATCCCCTGCGGCCCACCCATCTGGGGCGGCGGAGGAACCGGGGTCGGCCCGGATATGGCTGCCGGGACGGGTGCGTCGGGGCGTTCGCGCTCCTTGCGCTGCTGAGCCTGCTGCTGACTCTGCGCGGCGGCACGGGTCGCCGCCGCGAGTTTCGCTCGCAGGTCCTCGTTTTCCCGGAGAAGTCGGGTCAGTTCGCCCTCGACCTCATCGAGGAACGCATCGACCTCGTCCTCGTCATAGCCCTCACGGAGACGGACGGTCGTGAACTGCTTGTTACGCACGTCTTCGGGGGTCAACGGCATCTCTTCACCTCAGCGTGATCGTCGGCATCGGACAGACGGTACCGCTTACAGCCTGCCCACGACGGAGATCAGGATGTAGACGATGATCATCAGTACGAAGAAGGACAGGTCGAGTGCTACACCCCCGAGGCGCAGCGGAGGAATGAACCTGCGCAGCAACTTCAACGGTGGATCGGTGATGGAGTACGTGGCCTCCAGCAATACCACCATGGCCCCGCGCGGCTCGTACGACCGCGCGAACTGGAACACGTAGTCCATCACCAAGCGGAAGAACAACACGATCAAAAAGCAGTAGAGCACGATGCGGATGATCTCCAGCGCGATGCTCATTTACCTGCCCCCTCGTGTGCCGTCCCTCTGGTCAGGACCGCACCTAGCCTCAGTTTTCGCACACCTCAGCTCTGATTGAAGAACCCGCCCTCTGCGATGCGGGCCTTGTCCTCGGCTGTCACATCGACGTTAGCAGGCGACAGGAGGAAGACTTTTTGGGTGACCCGCTCGATGCTGCCGTGCAGGCCGAACACGAGACCCGCGGCGAAGTCCACCAGGCGCTTGGCGTCGGTGTCCTCCATTTCCGTCAGGTTCATGATCACGGGCGTGCTCTCGCGAAAGTGCTCGCCGATCGTGCGGGCTTCGTTGTAGGTACGCGGGTGCAGCGTCGTGATGCGGTAGGGCTCACGTTCGCTGACGACTTTGTGTACGGTCACCGGTGTGCTGCTCTCGGGACGGCGTTCGGGCATGGCGGACACTGTTGCGCGGTGTTCTTCAAGGCGGCCTTCGTCGCGAAGGGCCCCCGCTTCGCGAAGGGCAGTAGCTCCACGAACGAGATCCTCGCGACGTTCCCGCGATTCCCCACGCGGCTCGCGTACTTCACGTGGCTCCTCACGACGCTCGTCCCGCCGCTCCTCGCGACGATCGGTGCGCTCGACCCGGTCGCGGCCGTCCTGGCCGATGTCGTCCTCATCGTAATCGTCATACTCGTAGACATCGTCCTCCACGAGGCCGAGGTAGACCGCCATCTTGCGCATTGCGCCGGCCATGTTCCGCTTCCTCCGGTCTCACGGTGGATCGGCTGAGGTCACCGTGGGTCGTGCGATCCACTTCACGGCGACGCTACCGGAGGGAAGGCCGGACTCCGAGCACCGCAGTACCGATGCGTACATGTGTCGCCCCGGCCTCGATGGCCGCTTCGAGGTCGTTGCTCATCCCCGCGGAAACCATGTTTGCAGTCGGATGGGCTTCGCGTAGGCGGGTTGCGATTTCTCGCAACCCGGCGAACGCCCGAGCGGGTTCGACGCCGAGCGGGGCCACCGCCATCACACCGCCGAGGATCAGGTTCGGCGCACCGGCCACCACGTCGGCGAGTTCGGCCAGGTCGGCCGCGGACACCCCGCCGCGAGCCGGGTCTTCGTCCAGGCTGACCTGCAACAGCGCGGTGATCGTGCGTTGTTGCCGCTCGGCCGCGGCGGACAACGAACGGGCGAGCCTGACCCGGTCGAGCGAATGCACCACATCGGCGTAACCCGCCACCGATTTGGCCTTGTTGGTCTGCAGTTGGCCGACGTAGTGCCAGGTGAGGTCGAGGTCCTCGGTGGCCCTCGCCTTGGGCGCGGCCTCCTGGTCGCGGTTCTCGCCGACGTCGCGGACACCGAGTCCGGCGAGCAGTCGCACGTCGCTCGCCGGGTGCGTCTTGGTCACCACCACGAGGGTGACGTCCGCGCGCGGGCGGCCGGCGCTCGCGCACGCGGCGGCGATCCGGCCCTCGACGGCGGCCAGGTTGGCGGCGAGTTCGGCACCTCGACGGGCACCATCTGCGGTCGGCTGAGCGTGCGTTTCCATCCGTCCATCGTCGCCGACGGGGACCGGACACGCCCGAGCGGGGTCAGCCCTCGGCGAGCCACACGTAGCCGGCGATCCGACCCGTGCTCCGGTCCCGGCGATAGGAGAAATGGTCGCTCGACTCGCGCGTGCAGATGTGCGATTTCTCACCCGACGCAACCCCCTGCGCGGCGAGTTGCGCCCACACGCCGGCCGGGATATCGAGCCCTGGAGTGCCCTCGCGGGTGCGTGCGCGGGCCGCCGGGACAACTGCGGACACTTCCTCGCACATCGCCTCGGGAACCTCGTAGCAGGCGCCACAGACGGCCGGCCCGGTCCGGGCCACGATCCGGGCCGGATCGGCGCCGAGCTCGCACATCGCCCGCACGGCGGCCGGCACGACCCCCGCGGCCAGGCCCGGGCGGCCCGCGTGCGCGGCGGCCACCACGCCGGCCTGCGGATCGGCGAGCAGGACCGGAGTGCAGTCGGCGACCAGAACCGCGAGCGCCAGCCCCGCGGTCGCGGTGACCAGGGCATCGGTGGCGGGCAACGGCTCGGCGGACGCGGCGTCGACGACGGTGACCGTGTTGCCGTGCACCTGGTTCATCCACACCACCCGTTCGGGTGACAGGCCCAGCGCCCGGGCGGTGCGTGCGCGGTTCGCGGCGACCACGCGCGGGTCGTCGCCCACGTGGTCGCCGAGGTTCAACTCGTCATACGGCGCGGCGCCCGTGCCGCCCCACCGGTCGGTGAAGGCGAAACGGGCGCCGCCGGAAGCGGCCCTTCGCGTGAACACGTCGGACCCACCCCTTGTGTCGATTTTCTGCGTTGTCGTGCCGTTCGCGGATATTGCCGCGAATGCTACGACTTCATGAACGGCGGGATGTCGAGATCCAGGTCGTCCTTGATCGGCTCCGGCACCAACGGCGCGCGCGGGCTCGGAGTGGTCGGCGCCGGGTACGTGGTCGGCTGCGGAGTGGGCTCGTGCAGCACACCGGGACCCTGGTTCTGGGTCGGCCGCCCCACCGGCTCCGGCCGCGAGGCCGCGGTCGTGGTCGCGGGCTTGCCCAACTCGCTCTTGGACGGCGGCTGGCCGCCGTCGAAGCCGGCCGCGATCACGGTGACCCGCACCTCGTCGCCGAGCGCGTCGTCGATGACCGCGCCGAAGATGATGTTCGCCTCGGGGTGCGCGGCCTCGCTGACCAGCTGCGCGGCCTCGTTGATCTCGAACAGGCCGAGGTCGGAGCCGCCGGAGATGGAGAGCAGCACGCCGCGGGCGCCGTCGATGGACGCCTCCAGCAGCGGGCTGGAGATGGCCATCTCGGCCGCCGCCACCGCCCGGTCGTCGCCGCGCGCCGAACCGATGCCCATCAGCGCCGAACCGGCCTCGGACATCACCGACTTGACGTCGGCGAAGTCCAGGTTGATCAGGCCGGGGGTGGTGATCAGATCGGTGATGCCCTGCACACCGGACAGCAGCACCTGGTCGGCCGAGCGGAACGCGTCCAGGACGCTGACCTGCCGGTCGGAGATGGAGAGCAGTCGGTCGTTGGGGATGACGATCAGGGTGTCGACCTCGTCGCGCAGCTGCGCGATGCCGTCCTCGGCCTGGTTCGCGCGGCGCCGTCCCTCGAAGGTGAACGGGCGCGTGACCACGCCGATGGTGAGCGCGCCGAGCGAGCGGGCGATGTTGGCCACCACGGGGGCGCCACCGGTACCGGTGCCGCCGCCCTCGCCCGCCGTGACGAAGACCATGTCGGCCCCCTTGAGGACCTCCTCGATCTCCTCGCGGTGGTCTTCGGCGGCCTTGCGGCCGACGTCGGGGTTCGCGCCGGCGCCGAGGCCGCGGGTCAATTCCCGGCCGACGTCGAGCTTGACGTCGGCATCGCTCATGAGGAGGGCTTGGGCGTCGGTGTTGATCGCGATGAACTCGACGCCCTTGAGACCGACCTCGATCATCCGGTTGATGGCGTTGACACCGCCACCGCCGATACCGACCACCTTGATGACTGCGAGGTAGTTCTGGGGTGCTGCCACGTCGAAGGCCTCTCGCCTCGAGTTCCGGTCGGCGTGCCGTGGTTCCGGCATGCCGACATTTGCCGACTTGGGGAGGTCGGGACGCGATTTCCGCGAGCCACCAAAACCCTCACCCTCAGGTATAGAGTTACACCGATTCGCATCGAACGCCGCCGATGCGAACGGTGCGGATTACTGCTTTGTCAACCTGGGGCTAGGCCGACACTAGGTCCCCATCGGACACGGTTCAACGAACACGCCGAACCTGTCCCTATTGTTTTATCGCAGTGGCGGGGTGCTTCCGCTCCCTGTCACGGCGTGGTCGGGGTCGAAACCGCCGCGGCGGGTGCGACCGGTGGTAACGACTGGGCGGGCGCCGGCGGCGCGACCGAGGGGAACGGCTGGGTTCGGGTCACCGGCGCGTCGGGCGCGCTGACGTCGTAGAACTTCGCCGGTCGCGGCAACAGCGCCGCGAGCACGAGTGCCTTGCGGTCGGACGCCTCCGCCCCACCCCACAACACGGTCTCGCCCTTGTCGAGCACGAGCACGATGTCGTCGCGCGTTCGTGCGGTGATGTCCCGTACACGTTGGGCGACCGGCGGTGGCAATGCCGCTACCACCTGAACCACCCCCCGTAGCGTTTCCCGACTCACCGTGTCGGCGTCGGCCTTGACGACCGGCACGCCCGCCGGTGCGGCGTCCACCGTACCGAACCGTACGCCGTCCTTGTCGATCTCCGCGTAGCGGCCCGCGTCCGGCACGACCAGCGCGGTCACCCGTTCGCGCACCGAGATCCGCACGGTGTGCGGCCAATCCCGCTCGACCCGGACCGAGGCCACGCGCGGGATCGCGGCCACTCGGGCCCGGATCGCGTCGAGGTCGATCCCGGCCAACGGCTCACCGACGGGCACCGCCGCGACCCGGGCGACCTGATCCCGGGGCAGCGTGCCCGACCCGCCGACGGCCACCGTTCGGGTGTCCAGGAGCGGCGAGTGGTAGACGATCCCCCATCCGGTCACCGCGAGCAGCACGAGGAGCACCAGGACCAGGAGCGGGCGCAGGTTGGTCCAGCGTCGCCGCGGACCGCGCCCGGCCTTCGCCGGACGTCCCGGCGCGCGCTCCTTCGTCTTGGGCAAGAACGCTCCCTGGGCCTGCGCCTATTGGGGCAACCGCGCGGCGGCGATCGCCTCGTGGACCATCCGGACCAGTTCCTCGTCGGCGTCGCGCCGACCGAACTCGGCCGCCGCCTTGCCCATGTCGTGCAGCTTGCGTGCGTCGGTGAGCACCGGCAACACGGACGAGCGGATCCAGTCCGGGGTCAGGTCGGCGTCGTCGACCAGCAGGCCGCCACCCGCCTTGACCACGGGCTGCGCGTTCAGCCGTTGCTCGCCGTTGCCGATCGGCAGCGGGACGTAGGCCGCGGGCAGGCCGACCGCGGCCAACTCGGCGCAGGTCATCGCGCCCGCCCGGCACAGCACCATGTCGGCCGCCGCGTAGGCCAGGTCCATCCGGTCGAGGTAGGGCACCACGACGTAGGCCGGGCCGCCGGGCGGCGAGCTGATCGTGAGTTCGTTGTTGGGCCCGGCCGCGTGCAACACCTGGACACCCTCGGCGAGCAGCTGCTGGGCGGTGGCGGCGAGGGTCTCGTTCAGCCGCCGGGCACCCTGCGAGCCGCCGAACACCAGCAGGGTGGGCCGCATCGGGTCCAGGCCGAACATCGCGCGGGCCTCGTCGCGCAGCGCGTTGCGGTCCAGGGTGGCGATCGCCCGGCGCAGCGGGATGCCGATGTAGCGCGCCCCGCGCAGCTTGCTGTCCGGCGTGCTCACCGCGACGAATCGGGTGTAGCGGGCGCCGATCTTGTTGGCCAGGCCCGGCCGGGCGTTGGCCTCGTGCACCACCGTGGGCACACCCTGGCGCTTGGCCGCGAGGTAGCCCGGCAGCGCGACGTAGCCGCCGAAGCCGACCAGGCAGGACGCGTTGGTGCGCTCCAGCACGGCCGCGGCCTCGCGGATGGTGCCGCGCAGTCGCCCGGGGACGGTCATCAGTTCGGGCGTGGGCTTGCGCGGCAACGGCACGGCCGGGATCAACGCGAGTTCGTAGCCGCGAGCGGGAACGAGCTTGGTCTCCAGGCCCTTGGCCGTGCCGAGCGCCGTGATGCCCACATCGGGGTTCTGGCGGCGCAGCGCGTCCGCCAATGCCAGAGCGGGCTCGATGTGCCCGGCGGTTCCTCCGCCGGCAAGGACGACATGCACCTGATTCACCCATCCCTGCGCGGCAGGATCCGCGCGAACGCTCGACGAACCGCCCCGGGCCCGCGTGCGGCGAGCGCCGCCTCGGCCTTTGGTTCACCTCGGGCGAAGGACAACAGCATGCCCACGGCGAACATGGTCGGAAGCAGGGCGGAACCTCCGTAGGACACCAATGGCAACGGCACTCCGGCGATCGGCAGCAGGCCGAGCACCGCCCCGACGTTGATCATGACCTGGGCCATGATCCACGCGGTCGCGCCACCCGCGGCGAGCCGTACGAACTGGTCTTTCGTGCGACTCGCGACGCGGATACCTGCATAGCCTAGGGCCGCGAAGAGGGTGAGTACGGACAGCGTCCCCACGAGACCCAATTCCTCGCCGATGACGGCGAAGATGAAGTCTGTATGCGCCTCGGGCAAAGTGCCCCATTTGCCATAGCTCGTCCCGATTCCGCTGCCGAACCAGCCACCGGTGGCGAGCGAGTAGATGCCCTGGGCGGCCTGGAGCGTGCTGCCGTTGGGGTCGGAGAACGGGTCGAGGAATCCGGCGAACCGGGCGGCCCGGTGCGGCTTGAGCACGATCAGCACGGTGGCCAGCACGGAGACCACGGCGATCGCCATGGCGAACAGCCGGCCCGGCGCACCGGCGATCCACAACAGGGCGAGCACCAGCACGGTGATGATCATCGCGGTGCCCATGTCGCCGCCGAGCAGCACCAAGAACAGGATCACCAGCGCACCGGGCAGCAGCGGGACGAACATGTGCCGCCATCGGCCGAGCAGCCGGCGCTTGCGGGTGAGCACGTCGGCCCCCCACAACACCAGGCCCAGCTTGG
This sequence comes from Embleya sp. NPDC008237, assembly GCF_042956465.1. Taxonomy (NCBI): domain Bacteria; kingdom Bacillati; phylum Actinomycetota; class Actinomycetes; order Kitasatosporales; family Streptomycetaceae; genus Embleya; species Embleya sp. NPDC008237. The sequence goes on from NZ_JBIBGL010000003.1 coordinate 229,978, forward strand.
CGAACTCGGAGGGCTGGATCTGGAACGAGCCGAAACCGATCCAGTTCCGGTTGCCGTTCACCTCGATGCCCAGCCCGGGCACCAGGACCAGGCACAGCGCACCGACACAGCCGATCAGGAACGGGTAGGCCAGCCGGCGATACCAGCGCAGCGGCAGACGTGACGCGATCCACATCAGCGGGAAGCCCATCGCGACCGCGATCAGCTGCTTGGTGAAGATCTCGTCGAAGGAGCCGTAGATCGTCCGGGAGGTGATCTGCGACGCGGACAGCACCATCACCAGGCCCAGCACGGTGAGCAGCAGACCCGAGCCGAGCAGCAGGTAGTAGGCGGTGAGCGGACTGTCCAGCGCACGGCGCAGTTCGCGGCGCGCCGATCCGGCCGGACGCGACGCGCCGGGCCGCGGTTTGGGCAACCGCGAACCGCCCCACGGCCGCCGCTTGTCGGCGGTGGGCGTGGGGCGTGCCTCGCGAGTCTGCGGACCGGCGGCCATCGCTCGCCCGGTCAGCCGGCCGCTGTGTCGAGTCCGCGGACCGCGTCGGCGAAGGCGTCGCCGCGCTTTCCGTAGTTGGCGTACATGTCCATCGACGCGCACGCGGGCGCGAGCAGCACGGTGTCCCCGGGCCGCGCCAGCGCCGCCGCCTCGCCCACGACCAGTTCCATGGCCCCAGTGTCGGTCGCGGCCACCTCGACCACGGGGACATCGGGGGCGTGTCGCGCGAGCGCGTCCCTGATCACCGCGCGGTCGGCGCCCATCAGCACCACTGCGCGCAGCCGGTTCTTCGCGCCGGAGACCAGGTCGTCGAACGAGGCGCCCTTGGCCAGGCCGCCCGCGATCCACACGATGTCGCGGTAGGCGGCCAGCGAGGCCGCCGCGGCATGCCCGTTGGTGGCCTTGGAGTCGTCCACGTAGTCGACGCCGGCCACGGTGGCCACGTGCGCGATCCGGTGCGCGTCCGGTCGGAACGCGCGCAGCCCGTTGCGCACCGCCACCGGCGGCACGCCGTAGGCCCGGGCCAGGGCGGCGGCGGCCAGCGCGTTCGCCACGTTGTGCGGCGCCGGCGGGTTCACATCGCCCACCGTGGCGAGTTCGGCCGCCGTGCTGTGCCGGTCGGGCACGAACGCCCGGTCGGCGAGCAGGTCGTCGACCACGCCGAAGTTCGACAGCCCCGGCGGGCCGAGTCCGAAGCCGACCGCGCGGCAACCCTCCTCGACCTCGGCCTCGTGCACGAGCTGCTCGGTCTGCGGGTCGGCCAGGTTGTACACGCAGGCGATCTGGCAACCGCCGTAGATCCGGCCCTTGTCCGCCGCGTACGCCTCCGGCGAGCCGTGCCAGTCCAGGTGGTCCGGCGCGATGTTGAGCACCGCCGCGGCCAGCATCCGCGGCGCGCCGGCGTCGTCCTTGGGGCTTTCCTCCCAGGTCGGCAGCCAGTGCAGTTGGAAGCTGGACAACTCCAACGCGAGCACGTCGTAGGCGGGTTCGCCGTCCCCGTCGCGGGCGAGCACCGCGTCCACCACGGGGGTGCCCACGTTGCCGGCCGCCGCGACCCGCTTGCCGGACGCCTCCAGGATCGAGGCGAGCATGCGCACGGTCGTGGTCTTGCCGTTGGTGCCGGTGATCGCCAGCCACGGCGCGGGGTTCTCCCGCGGACGCAGCCGCCACGCCAGCTCCACGTCACCCCACACCGGCACGCCGGCCGCACGCGCGGCGGCGAACAGCGGCTTGGTGGGCCGGAGTCCGGGTGAGGCGATCAGCACGTCCACCCGCGCCGGCAGGTTCTCGTCGTCGCCCAGGCGCACGTCGATGCCCAGGGCGCGCAACTCCTCGGCGCGCCGCCGGGCGTTGTCGTCGTCGGAGCCGTCGATGGCCACGACGCGTGCGCCCAGGCCGTGCAGCGCCCGGGCCGCGGACGCGCCGGTGACCCCGGTGCCCGCGACACAGAACGACAACTCGGCCCACGGCGCACCGTGATGGGTGAAGGTGCTCAGGTCTTTCGTACTCACGTCTCTTTACGTTCCCGTAACCCAGCCCGCGTAGAAGATGCCGATCCCGAGAATGGCGCACAGGCCGGCGATGATCCAGAACCGAACCACGATGAGTACTTCGGTCCACCCCTTGAGTTCGAAATGGTGCTGGAGCGGCGCCATTTTGAACACCCGTTTGCCGGTCATCTTGAAGTAGCCCACCTGGATGATCACCGACAGCGAGATGATCAGGAACAGGCCGCCGATGAGCGCGGACAACAACTCGGTGCGGGTGAGGATGGCCAGCCCGGCGAGCGCGCCGCCGAGCGCGAGCGAACCGGTGTCGCCCATGAAGATCTTGGCCGGCGACGTGTTCCACCACAGGAAGCCGAAACACGAACCCATCATCGCCGCGGACACGATCGCCAGATCCAGCGGATCGCGCACGTCGTAGCAGCCCACGCCGGGCGCGTTCAGGCAGGACTGGCCGTACTGCCAGACCCCGATGAAGGTGTACGCGCCGAAGACGATCACCGAGGCGCCGGTCGCGAGACCGTCCAGGCCGTCGGTGAGGTTGACGCCGTTGGAGTGCCCGGCGATCAGGATGTAGGCCCAGATCACGAAGAACACCGGCGTCAGGTCCAGCGCGGTGTCCTGCACGAAGGACAGGTGCGTCGACGCCGGCGTGAACCCGCGCGCGTCCTTGAACTGGATCGCCAGGAGCGCGAACGAGATGCCCACGAAGGACTGTCCGGCCAGCTTGGCCTTGGCCCGCAGACCCAGGCTGCGCTGCTTGACGATCTTGATGAAGTCGTCGACGAAGCCGACCAGGCCCAGGCCCGCCATCAGATACAGCACCAGCAGCGCGGACGCGCTCGGTGTCTCCAACGTGATCGCCTTGGCCCCGCCGTAACCCGCCAGCGCCGCCAGGATGATCACCGCGCCGCCCATGGTGGGCGTACCGCGCTTGCTGTGGTGTCCGGCCGGACCGTCGTCCCGGATCAGCTGGCCGTAGCCACGCTTGACCAGGATCCGGATCGCGAGCGGCGTACCGATCAGCGACAGCACCAGGGCGATGCCGCCGGCGATGAGGATGGCCCTCACCCGTGCACCTCCGCGTTGCTCACGTCGTCCCCGGCGGCGTCCGCCAACAGCGCGGCCGCGAGCCGTTCCAGGGCCACCCCTCGGGACGCCTTCACCAGTACGACGTCGCCCGGGGCCAGTTCGCCCCGGAGTAGTTCGACGGCCGCCTCTACGTCGGGCACCAGCACCGACTCCTCACCCCACGAACCCTCGTTCTTCGCGCCCATGTCGATCCAGGCGGCCTCCCTGCCGCCCACGGCCACCAGCCGGTGGATGTTCAGGCGTACCGCGAGCCGCCCGATCGCGTCGTGCTCGGTCAGCGACGCCTCGCCCAACTCCCGCATCTCGCCCAGCACGGCGAACGTACGATTGCCGCCCGCCATCGCGACGAGGGCCTTGAGCGCGGCTCGCATCGACTCGGGGTTGGCGTTGTACGCGTCGTTCACGACGGTCACCCCGTCGCCCCTGCGGGTCACTTCCATCCGCCAGCGGGAGATCGTACCGGCAGCGCCGAGGGCCGCCGCGATGTCCTCGACGGTCATGCCCACTTCGCGTGCCACGGCGGCACACGCCAAAGCGTTCGCCACGTGGTGCTCACCGTACAGGCGCAAGATCACCGGCGCACTGCCCTCCGGCACGCACAGCGTGAAGGAGGCACGGCCCTGCTCGTCGAGTGTCACGTTCTCGGCCCGTACGTCCGCCTTGGCGCTCTCGCCGAAGGTGACCACGCGGGCCTTGGTGCGTTCGGCCATCGCCCGCACGAACGGGTCGTCCTGGTTGAGCACGGCCACGCCGTCGGCCGGCAGCGCCTCGACGAGTTCGCCCTTGGCCCGGGCGATGCCCTCGCGCCCGCCGAACTCGCCCATGTGCGCGGAGCCGACGTTGAGGACCAGGCCGATCCGCGGCGGGGCGATCTCGCACAGGTAGGCGATGTCGCCGACGTGGCGCGCGCCCATCTCGGCGACCAGGTACCGGGTTTCCTCGGTCACGCCGAGGACGGTCATCGGCAGGCCGATGTCGGTGTTGAAGTTGCCGCTCGGGGCGATCGTCGGGCCGGCGTGGGCGAGCACCTGGCCGAGCAGGTCCTTGGTGCTCGTCTTGCCGGAGGACCCGGTCAGCGCGATCACCGTGGTGTCGGGATGCCGGTCGGTGATCGAGCGGGCGAGGCGGCCGAGCGCCCGGACCACGTCCTCGACGAGGATCGCCGGCGTGTCGGTGTCGCGCTCGGCGAGGACCGCGACGGCACCCGCCTCGATCGCGGCGCGCGCGTAGTCGTGCCCGTCGACGTGCTCGCCGCGCACGGCCACGAACAGCGTGCCGGGGCCGACCTTGCGGGAGTCCACGACCATCTCGGCGGTGATGCGCGCGTGCGGATCCGCGCCGCCCGAAAGCCGCCCTCCGAGAGCGGTGGCAATCTCGGCAAGAGTGGTGGAAATCACTGGTTCGTCTCCTCGGCACCCGAAGTGCCGGTCGCCGGGACGCCTGGGGTCGGGGTCTCGGACGTCGGGGTGTGCGTTGATGGTGCGGGAGCCACGATCCTCGCATCGTCGGACTGCTTCGGGGACGCGGGGCCGCCGTCCATGGTTCTGGCCACCGCGCGGCGCAGCTCGACCCGGTCGTCGAAGGGGTGTTTGACCCCGTTCGCGAACTCCTGGCCCTGCTCGTGTCCCTTGCCCGCGACCACGACCGTGTCGCCCGGCCCGGCCTGCCGCACCGCGAGCAGGACGGCCGCGGCCCGGTCCGGCTCGACCACCACGGTGCCGTGCGGGTCGGCGAGTCCCGGAATGCCGGCGAGCATCTCGTCCAGGATCGCCGAGGGATCCTCCGAGCGCGGGTTGTCGCTGGTGAGCACGACCCGGTCGGCGAGTCGGGCGGCGGCGGCGGCCATCAGCGGGCGCTTGGCCCGGTCCCGGTCGCCGCCCGCGCCGAGCACGATGGTCAGCGCCCCGGCGGTCACCGGGCGCAGCGCGGCGAGCAGCGTCTCCACCGCGTCCGGGGTGTGTGCGAAGTCGACCAGGGCCAGGAACGACTGCCCCGCGTCCACCCGCTCCATCCGCCCGGGCACGCCCGGGGTGCGGCCCACGCCCTCGACCGCGTCCGCGAGCGAGACGCCGCCCGCGGTCAGTGCGACGATCGCCAGCAACGCGTTGGACACGTTGAACGGGCCGGCCAGCCGCACGCTCGCGTCGGCCTTGTGCCCGTCCGGGCCCACCACGGTGAAGCGGCTGCCGTCCGGGCCGAGGTCCACGTTCTCGGCCCGCCAGTCGGCGTCCGCGGCGCCCGCCGCCGACACGGTCAGCACCGGCACGCTCGCCATCTTCGCGAGCCGACGCCCGTAGGCGTCGTCCACGTCGATCACGCCGATCCGCGAGCGGCGCGGGGTGAACAGTTCGGCCTTGGTCTCGAAGTACTCCTCCATGGACGCGTGGAAGTCCAGGTGGTCCTGGGACAGGTTGGTGAACAGCGCGACGTCGTACACGGTGCCGTCGACCCGGCCGAGCGCGAGCGCGTGGCTGGAGACCTCCATCACCGCGGCGGTGACGCCGTTCTCCAGCATCGACGCGAGCAGCGCCTGTACGTCGGTGGCCTCGGGGGTGGTGCGCACGCTGGGCACCACCTCCTCGCCGATCCGGGTCTCGACCGTGCCGATCACCCCGGTGGTACCGCCGCCGGCACGCAATCCGCCGTCGAGCAGGTAGGCGGTGGTGGTCTTGCCGTTGGTGCCGGTGACGCCGAACATCACCAGGTCCTCGGCGGGCCGCCCGTAGACCCAGGCCGCGATCTCACCCAGTCGGCCGCGCGGATCGTCCACCACCAGGGTCGGCAGGCCGCTGTCGGCGGCCAGTTCGGCGCCCGCCGGGTCGGTCAGCAGGGCCACCGCGCCCGCCGCCGCGGCCTGCCCGGCGAACGCGGCACCGTGGAAGTTCTCACCGGGCAGCCCGGCGTACAGATCCCCCGGGCGCACGGCCCGCGAGTCGTGGGTGACGCCCGTCAGCGTCGCCTCCGGGTCGCTCGCGGCCCCGGTGAGGGGGACGGAGACGAACCCGGCCAGGCCGGTCAGCGGTTGGGGGCGCACCTCGGCTGGGCGGCGCAGATCACGGTTGGGCACGGCGGGCAGGCTACCGCGCTTTGGGCCGTCGGCTCGTCCTCGGCCCGGTGCCGCGACCGGCGCCGACGGGACGGGCGCCGCCGGTCGCGGCATCGCTCACCACTCGATCGGCAGGTCCTGCGCCGCGGTGCCGCTCGGGGCGATCCGGCGGCTCTGCAGGGCGAACGTCATCACCTGCTGGAACACCGGTGCGCACAGGCTGCCGCCACCGCCGTCGATGCCCGGCGCCTGGAGCGTGACGGACACCACGACCTGTGGATCGTCCGCCGGGGCGAAGCCGATGAACGACGTCGTGTAGCCGTTGTAGCGGCCGGTCTTGGGGTCGACCCGGTTCGCGGTGCCGGTCTTGCCCGCGACCCGGTAGCCGGGGATCCGGCCGTTCTTGCCGGTGCCGCCCTCGTCGGCGACCACCGTCTCCAGCATGTCGCTCACCTGGCGGGCGGTCTCCGGGCTGACCACCACGGTCGACTTGGGTGCGGCGGCGGACTTGAACTTCCCGTCCGGGCCGGTGCTGCCCTTGACCAGGCTCGGTTCGATCCGCACTCCGCCGTTGGCGATGGTCTGGAACACCGAGGTGGCCTGGACCGAGTTGACCGACAGGCCCTGGCCGAACGGGATCGTGTACTGCTGGGAGCCGTTCCACTTCTGCGGCGGGGCCAGGATGCCGGGGGTCTCGCCGGGGAACTTCAGCCCGGAGGGTTGTCCGACGCCGAACCGGGTGAGGTAGTCGTGCAGCTTGGCGTTGGCCTCGGCGCGGTCGGGCGAGAGTTGCTCCGAGGCCAGGATCGTGCCGATGTTGCTGGACTTGGCCAGCACGCCGGCCAGCGTGAGCTGCTGGGTCGGGTGGTCGTGCTCGTCCTTGAACAACTGGTCGGCCCGGGCGAGTCGGTTCGGCACGGTCACGTGCGTGCCCGGGGTGGCCCGGCCCTCCTGGATGACCGCGGCCATGGTCATCACCTTGCCGGTGCTGCCCGGCTCGTAGGCCTCCTCGACGGCCCGGTTGCCGAGGTTGTGCACGTCGCCGGGGCCGATGTGGTTGGGGTCGTAGCCGGGCGCGGTGGCCATCGCCAGAATGTGGCCGGTTCGCACGTCCTGGACCACCACCGTGCCCGACTCGGACTTGGTCTCGGTGACCTTCGCGGCGATCAACTGCTCGGCGTACCACTGGAGGTCGCGCGAGACGGTCAACTGCACGTCGGCTCCGGGCACCGCCTCCTTGCCGGTGAGGTCGGAGGTGGGCACCCGACGGCCGTAGACCATCTCCTGGGTGGTCCGGCCGTCCTTGCCCGCCAGTTGGCCGTCCAGGGTCATCTCCAGACCGCCGCCGCCGTGTCCGGTGGCGTTGACGAAGCCGACCAGGTTCGCACCGACCGGTCCGGCCGGGTAGACCCGCTTGCTGTGCTTGGTCGAGTAGATGCCGACCAGGTCGTTGCGGCGCACCTTGCCCAGGTCCTTCTGCACCTGGTGGATGTGGTTCCACACCGCCGGCTCGACCTGTGCGGCGAGCACCACGTAGCGCGACTTGGGGGTGCGCAGCTTCTCCTCGATGGCGACCGGGTCGCCGTTGACGAGCGGGGCCAACGCCACCGCGGTGGCATGCGGGTCGTACTTCTGCACCTGGGTGGGGTCGGCGGTGACGTCGTACGCGTCCACCGACTTGGCCAGGCTCACCCCGGAGGCGTCGGTGAGCGAGCCGCGTTCGGCCGGGACGTTGACGGTCTGGGTGCGCTTGGCGGCGGCCTGCGCGGCGTACGCGGGCGCGTCCAGGGCCTGCAGCTGGAGCAGCCGGCCCGCGAACAGGGTCAGCACCACGCCGAGCGCGATCAGCCCGATCCGCAGCCGCTTGCGCGGATCGCCCATCCGCGCGCCCGCCCGCGGCCGGCGGGCGGGTCGAGGCCTTCCGGCCGGGTGCGCGTCGCGGGTGCGACCGGGCCGGGCCGTCCCCGGACGCGGTCGGGCCGGGCGCACCGGCCGAGCGCCGGCGTGGTCGTCCCGGGCGCCGCGCGCGGCGCCGTCGCCGGCGACCGGGCGCGGGCGCCGCGGCCGTTCCGGCCGGCCGGGCAGATCGGCTCCCCGCGCATCGGGTCGCGGCCGCGGGCGCGGCCCGGGACGCGCGCCCGCGGCCGCACCACCCTCGGCCGGTGCCTCCGTCGACCTCGGCCGCGGCCCACGCGCGGCCGAACGCTCGTCGCGAGACCGCTCACCCGCGCCCGCCCGCCGCCCGGCCCCGGCCGAACCCGCACCGGCATCCCCGGCGCCCGACCGACGCGACCGCTCACCGGCCGCCGCCGCACCGCCCCGCGGGCGCGCCGGACGCCCACCGGACGCCGCGTCACCGGCGCCGGCGCCGGCCGAACGCTCGCCGGAGGCGGCGGCACCCGCCCGCAGCCGGGACCAGAGCCCACCCGAGGCGCCGGCACCGGAACGCGGCCGACCGGGCCGCCCACCGGACGCCGAGCCGCCCGCACCGGAACGCGCCGAACGCTCACCGGACCCCGCGTCACCACCACGCGGCCGGCCCGTCCGCTCACCGGACGCCGCGTCACCCGCACCCGGGCGACCCCACCGCCCACCGGATGCGCCCGCACCGGAACGCGACCGGGGCGAGCCCGCGCCGCCGGATCCGGCATCGCCCGTCCGGGGTCGCGCCGGGCGCCCGGCCCCGTCGCCGCGCGCCGCGGTCGGACCTGCGCCGGATGTGGCCTCGCCCGCCCGGGGGCGAGCCGCCCCGGGAGCGTCGGGCCGGCTGCCCCGACGCGCCGGAGGTGCCTCCTCGCCGGCGGGTCGGCGCGGACGGTCCGGACGCGGGGTGCGCGCACCCGACTCGGCCCGCTCCCCGCCGGCTGCCCGGGGGCGGCCCGCGCCCGGCTCGGCCCGCTCCCCCGTGCCCGCGCGCGGACGCGCGGCACGCGGCGCGGGCGGGTCGTCCTGCGCACCGGCGCGCGGGCGCCGCCCGTCCGCCGCACCCGAGCCGTCGGCCGGACGCGGGCGGGACCGGCGGTCCGAGGACGCGGCCGGGTCGGCGCCACGCTCCCGGCGGGCCCGCCCGGCCGAACGCGGCTCGTCGGGATCACGCGGATCACGGGGGTCACGGCGTCCGTCGGTCACGCGAGGTCCCTTCACCTGGACTGGGCAGCACCCGAACTCGGCGGCATGCCGCACCGGGCGGCGTATACGTACAACGAGCGAACGGGCGAGCGGCGCCGATGCGATCGCCCCCGCCCCGCCCCGAACCGCGGATCCGCCCGTTCGGCGGCGCCGTCGGGGCCGATCCGAGGGGCGACACCGCCCGAACCCGAGCCTCCGGCACCACCGACGACGCCCGGGGCGGCCCGAAGGACCGCACAGCCCAGCCGGTCGTCTCGCCCGCCGAGCCGCGACGGCGGGTGCCGTGGCCCGGGGAGGTCGGGCAGCCGGGCCCGAAGCCGGCCGACCCGCCGAGCCGAGTGGATCGGCCGCCGGGGTGGGCGAACCGATCGGCGGCGAGCACCGTCAACGGGTCGCTTCCGGCGGCGTGGCGCCGACCGCGCCGGCCGGCGCGGTGGAAGCCGGCGGGGCCGGGGTCGCCGAGGCGGTGCTCTCGGGCGCGCCGGATGCACCGGATGCACCGGGCGTGCCGGGGTCGGCCGGAGCCGCCGGGGCAGGGCCGGCCGGAGCCGGTGCGCCCGGACCGCCACCGGCCGCGGGCGGCGCCGCGGATGCGGGCGACACGGGGGTCGCGGGCACCTCGGGCACCAGCGGCGGCTTGGACGTGGCCGCCTTCGGGACGCCGAGCACGCGCCCGGTCGCCGGGTCGATGAACACCGGGCTGCCGCCCGGGACCATGCCCAGTTCCTGGGCGCGTCGCGCGAGTTCGCCCGGCGCGGCCTTGGCGTCCAGTTCGCGCTGGAGCGCCTCCCGGTCGTCGGTGAGCTGGTCCTGCCGCTTCTGCAGCCGGCCGAGTTCGAACGAGCCCTGGTTGAGCGCGGTGTTGAGCAGCAGCAGGGACAGCAGGCCGCCGCCGAGCAGGGCGACCACGAGCACCACGAACGGGGTCCGCGTCGAACCCTTGGCCTGGTGCGCGACCAGCCGGATGCGGGTCATCGTCCTTGCCGCGCCGCTCATCCCCGGCTCCCCCGTCCGCCGCGTCGATTCACAGGTCTTCCCGCACCCGCTCCGCCGCTCGCAGCCGCACCGAGGCCGCGCGCGGGTTGTCCGCGTTCTCCTGTTCGCTCGCCTTCTCCGAGCCGCGGGTGAGCAGCTTGAGCCGGGGCTGGAGGTCCTCCGGGACCACCGGCAGATCCGGCGGTGCCTTGCTCTCGGCACCGGCCGCGAGCACGCGCTTGGTCATCCGGTCCTCCAGCGAGTGGTAGGACATCACCACGATCCGCCCGTGCAGCGCCAGCGCCCGGACCGCCGCGGGCAACGCGCGCTCGAGCACCGCGAGTTCGCCGTTGACCTCGATCCGCAGCGCCTGGAACGTGCGCTTGGACGGATTGCCGCCGGTACGTCGCGTGGCGGCCGGGATCGCGGTGCGCACGATGTCGACCAGGCGCGCGCTGTTGGTGAACGGCTCCTTCTCCCGCTCGCGCACGATCGCGTCGGCGACCCGGCGGGCGAACCGCTCCTCGCCGAAGTCGCGCAGGATCCGGGCCAGGTCGCCCGCGGTGTAGCTGTTGAGGATGTCGGCCGCGGTGATGCCCACCGTCGGGTCCATCCGCATGTCCAGCGGCGCGTCCTGCGCGTAGGCGAAGCCGCGGTCGGCCCGGTCCAGTTGCAGCGAGGAGACACCCAGGTCGAACAGGATGCCGTCGATCCGCGCGATACCGAGCCGCGCCAACACCTGCGGCAGTTCGTCGTAGACCGCGTGCACCAGCGTGGCGCGCTCGCCGAAGCCGGCCAGTCGGGCGCCGGAGCGCTCCAGTGCCTCCGGGTCGCGGTCCAAGCCGATCAGCCGTGCCTCGGGAAAGGCCGTCAGCAGGGCTTCGCTGTGCCCGCCCATGCCGAGCGTCGCGTCCACCACGACCGCTCCGGGCGCGCGCAGCGCGGGGGCGAGCAGCTCGACGCACCGTTCCAGCAGGACCGGAATGTGGGCGGGCGCCGTCACGGCCCCTCCACCATCGTCGCGTTCACTCCGGGCCCTTCGTCGTGCGGAAACCCGCAGTCTAGGCCGTGTCCGGCGGATCCCGGTGGATCGGGGAGGCGGCCCCGGAGGCCGCGTCGCGAGGTGCCGGGAGAACATGCCGTCAGGTCCCCGCCCGCTCGTCTGGGGAAGTGACCTCTGGCACCGGGGAAGGAGTGCCAGAAAGCTCGGAGCGGGTGGAGGCCTCGCCGCACGTGCGTCACGGTCGAGATCGCGTTCGGGAGGGATGCGGGGAGAGGTGCGACATCGAGCGTCGCGCCTCGGTCACAGCAGGCCGGGCAGCACCTCCTCGGACAGCTCGGCGAAGGACTGCTCCTGCTCCGCGAGGTAGTCGTGCCAGGTCCGCGCCGCCCACAGCTCGACCCGGGTGTTGGTCCCGATCACGACGCAGTCGCGGCTGTCCCGGTCGAGCCCGGCGTAGTCGCGCAGCGGTTGCGGCACCAGCACCCGCCCCTGCTTGTCCGGCACCGCGTCGGATGCGCCCGCATAGAAGACCCGCATGTAGTCCCGGGCGGCCTTCGAGGTCACCGGTGCCTTGCCCAACTGCTCGGCGATCCGGGTGAATTCCGCGATGGGCCACACATAGAGGCAGCGTTCCTGCCCCTTTGTGATCACTAGGCCCTCCGCCAACTCGTCCCGGAACCGAGCCGGCAGGATCAGCCGGCCTTTTTCGTCCAACCGGGGCTCGTATGTGCCCAGGAACACCGAGCACCTCCGGCCGCCACGTGGAGCTTCGCAGCTCCATTTCCCGCCACTCTACTCCACCAAACCCCACGGTCAACCCTTTTCGGGCGCGTCACTCTGTTCACAGCACCGACAAAAGCCCAGGTCAGAAGGGGTGCATCCGAAGAACCACCCGATTGCGCGCCCCCCGCACGCCACTCCCCCGCCTCGGGCGCGGGTTTCCACCTCCACACCATTGGGATCCCGGTACGAATCTCTCATTCGGGGATTAGCACCCATAGACCCGAAATAGTGACGAGCCATCCCTTTCCTCCAGAGTGTGACTCCCCCCACGAGGCGAAACGCGGTGCGGGTCGCTAACGTCCTGACCATGGTCGATCGTCTTGTCGCCGCCAACCGGCACTACGCGGAGAAGTACCGCGACCCCGGCATGTCCGCGATGCCGGTCCGGCATACCGCCGTCGTCACGTGCATGGACGCCCGCCTGGACGTGCACGCGATGCTCGGGCTCGAGTTGGGCGACACGCACGTGATCCGCAACGCGGGCGGCGTGGTGACCGACGACGTGGTGCGTTCGCTGACGATCAGTCAGCGCCACCTGGGCACCACGCAGGTCGTGCTGATCCACCACACCCAGTGCGGCATGCTCACGGTGACCGAGGATTTCCGCCGCGAACTGGAGGCCGACACCGGCCTGCGCCCGCAGTGGGCGGTCGAGGCGTTCGTCGATCTCGACGGCGATGTGCGTCAGTCGATGAACCGCGTGCGCAGGTCCCCGTTCCTGTTGCACAACGACACGGTGCGCGGATTCGTATACGACGTCACCACCGGCCTGTTGCGCGAGGTTTTCCCCCTCCCGGACGTGCAACCGGAAGGCGCCCCCGAGCAGTCCTAGGGTCCGTCGCCCCGATCTTGCCGACCCGTTTTCCGACTCGGCACCGCACTATCGAGGAGACCGACCCGTCTCGGCCGAGCCATTTTCTGCCGACCGGACCGTCCCCACGGCGCGTCGACTACCCTCCGGAGTCGCATCGTGCGTCGTCCGGGCCGTCCAACGGGGTGACGGCAGCGCACGCTACCGGGAGAATCGGCCTGTGGCCCTGACCCAGGGCGTGCACAACGCGGTTCCAGGGAGGGGCACGGGTGTCGACGTTCAACGATCAGGCCGGTCTGGGGGATCTGACGGTCACCACCGATCGGATCCGCGGGGCCATGGAGACCGTGATCGAGGGCAAGCCCGAGGTCGTCCGCCTCGCCTTGACCGTATTGCTGGCCGAGGGCCACCTGCTCGTCGAGGACGTTCCGGGAGTCGGCAAGACGATGCTGGCCAAGGCGCTCGCGCGCTCGGTCGACTGCGAGATGCGCCGGGTGCAGTTCACCCCGGACCTGCTTCCCTCGGACATCACCGGAGTCAGCGTCTTCGACCAGGAGAAGCGCGAGTTCGAATTCAAGCCCGGCGCGATCTTCGCGAACATCGTGGTCGGCGACGAGATCAACCGGGCCTCGCCCAAGACCCAGTCCGCGCTCCTGGAGTGCATGGCCGAGCGTCAGGTCACCGTCGACGGCACCACATACGAGCTCCAGGCGCCGTTCATGGTGATCGCGACGCAGAACCCGGTGGAGATGGAGGGAACGTATCCTCTCCCCGAGGCGCAGCGGGACCGGTTCATGGCGCGCGTCTCGATGGGCTACCCCGCCGCGGACGCCGAGCTGCGGATGATCGGCGGCCACAGCGCGGGCTCGCCGCTGACCGACCTGACCCCGGTCGCCGACGCCGCGGACCTGGTCCGGCTCGCGGACGCCGTGCGCCGGGTGCACGTGTCCCCGGCCGTCGCGCGCTACGCGGTCGACCTGGTCAACGCCACCCGCCGCTCCCCCGAACTGCGCCTGGGCGCCTCGCCGCGGGCGACCCTGCACCTGGTCCGCGCCTCCCGCGCGGCGGCGGCGCTGGACAACCGCGACTACGTGCTCCCGGACGACCTGCAGACGCTGGCCGTCGCGGTGCTCGCACACCGGCTGCTGCCGACCGCCGACGCGCAGATGGCCCGGCGCACCCCGGAACAGATCGTCACCGACATCGTCCGCCAGGTCCCGGTCCCCGGCTCCCCGACCGGCCAGGTCCCGCCGGCCCAGGGTCGGGTCGGCGCACCGCAGACCGTGCAGCCCCCGCCCGCGCCGCCCGCGCACATGCCGTACCCCGGCGGCGTCCCGCAGCACAACGGCGGCCGGCCGTACCCGACCCAGGCACCCACCGCGCACCAGGGCTACGCGCCGGTGCCGTCCGACGGTCGCCTCGGCGGCACGGGTTCCGGGGCGGCGCGCTGACGTGCGTACCGCCCTGTCCGGCCTGACGACGCGGGGGCGGTCCTTCCTCGCGGCGGGGGTCGCCGCGAGCATCTGCGCGGTGATCCTGGGCCAACGCGACCTGTTGCGGGTCGGTTTCCTGCTCACCGCGCTGCCCCTGGTGTCGGTGCTGATCGTCGCCCGCACCCGGCACCTGGTCACCAGCGCCCGGGCGCTGGAGCCGCCCCGGGTGGCGGCCGGTCACGAGTCGCAGGTACGGCTGCGCGTGGACAACGTCTCGCGCATCCCCACCGGTCTGCTGATGCTGGAGGACCACGTGCCGTACGTGCTCGGCTCGCGGCCCCGGTTCGTGCTCGACCGGATCGAGCCGCACGGCAGCCGGCACGTGTCCTACCGGGTCCGCTCGGACCTGCGCGGCCGCTTCCCGGTCGGGCCGCTGCGGCTGCGGATGGCCGACCCGTTCGGGATGTGCGAGTTGACCCGTTCCTTCGCCGCGCGGGACACCCTGGTGGTCACCCCGGCGGTGCAGCCGCTGCCCGCGGTGGACCTGGGCGGCGAGTGGACCGGATACGGCGACAGCCACGCCCGCAACGTGTCCGCGTCCGGCGAGGAGGACGTGGTCCCGCGCGAGTACCGACACGGCGACGACGTGCGCCGGGTGCACTGGCGCTCCACGGCCCGCCGCGGCGAACTCATGGTGCGCCGTGAGGAGCAGGCCTGGCAGAACCGGGCCACCGTACTGATCGACACCCGCGAGGGTGTGCACGTGGGCGACGGGCCGGCGTCGTCCTTCGAGTGGGTCGTCTCGGCCGCCGCCTCGGTGGGTGTGCATCTGTGCCGCCGCGGCTACACCACCCGGCTGCTCGACTCCGAGGGCGACGCACTGGCCGGTGACCTGGAGGGGATCCGGGCCGCGCCCGGCGACCTGGAGGGTTTCCTGCTGGATGCGTTGGCCGTGGTGGAGACCGTGCCGGTGGCCGCGCTCGACCGGGCCGAACCCGCGCTGCGCGACCCGAACGGCGGCGGCCTGACCGTCGCCGTGCTCGGTGCGCTGACCGAGGACGACGTCAAGCGGCTGGGCCGGGCCCGGCACCGCTCCGGCCGCGGGGTCGCGGTCGTGCTGGACGTGAGCACGTGGGGCCGGGTGCCCGGCGCGCTGCCGCACGACAGCGCGGTGGCCCTGCTGCGTCAGGCCGGCTGGCGGGTGTTGTCGGCCCGGGCCGGTTCGCGGTTGTCCGAACTGTGGCGCTCGGCCGGCCGGGTGGGCGACCCCGCCGCCGCGGGTTCGGTGTCCTTCGCCGGCACCTCGCGCGCGAGTGCTCCCGCCGCACCCGCGGCGAACACCGCCTCCTCGACCCCGCCGCCGCGCCCGCGCTCGGCGCCCACGGTCGGGGGCGGCACCGTCGATGGAGGGGGAAGGTCATGACCGGTCGGCTGCGCCTGGCCCTGGTCGCGGGACTCGCGACCGCGCTGACGTCGTCCTCGCTGCTCCCGCTGGTCGACTCGGGCGGCTGGATCGCCCAGGGCCTGGGCGCGATCCTGCTGGTCGCCCTGGTCGGCGAGGGCGCCCGACGCATCCGGGTACCACGCCCGATCGTGGGCCTGTGCCAACTCGCCGCCCTGGTGCCCTACCTGCTGCTGGTCTGCGTACCGGACGCCAGCGGCCCGATCCCCACGCCGAGCAGCATCGACGCGTTCGTGAACCTGCTGCGGGTGGGCGGACAGGACATCCGCGAGTTCACCACCCCCGCACCCGCCTCACCCGGGATCGTCGCGATCCTGCTGTTGGTGATGGGCGGCATGGCCGTGCTCGTGGACATGATCGCGGTCACCTACGCCCAGGCCGCTCCGGCGGGCCTGCCGCTGCTCGCGCTCTACAGCGTGCCCGCGGCGCTGTCCCGGTCCGGACTGGGCTGGGCGATCTTCCTGATCGCGGCGCTGGCCTACGTGCTGCTGCTGCTCGCGGAGGGCCGGGAGCGCCTGCTGCGCTGGGGCCGCCCGCTGACCCCGCCGATGCCGCCCGGCTACCCGCCGCTGCGCCAGTACCGCCCACCCGCACGCGGCGGCGGCCGGATCGGCCTGACCGCCCTCGC
This sequence comes from Embleya sp. NPDC008237, assembly GCF_042956465.1. NCBI lineage: Bacteria > Bacillati > Actinomycetota > Actinomycetes > Kitasatosporales > Streptomycetaceae > Embleya > Embleya sp. NPDC008237. The sequence goes on from NZ_JBIBGL010000003.1 coordinate 246,338, forward strand.
GGTGGCCGTGGCGGTCCCGGCGCTGATCCCGCTCAGTGCCAACCGCCTGATCGACAAGAACGACAACGGCCCCAAATCGCACCGGCTGACCACGATCAACCCCGTGGTCAAGCTCTCCGACGAGTTGAACCGGGCGGAGAACGTCGAGTTGATGCGCTACCGCACCAACGCGGCCACGCCGGGCTCGATCTACCTGCGGATCTCCTCGCTGGACCGGTTCGACGGCCGCACCTGGCAACCCTCGGAGCGGCAACTGACCGACGTGCCGCGCGAGTTTCCCAAGCCTGCGGGACTGGACGCGGCGGTGCGCACCACCGAGGTGACCACCCGGATCGAGGCCAACAACAGCTACCGGCAGGGTTCGCTGCCGATGCCCTACCCGGCCTCGCAGGTCCAGGTGAAGGGCAATTGGCGGTTCGAGCCCGAGGGACGGCTGCTGCTCGGCGACAACAAGCAGGACACCCGCAGCCTGGGCTGGACGGTGACCAGCCTCGACGTCGAGCCGACCCCGGCCCAGCTCAAGGCCGCCGCACCGCCGCCGCCCTCGCTCGCGCCGTACGTGTCGCTGCCGCTGCCGACCGACATGGTGAACCGGATCCGCCAGCAGGCACTGCGGATCGGCGGGAACGGCACCTCCTACGACCGGGCCCGCAATCTGGAGGAGTGGTTCGCCCGGTCCAACCAGTTCCGCTACGACACCAAGGTCCCGCAGGGCAACGGCGCCTCCGCCCTGGAGAACTTCCTGGAGCAGAAGGTCGGCTACTGCGAACAGTTTTCGTCGGCGATGGCGGTGATGGCCCGCACCCTGGGCATCCCGGCCCGGGTCGCGGTCGGCTTCATCCCCGGCACCCTGCAGACCGACCTGACCTACAAGGTCAGCAGCCACGACGCACACGCGTGGCCGGAGCTGTACTTCTCCGGAGCGGGCTGGATCCGGTTCGAGCCGACCCCCTCGCGGGGCAACTCGCCCTCCTACGCGCAACAGGACATCGCACCGGTCGTGCCGTCCGCATCGGCGGGCAGCGCGGGCGAACTGCCCACGAAGCAGCCGCAGACCGCACCGAGCGCGGCGCCCTCGGTGTCCGCGAGCACCGCGCCGGTCACCGCCGGCGGCTCCTCGGACGGGCCCTGGCTCTCCGGCCGGGCGCTGCTGATCGGCTCCGGGATCGCGCTGTTCGTGCTGCTCGCGGCGGCACCGATGTTGACCCGGGGCCGGGTCAGGGCCCGCCGCCTGGCCGCGCTGACCCGAAACGTGGCGGCGGATGGTGCGGACGAACCCGGCGACCGGGCCGGGCCGGTGCTCGGCGGCTGGACCGAGGTCCTGGACACCGCCCGCGACCTGGGGCATCCGGCGCCGGACGCGGAGACCCCGCGGCAGGCGACCGAACGGCTGCTGCGGGTGCTCTCCGAACGGCCCGGGGCGGCGGACGGCGACGCCGCGCACCCGGAGTCCGCCGCCCTGCTCGCGGCCCGCGAGGCACTGCCGCGCATCGCCCTGGCCACCGAGCGGTTGTTGTACGCCCAGACCCCGCCGACCCGGGAACCGGGCCTGGGCGAGGACGTACGGGCGGTCCGCACGGGCCTGCTCGCCCAGGCCGGTCGCGGCCGGCGCCTGCGCGCCACGCTGCTCCCGTCGTCGCTGCGCCGCCGGGGCCGACCGAGCCCGGCCGAGCGCCGATACGCGTTCGTCGAGCGATTCCGACCGCGCCGGCGCCGGAGCGACGGCCCCGGGCCCACCGCGAAGCCGGTCGACATCGGCTGAGCGCGACGGCGCGAAACGCCGAAACGCCGGTGGCGGTGACTCCCGAGATCCTCGGAAGTCACCGCCACCGGCGTTCGTACGTACACCCGGTCGACTCACCCGGCCGGTCGGACATGTCGTGCCCGGGTCCGCCCGCGTCGGCCGGGCGGCGACGGGGTCTCCCCCGCCGTGTCGTCCGGATCACCCCGAAGGGTCAGCCGCCGTTTTCCTCGCGCCGACGGCGCCAGCGGTCCTCGATGCGGTTCATCACCTTGGCCTTGCGCCGGCGCGGTGCGCGCCCGGGAGCGCCGCCGCCTTCGCCCGCGTTGGCCGTCGCGGGTCCCCGGCGCCAGCCGGTGACCGCGAGGAGCGCCCCACCGAGCATCGCCAGAAAGCCGATGACGCTCACCCAGATCTGTTGGACCATCATGCCGGTCATCAACAGGACGATGCCGAGCAGGAATCCGAGGATTGCCTGAACGGTGCGTCGCCGAGTGTGCCGGCGCATACCGGCTGCTTCGAGCGCTGTCGCGAATTTGGGATCTTCGGCGTAGAGCGCTCGCTCCATCTGCTCAAGCATGCGCTGCTCGTGCTCTGAGAGCGGCACGGCGTCCTCCTTCGTCGGCCGCGACGCGACCTTGCGGCCCTTTCAGGATAGGCAGGTAATCGCTGTCGTGAAAGCCACCCTCGGCACGGGCTCGAAGCCTGCTCCAAGATGATGGGTCACCACGTCGATTCCCGCCCCTGTCGACACTCCTGCCCTGTCCGGCGCACGCTCATGTCCCCCGGTCAGGGCTTCGATGATATGCGGCCGGAGCGGGTTCGCGCTGAGGGGCGGGGCCGCGCGGGTCACGGCCGTGGGCCGGCCGCGGTCGGCGCGCTCGGTCTCAGCGCCCGGAACGCCCGCGCGACCGGGGCCCGGGGGTGAGCAGCGTGGCCGAGGTCAGCGCCGCGTCGCCGAACCGGCCGCGCACCGCGTCGGCCGCGCGTTCCGCCTCGCGCCGGCCCAGAACCCGTTCCCCCAGCGCCAGTTGGCGCGGGTAGACGCCGCCGACCAGGCCCTCCACCCGGATGCCCACCAGCCGCAGTCGGGCCCGTTCCAGACCCAGTGCGCCGTGCAACAGGCAGGCCACGCCGTAGATCTCGTGGCCCACGTCGGTGGCCTCGCGCAAGGTCCTGGCCCGGGTGAGGGTGCTGAAGTCGGCGAATCGGATCTTGATCGTGACGGTGCGCCCGGCCGCCTTCGCCCGCCGCAGCCGGGTCGCGGTGCGGTGGGCGAGGTCGAGCAGGGTGCGGCGGATCACATCCGGGTCGTCCACATCGGTGGGGAAAGTCTCCTCGGCACCGATACTGCGTTCGGGTTCCCAGGGGATCACCGGACGCCGGTCCCGACCCCACGCGAGTTCGTGCAGCCCGCGACCCGCGGCCGGGCCGAGCGCGCGGCTCAGCGTCTCGACCGAGGTGTGGGCGACATCGCCGATGGTGGCCAGGCCCAGATCGCTCAGCAGCGCACCGGTGCGTTCGCCGACGCCCCACAGTCGGTCCACCGGGAGCGGGTGCAGGAAGTCCACCACCTCCTCGGGGCGGATCACGCGCAGCCCGTCCGGTTTGGCCAGCGCGCCGGCCAGCTTGGCGGTGAACTTGTTGTCGGCGATCCCGACCGAGCAGGTGATGCCCTGCTCGTCGAGGATCCGGGCGCGGATGTGCTCGCCGACCGTCTCCGGCGGGCCGAGCCGGCGGGTGACGCCCGCCAGGTCCAGGAACGCCTCGTCCAGGGACAGCGGCTCCACCCGCGGGGTGATCGAGCGGAGCACCTCCATCACGCCGCCGGAGACCAGCCCGTAGTCGTCGTGGTCCGGCGCCAGGAACACCGCGTGCGGGGCGAGCCGGCGGGCCCGGGAGGTGGCCTGGCCGGCGTGTACGCCCAGCGCGCGCACGTCGTAGGTGGCGGAGAGCACCACCCCGCGCGGGCCGTGGCCGGCCACCACCAGGGGGGTGTTCCGCAGTTCGGGATTGCGGCGGATCTCGACGGACGCGTAGAAGGCGTCCATGTCCACGTGCATGATCGCCGGCGAGCCGGATCGGGCGGTACTCATCCGGCACCGCCCGTCCGAGGGCCCCGACCGGCGTGGAGGTCAGCCCGCCGGCTTGCTCGCGAGCAGGTGCAGTTGGGTGGCCAGGGCGCGGTACTCGGGCTGTTCGGCCGCGGCCCGCTCCAGGTCCAGCAGCGCGTCGAACGAATTCGGGTCGTCGACCAGGACGCCCGGGACCAGGTCGGCGAAGACCCGGATCGCGTGCACCGGGCCGGCCTCCAGGCCGGCCTTGGCGACCAGCTCGACGAGGTCGGCGACGGTGAACCGGCGCGGCAGCGGATCGGCCGGGCCGTAGCGCCCCTCGGGGTCGGCGAGCAGGTCGCGGGCCTGGTCGAAGTGCCCGGCGAGGGCACGGGCCAGGACCGCACCGGTGCGGTTGGCCGCGAGCAGGCTGAGCGTGCCGCCGGAGCGCAGGGCGCGGACGATGTGCGCGAGGTCGGCCGAGGGGTCGTCGACCACCTCCAGCACGCCGTGGCACAGCACCACGTCGGCGGCGTCCGGCTCGACCACGTCGAACAGGCCGTGCGTGTCGCCCTGGTAGGCCCGGACCAGGTCGGTGACGCCGGCCTCGGCGGCCCGGCGTTCGAACGCGGCGAGCGCGTCCGGGCTGGGATCGACGACGGTGACCCGGTGGCCGAGTCGGGCGATGGGCACGGCCAGGTTGCCGGTGCCGCCGCCGGCGTCGAGCACGTCGAGCACGCTCCGCCCGGCCGCCTCGACCCGTCGGTCCAACGCCTCGCGCAGCACCTGCCACACGACGGCCGTACGCATCGAGCTGCGCCTGCGCGTCTGGTCGGACACGGACACCCTCCTCCGGAACTGGTCGGGTTCCACCTTAGGGCGTTGTCGGGAGTCATCCCGCGCTCCCGGGGCCTGCGTGCCGGAGCCTGCGCGGAGGCTGCCTGGTGGGGCCGCCGGCCGGGCGCGGGTCGGCGTACGGGGAGATCTCGAAGCCGCTCGTGTGCACCGGGACCCGGCGCGTGCCGGGTGCGGGCGCGGTGGGGCCTGCCGCGGCCATCGGTTCGGGTACGGCCGGGTGCCCGGACGCGACGTGCAGGTGGGCGAACGGACGGTTCGATCGGCTCGGTCGGTTCATGGGTGGTGCGTTCAATCGACAGGAGGGGGTGGGGCCGGGATCGGGGGCAGTGCGAGCAGTCGCACCACCAGGCGGAAGAAGGTCTCCACGTCGCGGATCAGGTCGTCCGCCTCGCGGCCGGTGACCGCGCCGGGCAGTCCCGCCTCGGCGGCGGCACGCTTGCGAGCGCCGGATGCGAAGAAGGCCGCCCACTCGGTCAGCTCGGGCGCCACCTTCGGCAGCAGTTCCCAGGCGCTGCGCGGGGCCCGCCTGCGGCGATTCGCGCGCTCGTCCTCGGCCTGCGCCCGGGCGGCGAGCACGGCCGCCGCCACCCGCAATGCGGCCAGGTGAGCGGTGGCGTACCGCTCCGCGGCGTCGCGGTTGACGGCGGCCTCGGTGAGCCCGCGCCGGGCCTGGGTCAGCAGATCGAGCGCCCCGCGCGGGGCGGACGACCAGCGCACGGGCGCCCGTCGGATCGGCGGCGGTTCGGGTATGTGGGCGGACTGGTTCCAACTCGCGCTCGGGCTCGCACTCGCGCTCACACGGTCACCTCCTCAATCGGCGGTCCGCGCCAGCGTCCAGGTCCCGGCGCCGGCGTCCAGGCTGAGGTCGTACACACCCAACGGCGCGCTGCGGCCGGCTCCGGCCTCCACGCGCCACACCTCGCGCTCCCCCGTCGCCACGACGGCGGTCCGCGAGCGCGCGTGCTGCCACCACTCGCCGGTCTCCACCCAGTGACCGAGCACCTCCCGGACCACGTAGAGCCGGTCGTGCCACAGGAACCGCGCGGGGTCCCCACCACTGCGCAGCACCTCCACCGGATCGGTGTGCAGACGCGTCATACAGCTCCTCCTCTGCCGAGGCCGGGAGCCGCGATGCGCTTCCCCACGCACCGCAACCCCAGGCTGCCCATCCGCTTGCCCCGTGCCGTTCGAATCGAACTCTTCTCTCGAACAAAGGTTCGACCTCGTTTGCCAGTAAAGCTCTCTCCCCCACCCACGTCAACGTCATTGCCGCAGTCCCGGGCGAACCGGCGTGTTCGAGTGATGTTCGAGCATGTTCGAGTCGGCCGGCCCGGTCGTCGGGAGCGGTCGCTCCCCACGTGTTTCCACCGTGACAGGCGACACCGACACCATCGCGGGACCAACCGGACGTGCCACCCTTGTCCGGTGCGCCCACGTCTGCCCTCACCGCTGCACGAGCTGTGCGATCCCCGGCTGACCGCCCTCGGCCTGCGCCTCGCGCTCAAGCGGGACGACCTGATCCACCCCGAGGTGTCGGGCAACAAGTGGCGCAAGCTGAAGTACAACCTGACGGCGGCCCGCGAACAGGGGCAGCACACGCTGTTGACCTTCGGCGGCGCGTACTCCAACCACCTGCGGGCCACCGCCGCGGCCGGCCGCGCCATCGGGTCGGCCACGGTGGGCGTGGTGCGCGGCGAGGAGCTCGCCGACCGCCCGCTCAACCCGTCGCTCGCCTTCGCCGTCGAACACGGCATGCGGCTGGTGTTCGTGGACCGCGCGACCTACCGGGCCAAGCACACGCCGCAGGTGCTCGATCGGCTGCTCGCGGCGCACGGGCCCGCCTACGTGCTTCCGGAGGGCGGCAGCAACGAGGCCGCCGTGCGCGGCTGCGCGGAACTGCCCGCCGAGCTCGGCGACGACTTCGACGTGGTCTGCGTCGCCGCGGGCACCGGCGGCACGCTGGCCGGCATCGCGGCGGGCCTGCCGCCGGGGCGGCGCGCGATCGGCTTCGCGGCGCTCAAGGGCGGCTTCCTCGCCGACGAGGTGGCCGAGCTCCAGCGGCGCACATACGGCGCGCCCACCGACAACTGGCACGTGGAGCACGACTTCCACCACGGCGGCTACGCCCGCCGCGGCCCGGAGCTGGACACGTTCCTCGCCGACTTCGTGGCCCGGCACGACTTCGCGCCCGAACCGATCTACGTCGGCAAGATGTTGTTCGGCCTGTTCGCCCTCGCCGAGCGCGGCACGTTCGCCCCGGGCACCCGGCTGATCGCGGTGGTCACCGGCTGACGGCGGTCGTCGCCGGCCGATGGCGGTGGCGGTGGCGGCCGATGGCTGTGGTCGCCGGCCGATCCGACCTCTGGCGGGTCGTCGGCCGACCCCGTCCCGAAGGCGCCGGCTCCGCCGTCCCATCGGCAGAGCCGGCCCCGAACGACCCGCCGCCCCCCGGCCGGCCGGTCGTTCCCATCGGGACCGGCGCCCCCCGCGCCGATCCCGATGTCGTCACGCCCCGCCGTTCCCCCCGAACGGCGCTCCCCCGAGACTTCCGTGGGCGTTTCCCCGTGCCGACCACTCTGCCGGTCGGCCCGGGGCTGGAACATCCGTACAGGTACTCAGAAGCGGGCCCGGGTATCGGCGCCCATATCCGTGTTCATCACGATTTCCGACCCGGGTCGCATTCGATAAAAGAAATTTTCCTCGCGCGTACAACCCTCTGCCCGGGTCGCGAGTCTTATCAATCGTGACCCGCTGGGGGGTGGGCCCGTGGACCGTGGGGAGCGGTCGCGGGAAGGTGAGGGGGATCAGGCCCGGGGGGCGGGCCTGATCCCCCTCACCTGCATATACGCTGTGCCACCGTGGCTCGCATCGTGGTTGTCGGCGCAGGTATGGGTGGATTGGCGGTGGCCGCTCGGCTGGCCACGCTTCGGCACGAGGTGACGATCTGCGAACGGTCCTCCTCGACCGGCGGGGCGTCCGGGTCGATCGTCCGGGACGGCTTCACCTTCACCACCGGCCCGGGGCTGCTCACCTTGCCGGCCGTCTACCGCGACCTGTTCCTCAAGACCGGCGCCGCGATCGAGGACGTCGTGGACCTGGTCCCGATCGCCACTCCCACCCGGGAGTCCTTCGCCGCCGCGGGCGGGCCGCGCACCGTCGTCGACATCCCCAACGCGTCCCGGTCCGGGACGCACGACGCGTTCGAGTCCGGCTTCGGGCCCGGGGCGGGCGACGACTGGCAGCGACTGCTGCACCGGGCAGGCGAGATGTGGGGCATCACCCGCAAGACCTTCTTCGAGGCACCGCTCCTGGCCGACCCGGCCGGGCGGGCCGAACGGCTGCGCAGTGCGGGCGGTCGGGCCGACCTGCGTACCACCGCGCCCTGGCGCTCGCTGCGCTCGCTCGGCCGGGCCCACCTGAGCGACCCCCGGCTGCGCGCCCACCTCGAACGCTTCGCCGTCGAGGCCGGCTGTCACCCCGGCAAGGCGCCCGCGACGCTGGCCACACTGCCGTACCTGGAGGAGACCTTCGGGGTGTGGTGGGTACGCGGTGGCCTGCACCGGATGACCGAGGCGCTGCACGCCCGCTGTGTGCAGCGGAAGGTGAAGGTGCGCACCGACACCGAGGTGAGCACGATCGAACGCGCGGGCGGCCGGGTGTCCGGGGTGCTGCTCGCCGACGGCGGCCGACTCGATGCCGACATCGTGATCACCGACCTGCCGGTCGATCCCGGGACCGCCGGGCTGCTGCCGGGCCCGGGCCCGAAGGCTCCCGGGGCGGGTCGGGTGCCGGCCTCCTCGGCGACGCTCGAACTGCATCTCGCGCTGCGCGGTCGCACCCCCGGGACGCCGCACCGCACCTACCTGTTCGCGGACGACCCCGGGCGCGAGCCGGACGCGCTGTTCGCCGACCGCGCGACCCCGCCGAGCGATCCCACGCTGTGCGTACTGGCTCCCGACGACGAGGCGTCGGCCCCCGAGGGGCACAGCGCGTGGACGGTACAGCTGCGCGTGCCCCGACAGGGCCCGGTGGACTGGGACTCGGCCGCCGTCCGGGACGGCTACTCGGCGACCGTGCTCGACCTGCTGACCCGCCGCGGCCTGGACGTGCGCGAGCGGGTGCTGTGGTCGATCCTGCGCACCCCCGCCGACCTGGCCGGGCAGACCGGTGCCCCGGGCGGCGCGGTGCCGGGCGCGGGTGCCGACGGTCCGCGCAACGCGCCGCGCCGGGTGCCGAACCGGTCGGCCGTACCGGGCCTGTTCTCGGTCGGCGCGAGCGCCCACCCGGGCGGCGGCCTGACCCGGGTCGGCATGTCCGCGGCACTGGTGGCGGAGCTGATCGGGCGCGCGTAGGGCGTGTCCGGCGGATCTTGCCGGGGCCGCGCCGGAGGAACGGCCGAAGGACCGCTCGGCGGCCCGGGTCCGATCCGGGGCGTCCTCAGCGGGCCTTGGCCCGGCGGCCCTTCGGGCGACGGCCGCTGACCGTCCAGCCGTGGTGGAAGCCCTTGCGCACGTAGCGCGTGGTCAGGAACTGGCCGACCGCGAAGCAGAACACGCCGATGCCGACCAGCACCGGGTTCTTGATGCCCACGCCCACGGCCACGCCGACGAAGCCGACGAAGGCGAGCACGCGGTAGCGAAACGGCGCGCCGTGCTGCCACAGCGCCTCGGTCAGCAACCACAGCCCGATCGGCACGAACAGGATGTAGAGCACCACCAGGCCGATCTGCACGGGTCGATCCCTTCGTTACCGGCGCGTTGCCTCACCCTAGAGGGTGAACCGGTCGTCGGGGGGTGTGCCGGATCAGCCGGCTTGACCCAATCCCTCGCCCGCGGCCGCGCCCGAGCCGTCGCCCGATCGTTCGTGCAGTCCGAGGTTCTGGTAGATCTCGGTGGTCGCCGTGGACCGGTTGAGGGTGATGAAGTGCAGCCCAGGCGCCCCCTCGGCAAGCAGCCGCTCGGACATCCGGGTCGCGAACTCCACCCCGATCGCGCGCACCGCCGCCCGGTCGTCACCGGCCGCCTCGACCGCCGCCGCCAGGTCGGCCGGTACCGAGCAGCCGCTCAGCTCGTCCGCCCGCACCAGCGTGGTCGGGCTGGTGACCGGCATCACCTCGGGGATGATCGGGATGTCGCACCCGGCCGCCGCGACCCGGTCGCGCAGCCGCAGGTAGTCCTCGACCCGGAAGAACATCTGGGTGATCGCGTAGTCGGCACCCGCGCGGCACTTGGCCACGAAGTGCCGGATGTCCTCGTCCCAGCCGGTCGAGCGCGGGTGCATCTCCGGGAACGCGGCGACGCCGACGCAGAAGTCGCCGGACGCGCGCAGCAGTTCGACCAGCTCGACCGCGTACGTGAAGCCGTCCGGGTGGGCGACCCACTCGCCCTTCACATCACCCGGCGGGTCACCGCGCAGCGCGAGCACGTTGCGCACGCCGGCGTCGGCGTACTGCCCGATGATGTTGCGCAGCTCGGCGCGCGAGTGCCCGACCGCAGTGAGGTGCCCCACCGGGGTGAGCGTGGTCTCGGTGGCGATCCGCTCGGTGGTGTCCACGGTCATGCCCCGGCTGGAGCCGCCCGCGCCGTAGGTGACCGAGACGAAGGTCGGCGCCAGCGCCTCGACCCGACGGATGGCGTCCCACAGCGTGCGGGTGCCCTGCTCCGTCCGGGGTGGCATGAACTCGAACGAGAACGACCGGCTGCCGTTCGCGAGCAGATCGCGAATGGCCGGGGTTCGACTGATGCGAGTGGATGCGGCACCGAGAGACATGCAGGCAGGCTATCGGGCGGTCGCGCCCGCGAGAACGATTTCCCACAGGGCGAGACGGCCGGGCTGCTCGGGATGGCCGCGCGGGCCGCAAGTTAGGCTTCCCCGTATTTCCTCATCGTTTCATCGCCCTCGACGGAAGACTCCATGGCTGCCGATTCCTTCCCCGTACACCCCCTGGACCGGGACGGCCTGCGGCAGCGCATCAATGCCGCGCTCGGCGAGTTCATGGACCGTCAGGCCGAGGTGCTCGCCGAGGTGGGCGAGGGCATGGTCCCGGTCACCGAGGCACTGAACGACTTCGTGCTCGACGGCGGCAAGCGGCTGCGGCCGGGCTTCTGCTACTGGGGATGGCGTGGCATCGCGGGTCCGGCGGCACCGGACGAGGCGATCGTACGGGCGGCCACCGCGCTGGAGCTGCTCCAGGCCAGCGCCCTGATCCACGACGACCTGATGGACAGCAGCGACACCCGGCGCGGCAAGCCCGCCGTGCACCGGCGGTTCGAGGGCCTGCACGGGGCGAACGGCTGGGTCGGTTCGGGCGAGTCGTTCGGCTCCGCGGCGGCGATCCTGCTCGGCGACCTGTGTCTGTCCTGGTGTGACGAGATGTTCGGCGCGAGCGGGGTGGACGACCGGGCGCTGCGGGCGGCCAAGCCGTTGTTCGACGTGATGCGCACCGAGGTGATGGCGGGCCAGTACCTCGACGTGCTGGAACAGGCGATGGGCGGCGGCTCGGTCGAGCGCTCACGGCGCGTGATGCGGTTCAAGTCCGCCAAGTACACGATCGAGCGCCCCCTGCACGTGGGTGCCGCGCTGGCCGGCGCCGACGAGGCCGCGCTGGCCGCCTACTCCGCCTACGGGCTGCCGCTCGGTGAGGCGTTCCAGCTGCGTGACGACGTGCTCGGGGTCTTCGGCGATCCCGAACGGACCGGCAAGCCGGCCGGGGACGACCTGCGGGAGGGCAAGCGCACCGTACTGCTCGCGCTCGCCGGCGAGCGGGCCTCGCGCGTCCAGGCCGAGGTGCTGGACACGCTGCTCGGGGATCCCGGACTGAGCGACATCGGCGTCAAGGAACTGCGCGTGGTGATCGAGGACACCGGCGCGCTCGCCGACGTCGAGACGATGATCACCGAGCTGACCGAGCGGGCCCTCGCGGCCCTGGCCGTCGCGCCGATCGCCGAGGACGCGCGCGAAGTGCTGCGCGAGTTGGCCGACGCCGCCACCGTGCGCAGCGTCTAGTCGGGCGGCCCGCGGCTCGGTGATGGTGAACGGTGCGGCCGGCACGAACCGGGGACGCTCCGACTCGGCCACCCGGCCCGGGGCGGGACGAGGGCCGTGCGTCGGGTCGGCGTGCGGCAGCGCCTGGGGCGGATTGCGGCCGACCAGGTAGATCCCGCCGATCATCGCGGCGAGCACGAGCAGCGGGAACAGCAGCGCACCGCCGCCGTCCGGCGTCGGGCTCGTACGCCCGGGTCGAGGCATCGGGCGTTCGGCGGCGGCGAACCGGGGGCCGGGGATCAGCGGCTCCGTCGCGGAGTGCGGCAGGTCGTGGTCGCGGGCATCCTCTGCGGACCCCGGACGGAGGCGAACGTCGGGCGTGTCCATCTCGGCAGTCTGGCCGCTCGCTCCGCCCGGTTCGGCCGTAAAGCGCCATTCGCGAGGCCAACCACCCGATCGGCCCACGGCGGCGACACCCGCCGCGTCGACCCGGCGGATCGTGGCCGGCCGCTTGAACACGGTCGTCGACGACCGTGCCCCCGACCGACGTGCCCGACCGGCCCGCACGGGACGCTCCGACCACGATCGGCACCTGCCGAGACCTCGGCCGGCCCGCCGCGGCCGGCGCGCGGCGCCGCGGTCGCGCCGGACCCCACGCCCGGTTTCCGGCCGATCGCCGGCGACCGGTTCAGCGTGCGGCGAGTCGCCGGACGAATTCCGCCGTCGCCTCGGCCGGGTCCGCGGCCTCGGTGATCGCGCGCACGACCACCACCCGCTCCGCGCCCGCGGCCAGCACCTCGTCGAGGTTGCCGAGGTCGATGCCGCCGATCGCGAACCACGGCCGGGTCGGGCGCAGCGCGGCGGTGTACCGGACCAGGTCCAGCCCCGGTGCGGGTCGGCCCGGCTTGGTCGGGGTCGGCCAGACCGGTCCGGTGCAGAAGTAGTCCACCCCCGGTTCGACGATCGCCGCGTCCACCTCGGCCTCGGCGTGCGTGGAGCGGCCGATCAGCACGTCGCCGCCGATGATCGCGCGCGCCGCCGGGACCGGCAGGTCGTCCTGGCCCAGGTGCAGCACGTCGGGGCCGATCGTGTGCGCGACGTCCGCGCGGTCGTTGACCGCGAGCAGCGTGCCGTGCCGGCGGCAGGCGTCCGCGAACACCTCCAGGTAGGCGAGTTCGAGGCGGGCCTCCAGGCCCTTCTGCCGCAACTGCACGATGTCCACGCCCGCGCCCAGCACCGCGTCCAGGAACGCGGGCAGGTCGCCCTGGCGCTCCCGGGCGTCGGTGCACAGGTACAGACGGGCGGCGGCCAACCGTTCCTGACGGCTCGTCATCCGCGCGGCCTCAGATCGCCAGGGCCTGGGCGCGGCGACGCACCTCGGTCATCCGGTTCTCCTGCAGCGCCTGCACCGGCGTGCCCGGGAGCGTGTCGTCCGGAGTGAACAGCCACTCCAGCGCCTCCTCGTCGGAGAAGCCCGAGTCCGCGAGCAGGGTCAGCGTGCCGACCAGGCCCTTGACGATGTTGCCGTCCTGGAAGAAGTCGGCGGGCACCTGGAGGGCCCGGTGCTCGCCGCGGCGCACGGCCAGGAACTTGCGCTCCTTGAGCTGCTGGCGGACCTTCAGGATGTCCACGCCGAGGATCTCGGCGATGTCGGGGAGTGTCACCCAGGCGGGGACGAGGGCTTCTGTTTTGGCGTCGATCTCGCTCACCCGGCCAGTTTAGGTTCCGCACCCGGTCCCGACCGCCGGCGCCCGGCGGTCGGCCGGGCGCCGGGCCGTCACAGCGCGACCGACTTGAGCGGGTTCTCCGGGTCGGCGAACCGCTCCCGGTCCACCGGGGTGCCCAGTTGCACGAGCTTGCGGCCCTGGGCCAGGTCGCGCGGTCGGGCGACGGCGAGCAGCGCCACCAGCCGGTCGCCGGCGAACCAGCCCGCGGTCCACTTGCCGTCCTCGTCCGCGCCCCGGAAGACCAGTTCGTCGCTCGCGCCGTGCCGGCCGACGTACTGGACCATGCGGCCGAACTGGTCGGACCAGAAGTAGGGGACCGGGTCGTACGCCTGGTCGCCGCCGAGCAGGTTGGTCACCAGCACGCGCGGCGCCTGGAGCGCGTTGTCCCAGTGTTCGACGTTCATCCGGGTGTCGTACCGGGCGGAGGGGAAGTCCACGCAGTCGCCGACGGCGTACACCCCGGGCATCGAGGTGGCCAGGTGGTCGTCCACCTCGACGAAGCCGCGCTCGTTGCGGACCACGCCGGAGTCGGCCAGCCACTCGGTGGCCGGGCGCACCCCGATGCCGACCACGATCGCGTCGGCGCGCAGTCGGCGGCCGTCGGTCAGGTGCACCGCGCCCGCCTCCAGGCGGTCCACCCTCGCGTCCAGCAGCAGTTCCACGCCCGCCTCGGCGTACCACGGCACGATCCGCTCGCCGATGGCGTCCGGGAAGGGCCCGGCGAGCGGGGTGTGCAGGGCCTCGACCACGGTGGTCGGGCAACCGGCGGCGGCCGCGGCGGTGGCCACCTCGGCGCCGATCCAGCCCGCGCCGACGATCACCACGTGGGCGCCGGGCACGAGTGCGGCGCGCAGTGCGCGGGCGTCGTCGATGGTGCGCAGCACGTGCACGCCGGGGACCTCGGCCGCGCCCGGCAGGTTCAGCACCCGCGAGCCGGTCGCGATCACCAGGCGGTCGAAGGCGATCGGCCCGGCGTCGGTGTCCACCGCGCCCGGGCGCAGTCCGGTCGCGGTCCGGCCGAACAGCACGTCGGTCTCCAGCGCGGCCCAGTCCGCCTCGAAGGACGTGTCGTCGGTCTTGCCGCCGAGCACCTCCTTCGACAGCGGCGGGCGGTCGTACGGCGCGTGCGCCTCGGCCCCGAGCAGGGTGACGCGACCGGTGTACCCCTGGTCCCGCAGCGCCACCACGGTTTGCAGGCCGGCCATGCCGGCACCCACGACGAGCACGTTGTCCATGCAGGGCACCCTATGACGCGGGCCGGCACCGCCGACGAGCAGGGTCTTGACTCAGTCAAGGACATCGTCGGCGCACACTCGGGCGCTCCCGGGCACCCGAAACCGGTGTCGTAGTGTGGAGAGGTCACGGGAGCCCGGTGAGACCGGGCTGAGAGGGGGGCTGCGAGCCCCCGACCGTCCGAACCTGATCCGGGTCATACCGGCGAAGGGAGTTCCCCTCACCATGTCGAGCCCCACCATGTCCGAGCACCCCACCGACGTCGTCGTGGTCGGCGCGGGCGTCGTCGGACTGTCCGTCGCGTGGCGTGCGCGCACCCGGTACGGCCTCGCCGTCACCGTCGTCGACCCGGCCCCGGGCAGGGGAGCCTCGCACGCCGCGGCCGGCATGCTCACCCCCGTCTCCGAACTCCAGTACGGCGAGGAGAGCCTGCTCCGGCTGAGCATCGAATCGGCCCGGCGCTACCCCGAGTTCGCCGCCGAACTGGCCGAGGCCGCGGACCTGCCCTCGGGCTACCGCGCCTGCGGCACGATCGCGGTCGCCCTGGACGCGGACGACCGGGCCGTGCTCAAGGACCTGCACGCCTACCAGCAGCGGCTGGGCCTGCAGTCGTCCTGGCTGACCAGCCGCGAGTGCCGTCGGCTCGAACCGATGTTGTCCCCCGCGATCACCGGCGGCCTGCACGTCGAGGACGACCACCAGATCGACAACCGCCGACTGGTCGCGGCGCTGCTCGCGGCCTGCGCGCGGGCCGGCGTCGTCTTCGTGCGCGAGAGCGTCGAACGCGTCCTGGTCGCCGCCGAGCGCGCGTACGGCGTGCGAACGGCGGGCGGACGCGACCTGATCGCCGATCAGGTGTTGCTCGCGGCGGGCTGCCGCTCGGCGCTGATCCCGGGCCTGCCGCCCGAGGTGGTCCCGCCGGTGCGGCCGGTCAAGGGCGAGATCCTGCGGCTGAAGGTGCCGCCGGCGCTGCTTCCGCTGCTGTCCCGCAACGTCCGGGGCGTGGTCAAGGGCGGCAGCATGTACCTGGTCCCGCGGGCGGACGGCGAACTGGTGATCGGCGCGACCGAACACGAACTCGGCCACGACACCGAGGTGACCGCGGGCGGCGTGTACGAACTCCTGCGCGACGCCCACGAACTCGTCCCCGGCATCACCGAACTGCCCCTGGTGGAGACGCTCGCCGGGCTGCGCCCCGGCAGCCCGGACAACGCGCCGATCCTGGGTCGCTCGGCGCTGCCCGGCCTGGTGGTGGCGACCGGCCACTACCGGCACGGCATCCTGCTCACCCCGATCACCGCCGACGCCGTCGCCGAGGTCCTCGCGCAGGGCACCACCCCCGAACTCGTCGCGCCCTTCGGGCCCGATCGGTTCGCGACCGCCGCCCGAAAGGTGATGGCATGAACGACATCGAGGTCTCCGTCAACGGCGACCGGCGCCGGGTCGCGACCGGTACCACCGTCGCCGAACTGGTGGCCACGCTGACCACCGCCGCCAAGGGCGTCGCGGTCGCGGTGGACGAGTCGGTGGTGCCGCGCGGGGCGTGGGCCGAGACCGTGCTCGACGCGGGCAGCCGCGTCGAGGTGCTGACCGCCGTCCAGGGAGGTTGAGGGCATGGCCGACGACAAGTTGGTGATCGCCGGCGAGTCCTTCACCTCGCGGCTGATCACCGGGACCGGCGGCGCGCCGAGCCTGGAGATCCTGGAGCAGGCGCTGATCGCGTCGGGCACCGAGATCACCACGGTGGCGATGCGCCGGGTGGACCCGGGGACCGCGGGCTCGGTGCTGGACGTGCTGCGCCGATTGGGCATCCGGGTGTTGCCGAACACCGCCGGGTGCTTCACGTCGGGCGAGGCGATGCTGACCGCACGGTTGGCCCGCGAGGCGCTGGAAACCGACTGGATCAAGCTCGAAGTGGTGGCCGACGAACGCACGTTGTTGCCCGACGGGGTCGAGCTCGTGGACGCCGCCGAACGGCTGGTCGACGACGGTTTCCGGGTGCTGGCCTACACCAACGACGACCCGGTGCTCGCCCGCCGACTCGAACAGGTGGGCTGCGCGGCGGTGATGCCGCTCGGTTCGCCGATCGGGTCGGGCCTGGGCATCCGCAACCCGCACAACATCCGGCTGATCACCGAGCAGGCCGAGGTCCCGGTGGTGCTGGACGCGGGTCTGGGCACCGCCTCCGACGCGGCGCTGGCGATGGAGCTGGGCTGCGATGCGGTGATGCTGGCGACGGCGGTCACCCGCGCGCAGTCGCCGCGGTTGATGGCCGAGGCGATGCGGCACGCGGTGGACGGCGGGCGGCTGGCCTACCGCGCCGGGCGGATCCCGATGCGCCACCACGCGCACGCGTCGTCACCGATGGCCGGCATGCTGGAGGCCGGCCCCGAGCACCCCGCCTTCTGAGCCGCACACAGGCCGGCCGGCGGGGAACCGTGGGGAAGACCGTCGGCGTCCACAAAGCAGTGGACCCTACACTCCAGAACATGGACACGACCTTGAACGATCCGCTCGTCGGGCGGCTGCTCGACGGTCGATACCGGGTCGATGCCCGAGTTGCCGCGGGTGGCATGGCCACGGTGTACCGGGCTCTCGACACCCGACTCGACCGCACCGTCGCCCTCAAGGTGATGCATGCCGGGCTCGCCCAGGATCCCGAGTTCACCCGCCGCTTCATCCTGGAGGCGAAGGCCGCGGCGCGGTTGTCGCATCCCAACGTGGTCAACGTCTTCGACCAGGGCACCGACGGCTCCGTCGCGTACCTGGCGATGGAGTACGTCGAGGGCCGCACGCTGCGCGAGCTGCTCCAGGACCTGGGCAACATGACCCCGCGCGAGGCGTTCGGGGTGTTGGAGCCGATGCTGGCCGCGCTCTCCGCCGCGCACCGGGCGGGCTTCGTGCACCGTGACGTCAAGCCGGAGAACGTGCTGATCTCCGACGACGGCGGGATCAAGCTCGGCGACTTCGGTCTCGCCCGCGCGACCACCACGACCGCCACCGCCGCGACCGGCAAGGTCCTGGTCGGCACGGTCGCCTACCTCGCCCCCGAACAGGTCGAGCGCGGCGAGTCCACGCCACGCTCGGACGTGTACGCGGCGGGCGTGGTGCTCTACGAGATGCTCACCGGCCGGCAGCCGCATCACGGTGCGACCGCGGTCGAGGTGATCTACAAGCACGTGCACGCGGACGTGCCGCCGCCCTCGCTCGCGGTGCCGGGTCTGTCGCACTCGCTGGACACGCTGGTGCGCGCGGCCACCGTGCGCGACCCGGAACACCGGCCGAACGACGCCGAGACGCTGCTCACCCTGGTCCGCCGGACCCGGCACGCGATGCCGGACGCGGAGCTGGACTTCGGCGCGGCGCTGCGACTGCCGCCGCCGCCCGAGCCGATCCACGACAACGCCACGAGCGTGTTCCGGGCCGGCGAGGTCCTGCTGCCGCCGCACCTGGCGCCGCTGGGGCTGAGCGTGGACTCGACCGAGGACGAACAGGCGCGCTACGGCGGCGGGGCGTACCAGGACGCCTATCCGGCGGAGCACCACGAGTACGCGCCGGCCGCCGAGGCCCCCCCGGCGGGCTCCACCGGCGGTGGCTATCCGCAGCAGCCCGGGCTGCCCGGCCGGCGGCGCCGACGCGGGCCCTCGCGCGGGATGATCGTGCTCGCCATCGTGCTGCTGGTCGCCGCCGCGATCGGTGGCGGCGCGTGGTGGTACGGCTCGGGTCGCTACTCCGACGTGCCCGGCGTGCTGAACATGACCCAGGCCGAGGCGGAGAAGCGGCTCAAGGCGGCCGACCTCAAGGTCTCCTACGTCGGTGACGGAGAGTTCAGCGAGACGATCGCCAAGGGCTCGGTCATGTCCACCGACCCGGCTCCCGGCAAGAACGTGCTCAGCGGCTCGACGGTGAAGGTCAAACTGTCCAAGGGTCCCGAGCGGCACGTGGTGCCCGCGCTGGTGAACCTCAAGCTGGAGGACGCCAAGAAGGCGCTGTCCGACGCGGCGTTGAAACCGGGCACGGAGACGCGGGTGGCGAGCCCCAAGCCGCCCGGCACCGTGGTGAGCAGCCAACCCGCCGTCGGCGAGCAGCTCCAGCGGGACAGCGTGGTCTCCCTCGTGGTCAGCCGAGGCCCGGACACCGTGGTACCGGACCTGACCGGGCTGGAGATCAACGAGGCCAAGGCCAGGTTCCTGCCCACGACCGGGGTGACCGTCGAGGCGGATCCCACCCCGCAGTTCTCGGACACCGTGCCGCCCGGCCGGATCATGTCGTCCACTCCGGGCACCAACACGACCGTGCCCTTCGGCACCAAGATCACCGTGGTGCTGTCCAAGGGCCCGGACCTGGTCCAGGTCCCGCCGGTGACCGGGATGAACCCGGACGACGCGGGCCGCGCGCTGCAGGCCGCCGGACTGCGGGTGAACAACCGGATGATCCCGCTGATCCCGGCCAACGTCGGCAAGCAGGACCCGCCGGCGGGCTCGATGGTCAAGCGCAACAGCGAGGTGTTCATCTCGAACTTCTAGGCACGGGGTTCCACTCCGGCGCGGCACCTGCGAAGGCCCCACTCCGATTCGCTCGGGTGGGGCCTTCGTACGTGCCGGGGCGGGGTGTCCGGGGCGGCGGCTCAGGTCAGCGCCGGCCCCTCGCCGCTCTCCTCCTGGTACGAGTAGCGCTGCTCCTGCCACGGGTCACCGATGTTGTGGTAGCCCCGCTCCTCCCAGAAGCCGCGCTTGTCGGCCACCATGTACTCGATCCCGCGCACCCATTTGGGGCCCTTCCAGGCGTACAGGTGCGGCACGATCAAGCGGACCGGGAAACCGTGCTCGGCGGTCAGCGGCTCGCCGTTGTGGTGGGTGGCCAGGATGGTCTGATCGTTCGTGAAGTCGAACATCCGCAGGTTCGAACTGAAGCCGTACTCCGCCCACACCATCGCGTGGGTGACCTCGGGGGCGGGCGGGGCGATCTCCAGCAGCTTGGCTATGGTCAGCCCGCTCCACTCGTTGCCGAGCATGCTGAACTTGGTCACGCAGTGGAAGTCGGCGATCACGGTGTCGTGCGGCAGCGCCGAGAACTCGTCGTAGTTCCAGCAGTGCTTGTCCCCCGAGGCGGTCGCGCCGAAGACGCGAAAGTCCCATATCTCGGGCTTGAACCGCGGGACCGGTCCATAGTGCAGCACGGGCCATCCGCGCTGGATGCGCTGGCCCGGCGGAAGTCGCGGATCGCGGTCCGGAGCCTCGGTCCCACCTTGTGCCGCTTCCGTATGCCCCATACCTCACATGGTCCCAGACGCTCCGGCCGACTCACGACCGCCCCTGTCGCGCCCACGACCGCCGGCGGTCACCGTGCGTGTTCCCCGTGCCGCCGAGCGAGAAGGTCGGCGGCGGGACGGGACATGTTCGACATTGCAAGGCAAGGCTGCCCTTCGTGGCGGAAGCGCTACCAAAAGTGACAGGATTCGTGGGAAAACTCCTGCCTCATGCGCGCTCGGAGTTCCCCTGTGTCCCACCCACATCGGAAGGTGCGTCGCGATGCACAGTGACCCGCAGATCATCGAGCTCCTGAACGAACAGCTCACGGCGGAGCTCACCGCGATCAACCAGTACTTCCTGCACGCGAAGATGCAGGAGCACCGCGGCTACATCAAGCTCGCGGCCTGGACCCGCCACGAATCCATCGACGAGATGAAGCACGCGGAGCGGCTGACCGACCGCATCCTGATGCTGGAGGGCCTGCCGAACTACCAGCGACTGAACGCGCTGCGGATCGGCCAGAACCTGGAGGAGATGTTCCGCGCCGACCTGGCGGTCGAGATGGAGGCCGTCGAGCGGCTGCGGCGCGGCATCCCGTTGATGCGCGAGAAGGGCGACGTGACGTCGGCCAACATCTTCGAGGAGATCCTGGCCGACGAGGAAGAGCACGTCGACTACCTGGAGACGCAGCTCGGCCTGCTCTCCGAGGTCGGCGAGCAGCTCTACATCGCGGGCCTGCTCAAGCAGCCGAACGAGAGCTGACCGGGCGACTCGGGGCACCCCCCGGGACGGACACGGCGGGACGCTGCGGACACCGCGGCCCGGGCCCGGACAACCGACCGGATTGTGTCACCGATCACCCGGTATTCCCCCCGGCGAGCGCTGAGGTTACCCTTACCTAAGTAGCCTCGCCGCTGGGGGGAAATCTCCGTGTACGTCTGCATGTGTTTCGGTGTCACCGACAAACAGGTGAACGACCGGATAGCCGATGGCGCCCGCACGATGCGTGAGATAGCCCAGTCCTGCGGCGGCGCCGGCACCGACTGCGGGCGCTGCGTCAAGAGCATCACCGCGATGTTGCCGCGCGACGAGTCGCGCCGCCGGCGTCGCGAGTCGTGCGCCGAGACCGAGACCTGCGCGACCGCGTGCGCCGGCACCCCTGCCGCCGCCGAGCCGGTCGCCCTGCCGATGCCCGCGGTCACCGCCGCCGTCGCGGCCTCGGCCGTGCCGGACAACGTGATCCCGCTGCGCCGGCACAGCGCCGCCTGAGCTTCGAGACCGAGCCCAGCGCCGACCGATCGCCGATCGACCTCCGCCGCGCGATCGGCCCCTCGCTCGGCCCTTCCCTCAGCCCTTCGCCGCCTGCGCGATCGCCGTCGCCGCGCGCACGCACCCGGCCGCGTCCACATCCATGTGGGTGACCAGCCGGATCAGCCGAGGCCCGAAGGCCGACACCAGCACCCCCTCCGCCCGGCAGCGCTCCACCACCGTGGCCGCGTCCGGCTGCCCCTCGCCCAGCTCGACCAGCACGATGTTGGTCTCCGGGTCGACCACCGCGAAGCCCGCGTCGCGCAGCAGGTCGGCCAACTTCCGCGCGTGCTCGTGGTCCTCGGCCA
This sequence comes from Embleya sp. NPDC008237, assembly GCF_042956465.1. Classification (NCBI taxonomy): domain Bacteria; kingdom Bacillati; phylum Actinomycetota; class Actinomycetes; order Kitasatosporales; family Streptomycetaceae; genus Embleya; species Embleya sp. NPDC008237. The sequence goes on from NZ_JBIBGL010000003.1 coordinate 267,803, forward strand.
GCCGTTCGACGTGGTGCTCCAGCGCGTACAGCCCGCCCGCCGCCAGGATGCCCGCCTGGCGCAGCCCGCCGCCCATCCGGTGCCGCATCCGGCGCGCCTCGGCCTCGTACTCGGCGGGCAGCAGCACCACCGAGCCGGCCGGTGCCCCCAGGCCCTTGGACAGACACACGCCGAGCGTGTCGAACAGCGCGCCGTAGGCCCGCAGCGGCGTACCGGTGGCCACGTGCGCGTTCCAGATCCGCGCGCCGTCGCAGTGCAGCGGCAGGTCGTGCCCGTGCACCAGGTCGCGAATCGCGGTGAGCTGCTTCAGCGGGTAGACCGAGCCGCCGCCCCGGTTGTGCGTCTGCTCGACCGCCACCATCCGCGTGCCCACGGTGTACGGGTTGTCCGCCCGGATCAGCCGGGCCAGGTCGGCGACCTCCAGCAGGCCGCGCGGGCTGAGCGTGGTCCGGGTCTGGATGCCGCCGTGCCAGGCCGCCGCGGCGTCCTCGTGCGCGACGATGTGCGCGTCGGCGTCCAGGACCAGCTCACCACCCGCCGGCACGGACAGCCGCACGGCGAGTTGATTGGCCATCACCCCGGTCGGCGTGAACAGCGCGAACGAGTGCCCGAACAGGTCGGCGACGTACTCCTCCAGCGCCCGCACGGTCGGATCCTCGGCGTACACGTCGTCGCCGACCTCGGCGTTCGCCATCGCCGCGCGCATCGCGGGGCCGGGCTTGGTGACGGTGTCGCTGCGCAGGTCGGTGAAGGTCATATCGGCAGCATTCCAGACGCGCCGAAGGGCGGACCCGGGCAGGGTCCGCCCTTCGGCGATCGGGGCCGACGCCGGGTCAGCTCTTCCGGTACATCTCCGCGACCAGGAACGCGAGGTCGAGCGACTGGCTGCGGTTGAGCCGCGGGTCGCACGCCGTCTCGTAGCGCTGGTGCAGGTCGTCGACGAAGATCTCGTCGCCGCCGCCCACGCACTCGGTGACGTCGTCGCCGGTGAGCTCGACGTGGATGCCGCCCGGGTGGGTGCCGAGCGCGCGGTGCACCTCGAAGAAGCCCTTGACCTCGTCCAGAACGTCGTCGAAGCGGCGGGTCTTGTGCCCGCTGGACGCCTCGAACGTGTTGCCGTGCATCGGGTCGGACACCCACACCGGCTGGGCGCCGGCCGCGGCCACCTTCTCCACCAGCGCCGGGAGGTTGTCCCGGACCTTGCCCGCGCCCATGCGCACGATGAAGGTCAACCGGCCCGGATCGCGGTTCGGGTCCAGCTTGTCGATCAGCGCGAGCGCGTCCTCGGGCGTGGTGGTCGGGCCGAGCTTGACGCCGATCGGGTTGCGGATCCGGGACGCGAACTCCACGTGCGCGCCGTCCAGCTGCCGGGTGCGCTCGCCGATCCACACCATGTGGCCGGACACGTCGTACAGGTCGCCGGTGCGCGAGTCCACCCGGGTCAGCGCGTCCTCGTAGTCCAGGATCAGCGCCTCGTGGCTGGCGTAGAACTCCACGGTGCGGAATTCCTCGGGGTCGGTCCCGCACGCGTGCATGAAGCGCATCGCGCCGTCGATCTCGGCCGCGAGCCGCTCGTAGCGCTCGCCCGAGGGCGACAGCGCGACGAAGTCCTGGTTCCAGGCATGCACCTGGCGCAGGTCCGCGTAGCCGCCCGTGGTGAACGCGCGAACCAGGTTCAGCGTCGCGGAGGACGAGTGGTACATGCGCTTGAGCCGCTCGGGGTCCGGCGTGCGCGCGGCCTCGGTGAAGGCCAGTTCGTTGACCGCGTCGCCCCGGTAGGACGGCAGGGTCACCCCGTCGCGCGTCTCCATGCCGCTGGAGCGCGGCTTGGAGTACTGCCCGGCCATCCGACCGACCTTGACCACCGGCACGGAGGCCGCGTAGGTCAGCACGACGGCCATCTGGAGCAGCGTCTTGAGCTTGTTCTTGATCGCGTCGGCGGTGTTGCCGGCAAAGGTCTCCGCGCAATCACCGCCCTGGAGCAGGAAGGCTTCGCCCTTCGCCACCGATGCGAGCCGACCACGAAGCTGGTCGCACTCACCGGCGAAGACGAGCGGCGGATAGGAGCGGAGGTCCGCGAGGGCGGAGCCCAGGGCCTCGTTGTCCGGCCACTCGGGCTGTTGGGCCGCCGGGAGGGTACGCCAGGATTCGATGTCGTTCAGGGTCACCGCTCAAGACTAAGCGGAGTGGCAACCCGTTTGGGTCCATCGCCCGGAGAACGAGACGCCGACTCGGCCCGCCCGATAGACTCCGGCCGTGATCGCGATCGATTTCCATCGGAGTTCCTGGTGGCCCGTCCCTGCGGCGGCCCGCTGACTTCGCGATCACCTTGACGATCCGACGGCCGCCCGGCAGGGCGGCCCTTTGTTTTTCCCGGACCGGGCGGACCTCCTCCCCGGACGAGACGGACAACCGGCGGATCGCCCGGTCGGGAGGGCGTCTCTTCCCCACCGAGGAGCACCCATGCGCACCGCCGACGCCCTGTCCCCGCTGTTCTCCGACGCACCGCCGCCGTTCGCGTTGATCCGCCGCGAGCACTCGTCCGAGGTCGAGCTGCTCACCGGCGAGATCGTCGACGTGCGCGACCTCGCCGACCTCCCGCTGCCCGCCGCAGGCGGCCCCGGCCACGAATTGCTCGCCCTGGTGCCGTACGCGCAGATCCGCGAGCGCGGCTTCGAGTGCCGCGAGGACGGCACCCCGCTGCGCTGCCTGAAGGTCACCGAACAACGCCGCCTGCCGCTGGACGAGGTGCTCGCCGCGCTGCCGCAGGTGCCGGTCGAGCTGCGCGGCGGCGGCTTCGACGTGGACGACGAGACCTACGCCACCATCGTCAAGCGGGTGATCGAGGACGAGATCGGCACCGGCGAGGGCGCCAACTTCGTCATCCGGCGCGACTACCGCGATCACATCGAGGGATACACGCCGGCCTCGGCGGGCACCCTGCTGCGCCGACTGCTGACCCGGGAGAGCGGCGCCTACTGGACGTATCTGATCCACACCGGCGACCTCACCCTGGTCGGCGCCAGCCCGGAGCGGCACGTCAGCTCGGTGGGCGGCGAGGTGGTGATGAACCCGATCAGCGGGACCTACCGGCATCCGGCCCAGGGCCCCTCGCGCGAGGGGCTGCTGGCCTTCCTGCGCGACCCCAAGGAGATCGACGAGCTGTTCATGGTCGTCGACGAGGAACTCAAGATGATGAGCGAGGTGTGCGACCTCGGCGGCGCGGTCGAGGGCCCCTTCCTCAAGCCGATGGGCCACCTCACCCACACCGAGTACCTGCTGCGCGGGATCACCTCGCACGACGTCGCCGCGGTGCTGCGCGGCACCATGTTCGCGCCGACGGTGACCGGGAGTCCGCTGGAGAACGCGTGCCGGGTGATCCGCCGGCACGAGCCGACCGGGCGCGGCTACTACTCCGGCGTGCTCGCGCTGATCGGGCGCGACGAGCTGGGCCGGCGCACGCTGGACGCGCCGATCCTGATCCGGACCGCGTACATCACGCCCGACGGCGGTCTGCGGGTGCCCGCCGGCGCCACCTTGGTCCGGCACTCGACCCCCGAGGACGAGGTGGCCGAGACGCACGCGAAGGCGGCCGGGGTGCTGGCCGCGCTCGGCGTGGTGCCCGCCGCCGGGCAGGGCACGAGCGCGACGCTCGCCGCCGACCCCGAGGTGGCCGCGCTGTTGGCCGCGCGCAACACCGCGCTCGCCCCGTTCTGGCTCCGGCCGCGGGACGAGAACGCGCTGCGTGCCCCGGAGCTGGCGGGCCGGCAGGTGCTCGTGGTGGACGGCGAGGACACCTTCACCGCGATGCTCGCGCACGTGCTGCGCACACTCGGGCTGCACGTGGAGGTCCGCAGCTACGACGACGTGACCTCGCGCCGGGTGCGCACCGCCGAACTGGTCGTGCTCGGCCCGGGACCGGGCGACCCCCGGGACTCGGCGCACCGCAAGATCCGGCTGATGGGCGCGCTGCTGCGGACCCGCCTGGACGCGAGCGGGCCGCTGCTCGCGGTCTGCCTGGGACACCAGCTGCTGGCCCGTGAACTGGGCCTGGACCTGATCCGCAAGGCGCGGCCGTATCAGGGCAAGCAGGTCGGGATCGACTTCTTCGGCCGGCCGGAGCAGGTCGGCTTCTACAACGCGTTCGCGGCGGTGCGGCCGGCCGCCGGGGTGCCCAACGTCGAGTTCGCCGCGGACCCGGAGAGCGGCCAGGTGCACGCACTGCGGTCGAGCCGGATGCGGCTCGCGGGTGTGCAGTTCCATCCGGAGTCGGTGCTCACCCACAACGGCCTGGGCATCGTCCGCGAGCTGCTCGCCGGACTGTGAGGTCCGCTCCCGAACACGCGGCGGCGCCCGGTCCGAAACGGCCGGGCGCGCCGCGGCCGCGGCGCTCGGGACCGGCCCGCCGATCGGCCGGGACCTGCCCCGGCGTCGCACCGGCGTGCGACCATAATCGCGTTGCTCGCCACGGTGCGACGGAGGATGCTCGACCCCGTTCGTTGACCGGTTCCAGTGGAGGGGGTTCCCGTGGGCTCCGATTGTCCGCCGCACGACCCCGTCGACTGGAGCGGTCGCAAACGTTGCCGCAAGTGCGGAGTGACCTTCGGCGGGCCGCGCCCGCTGCCACCGTCACCACCGGAAGCCGATGGCTGATTCGCCGCTCCCGCCGCCGCACTTCCATACGGCGCCGCGCATCCTCTGGGACGAACTGCCCACGGACGCGCGTGCCGCGGTCGAACGGTGTGCGGGACGCGTGCTGGCCGTCGCCACGGTGTGGGCCGGATTCAACTGCGAGTTCGCCGCGATCGTGACCACCGAACGGTCCCGTTACTTCGTCAAGGGTGTCCCGCGCGATCACCCCGCGGTCCCGCAACAGCGGGTGGAGGCCCGGGTCGCCCCGCACGTGGGCGCCGTGTCGCCGCGGCTGCGCTGGGAGGTGCGGCTGGACGACTGGGTGCTCCTGGGCTTCGACCACATCGTCGGCCGGCATGCCGATTTCGCGCCCGGGACCGCGGATCTGCCGCTGGTCGCGGACGCGCTGCGCCGGCTGGGCCGGGTCCCCGTCCGCGATCTGCCGCTCCCGCGGATCGAGGAGCGCTGGCGCTCGCTGTTGACCAGCCGCCAGCTGGAACTCCTGCGCGGCGAGAGCCTGTTGCACACCGATCTGCATCCGCACAATGTGCTGATCGGCGATCGGGGCCCCCGGGCCTACCTGGTCGACTGGGCGCAGCCCGCTCGGGGTCCGGCGTGGATCGAGGTGACGCTCGTGGCCAGCCGGCTGATGGACGAGGGACACACCGCCGAGCAGGCGGCCTCGTGGGCGGACCGGTTCGCGTGCTGGCGGACGGTCTCCGGGGAGGCGATGGAGACCTTCGTGTTCGCCGCCACCAACCAGTGCGCACGCGGCATCGGCGCCACCCACGCGGCCCCCTGGAACGCCCGCCTGACCGCGCTGGCCGAGGCACGCGCGGCCCGATCGCACCGCCGCGCGTGTTCCCCCCGGCCTGCCCGATCGACCGGCCGATCGACACTAGGGTGAATCGGATCATCCCGATTCACCCCGGAGGCACGGATGTCCGAGCTCGACGCAACGCCCAGTCCGAGCAAGTGGGTTGCCGACCAGGCCAAGCTCTACGAGGAGTCCGGCGGCACCAAGGGCATCACGATGCAGGGCTCGCCGTGCCTGCTCCTGGACACCCTGGGCCGCAAGAGCGGCATCTGGCACCGCACCGTGCTGATCTACGGACGCGACGGCGAGGACTACCTGATCGTGGCCTCGCTCGGCGGCTCGGACCACCACCCGCTGTGGTATCTGAACCTGACCGCCAATCCGCAGGTGCGGCTGCGCGTGGAGACCGAGCGGTTCGCCGCGGTCGCCGAGACGCTCTCCCCCGAGGAGAAGGCGCGGGTGTGGCCGCACCTGGTCGAGGTGTACCCGCCCTACGAGAGCTACCAGCACAAGACCGAGCGGGACATCCCGGTGATCCGACTGCGCCGCGCGGGCGATCGGCACGGCTCCTGAGCGGCGAAACCGGCGGCCGGCCCGCACCCGTATATGGGTGGGGGCCGGCGCGTACCGCCCGGTAGGCTCCGGCCGTTCGCACCGACGGTCGAGCACGCTCCTTCCTACGACGGGTACCCCGCATGCGCCTGCGCCGCTGTCTCGCCTCGACGGCCTTCCTCGTGCTGCTCGGCTCCCCGCTCGCGACCGCCGCGCCGGTTCCCGAACCGTCCGCCGACCGGGCGGCGGCCGAGGTCCCACCGGTCGAGCTGACCGGATTGCCGGACCGGATCAGGCCGGCCACCCCCGTCGAGGTCACCGCGAAGCTGCGCAACACCGAGCCGACCGCGTTGTCCCTGGCCCCGATGTTGTCGATCACCGGGGATCGCCGGATCACCCCCGACCAGGCCCGGGTGGAGGTGCTCGACCCGACCCTGGGCACCTGGGTACCCACCCCCCTGGACACGGACTCGCGGGCGCCGCTGCCGTTCCCCGACGGGCGCGGCGAGACCTCGGGTCTGCTGGCGCCGGGCGCCTCGGTCGAGTTCCGGGTGCGGTTCTCCATCGCGGCGAACGTCCCGGCGCAGTTCGTGAGCGTCGGCGTGGGTCCCCGACTCGCGGCTCCCTCCACCGACGGCGAGCCGCGCTTCACCAACGGCGTCTCCGTCGAGGCGATGCTGCTCGGACCGGACGGCGGCCTGCCCACCCGCCCGCCGCGGCCCGGCGAGAGCCGCGCCCCGTCCGTGCCGGACGCCGGGCCGGACCGGATGGGCGGTAGCGCGAAGGTGTTGCCGACCGAACGACGCGGCGCCGGCGTGACGTTCGCGCTGACCGGCGTGCCCGGCTGGCTGCGGGCGGGTGGTGGCGCCGCCGAGTTCCGGCTCACCCTCTCCAACGACACCGACCGGATCATCCCCGGGGTGCGGCCGGAGTTGATATTCACCACCGGACAATCGCCGATCACACCGGGGCAACTCCTGGTCGAGGCCTACGACACCTACCGACCCGGTTGGAACCCGGTCGAGCTCACGGTGCTCACCGATCCGGCGAACGGCCGCAGCGCGCACCTGTCCGGAGCGCTGGCACCCCAGCCCTGGGACGAGCAACGCCCTTTGCCGCCCGGCGAGTTGGCCACCATCGCGATCCGGGTGTCGATCCCGACCGGCTCCCCGGTGGCGGGCGGCGACCTGGCGGTGCTGGCGGGCGGCGGCCCGCCGGGGCAGGTGCCGGCCCGGCTCGCCTCCCGCAGCGACTTCCAGGTGTTCCACGTCGCCAACCCCGGCGCGCCGACCGGCACCCCCAAACTACGGCCCGAACTGCCGCCGACCGCGTCGGACTCGGCGGCCGGACAGCGCAGGGAGGACGACGACGACCCGTTCACCCTCGCCACGGTCGCGGTCTGGATCGCGCTGGCGGGCATCGGCGGGACGGTCGTCCACTTCGCGCGCAAGAACCGTCGGGAGAGCGTCGGGACCGTGCCCGGGCCCGACGCCTGACCCGGCGTCATCCGTGCTCGCGAATCAGCCGAACAGCACCTTCGCCTCGTCGTACAGGGCGGCCGGCACGGTCTTGAGCTCGCGGGTCGCCGCCTCCAGCGGCACGGTCACCACGTCCGTACCGCGCAGCGCGACCATCTTGCCCCAGTCGCCCGCGTTGACCGCGTCGATCGCGTGGAAGCCGAACCGGGTGGCCAGCCACCGGTCGAACGCGGTGGGCGTGCCGCCGCGCTGCACGTGGCCGAGCACGGTGGTGCGCGCCTCGTGGCCGGTGCGCTTCTCGATCTCCGAGGCCAGCCAGTCGCCGATGCCGGACAGCTTGACGTGGCCGAACGCGTCCAGCGTGCGGTCCTTGGTGACCATCTGGCCGGCCAGCGGGATCGCACCCTCGGCGACCACGATGATCGGCGCGTAGTTCGTCCGGAAGCGGCTGTCCACCCAACCGCAGACCTCTTCGACGTCGAAGTTCTGCTCGGGGATCAGGATCACGTTCGCGCCGCCGGCCATCCCGGAGTGGATCGCGATCCAGCCCGCGTGCCGGCCCATCACCTCGACGATCAGCACCCGGCGGTGCGACTCGGCGGTGGTGTGCAGTCGGTCGATCGCCTCGGTGGCGATGTTGACCGCGGTGTCGAAACCGAAGGTGTAGTCGGTCGCGTTGAGGTCGTTGTCGATGGTCTTGGGCACACCGACGACCTTGACGTCGTGCTCGTGCAGGCGGGTCGCCACGCCGAGCGTGTCCTCACCGCCGATCGCCACGAGCGCGTCCACCTCGAGCTTGGCCAGGTTCTCCCGGATCCGCTCGATGCCGCGATCGACCTTGATCGGGTTGGTCCGGGACGAGCCCAGGATGGTTCCGCCGCGCGGCAGGATGCCACGCACGGCCTTGATGTCCAGCGGCATGGTGTCGCCCTCGAGCGGGCCGCGCCAGCCGTCCCGAAAGCCGATGAAGTCGTACCCGTAGTCCTGGACGCCCTTGCGGACGACCGCCCGGATCACCGCGTTCAGTCCCGGGCAGTCGCCGCCGCCGGTCAGTACTCCGACACGCATCGAAATCTCCGATTTCTTCCGTCCGGCACGATTCGCGGCCCACGCTACCGGTGCGAGAAGCCACCTCGACTCTTCCCACCACCCGTTCGAGGTACCCGACTTGATCGGATCGATCGGCCCGGATCCGGTCCCGACGAAGACGCGCACGCCCGGGGCCTGTCCGGCGGACCGGACACGACCCGGGCGCTGTCCGGATCAGTCGTCCAGACCCTTCTCGATGGCATAGCGCACGAGTTCCACCCGATTGTGCAGTTGCAGCTTGTTCAAGGTGTTCTGTACGTGGTTCTGCACCGTGCGGTGGGACAGGAACAACCGCTGGGCGATCTGCTTGTAGGACAGGCCCTTGGCGACCATCCGCAGCACCTCGGTCTCCCGGTCGGTCAGCCGCGGCGCGGCCGGGCCCCTGTCCGCGTCCTTGCGCGGCGGGTCGGTGGCCATCCGGCGGAACTCGCCGAGCACCAGCCCGGCCAGCCCGGGGGTGAACACCGGATCCCCGATCGCGGTGCGGCCCACCGCGTCGACCAGTTCCTCGCGGCTCGCGGACTTGACCAGGTATCCGGTCGCGCCCGCCTTGACCGCCTCCAGCACGTCCTCCTGCTCGCCGCTGGCGGACAACACCAGGATCCGTACCGACCGGTCGTGCCGGACCAGTTCGCGGGCCACCTCGACGCCCGGCAGCTTGGGCAGGTGCAGGTCCAGGATCACCACGTTCGGCGAGGTGGCCCGGGCCCGGCGTACCGCCTCGGGGCCGTCCCCGGCGGTGGCGACCACGTCGTAGCCCGCCGCCGCGAGGTCGCGGGCCACCGCCTCGCGCCACATCGGGTGGTCGTCGACGACCAGGACCTTGAGCGGCGTCGGAGCCGGTTCGGCCGTCGGTGTGGGTGTATTCGTGTCGCTCATCCGCTCCCCTGCCTCGGCACCCGGAACTCCAACTCGGTGCCTTCTCCCGTCACCGACGACCACACCACGCTGCCGCCGAGGTCGCGCACCCGGCCCTCGATCGACTGGGCCACGCCCAACCGGCCCTGGGCCCGGGCCGCCTCCAGCCGCCCCGGGGCCATCCCCGGGCCGTCGTCCCGGACGCTGATCACGATCTCGTCCGGTTCGTCCTCCACCAGGATCCACGCGTTGGCCTGTTCGCCGGCGTGCCGACGCACGTTGTCCAGGGCCGCCGCCACCGCCGCGGTCACCTCGCGCGCCGCCGGGGTCGGCAGCAGTACCGGCGTACCCGGCGAGGACACGGTCACCCGGGCGCCGGCGAAGGCGCCCAGCAGCACTCGCAGATCCTGTCGGGCCGGGTCGCCGTCCGCGCCGGATCCGGGCAGGTCGGCCGATTCGACCCGGGCGGGCGTCGCCGAGATCAGCTGCCGCAGCGCCACCTCCTGCTCGCCGGCCAGCCTGCCCAGGCCGGCCGCGTCACCGCCGATCTCGGCCCCGCGGCGCTGGACCAGGGCGAGCACCTGGAGCACGCTGTCGTGGATGTCCCGGGCCAACCGCTCCCGCTCGCGGGTGGCCGCCTCCAGTTGCAGCGCGCGGGCCAGCGCCTGCTCGCTGACCCGGGCGATCTGCACCACGTAGCCGACCGCACCGCCGGCGAGCAGCAACAGCACGGTGTTGTGCTGGTTGTCGGCGGTGAGCGCGCCGCGTTCGGCCACGTTGGAGGCGCCGATCGCCAACGCGGCCAGTGCGCCGGTCCGCCAGCCGCCCTTGATCGCGCAGGCCAGCACCGGCGCCGAGGCCCATACGGTGGGCAGCGTCATGGTTCCCTGGGCGACCCGCTCCGGATCGTCCAGCCAGCGGGTGGCCAGCACGCAGCTGACCGCCACGCACACGTCGATGATCAGCAGCGGCGGTGCGCGGAACGTGGGGCTGCGGAAGCCGTACGCGGTCGCCGCCGTCCAGATGGTGAGCAGCGCCATGATGGCCCACCCGCCGACCGGATAGCGGTACTCGTCCGCGACCTGGGCGAAGCGCACGATCGCATAGCTCAGCGCGAGCACCCGAAAGACCGTGAGTGCCCGCCACAGCGACTGTTCGACCCCCACGTGAACCCCCAGGATGTGCCGAGTGCGCCCGGTCAGGCGGCGGGTCGGCCGGGGCCGCCCGATTCGTCGTTCGGGGTGGGCGCGGCGTCCGGGTCGACGGCGTCCGCCGACTTGTCGGTCGCCTTGGCCGCCTGCTTGCGGGCCTCGTCGATCCGCTTCTTGGCGTCGGCCGCGTACACGTCGACGTACTCCTGGCCGGACAACTCCATCAGCGCGTACATGATCTCGTCGGTGATCGCGCGCAGGATGAAGCGGTCGTCCTCCATGCCCTCGTAGCGGGAGAAGTCCAACGGCTCGCCGACCTTGATCCCCACCCGCATCACCTTGGGCACGATCTTGCCGGGCGGCTGGATCTTCTCGGTGTCGATCATCGCCACCGGGATCACCGGCGCGTGCGACTCCAGCGCCAGCCGGGCGATCCCGGTCTTGCCCCGGTACAGCCGGCCGTCCGGCGAGCGGGTGCCCTCGGGATAGATGCCGAACAGGTGCTCCTCGCGCAGCACCTTGAGGCCGGCGTTCAGCGCGGCCTCGCTCGCCCGTCCGCCGGTGCGGTCCACGGGGAGTTGGCCCACGCCCTTGAAGAACGCGGCGGTGAGCCGGCCCTTGACGCCGCGTCCGGTGAAGTAGTCCGACTTCGCCAGGAAGGTGATCCGCCGCGGGACCACGACGGGCAGGAAGAACGAGTCCGAGAACGAGAGATGGTTGCTCGCCAGAATCGCCGGGCCCCGGTCCGGGATGTGCTCCTCACCCTCCACCCAGGGGCGGAAGAAGAGCCTCAATATGGGGCCGACGATCATCTTCATCAGCCGGTAGAACAACCCTGACCTCCTCCTCGGGACAGGACGAACCCTAGAGCATCCCTTCCGGCCCGGACCCCCGTACGGCCTCGTCGGGCCGACCCGCGGGACCGGCCACGAGAACGGTCCGCCCGGCTCGCGACCCCGGTCGGGGGCGGGGATCCCGGGGCGGGTGGGACCCGCCTCGCGCCGCTGTACGCATCGCGCACCCCCGTGGGACGATTCCGGAGCGCCCAGGTGTTGGGAGTAGCAGGCGGAACCACTCGCCTGTCGACCCCGTTATGGAACCTGTATCGCCGTCGTCCGCCGGCCACCACACCTTCGTGGCGGCCACCGGCCGGCTCGTCCCGCCAAGCCCGTCACCCGAAGGAGCCCGTTGGTGTCGATCCTGCCCGGTGCCGAGCCCCACCACCACGACGGCGGGCCCGTGGGCGTCCTGCTGTGCCACGGCTTCACCGGCACGCCGCAGTCGCTGCGGCCGTGGGCCCGATACCTCGCCGCGGCCGACCTCTCCGTGTCGCTGCCGCTGCTGCCCGGTCACGGCACTCGCTGGCAGGACATGAACCTGACCACGTGGCACGACTGGTACGCGACCGTGGACCGCGCGTTCGACCGGTTGCGCGAGCGCTGCGACACGGTGTTCGTGATGGGTCTGTCGATGGGCGGCGGACTGGCCCTGCGACTTGCCCAGCAGCACGGCGACAAGGTGGCCGGCCTGGTGCTGGTCAACCCGTCCGTGCAGGCCGACGACCCCAAGGTCAGGCTGCTGCCGGTGCTGCGCCACGTCATACCGTCGGTGGCCGGCATCGCGTCGGACATCCGCAAGGAGGGCTCGGTCGAGCTGGCCTACCCGCGCACACCGGTCAAGGCGGCCTATTCGCTGTCCCGCCTGTGGCGCGTGGTCTCCGCCGACCTGCCGCAGGTCACCCAGCCGGTGCTGCTTCTGCACAGCCCGCACGATCACGTGGTCTCGCCGGCCAACTCCGAGACGGTGCTGGCCCGGATCTCCTCCACGGACGTCACCGACGTCCTGCTGAACGACAGCTATCACGTGGCGACGCTCGATCACGACGCGGAACGGATCTTCGCATCCAGTCTGGAGTTCGTCCGCCGGCTCGCGCCGGACGCACGGACCCCGGAGACGGCCGAGAGGGACTGAACGAACGGTGCGCGGACGTGGCAACGGACTCGACGCGGAGTCCTTCAAGCCCCTGACCGACCTCGATCCCGAGGCGGCGGACGTGATGCTGGTCGCCCTGCGGGACGCGGGGGTCGCGGCATACGTCTCGACGTTGGAGCCCCGGGATCCGGACGAGGAACCCGAGCAGATCGAACGCCTGTGGGTGGACGCGGCGGCGACGTCGCGGGCCCGGGCGATCCTGCGCTCGCTGACCGAGCCGTCCTCGCCCCGCTCCCGGGCCAAGGAGGCGGCGGCCGGACCCGCCGACATCCCCAAGGTGGATCCGCTGCGCGCGGAAGGTGCCGATCGGGCGGAACACGCGGAGCGGGCCGAACCCGAGTCGCCCGCCGAACGACCGGGCGACGACGAGGTGTGGGCGCAGATCGTCGCGTCCTTCGACCATGACGTGGCCGACCCGGTCCCGCGCTGGCCGGTCGCCGAGGACCTGGGCGGCGATCGCCCGGAGCGCGACGAGCCGCCGACCGACGGGTCGTTCAAGGTCGGGGTGCCCGCCGCGGGACCGCGCGACTACTCGCTCGCGCCACCGGGACCGCCGGTGATAAACGAGTTGGAGGAGGACCCGGAGGAACACTTCGTACCTCCTCCGCCGCCCCCGCTGCCCAAGACCGACGCGGCCACCAAGATCGCCTGGATCGCACTGGTCGGCGGTCCGCTCTACCTGCTCGTGTCGGTGCTGCTCGGTCGCCCGGTCGGGCCGTGGACCTCGTTCGCCGCGTTCACCGCGTTCACCGGCGGATTCGTCGCGCTGGTGGCACGGATGCGGCGAGATCGGGACGAGGACGACCCGGACGACGGCGCGGTGGTCTGACCGGACGTCATCCGGTCGGATCACGACGGGTTTCGACGGGACGTCGTGCCGCATTGCGGGTCCGGGTCCGGGTACCTTCCTTGCGTGGACGCGGATAACGAGGGACGCCTGATCGGCGGGCGCTACCTGCTCGCCGAACGACTCGGGCGAGGCGGCATGGGTGCGGTCTGGCGGGCTCGGGACCAGGTCCTGGGCCGCGAGGTCGCGGTGAAGGAGATGTTGCCGCAGCCGGGGGCGGACGACGCCGAGCGAGCCCGGCTGCGCGAGCGCGCCGCTCGGGAGGCCCGCGCCGCCGCCCGGCTGAGCCACCCCTCGGTGGTCCGCGTCTACGACGTGGTCGAGGAGGACGATCGGCCGTGGATCGTCATGGAGTTGGTCCCCTCGCGCTCGCTGGCCGAGGTGATCCGCGGGGACGGCCCGATGACCGCCGATCGGGTCGCCGAGATCGGCCTGACCATGATCGACGCACTGCGTACCGCGCATGCGGCCGGCATCCTGCACCGTGACGTCAAGCCCGGCAACGTGCTGATCACGCTCGACGACCGGGCCGTGCTCAGCGACTTCGGCATCGCGGTGGTCGAGGGCGACTCGTCGGTCACCCAGTCGGGCGTGGTGCTCGGCGCGCCGGCGTACATCCCGCCGGAACGGGCCAAGGGCCTGAATCCGACGGCGGCTTCGGATCTGTGGTCGCTCGGCGCGACGTTGTACGCGGCGGTCGAGGGCAAGGCCCCGTTCGAGCGCTCGTCGCCGCTGGCCACATTGACCGCGATCGTCAGCGAGGACCCGGCGCCGGCCAAGCACGCCGGTGCGCTCGACCCGGTGTTGCGCGCCCTGTTGGCCCGGGATCCGCAGGAGCGGCCGGACGCGGCGGAGGCCGAGGCCATGCTGCGCGACGCGCTGCGCGAGATCCGGGTGGAGAACGCGGCCACCCGTGCGGTGCCGATACCCGTGCCGCTGCCGCCCCCGCCCGCGCCCGAGGCGGAGCCCATACCCGCGGCAATACCCCCGGTGCGCTCCGTCGAACCGGACTCCGACGAAATACCCCGGGACGCCGAGGAGATGGCATCGCCCGTCGTCCCATCGCCTCGGAAACCCGCCGAACCGGTCCGGGAGGACCGCCCGGCCCGCACCTTCCCGTGGTTGCCCTGGCCCGCCGCGATCGCCGCGCTGGTGGTCTTCGGGGTCGTGGTCGGCCTGATCCTCTTCCTGATCGCCCCCGGGGACGACAAGAAACCCACGGCGAAGGGCACCGGCAACAGCAACTCGCCTGCCCCGCAAGCCTCTTCTCCGGTATCGCCGAGCACCGCCGAGACGGCCCCGGCCGCGGGCCAACTCACCCAGCCGCCGCCGAGCACGGGCCAGGCGCAGAACAGCCCGAGCGACCCGCCCGCGCAGACCACGGCGCAGACCCAACCGCCTGCGACCGGCTCGAACGACGCGAACGGCCTGCCGGCGGGCTGGACTTTGTACAAGGGTGACACCACCGGCTACCGGATCGGCCTGCCCCCGGGGTGGACCAAGGTCAACACCGTGGACTCGCAGGAGTTCTTCGCCAACGCGGACCGCACACTCAAGCTCAACGTGGACACCGTGGCCAGTTCACCGACCGATCCGGTGGAGGACTGGAAGGAGCTGGAACCGCAAGTGCGCGGCAATTTCAGCAACTACAAAAGGCTGACCATCGAGAAGGCCACCTACCGCGACTACCCCGCCGCCGCCTGGCACTTCACCTACGGCAGCGGCACCAAGCACCACGTGCTCAACCTCGGCTTCACGGTCCCGTCCGGGCGGGGCTACTCGTTGTACATGGACACCCCGGAGGCGGTCTGGAACGACCCGGCCACACAGGAGTTGCTGGCCGGCTTCAAGGCGAGCTTCCAGCCCTGACCCGACCCGGCCGGCGGCCCGGGGTGTCCCGGCTCCGGATGATCCGTGCGACCCTCCCGACCCGCCGTCAGGCGCCGGGCACCCGCAGGGTGGCCAGCACCGGGCGGTGGTCGGAGGCGGCGGTGTAGTCGGCGTCCGTGACGTCGTCGGGCACACCGCACGCGAGCACCTCGATGCCCCGGGACACGAACACGCCGTCCAACCGTCGGCCGGGATCCCGACGCGGCGAGGTGAACTCCGAGCCCCAGGGCGCGACCGCGTAACCGTCCTGCATCTCCGCGGCCAGCCGGTCCCACGCCGGACGGCCGGCCGATTCGTTGAAGTCCCCGGCCAGCACCCGGTGTTCGACGCCGAGCCCGGCCAGCCGACGAAGCACCAGCTCGGCCTGCGCCGACCGCTCCGCGGCGTCCAGGCTCAAGTGCGTGCCGGCCACCGCGAATTCGGCGCCGTCGACCTCGACCACGGCGGTGGCCATGCCACGCTGGTGCAGGCCGGGCGTACGCGGAAACAACACGTCGTGCGCCCGGCGCACCCGCACCCGCAGGTCGCCCAGCAGCAGCGGACCGGACGCGGTGCCCCCGCCGGTGATCACCACCAGACCGCACTCGCGCGCGAATCGGGCCACCGAGTGCCGCCAACGCAGGAACCGCGGCGCCTCCTGGACGCAGAGCAGATCGGGCGCGCAGTGACGGACGATGCGGACGAGGGCTTCCCGGTCGTCGCGCAACGAACGCACGTTGTACGACATGACCCGGATCTCACCGGTAGCGACAGTCACTGGAGCCCCCTTGCCCGGTTCGGGCCGGCAGGCCCCAACCACGATCGACCAGCTGTACGACCGCCCGGTCCACGAGCGGCGGTTGTCCGTGTGCCCGTTCCACGGGCGGTGGTTGCCCGTGCCCCTGGTTCACGGGCGGTGGTTGCCCGTGCGCCCGGACCACGGACGGTAGTTGCCCGTGAACCCGGCCCACGGGCAGTGGTTGTCCGTTGTCCTTGGGCCTTTCCGCGGGCGGTGGTTGTCCGTTGTCCTTGCGCGGTTCCGCGGGCGGTGATTGTCCGCGCGAAGTCGCGGTTCGGGTCAGTGCCGGGCCAGGTCCGCCGCGCCGACCAGGCCCGCGTCGCTGCCCAGGGTGGCCACCACGACCTCGGCGCCGAGCCGGTGGCCCCGGCGCAGCACACTGCGGTAGGTCTCCAGGGCGGGGACCAGCAGCAGGTCGCCCGCGTCCGAGACGCCGCCGCCGATCACGAACGCGGCGGGGTCCAGCACGGCCGACAGGTCGGCCAGGCCCTGGCCGAGCCACGTACCGAGTTCGCGGAAGGCGGCGAGCGCCACCGGGTCGCCGAGCAGGGCGGCCTGGGTCACGTGCGGGCCCTGGATCCCGGCGGGCGTGCCGTTGCCGAGCGCGAGCAGCTTCTCCGCCGCCTCGGGCATGCCCGCCGCGCGGTCGCGGGCGTAGCGGGTCAGCGCGCTGCCGCTGGCGTACTGCTCCCAGCAGCCGTAGTTGCCGCACGGGCAGGCGATACCGTTGGGGACCACCCGCATGTGTCCGGGCTCGCCCGCTATCCCGCCGCCGCCCCGGTACAACTCGCCGCCGAACACGATCGCGCCGCCGATGCCGGTGCCGACGGTCACGCACATCACGTTCGTGTGGCCCGCGGCGGCTCCGTAGCGCACCTCGCCCCACGCGGCGGCGTTGGCGTCGTTCTCCACCACGACCGGCAGGCCGATCAGCGCCTCCATGCGATCACGCAGCGGTTCGCCGACCCACGCGCCGACGTTGGCCGAGAACAGCACGGTCGACCGGTCCGCGCCGATGAATCCGGCCGCACCGAGCCCGACCGCCTCCACGACGTGGTTCTGCCGCAGGGTGTCGACCGCCTCGGCGATCACCTGCGCGGTGCCATCGGCATCCTTGGGGGTGGCGACCTTGAGCCGATCGAGGATCACCCCGTCGGCATCGACCACGCCCGCGAGGATTTTGGTGCCACCGATGTCGACACCGATCGTGAGTCCCATGTCGTCCCAAGCTCGTTCGCGTGCATTGCCCGCAACGGATCGTACTGGTCCCTTCCCCGGGTCCACCCCACCCGTACGCCCGCAGGTCACCGCGGGGATGCCCGGGCACCGGCGGACCGGACGGGCGGCCGGCGGCGGTGCGGCCCGTGCGGACGCCCGTTCGCGGGTGACCGGACGGCGTGCCGCCGCAGCGCCCGGTCCCGCTATTCGTCGTCGAGCCGAATCCGCTCGGTCTCCGCCGGCTTCGCGGCCCACCGACGCTCCCGATCGCCCACGAAGGCCCGGTACGCGGACGCCAATTCGGCCCCGGCCGCGGCCAGGTGCGCGGCCACCTCGGGATGCCTGCGCACGACCTGCTCGCGTACCGCGCCGGCCTGCTCCACGAGCGTCTCGGCCAACCTGCGCGCCTCCTCGGCCAACCGCGCCGCGGGCGCCTCGTCCCCCTTGTCGGCCCCACTCAACGATTCGGCGAGCTTGCGCGCCTCCTCCCCGAGCCGCGCCCACGGGTCGGCCCGCTCGGCGTCGTCCCGCTCGGTACGCACGTCCTCCGCCGCACCCGCAGCCGCAGGCGGCACCTCGTCGGTAGTGTCCGCCCACGCGTCCGCAGCGTCCTCGGCCGCACCCTTACCCGTCACCCGCTCATCAGGACCCATCCGACGCATTGTCCGCGTTCCCCCGCCCCAACGCGAACACAACCGCCCGCAAACAACCCGAAGCCGGCGGCGAAAGCAGGATCCTCGGTCGGCCCACACACCGGCGCAGCGCGCGGGGCCGGACCTCGGGCAGGCTCCCCCGCTCTCCTATACGGAGGTCTCGGCCGGCCGCCGGGCGGCACCGACCGCCGCGGCCTGATCCGGCGCCTCGGCTTCGGCCACATCCTCGACGGCCCGACTCGCCCGCCACAATCGCCGCCCGGAGACCACCGTGGCCGCCACCAGCAGTGCGTTGCGCAATCCGAGGGCCAGTACCGCCTTGACCTGTGAGCCCAGCAACTCGCCGAACCAGATCGGGAATTCCAGCAACGTCAGCGGCATCGCACACAGCAGCAGCACGGCCACCGGACGCTGCGTGGTGTCCGGGCGCAGCAGGCACACCGCCGCCAGACCGATCAGCCAGACCAGGTATTGCGGGCTGATCACCCGGCTGGTCACCACGAAGATCAGTAGCGCGCACAGCGCCGCGTCGCACGCCGTCGCGCCGGTGAACCGGCGGGCCCGCACCCGCCACAGCAGCAGCCAGGCGAAACCGAGCACGCTGGCGATCAGGCTGAGCCGGCCGATCGCCGAAACGTACGGGCCGTGGAACTCCAGCGAGCCGTAGCTCTCCTGCACCCGGCCGCTCCAGCCGAACCGGGTCGCGACGTGGAAGGGCAGCGCGAACACCGACTCGACCTCGATGCCGCGTTCGCGCTGGTAACCCAGGAACGCGAACGCGCCGGGCAGCGCGGCGGCGAAAGCGAACACCACGACCGCGCCACCGAGCAGGGTCCACCCGTACACCCGGGCCATCCGGCCGCGCCCACGCAGCCCCACGAAGATCAGCACCGGCCACACCTTGATCGCCGCCGCGAAACCCGCGAGCAGGCCCGCGAACAGGTTGCGGTCGGTGCGCCGGCTGCCGATCAGCAGCAGTGCGGCCACCGTCGGCGCGGTCACCGCGAGGTCGTAGCGGGCCAGGATCATCGGCCCGAGCAGCGGCACCGCCACCACCCACAGGGCCGCACCGTGGGGCGCGGCGCCGCGCGGGATGGTCCGGGCCAGCAGCCACAACACCAGCGCGTCCGCGGCGATCATCACCAGGTAGACCGAGGTCGCGTAGTCGAACGGCAACAACCCGGGCAGCAGCAGCACTCCCGCCGCGCCCGGCGGGTACTGCCAGCGCACGTCGTCCACCGGGAAGGTCCCCGAGCACAGCACGTCGTACCACTCGCGGTAGATGAACCGCACGTCGCCCGTCACGAACGGCCACGGATTCGGCAGCACCTCGGTGACCATCAGCAGCAACACCAGCCGGGTCGCCGCCCAGACGAGCACGATGGTCCACAGGGCACCCGACGGGGTCCGAAACGGGTTCCGGATGCGGTGCGACTGGGGAGGGCTCACCGACGGATCGTATCGAGGCAGACACCCGTGGGTCGGTTCCGTCGGCTCTGTCGGCTCTGTCTTGCTCCCTCGGCTGCCTCGGCACTGTCGGCTGCCTCGGCTCCGCCGGCCCCGTCGGCGGCGCGGCCGGGTCCGCGCGTCGGGCCCGGGTCCGCGCCTCGGGCCCAGATCGCTGGACATCGTCTCCGTCCGGGACCGCGCTCGGGCGCCGCGGGATCCCCGACCCCCCGGTCTGGGATCCTCGATCGTGATGAAGACCTTGATCGTCACCAACGACTTCCCGCCCCGCCCCGGCGGCATCCAGTCCTTCGTGCACTCCATGGCCCTGCGGCTGCCGGCCGCCGGCGTCGTGGTCTACACGTCGTCATGGAAGGACCGGGCGGAGATGGCCGCGTTCGACGCGGAGCAGCCCTTCCCGGTCGTTCGGGACCGCACGCCGATGCTGGTGCCCACCCCCGGTGCGGTACGCCGGGCCCGCGAGATCGCGCGCGCCGAGGGCTGCGACACCGCGTGGTTCGGCGCGGCGGCGCCGCTGGGCCTGATGGCGCCGCAGCTGCGCGCGGTCGGCGTCGAGCGGCTGGTGGCCACCACCCACGGACACGAGGCGGGCTGGGCGGTGCTGCCGGGGGCGCGCCGGCTGTTGCGGCGGATCGGCGAGGGGGTGGACACCGTCACCTACCTGGGCGAGTACACCCGGAGCAGGATCGCCCCCGCGCTCACCCCGGCCGCCGCCGCCCGGATGGTGCAACTGCCGCCCGGCGTGGACGAGAAGGTGTTCCGCCCGGACGTGGGCGGGGCCGAGGTGCGCGCCCGGCACGGGCTGGGCGATCGGCCGGTGGTGGTGTGCGTGTCGCGCCTGGTCCCGCGCAAGGGCCAGGACGTACTGATCCAGGCTCTGCCCCGGATTCGGCGCCGGGTGCCGGGTGCGGCGCTGCTGATCGTCGGCGCCGGGCCGTATCGGGACCGGCTGGAGGCGATGGTGGACGAGGTCGGCGTGCGTGATGCGGTGGTGTTCACCGGCGCCGTGCCGTGGGCCGAGTTGCCCGCGCACCACGAGGCCGGCGACGTGTTCGCGATGCCGTGCCGGACCCGGCGCAGGGGGCTGGACGTGGAGGGCCTGGGCATCGTCTACCTGGAGGCGTCCGCGGTGGGCCGACCGGTGGTGGCGGGCGACTCGGGCGGTGCGCCGGACGCGGTCCTGGACGGGGAGACCGGGTACGTGGTGAACGGCCGCTCGCCGGCCGCGGTCGCCGACCGGGTGGCGGGCCTGCTGGCCGACCCGGCGCAGGCCGCCCGGATGGGCGCGGCGGGGCGGCGCTGGGTGGAGCGGGAGTGGCGCTGGGACCTGCTGTCGGGGCGGCTGCGCGGGCTGCTGGATCCGGAGTGGGCGGGCTGACACACGACGTGCCGAAGGCGGCCGGCCCGGGAATCCCCGGACCGGCCGCCTTCGGTGTGGTGAACGCCGGCGCACGACGCCGCTCGGGCTCGGCCCGGATGCTCAGCCCTCGTAGATCTTCTCGATGTCCTGCTCGAAGTCCCGCAGCACCAGATTGCGCTTGAGCTTGAGGGACGGCGTCACGTGGCCGCTCTCCTCGGTGAAGTTGATGGTCAACACCCGGAACCTGCGCACGCCCTCGGCCCGCGAGACGGCCTTGTTGCCCTCGTCGATCGCGTCCTGGACGGAGGCCAGCAGGTCCGGGTCGTCCGCGAGGTCGGCGACCGTCGCGTCGGCGGGCTTGCCGTGCTGCTCCTTCCAGGTCGGGAAGGCCTCCGGGTCGATGGTGATCAGCGCGCCGACGAACGGGCGGCGATCGCCGACCACCATGCACTCGCTGATCAGCGGGTGGGCCCGGATGCGGTCCTCGATCACGGCCGGTGCGATGTTCTTGCCGCCCGCGGTGACCAGGATCTCCTTCTTGCGCCCGGTCACGGTCAGGAAGCCGTCGTCGTCCAGCACGCCGATGTCGCCGGTGCGGAACCAGCCGTCCTCGAACGCCTCGGCGGTGGCCGCCTCGTTCTTCCAGTAGCCGGTGAACACGTTCGGACCCTTGGCCAGGATCTCGCCGTCCTCGGCGATGCGTACCGCCGAGCCGGGCACCGGCCGCCCGACGGTGCCGATCCGGATCCCGACCGCCGGGTTGACCGTGTGTGCGGCACAGGTCTCGGTCAGGCCATAGCCCTCAAGGACGGTGAAGCCGATGCCGCGGAAGAAGTGGCCGAGCCGGGTGCCCAGCGGCGCACCGCCGGAGATCGCGTGGGTGGCCTGGCCGCCCAGCGCCGCGCGCAGCTTGCCGTAGACCAGCTTGTCGAACACCTTGTGCTTGAGCCGAAGGCCCAGGCTGATGCTCGCCGCGTCCATGCCCTCGCTGTAGGCGATCGCCGTGTCGGCGGCCATGTCGAAGATTTTGCCCTTGCCGTCGGCCTGCGCCTTGGCCGAGGCCGCGTTGTAGACCTTCTCGAACACGCGGGGCACCGCGAGCACGAAGGTCGGCTGGAAGGACGCGAGTTCCTTGGTCAGGTCCTTGACATCCGGACAGTGCCCTACGCGCACGCGCGCCATGATGCAGCCGATCTCCAGGATCCGGCCGAGCACGTGCGCCAGTGGCAGGAACAGCAGGCAGCTCGACTTCTCCGGGATGAACAGCCGGTCCAGGAGGGCGACCACGTTGCCCAGTTCGGCCTGGAAGTTGCCGTGCGTGAGGATGCAGCCCTTGGGCCGCCCGGTGGTCCCGGAGGTGTAGATGACCGTCGCCACCGAGTCGGCGCGCAGGGTCGCGCTGCGCTCCTCGACCACGGCGTCGGCCACGTCGCGCCCGCCGGCGGTGAGCGCGGCCACCGCGGCCTCGCCGTCGCCCTCGTCGATCCGCCACACGTGCTTGAGCTCGGGAAGGCGCTCCCGGGCCCGCTCGACCGCGCCCTCGTGCGCCGCGTTCTCCACGATCACCGCACGCGCGCCCGAGTCGGACAGGATCCACTCGAGCTGCTCGGCCGAGGAGGTCTCGTACACCGGCACCGAGATGGCGCCGGCGCACCAGATGGCGAAGTCGAGCAGCGTCCACTCGTAGCGCGTGCGCGACATCAGGCCGATCCGGTCGCCGGGCTCGATGCCCGCGGCGATCAGGCCCTTGGCGACCTCGTACACCTCGGCCAGGAACCGGGTCGACGTCACATCGGTCCAGCGTCCGCCCACCTTGCGGGCGAGCGCCGCGGCATCCGGTGCCTCCGCGGCGTTGCGCTTGATGAGGTCGGTCAGGTTGCCCTCGGCGGGAACCTCGGCCAGGGCCGGGACGCTGCACTCGCGCACTGATGCTCCTCGTTGCGGTCTCGGCGCCGGGGTTCGGCGCTGCCGTTTGCCGTTGTCTGTGTCTGTGTCTGTCTGTGTGTCGTCTGTCGATGTCGCCGGCGTGTCGTTGACGGGGCCAGACGTTACTGGCAAGTAGGTCCGGGGGACAGAGGTCACGCGGATCCTGTGCCCCGTCTCACGCCACGGACCGCCGCAGGGCCGGATCCACGCGGAACCCGTCCGCCGACCGACGGCCCGTCCGTCCCGATTCGGTGGTCCATGTCGAGAGTATCGATTCGCCGTGAGACACGGGTGTGACGGAGACAACCCCGACGCGCGGTCGGTTTCGGTTCCGGGCCGTCAGTACAGTGACGGGCATGCGGGTCCACGTGGTGAGCGACGTCCACGGCGCAGCCGAGGCGCTCGCCCACGCCGGCGACGGCGCCGATGCCCTGGTGTGCCTGGGCGATCTGGTGCTCTTCCTCGACTACCACGACCTCGACCGGGGCATCTTCACCGATCTGTTCGGGGTGGAGAACACCCGCAGGCTGCTCGCGCTGCGCAACGCCCGCCGGTTCACCGAGGCCCGGACGTTCTCCGGGTCGTTGTGGGCGGGCGTGCCGGGCGGTGCCCGCGCGGCGATAGAGCAGGCGGTGCGCCGGCAGTACGCCGCGCTGTTCGCGGCCTTCCCGACGCCGACCTACGTCACCTACGGCAACGTCGACGTGCCCGACCTGTGGCCGGACTACGCGCGTGAAGGGGTCACCGTGCTCGACGGCCAGGTCGTCGAGATCGGCGGCCGGACCTTCGGCTTCGTCGGCGGCGGGCTGCGCACACCGATGCACACGCCGTACGAGATCTCCGACGAGGAGTACGCGGCCAAGGTCGCCGCGGTCGGTCGGGTCGACGTGCTGTGCTGCCACATCCCGCCCGCCGTGCCGGACCTGACCTACGACGTGGTGGCCCGCCGGTTCGAGCGCGGCAGCGAGGCGGTGTTGCGGGCCATCCACGAGACCCGACCCGATCTGGTGCTGTTCGGTCACGTGCACCAGCCGCTGCGGGCCCGGATGCGGATCGGACGCACCGAATGCGTCAACGTGGGGCATTTCCAGGCCACCGGGAAACCGTACGTCCTCAGCTGGTGAGCCGGTGCCGCGTACGCGCAGGTCGGGCACGATAGCCTTCGAGCGGATCGGTTGTACGCAGACATCCGGTGATGTCTGTCCAGGACAGCCATAACAGCTACGCGAGCTTCCGGAGGACTCCTCACGATGGCTGAACGGACCAGCTCGACCATCACGATCGACGCCACGCCGGCCGAGGTCATGGCCGTCATCGCGGGGTTCGAGGGCTATCCCGAGTGGACCGGCGAAGTCAAGGAGACCGAGGTCCTCGAGGTCGACGAGGCGACCGGACGCGCGATGCGCGTGCGGTTCAAGCTGGACGCCGGCGTGATCAGCGACGAGCACGTGCTGGGTTACACGTGGGACGGCGACCGCGAGGTGCGCTGGACCCTGGTGACCAGCCAGATGCTCAAGGCACTCGACGGACGCTACGCGCTGAGCCCGATCAGCGGCGGCACCGACGTCACCTACGAACTCACCGTGGACGTCAAGATCCCGATGTTGGGCATGCTCAAGCGCAAGGCGGAGAAGGTCATCATCGACCGCGCCCTGACCGGGCTCAAGAAGCGCGTCGAGAGCTGATCCGGCGGTGACGCGGGTTTTGCTGGTCACCGGTCTTCCGGGGGCCGGCCGTACGACCGTCGCGGCGGCGACGGCGGTGGCCTCGGCACGGGCCGGGCGGCGCACGCTGCTGCTCGCGGCCGACGGCACGCGGGATGTGGACGCGGTGCTCGATGTGCCGGTGGGCACGGACCCGTTCGACGCGCTGCCGGACCTGACCGTGCAGCGGGTCGCCGCGCGGGCCGAGTTCGAACGCGAGTTCCTGCTGGTCCAGGGCCAGTTGGGCGCGGCGCTCGCGGTGGTCGGGGTGGATCCGTTGGATCCCGAGGAGATCACCGTACTGCCCGGCGCCGGCGACGTGCTGGCGCTGCGGGTGCTCGCGCGGGCGGTGAACGCGCGGCGCTACGAGTTGATCGTGGTCGATCTGCCCGCCGTCGAACGCGCGGTGCCGGCGCTGGCGCTGCCGGAGGGGCTGGCGCGTTACCTGGATCGGTTGTTGCCGGTCGAGCGCCAGGCGGCCCGGGCACTGCGGCCGGTGCTGGCCGCGGTCGCGGGGGTGCCGATGCCCGAGGACTGGGTCTACGACACGGCCCGGCGGGTGAGCACCGAGTTGGAGGTGCTGCGGTCGCTGGTGAGCGCACCGACGACGACGGTACGCGTGGTGGTCCGGCCCGGCACGGTCGCGCTGGCGGCGGCACGGCGGGCCGCGTCGGCGCTCGCGCTGTACGGCCACCGGATCGAGGACGTGATCGTGAACGGGGTGAGCGCGGCCGACTCGCCCGATCCGGCGGTGCGTTCCCGGGCCGAGGTGGCGCGGGAGACGGTGGACGCGCTGTGCGCACTGTTCCCGCGGCTGCCGCTGGCACAGATCCCGATGCTGCCCGCCGAGCCCCTGGGCGCGGCCGAACTCGCGGACGTGGCGGCCCACTTCGCACCGGTCGGCCCGGGCGGCGGCACCGACGACGAGCACCTGATCGAACGCGACGGCAAGCGCCTGTCGCTGCTGCTGCCCCTGCCGGGCACCGACCGCGACGACCTGGACCTGCTGCGCCGCGGCGACGAACTGGTGATAACGGTCGGCCCCAACCGCCGCCTGTTCAAACTCCCGTCGGCCCTGCGCCGCTGCGTCATCGAGGGCGCGGGCCTGCGAGACGGCGTCCTCCGCATCCGATTCGTCCCGGACCCGGCAGTATGGATGCGCCCGCCGCAGTAGCGCGGCGGACGACGACACGACAACGGCCCGGAGCGCTCTCGTGCGCCCCCGGGCCGTTTCCTGTCCGGCAGGCAGGCTCGGCGGCGCTTCGGCGACGCGACGAGAGCCGCCCGGGTGCATGCCGACGACCAGCGTCCGGCCCATCCGGCGAACGACCCGCCGTGCGGGTGCGATTGCCGCACCGCGGAGCGCGCCACGACGACGTGAGCCCCCGGCGCACCCGATGCGCTCCTGTACGAGCAGTTGGCGTCGAAGCACACTGAGACGAAACAACCGGATGAATGGAGGCGATCACGTGGGCCCAGGGCCTTCGGAGGACGGTGGTTACTTCTGGACGGTGATCGACGACGAGGAGGTGACCCGGCCGTCCACCATCAACGGCATCCGGGCGATTCTGCCGCCGGAGGACCGAGAGCAGTTCGACAAGGAGGTCGGCGAGACCAAGGCCCGCGACCTCGTGGGCGTTCTGGTCCGCTGGGCCTTCAGGGACACCCGGCGCGACGAGCGGATCGAGGAAGGCTTCGCGTGGGCCGAGGCCCGCGCGGAGGCGAACGAGCGGCGACTGATCCTGGGCGAGGTCACCGTCGAGGAATTGCACCGGGAGTACGCGGAAGAGGAAAGGCTCCGGAGCGAGGAGTTCGCTGCGGAACGGCGCGCGGTCGAGGGGGGCTCCGATGAGGTACATGGTGACGTACACCCCACGGGCACAGCGGATCCGTGAAACCCTGCCACGCCACAAGCAGACCGCCCTCGACACCGGCATGGCCGCCATCGCCCAGGACCCGTACGGAAGCGGTTCGAGTGCCACGTGGTCCAAGGACCGACGCGAAGCAACGATCGGCGGCGGCCTCTTCGTCGTCTACCAGATCACCGCCGCAGAACTGCTCGTCACCGTGGTGGACGTCCTGTCTCCGTAGCGCCTCGGCGAGTGCCGACACCGCCCTACCTCTTCCCGTGCAGCTTCTCCCAGTCGCGCGCCAGCGCGATGCGTTCGGGAGCGGACGGGTGGGAGGCGAACAGGACTTGCAGGATCGGGTTCGGGGTGACGTTGGAGCGGTTGGCCACGGCCAGATTGTGCTGCATCCGGATGAAGGCGTCCGGGTCGCGGGTCAGGTCGAGCGCGTGCACGTCGGCGCGGGCCTCCAGGCGGCGGCTGATCAACATCTCGCCGGGGCCGGCCACCGTGCCGATCACCGCGACGACCGCGAGCAGCAGGGCCAGCGAGCGCGGGTCGCCCGCACCGTCCGCGCCCACCCGGCGCAGCAGCGGCGCGCACGTCATCACCAGGCCCAGCGCACACACGCCGGCCGCGAGCGCCGCCGCGCCGATCAGCGTCCCGTGCAGCACGTCGTTGCGCTTGGCGTGGCCCAACTCGTGCGCGGCGATCAGCTCCACCTCGCGCGGGTCCGCGTCCCGCACGGTCGTGTCGTAGACCACGATCCGCCGGGTCGAGCCGAACCCGGACACGTACGCGTTCAGCGCGGTGGTCCGCTTGGACGCGTCCGCGACCAGGACGTCCCGTACCGGCACCCCGTCCCGCTCGGCCAGCTCCATCAGCGACGTGCGCAGCTGCCCCTCCGGCATCGAGTGGAACTTGTTGAACGCGGGTTCCACCACCAGCGGGTACAGGAACGAGATCGCCACCACGAGCAGCGCGCCGGCGCCCGCCGCGATCAGCCAGCCGGCCCGGGGCAAGGCGCGGATCAGCGCGTACAGCCCGAGCACGACCAGCAGGAGCAGCCCGGTGGACATCGCGAAGGTCTTGGCCAGGTCCAGCCACCAGCTCCCCCACGACTGCACGGACAACCCGTACCGTCGCCGAACCACCTCGGAGCGGGCCGCGAACGGCAGCGTGGCCAGCCGCCCGATCAGCGCCAGCGCCAGGCCGCCGAGCAGGATCCGCCACACCCATCCGCCGCCCACCGGCCGGGCCACCGCCTCGATCAGGCGCGCGCCGACCGGCGTGAGCCCGAGCACGAGCGAGACCACCAGCGAGAGCGCCATGGACAGGTACGCGGGTGGCCGGGCGGCCTCGGCCAGCGAGCGGCCCCGGGCGATCTCGGCGGCGGTGAAGTCCCGGGCCGCATCCGGGTGGGTGAAGCCGCCGGGCGGCTCCGCCAGTGGGCGCCACGGTGTGGTCACCACGATCGCGACCAGCAGCACCACGCCCGTGCAGACCAGGCAGATCAGCAACAACCTCTGGACCGACATGCCCGCCGTGCCCCCGTCATCCGGCCTGCGTCCGCAGGTAGTCGAGCCAGGTCCTGGTGAAGGCGTCGGGGTTGGTGCCCAGGACGGACACCATCGCCGACGCAAGCGCCGAGGCCGCGTCGGGCGCGTTGACGCCGGGCGGCCGTTCGGCGCCGACCGTACGGTACAGCTCGACCAGTTTGGCCTGCCCCCACCGCTCGGCGATCAGTTTGCACGCCAGCCAGCCCATCTCGTACGCCTGGGGCAGGTCGTCCTGCGTGGTCTCGAAGCTCGGGTCGGCCGGCAGCTGCGTGGGCACCTTGCCCGCCTTCACGTCCCGCCGCAGCTCGGGCGCGGCCGTGCGCATCGTCTGCGCCGATTCGAGGTAGCCGATGTAGTCCGCGAAGCCCTCGGACAGCCAGGTCGGCGTCCAGGCCCGGGTGAACGCCCGGCTCGCCACGTGGGTGATCTCGTGTGCCATCACCACCCGCCGCTCCAGGTCGCCCAGTTCGCGGAAGGCGTCCGGGTTGACGATCACCCGGTCGGCGGCGGCCGCGTCCGAGGCCGCGCCGCGTTCGCCGGTGGTCACCGCCGCGATCTTGAGGTATTTGCTCGGTTCGGCGCCGAGCAGCCGGGCCATCTGCGCCTGGGTGCCGGGCACCACGACCACCGCCCGCCCCGGCCAGGACTCCCCCCAGACCGCGCTGACCTGGGGTACCGCCTTGTCCGCCGTGTCGGCGAACTCGCGCAGCGCGGCCCGGGTGCCGATGCCGAGCACCGTGCTGTGGGTGCCCTGTACGACGGTGATCGGGCCCAGGTCCCACACCTGGGTGGGGGTGCCCATCCCGGCCGCGGCGCCGTCGGTGTCGGCCGCGAGGTACCAGGAGCCCGAGCGCAGCACGAAGGTCAGGTACTGCGGCACCCGGACCGGGGCCACGTCGTGTCCGGTGATCCGGTAGAGCAGGTCGACCTGCGCGGTGAAGGTGGGCGCGCCGAGTGCGCTCTTGCGCGCGGCGGAGAGGTCGAACGCGTCGGGGGTGACGATCTCGTACTCCCACCCCGCGAACGGCACCTCGGCGATGTTGTCGAAAACACCGATCTGGGACTGCCGGAACGCGGCGTCCTGCGGATCGAGGGTGGCACCGAACGCGTCGCGGTCGCGGGAGAGGAACGCGGCCGAGCGCCGCTCCAGGAGTGCGCCGACCGCTATCCGGCGCGCGTTGGCGTGTTGTTCGCCGCCGTCCGCGGACGGCCGGCCGGGACCGGCAAAGACGCCGGCGCGCGGTCGCGACGGCGCGTCGGTCACCGTGTCCGAGACGAGCCGGGTGACCCCGAGGACGGCCCCGAGCTGGGCGAGTGCGCACAACACGACCAGGACGGGCAGCAGGCTGCGGATCCGGCGCGCGGCCCGATTCGGGTCATCCACGTCGTCGATCGTAACGTGGGCGCGGCGAACGGCCGGCCGAACCGGACCGGGCCGGCGCCCCGACCGGGGCCGCCGATCGGGGCGGGGCCGGTCAGGAGGGTCGCACGACCTTGGCGATCGGCATCGACTTCAGCGGCGCGTAGCGCACGTTGGTTCCCGGCTTGGGGGCGTGGATGATGCGTCCGGCACCGACGTAGATGCCCACATGCCCCGCGCCGCCGTAGTAGACGACCAGGTCACCCGGCTGGATCTCGGCGAGCGGGACCGCCCGCCCCGCACCGGCCTGCCCCTGCGAGGTGCGCGGCAGTGCGACGCCGGCCTGTCGCCACGCCCAGCCGGTGAGACCGGAGCAGTCGAACGCGTCGGGCCCGGTGGCGCCCCAGACGTACGGCTTGCCCAGCGCCTTCGTCGCGGCGGCCACGGCGATCGCCGCCCGGCCTCCGATCGAGGACTTCGCGGTTTCCACGACGGCCGCCGGCGACCGGACGTCCTCGCGTGCGGCGCGGTCGGGGCCGGTGCCGTCCCGGGCGGGCCCGTCCCCGGCCAGGAACGCCGCGCGGTCCGCCGCGTCCAGTGTGTTCAGCAGTACCCGGGCGCGGGACAGCCTGGTCTCGACCGCGGCCTTCGCCGCGGCGAGCTCCCTGCGCCCGGCCTCCAGGGCGGCGAGCGTGTCGGTGGCCTCGCGGCGCTCCTGCTCCAGCGCGCGCCGGGTGGACTGCACGCGCGCCACCACGTGCCGCTGCCGGTCGGCCAGCCGGTCCAGGGTGACGGCGCGGGACAGGTACTCGTCCGGACTCTCCGACATCAGCAGCGCGAGCGTGGGGTCGATGCCACCGGCGCGGTAGTGGGCCGCGGCCATCGAACCCATGCCGCCCTGCAATGCCACCAGCTCGGCCTGCGTGTCGGCGATCCGCTCCTGCGCGCGGACCACCCGCTCGCGCAGTCGGGACTGCCGCTCGGCGACGCCGTTGTACTCCTCGGTGGTCACCTCGGCCTGCCGGTACAGCTCGCCGACCTGCTGCCGCACCTGCTCCGCGGTCGGCGCCGGGTCGGCGTGCGAGACGTTCGGCCCGAACGCCACCGCCGTGACGGCGGCGACGGTCAGCACGCTGATCCGGGTATTGCCGGCCCTTTTCGACCTGCGATGGGACGCCACCGGCGGGCTCCTTCTCCGGGCCCGGCTACCCGCCGTCCGGATCGGACGGTCGAGTGCGCGGGCGCTCGACCGGTGACCCTAGCCACCCAAACACGATCGCTTCAAATCAATCCGCGAATTTCATGGCTTGGGCCATCAATTCAGTGGAAAAGGGTCATGTTTTACGATCGAGCGATCGGCGGGCGCTCATCATTTCGCCGTTTTCGCGCAGCTGCGCACCGGCCGCCGCGAACATGCCCTCGGCTGCGAACAGCCGCAGCGCGCTCAGGGTTTCCTCGTCCAACTCGGCGTAGTCGGGGTGGTCGGCGCGCTCGCCGTATTCCCCGGAGTCGGCATACGAGGAGGAGTCGGCATACGAGGAGGCACCGGATAATTCGGATGATATGTCGGAGTCGATCGATCGAGCGCTGATCAGTGCCGGCCCGATCGAGGCCGGTATCGCGCAGCCGGCGCCGGCGCGCCCGCGGCCTCGGTGCGTACGACAGGCGATGCGCATGTGGCTTCTCCCCTTTCGTCGACTTTCCCCGTCAACGGTAGGGAGCGGCACCGACACACGGTGCGAACGGCGCCCGTGCGCCTTCGACGCCTGTGCTCAGCCGCGGGTGAGCCGGCGCAGCAGCATGGTGGAGGGCACCGGTCGCGCACCGGCCTTGCGCACACCCTCGGCCACCTCGCGGTCGGTGGAGACCACCACAACCGGGCGGCCCGGCGGCTCGGCCCGAACCAGCCGGCGGATCAGCTCGTCGGCCGTCTCGCCCGGCTTGCTGAACATCACCCGCACCCCACGAGCGGGAGCCAACAGCACCGGCGCATCCAGTTGTGCGCCGTCGAACACGCAAGTCACCTCGCAGCCGGTCTGCGCGGCGAGCCCGGTCAGACCGCCGACCAGCCGATCACGCTGCTTGTTCAGCGCGAGCGTGGGATAGCCGGTCTTGGTCACGTTGTAGCCGTCGATCACCAGGTGCGCCTGCGGCAGCGCGAGCAGCTGGTCGAGCAGGGCCGGGTCGTCGCCCTCCAACGCGCGCTGGGCGATGTCCTTTATCCCGGACGCGCCCGGCACCACCGCGTCCACCATGTCGGCGGGCCGGATGCCCACCGGCGGCAGCGCGAGTTCGCGGCGCAGCCCCTGCGCGGCCTCCAGAACGGTGTCCAAGAGCAGCCGGACCCGGGTGTCCTCCATGCTGCGTCCCTCCCGGGCGGCCCGGCGGCTGGCCTCCAGGGCCGATTCGACCTCGGCGACCCGACCGCGCAGCCGGCGGGCCTCCTTCTCCGCGGCGGCGATCGCGGCCTGCGCCTCGACCCGCACCGCGTCCAGCTCGGAGCGGGCCCGGCGGGCCTCCTTCTCCTCGTGCTTGGCGCTGCCCTGGAGCCCGCGCACCTGGCGGCGCAGGTGGTCGGCCTCCTTGCGGGCCGTCTCCAACTCCGCGCGCAGCCGTTCGTGCTCGGTCTTGGAGGCCGCGCGCAGTACACCGACCTCGTGCTCCAGGCGGGACAACGTCTCGGCGGCCTCGGCCTCGGCACGGTCGGCGGCGGCCTCCTTGGCCGCGTCGCCGGCGGTCTCGATCAGCCGGACCCAGCCGCGCGGACGCAGCAGGTATGCGGCGGCGGCCACGTCGAGCGGGTCGGCCGCCGCAGGCACCTTGCCGGCTTCGAGCGCCTCGGAGATCTCCGGCAGGCCCTTGCGGAAGCGCTCCGCTATGCGCTGCCGGAACACCGGATCGTTCTCCAGCGCGGCGGCCAGCGGTGTCGCGGCGAACTTGGCCCGGCGCTGGTGGGTGAAGCGGGCGAACCGGCGCAGCGGGCCGGGCACCTCGTCCGCGGTCATCGTGCCGAGCGCGTCGGCGGCCACCGAGATCACCCGCACCCGAACCGCCTCGGGCAGCGGCCCGGACAGGGTCTCGGGCTCGGCGGGCGGCGGGTCCTCCCGCTCCGGGTCGGCCTGGGCACCGGCTCCCGGGTCGGCAACAGGCTCGGCGGCGTCCGATGCGGGCCCCGGCGCCGACTCGGCGGGGGCGTCGCATTCCGCGGCGGCATCGGATTCCGCGACCGCGGCCCGGGACTCCGCCTCGATCTCCGCACCCGCCGGCCCGGCCGGGTGCGCGTGGGCCGCGGGATCGGTGGGACCGGGGCCGTCCGGCTCCGGGTCGACCGCGTGGTCGACGGGAGCCTCGGGCTCGTCGAGAGCGCCGGGCAGGTCGGTCCCCGCCTCGGTCCGGGACTGCGGGTCGGGGTCGGGCTCGGCAGCCGGCACCGCCTCGGCGGCTTCGGTGGCGTGCGCAGGCGTGACCGCGTCCGCGCGGGTATCCGGTCCGCTCACTGCTCCTCCGGTCCTTCCCGTTCCCTTGAGGCCCCTCCCCGCGTCACCGTTGCCGGGACGCCGACGCCTTGATCATGGCGCGTTCCGGACCGGGGACGGCCACGCCGGGCCGCCCCGATGCCGAAACGATGCACAGTCCCATTGTCGCCGCACGGTCTCGGCACTCAGCTCGCGTCGGGTCGCGCCACAAGTTCGACGGAGTCGGTCGCGTTGCACCAGCGGCACCGCACCGACTCGATCTCGTCGGAAACGATCTCCCGCTCCTCGACCCGGGCGACGCCCGCGAGGTCGAGGTGGGTGAACTCGACCGCCTTGGTGGTCCGCGTCACGTCGAACCGGGTCAGGTTGCCGCAGAGCGAGCAACGCCACCGGGTGTCCTCGGTGGGGGCCTGGATCGACATGCGTGTTCCCTTCCTGTTTCGCGTTTGCGAGCCTTTTCCGGATCGCGAGTGGGTCCGCGTACACCCATGATGCCGGGCGGCGAGAGGTACCTGGGCGCGGCCGTGTCGGGCCGGAAACGTACCGTCCGGTACATGAGCAGCACCGCGCACCGGGATTGCCGGTCACGAGGTTCGGCGAATCAGGGCTTGCCGGCGGCCGACTCGCCGCGGCGTTCCCGCCCGCCGGACAGTATCGCCCCGGGCCACGAGTTGCGAACCATGCCCGGGTCACGAGCGATTCGTGACGAGGTGGAACGACAGGTGTTCACGGTCGTCGATCTGGAGACGACCGGCCTGGATCCGCTGGAGGCGCGGATCACCGAGATCGCCGCGGTCCGGGTGCGCGGATCGGACCGGTTGGGCGAGTTCGCGACCCTGGTCGCGCCCGGTGTACCGATCCCCGAGTTCATCACCGACCTGACCGGGATATCCGACGACCTGGTGGCCGACGCGCCGCCGCTGCACCTGGTGCTGCCGGCGTTCACCCGCTTCGCCGAGGACGCCATCCTGGTCGCCCACAACGCCCCCTTCGACGTGGGGTTTCTGCGTGCGGCGAGCCTCGCGTGCGATCGGCCCTGGCCCGACCTCCAGGTGGTGGACACACTCGCGCTGGCCCGCGCGCTGCTGCCCCCGGGGACGGTGCCGAACATGCGCCTGGGCACCCTCGCACGGTACTTCGAGGCGCCCACCGACCCGACCCACCGAGCCTTGGCCGACGCCCGGGCCACCGCACACGTCCTGCGCGCGTTCATCGGCCGGATGCACGAGAGCGGACGGCACGAGCTGGCCGACCTGCTCGCCCTCGGCCGACCGCCGGCACCCAGGGTCTGTCCGGGGCAAACCACCCCGATCGGGTGACGTCCGGGAGTGTCGACCGCGCGGGCCTTCCTCCCGTTGCGGCTGCCCGCGCGGGTCGCGCGCCGACTAAGCTCGGGCATCTTGTCGTCGAGAGCCGGAGGACTACCCCGTGATCACCGCGATCGTGCAGGTCAAGACGCGTGTGGACCAGACCCCGGAAATCGCGGAGGCGATCGCCGCGATCGAGGGCGTGAGCGAGGTCTACTCGGTGACCGGTGAGTTCGACCTGATCGCCATGGTGCGCGTCCGCGCCCACGACGACCTGGCCGACGTCATCCCGGGCCGCCTCAACAAGGTCCCCGGCGTGGAAGCCACCACGACCCACATCGCCTTCCGCACCTACTCCCACCACGACCTCGAAGCGGCCTTCGCCATCGGCCTGGAGTAACCCCTCAGCCCTGCCGGACCTCCAACCCCCGGCAGGGCCACCCCTCCACCAAGCCACTCGAGGACCCCCCGGCCAAGCCCACCCGGACCGGCCCCAAGCACCACGGCTACACCCCCACCCGAGCAACCCACCTCAGCCCGTCCGGCGCTTGGGGACACCCCCCAGCAGGGCCGCCCCCAGCCGGCCCGGGCCCATGCACCGCAACACCCCACCCGGGCAACCCAAACCAGCCCGTCCGGCGCTTGAGGACACCCTTGGCAAGGCCGCCCCCAGCCGGCCCGGGCCCATGCACCGCAACACCCCACCTGGGCAACCCAAACCAGCCCGTCCGGCGCTTGAGGACACCCCCGGCCGGCAAGGCCAAAAAACCCTACGCCGCAGGCAATTCCCGCACGCCCCGCGGATCCGCATCCGGAACGCACCGGCCCCCATCGACCGTGTAGCTCCACACCGCCCCGCGCTCCACCAACTCCCGCACCGCCGCCGCAAAGCGGTCCAGGTGCTCCACGGGCGTCCCCACTCCGAAGCTGACCCGGATCGCGTTGAGGTTCTGCTCACCCTCGGGCGCGTCCGGGGATCCACACTCGGTCGGCTGATCGGCCCGCCCGCCCAACAGGTGCCGCACCAGCGGATGAGCGCAGAACAACCCGTCCCGCACCCCGATCCCGTACTCCGCCGACAACACCGCGGCGAACCGCGAACTGTTCCACCCCTCGACCACGAACGAGAGCACCCCCACTCGCGCCGACTCCGGCCCGAACAGCTCCAGCGTCCGCACCGCCGGAATCTGCGCCAACTTCGCCCGAAGGCGCGTCAGCAGCGCCTCCTCGCGCGCGACCAGCGCCGCCGGCCCCGCCTCGGTGATCGCCCGGCACGCGGACGCCAACGCATAGGCACCGATCACATTCGGCGACCCCGCCTCGTGCCGAGCCGCACCGCCGTGCCACTCCACGTGGTCCCGGCTGACCGTCTTGCTCGCCCCGCCCCCGGCCAAGTACGGCTCGGCCGCGTCCAGCCAGTCGCCCCGCCCCGCCAACACGCCCGAGCCGAACGGCGCGTACAGCTTGTGCGCCGACAGCGCGATCCAGTCCACGTCCAGGTCGGCCACCGACACCGGGTGATGCGGCGCCAGTTGCGCCGCGTCCAGCACGATCCGCGCGCCGTGCCGATGCGCGACCT
This sequence comes from Embleya sp. NPDC008237, assembly GCF_042956465.1. Taxonomy (NCBI): domain Bacteria; kingdom Bacillati; phylum Actinomycetota; class Actinomycetes; order Kitasatosporales; family Streptomycetaceae; genus Embleya; species Embleya sp. NPDC008237. Next base: position 303,342 of record NZ_JBIBGL010000003.1, read on the forward strand.
CGGCCAGCTCGGCGACCGGGAAGAGCTCGCCGGTCACGTTCGAGGCTCCGGTCACGCACACCAGCCGAGGCCCGTCGCCGGACCCGGCGAGTGCGGCCTCCAGCGTCGCGACCGCCTGCTCCGGCGATCCGGGCGCGGCCAGTTGGGTCACCCCCGCATGCCGCCGCCACGGCAACAGCGCCGCGTGGTGTTCGGTCTCGAAGACGAACACCCGGGTACCGCGCGGCAGTACGGACGCGAGCAGGTTGAGCGAGTCCGTGGTCCCGCGGGTGAACAGCAGCGTGTCGTCGGTCCGCAGACCCAGGAAGCTCGCGACCGTGGCCCGGCTCTGCTCGTACAGGTCGGTGGACAGCTGGGACAGGTAACCGGCGCCCCGGTGCACGCTGCCGTAGTAGGGCAGATACGCGGACACGTCGTCCCACACCCGCTGCAGACACGGCGCACTCGCCCCGTAGTCGAGCGCGGCGTATTCGACCTCCCCGCCGGTCACCAGCGGAACGAGCACGTCCCGCCCGACCACGGGCAGCGGGGCGGCGATGGCGACGTCACAGTCGAGGGCGGTGGTGGAAGCGGTGTCAACGGTCATGGCGAAACTCCTCGGCAGGCACGGAACATCGACGCGGATGTCGATTGATCGACATCCAAACGCACCGAATGATCCGCTGGTGAAATGTGGTCTCGTAAGCCGCGGCTACGGGCGGCCCGGGGCGACGCGCGAGGACTCAGCGCGTACGGAATAGGGCGATTCGCCCGTTTCGAGAAAGAGATTTCACGCCATCACATGCTCCCCAGGTACAGGACCCCCGGGTCACATGGAGCATCGACTGCCGTCATGCAAGGGGTCCGCGCTTGCCAGGGCGCCTTACGACGCCTGACCGTGTCATCACCCGGGGCACCCCACCGCGGAGCGAGGGTTGCCGGACAGCAAGCCGGGGCTTTCCACTGTCACTCGTGACCTGAGCAGAATTATTACCGGATGGAACGTCACGCGCAACGACCACCCCACGGTTCCCACATCCTGGACGGCCCGACCGGCAGTACCGGCCCGACCGGCACGGGCAAGCCCACCCGGCAACAACCAGCGGCAACCCACACGACCGACACAGACGGCACCACGCCGCGCGGGTCGAGCACGACGGCCCGACCCGCCGGCGCAAGAGCCCGACTACCCCCGCGCGAACGAACGCGTCGTGGCCACCCACCGATCGAGCGCGGCCTGCGCGGCCCCGGAGTCGATGGCGTCCGCGGCCCGATCGATGCCGGCCGCCAACTGTTGGGTCAGTGACCCTTCACCCGAGCCCAGCGCGGCCAGCGCCGCGGCCGAGTTCAACAGCACCGCGTCCCGCACGGCGCCCTTCTCCCCCGCGAGGAGCCTGCGGGCGACCTCCGCGTTGAACGCCGCGTCACCACCGCGCAGCGACTCGATCCCGTTCAGCGCGATCCCCAGGTCGCGCGGATCCACCCGGTCCTCGCGCACGTCGCCGTCCCGCACGATCCACACCTGCGACGTGGTGGTGACGGTCAACTCGTCCAGCCCGTCGTCGCCGCGGAACACCAGCGCGGTCGCCCCGCGGTCGGCCAGCACACCGGCCACGATCGGCGCCATCCGCAGGTCCGCGACCCCGATCGCGTGGAACCGCACCCGGGCCGGATTGGTCAACGGCCCGAGGAAGTTGAACGTGGTCGGCACGCCCAGCTCACGGCGCGCCTGCGCGGCATGCCGCAGCGACGGGTGGAAGTGCTGTGCGAAGCACAGCGTGATGCCCGCCTCCTCGGCCGTGCGGGCCACCTGCTCCGGAGTCAGATCCAGCACCACGCCGAGCGCTTCGAGTACATCCGCGGCCCCACTCGCCGAGGACGCCGCCCGGTTGCCGTGCTTGACCACCGTCTCGCCCGTGCCCGCGACCACGATCGCGGACATCGTCGAGATGTTCACGGTCCGGGCCAGGTCCCCACCGGTGCCGACGATGTCGACGGTGCGGCCGGGCACGTCGATGGTCGACGCGTGCGCGTACATCGCCTGCACCAGGCCCGAGACCTCGTCCACAGTCTCGCCCTTGGCGCGCAGCGCGATCACGAACCCGGCCACCTGCACCGGCGTCGCCTCGCCGGTCATGATGTGGTCCATGGCCCACGCGGTCGCATCGGCAGGCAGGTCGTCGCCCCGCATGAGCGCCGCCAGGAGGTCCCGCCAGGAACGGGCCGCCGGGTTGCCGCCGCTCTTGTTCGTAGAGGTCGAGGCGCCCATGGTCCGCTCCCGCTGTGTCATCGGATAAGTCCGCGACAGCGTACCCACCGCACCCGTCCCGGCCGGGCGGTTATCCGGGATGCGGTCAGGCCGGCTGGCGTCCCGCGATCCGGCCCCGAATCAGGTCGGCGGCGGCGTCCGCGAGCGTGCGCGGGTCCAGCGGGTGGGCGACCACCGCGTCCGCGCGACACCACGTGGCCAGCCACGCGTCCTGCGGCCGGCCGACCAGGGTCAGCACCGGCGGGCAGTTGTAGATCTCGTCCTTGAGCTGACGGCACACGCCCATGCCGCCGGCGGGGGCGGTCTCCCCGTCCAGGATCACCAGATCGATGCCGCCCTTGTCCATCGCCTCGATCACGGCGGGCTCGGTGGCGCATTCCAGGTATTCCACGAACGGCACGTCGACGGCGGGCCTGCGCCCGAGCGCGAGGGTGACCTTCCGACGGGTGTTGCGGTCGTCGCTGTACACGAGGACGGTCATGGTCTCGCCGCGCGTCATGTCCACCTGCCTGTGTCTGGGCTGCGTGTCTTCGGGGCTGCGCATGTTCAGGGCTGCGTATGCAAGTACGGGGCAACACTCGGATCGCCCCGGATGTTAGCGCTTTTCCGCAGCGATATGTGTGCCTCGTCACGCCCCGGTCCGTCCCGACCGCCCATCGACCGGCGAGCCGGCGCCGCGGGAGCGCCCCGTGCTCACTCGCGCGCGAGCACCTCGTAGCCCTCGGCGTTCCCGCCCAGCCGCTGGGCCAGGCCCGCCATCCGGGTCCGCTCCCGGGCCGGCTCCAGACCGGTGAGCACCTGCTGACGGGAAATCAGCACCCGCATCGGTCGCTCGTCGGGGGCCGGCGCCACCACCCGCCAGCCGTCCGGCGTCAGAATCCGGGCCGCCTCGTCGGCCGCCGCCAGGTCCGGCAGCGTGAGCACGTGCCGCATCACGAACACACCGGTCTCCACCGCCACTCCGGCCGCCCGCATCTCCGCGACCACCGCCGAATCGGCCCGAGCCGGATCGAAGCACGAACCGACGACGGTGAGCGTGCCGTCGTCGACGAGCACGGGAACAGGCTCCGATCGCCGGCGACGGAGGAAACGTTCGAGGATCATGCCGCGACGCTACTCGGCCGCGTCGGCCGACCGCGGTTCGGGACCCGAGGCCACTCGCACAGCCGAGTCGGCGTCCTCCGTTCGGGCAGAGTCACCCGGAAGAGTGCTCTTCGGCACGGATTTTCCGACGGCTTCGAGGCCCGGCTCCACACCGCCGCCGGCCTCGGCCGCCTCGCGCGCCAGTCGCTCCTCGCGCGCCTTGCGACCCGCCTCGATCAGTTCGAGCCGGTCCAGCCGGCGGTCCTCCCGCACGGCCTCGCGCTCCGATGCGCGAGCCCACTGCACGAACAGCACCAGGAAGACCAACAGTCCGACGATGTCGCCGCTGCCCCACAGGATTCCGCCCGCCGTGCCCTGGTCCGAGAGCGGACTCGCGCCCCAGTCCCGACCGAGGTCGTTGTACCAGTCACCGGCCAGGACATTGGACGAGCTCATGATCGCGATGCCCAGCCACGCGTGGAACGGCAGCGTCGCGAACACCGCGAGCAATCGCATCGGATAGCTCGCCCGCGGCATCGGATCCAGACCCAGCAGTGGCCAGAACCACATGCAGCCGATGATCACGAAGTGCACGTGATTCATGTCGTGCATGAAGGTGTTTCGCAAGGTCAGCTCGTACCAGGGGGTGAAGTACAGGGCGAACGGATTGAGCACGAAGACGAAACCGGCGAACGCCGGGAAGGTGACCACCTTCGCGTATCTGCTGTGCAGCAGGGCGTTGAGTCGATTGCGCCACTTGGCCGGCAGCGTGCGCAGAGCGAGGGTGATCGGTGCGCCGAGCGCCAGGAAGATCGGCGTGATCATCGCCAGCACCATGTGCTGCACCATGTGCACGCTCAGCAACACGGTGTCGTACGCGGCCAGCGCGGACTCGGTCGCCAGCAGGAACGTGCCCAGCCCCAGCCCCAGGAAGGAAAAGCTCCGCCACCGCGACCACGAGTCGCCGCGGGCCCTGAGCTTGTGCACCCCGTACAGATAGAGGCCGCCGAAGAGCATCGCGACCAGAATCGGGATCGGCTCGAACACCCACCCGGTCAGGAGCCGAATGGGGGTCAGTTCCGGCGGTACGTTCCCAGGGGTCGCGTGTGCCAGAAACATCCCGGCATCGCCTGTAGAGCCACTCACGGAACCAGAGCCTAACCCCGACACGTTCTACAAGGGTTACCCCCCGAAGTGTGGGCAGATCCGGCGACCGCAATAATGGCCGCCGTGGCGACAGCAACTTCACTAGAAACCGGGCCCCCCTCACACGGGACACACGGGACACTCAACCGTCCCAACTTGGTCAGCATCGGCACGATCGTCTGGTTGGCGTCCGAGCTGATGTTCTTCGCGGCTCTGTTCGCGATGTATTTCACGATCCGCTCCGTCACCGGGGCGGACGCTTGGCGTGAGCATGCCGGTGAGCTGAACATCCCGTTCTCGACGGGCAACACGACGATCCTCGTGCTGTCCTCGCTCACCTGCCAGCTCGGCGTCTTCGCGGCCGAACGCGGTGACGTCAAGAAGCTCAGAATGTGGTTCGTCATCACCTTCGTGATGGGCGCCGTCTTCGTCGGCGGCCAGGTGATGGAGTACACCGCCCTGGTCAAGGACGGAACGACGCTTTCGTCGTCGGCTTACGGTTCGGTCTTCTACCTGACCACCGGCTTCCACGGCATGCACGTGACAGGTGGCCTGATCGCCTTCCTGTTGGTCCTCGGACGCACCTATGCGGCCCGACGGTTCACACACGAGCAGGCCACGGCCGCAATCGTCGTCTCGTACTACTGGCACTTCGTCGACGTGGTCTGGATCGGTCTGTTCTTCACGATCTACGTCATCAGGTAGACGTCCCGACACTCACTACGCAGACGACATTGGACCGGGGTTTTCCGTGAAAAAGCTCTCCGCGCGGCGACGCCACCCCTTGGCGGCGATCGTCGTACTCATCTTCGCGCTCGCGGCTACCGGGGGGCTGTACGCCGCGTTCGCGCCTGCCAAGAAGGCGGAGGCCGACGACTCCGCCTCCATCGCGGTCGAGGCGGGCAAGAAGCTCTACCTGAGCGGATGTTCGACGTGCCATGGGCTGGACGCCCAGGGTTCCACCGACGGTCCCTCCCTGATCGGCGTCGGCGCGGCCGCCGTCGACTTCCAGGTGTCGACGGGTCGAATGCCGCTTCAGCAGCCCGGCGCGCAGGCGCCGCGTAAGCCCGAGGTCTACACCCCGGCGCAGATCCAACAGCTGTCCGCGTACGTGGCCTCCCTCGGCGTCGGGCCCAAGATCCCGACGGCGAACATGTACGCGCCCGACGGCGACATCGTCAACGGCGCCGAGCTGTTCCGCACGAACTGCTCGCAGTGCCACAACTTCTCCGGTGAGGGCGGCGCCCTGACCGAGGGCAAGTACGCCCCGCCGCTGAAGGACGTGGACCCGAAGCACATCTACGAGGCCATGCTCTCCGGCCCGCAGAACATGCCTTCGTTCCCGGACAGCACGATGCCCGAGCAGCAGAAGAAGGACATCGTCACGTACGTCCACGAGACGACCAAGAAGGAGCCGAACCCCGGCGGCCTGGGTCTCGGCCGCCTCGGCCCGGTCTCCGAAGGCCTGTTCGGCTGGATCATCGCGCTCGGTCTGCTCATCGGATGCGCGATCTGGATTGCCGCCCGGACCCCCAAGGCCAGGACCAAATGAGTAGCCAGGACAAGTCTGAAGTGCCTGAAGAGCACCTGCCCGAGGTACACACCTCGGCACATGTTCCGGCGGAAGGCGACCCGTTCGCCGACCCCGGCCTGCCGGCTCACGAGCCGCGCGTCACCGACATCGACGAGCGGGCCGCCAAGCGTGCCGAACGTCAGGTCGCGTTCCTGTTCGTGATCTCGATGTTGTCCACGATCGGTTTCATCTGGGCGTACGTCGGCATCGACAAGCACCGCATCATCGACATCTTCTTCTTCGGGAAGATCGGTGCCCAGAACCTCGCGCTCGGCGGCTTCCTCGGCCTCGCGCTGTTCTGCATCGGCGCCGGCGCGATCCACTGGGCGCGCACGCTGATGACGGACGAGGAGATCGTCCAGGAGCGGCACGAGCTGGCCTCGGACCCCGAGGTCCGCGAGTACGCGATCCGCGAGTTCGCCCAGGGCGCCGCGGACTCGGTGATCGGTCGCCGGCCGCTGATCCGGCGCACGATGATCGGCGCGATGGCCCTGGTGCCACTGTCCGGCGTGGTGCTGCTGCGCGACCTCGGTCCGATGCCCGGCACCAAGCTGCGGCACACCGAGTGGAAGCCGGGCGTGGAGCTCATCAACGAGGCGACCGGCCTGCCGATCAAGCCGGACGACATCGTCAAGGGCTCGCTGACCATGGTGCTGCCCGACGGCCTGGTCGAGAAGTACGGCCCGGCCGGCGAGAAGGAGGAACTCTCGCACGGCTGGTTGGAGAAGGCGGGCATGTCCGCGGTCCTGGTCGTCCGGCTGGAGCCGGAGGACATCAAGTCCAAGAAGGAACTGGACTGGGGCTACGAGGGCATCGTGGCGTACTCGAAGATCTGCACCCACGTGGGTTGCCCGATCGGCCTGTACGAGCAGCAGACGCACCACCTGCTGTGTCCGTGTCACCAGTCCACCTTCGACCTGGCGGACGACGGCAAGGTCGTGTTCGGCCCGGCCGCGCGCTCGCTGCCGCAGCTGAAGATCCATGTGAACGAGGCGGGTAACCTCGCCGCGACACAGGACTTCGCCGAACCGGTCGGCGCGAGCTTCTGGGAGCGTGGCTGATGTCGAGCGAACAACCCAAGGGCGGGGCGAACAAGAGCACCCCGATTCCCGACAACGCCGCCGTGCGCGCGGCCGACGCGCTGGACGGTCGGCTGGGCATCTACGGCGCGGCGAAGAAGAACCTGCGCAAGGTCTTTCCGGACCACTGGTCCTTCATGCTCGGTGAAGTGGCGCTGTACAGCTTCATCATCCTGCTGCTGACCGGTGTCTTCCTGACGCTGTTCTTCAAGCCGAGCATGCAGGAGGTCGTCTACGACGGCTCCTACGTGCCGCTGCAGGGCATCCACATGTCCCAGGCGTACGCGTCGACGCTGGACATCAGCTTCGACATCCGCGGTGGCCTGGCGATGCGCCAGATCCACCACTGGGCCGCGCTGATCTTCGTCTCGTCGCTGTTCGTGCACATGTTCCGGATCTTCTTCACCGGAGCGTTCCGCAAGCCGCGCGAGATGAACTGGCTGTTCGGCTTCCTGCTGCTGGTGCTGGCCATGGTGAACGGCTTCACCGGGTACTCGCTCCCGGACGACCTGCTCTCCGGTACCGGTCTGCGGATCGCCGAGGGTGTCGTCCTGGCCATCCCGCTGGTCGGCACCTACCTGCAGTTCTTCCTGTTCGGCGGGGAGTTCCCGGGCGAGGACATCGTGCCCCGCCTGTTCACCATCCACGTGCTGCTCGTCCCGGCGATCATGGTCGGCCTGGTCACCGTGCACCTGATCCTGGTCTTCTACCAGAAGCACACCCAGTTCCCCGGCCCGGGCAAGACCGAGAAGAACGTGGTCGGCCTGCCGCTGCTGCCGGTCTACGCGGCCAAGGCCGGTGGCTTCTTCTTCATCGTGTTCGGCATCACCGCCGCCCTCGGCGGCATGGTGCAGATCAACCCGATCTGGGCCTACGGTCCCTACAACCCGGGTCAGATCACGGCGGGTTCCCAACCGGACTGGTACATCGGGTTCCTCGAAGGTTCCCTGCGCATCATGCCGAACTGGGAATGGAACATCTGGGGCCACACGCTCAGCTTCAACGTGCTGATCCCGTCCCTGATCGTGCCGGGCGTGTTGTTCACGTTCCTCGCGATGTACCCGTGGATCGAAGGCTGGATCACCGGTGACAAGCGCGAGCACCACCTGCTGGACCGCCCGCGCAACATGCCGGTCCGCACCGGCCTGGGCGTCGCCTGGATCGTGTGCTACGGCGTGCTGTGGGTCTGCGGTGGCAACGACATCATCGCGACGCACTTCCACCTGTCGATCAACACGATCACCTGGGTCGGCCGCTTCGCGTTCTTCATCGCGCCCGTGCTGGCCTACCTGGCCACGGTGCGGATCTGCAAGGGTCTGCAGCGGCGCGACCGGGACAAGGTCCTGCACGGTCGCGAGACCGGCGTGATCAAGAAGCTCCCGCACGGCGAGTTCATCGAGATCCACGAACCGCTGGACGCCGGGGTGCGGCACACCCTCACCGCCCACGAGCAGCCGAAGCCGTACGAGCTGGAGCCGGCCGAGGACGAGAACGGCGTGGCCCGCAAGGTCACGCGTGCGCAGAAGCTGCGTTCGAGGATGTCGCACTGGTACTTCGCCGAGCCGATCGAGAAGCCGACGGCCGAGGAGTACAAGGAACTGACCAGCGGACACGGTCACCACTGACGCGACCGGGGCCGGGCTGCTGACGCCACATCGGCACGACCCGTAGGACGCGCAGGAACGCCGAAGGGCCCCACCGGATCTCCCGGTGGGGCCCTTCGCGTTGCGCCCCGCAGACGGCCGTACAGCGCTTTCGTGAGGGCGACGGTCGGCGGGCTCAGAGCGGCCGGGCGGTGGACGGGCCGGCCGCGCTGTGGGTCAGCCACTGCGCCCAGTCCAGATTCCACTCGCCGTAGCCGTTGCCGATCGGCTCCATGGTCTTGGCATCCCCCGTGTTCACCACGGTGACCACGTCGCCGACCTTGACCTGGTCGTAGAACCACTTGGCGTTCTGGTCGCTCATCCCGACGCAGCCGTGGCTCACGTTCTCGCTGCCCTGCGCGCCCACCGACCACGGCGCTGCGTGCAGGAACTCGCCGCTCCAGGTGACCCGGGTGGCCCACGAGACGTCCAGCCGGTAGCCGTCGCTGCTGTCCGCGGAGATGCCCACGGTGGTGCCGTCCATCAGCACGTGCGGGGCCTTGCCGAGCACCACCTTGGTGCCCGAGCGGGTGGTGAAGCCGGGCTTGCCGGTGGTCACCGGCACCGTCTTGATGTCGGTGCCGTTGCGCCTGACCGTCATCGTGTGCGCCGCGGCGTCCACGGTCGCGACCACGGAGTCGCCGACCATGAAGCCGACCGCCGCGCCCGGGCCGCCGAACACGCCGTTGCCGAAGTCGACGCCGAGCAGGCTTGTGGTGACCGAGACCCTGGTGCCCACCGGCCAGTAGTCCCTGGGCCGATAGCGCACGGTCTTGTCGTCCACCCAGCCCCAGGCGCCCTCGACCGGCGTGGAGGCGGACACCTGGAGTCGCTTCTCCACCTCGGCGCGCTGCGCGGGATCGGTGACCGGCTTCTCCAGCGTGACGGAGATCGGCATGCCGATCCCCACCGTGGTGTCGGCCTCCGGCAACACCGAGTCCACCCGCCGCTCGGCGTCCGGCGCGAGCGTGGTGAACGTCTCGGTGCGGGTGGCGGTCAGCCCGAACGCGTCGACCGCCAGCGCGGTCAACCGGTAGGTGGTGCTGTACGCCAGCGGTTCGGAGTTCGACCACGACGCGTCACCGGCCGCGTTGCCGCCGGCCACCGGCTTCCCGTCGGGGCCGGTCAGGCTCACCGCGTACAGCCGCCCCTCGCTCGCGGTGACGGTGATCGGCCTGCCCGGCTGTGCGGGTCGGTCCGGGCGCACGTCCACCGCGAGCCGGGCCACGCTCTTGGCGGGCCGCTCGATCTCGGCGCCCCGCTGCTTCTCCCAGGTCCCGCATCCGGTGACGAAGGCGAGCGGCAGCGCCGGTGTGAGCGCCCAGCAGATCCAGCGGAGGCGAACAGTCCTGTCCCGATTCACTCTCGACCTCCAGCCGTGCTCAACGAACGCGGTCTGCCCGTGCTCGTCGAGCACGGGCGGCGCGGAGTTGTTGCATCGAGAGTGGCCGGGAGCATCCCGCTTTATTCATACAAACGCACAAACCGCCCGATCGCGTGATGCCGACCACCGGTCGGATCGCGCGATCGGGCGATTCGCCCTACCGTGTGAAACTTCGTGCGGGGAACCTCTTACCGGAACCCTTTTGTGTGGAGCCTCAGCCGGCCGGAGTGCCGGTCGCCCCGGCGCCCAACGCGCTGCCCTTGACCCAGGTCGCCCAGTCGACGTTCCAGCCGCCGAGTCCGTTGCCGGGCTTGACGGTCTTGTCGGTGCTGTTGACCACCTCGACCGGGTCACCCTGGGTGACCAGATCGAAGAAGGTCTTGGCGTTCGAGGCGCCCAGCCCGATGCAGCCGTGGCTGTCGTTCTGCCGACCGAACTTGCCCTCGTTCCAGGGCGCGCCGTGCGCGTACGTGCCGGACGCGGTCAGGTGCACCGCGTGGCGGACGTTCTTCATGTTGTAGGCGTCGCCCAGACCGACGGTCTCGGAGTCCATCGTGATGCCGTCCACCTTGTCCAGGACGACCATCGTGCCGCCCCAGGTCGGGTAGTTGGGGCCGCCGGCCGAGATCGGCAGGTCCTCGACCTGGGCCCCGTCCTTGGTGACCACCATGTGCTTGGACTTGAGGTCCGCGGTGGCCACCATCGAGCGCCCGATGGTGAACTTGATGTCCTTGGTCTGCTTGCCGTAGACGCCCGGCGCCGCCTTCGCGCCGGTCAGGTTCGCCTTGAGGTTGACCTTCGTGCCACTCGCCCAGTACTTCTCCGGGCGGTAGTCGATCCGGTCGCTGCCGTCGAGGTCCTTGAGCCAGGACCAGGAGCCCTGCACCGCGGGCTCGGAGACCACCTTGAGGTTGCGCTCGATCGCGGCCTTGTCCTTGATCGGCTCGTTGAACTTGAGCGAGATGATCGCGCCGACACCCCACGTGCTGTCCGGCTCGATGTTGAAGTCGGCCACGAACGTGTCGTCGGCGGCCTTGGTGTTGAACTTGCTCTGCGCGGTGACCTCGGCGCCGTCGGCGTTCGCGGCCTTGGCCGCCACCGTGTAGGCACCGCCGTTGGCCAGCGGTGCGGCCGGCTTCCAGCCGATGCCGTCGGGGCTGATCTGCCCGTCCACCGTCTTGCCCTTGGCGTCGGTGACCACGACCGAGGTGAGCTTGCCGCCGGTCGCGTCGACCTTGAGGACGCCGTCCGTCTCCACGCTCTTGGTGCCGTCGGCGGGCGTGATCGCGATGGTGGCGGGTGCGGCCGCCGCCTTCTTGTTGGAACCACCGCCGGAACCGCCGGAGTTGCCTCCGGTCCCGCCGGGTCCGGTCTTGCCGCCGTCGGACGAGCAGCCTGCGATGAATATGAGCGGCGCCACCATGAGTCCCGCGAAGAGGCGTATGCCGCCGCCCGCTGCCCCCGTGCGCGATGCTCCGTGTATCCGGGGCACGCGTGTTCCTCCCTCGTCCTGGAACTCCCTTGCGTCCATTTGACGCGCCGACCCCCGGTCCGGGTTGCCACAACCGGCGAACGGTCACACACCGGTGACAATCGAGGGTCGTCGAGGAGTCCTCTGTAGATATCACACAAGGCCGATCACCCATTCGGGTGATCGGCCTTGTGGCGAAACCGTATTGCGAAGGTTGCGAATCGGTAGCGCTAGTAGCGCTGGTCCGCACCCCGGTAGAACTCGAAGACCCAGCCCCAGACACCGATCGCGACGATCGGCGCGGCGAACATCGCCAGCCACCAGCCGAAGATGACGCCCAGGAAGAGCAGGGCCGAACCGACCCCCAGCATCAGCGGCTGCCAGCTGTGCGGGGCGAAGAAGCCCAGCTCGCCGGCGTCGTCGGCGATCTCGCCCTCTTCGTTGTCCTGCGCGAGCAGGTCCATCCGGCGCGCGGTGAAGATCAGGTAGAACCCGATCATCAGCGACAGACCGAAGGTCAGCGACAGCGCGGTGGTGCCGGTCGGGTCCTCGGAGAGCACCCAGTAGATGATCGTCACCGGCAGCAGGAACACGGCCAGGACGGCGAACAGGACACCGTTGAACTTCACTTCTCGGCTCCCTTCGCCAGCTCGGGCGATGCCTCGGAACGCTCGTCGGTGAGGTACTCCAGCGCGGCGATCTCCGGGTGGTGGAGGTCGAACGCGGGGGCCTCGGAACGGATCCGCGGAATGCTCGTGAAGTTGTGCCGAGGCGGCGGACAGGAGGTCGCCCACTCCAGCGAACGGCCGTAGCCCCACGGGTCGTCCACGGTGATCTTCTTGCCGTACTTGTGCGTCTTCCAGATGTTGTAGAAGAACGGCAGGATCGACAGACCCAGCAGGAACGAGCCCAGGGTCGAGATCGTGTTCAGCGTGGTGAAGCCTTCCTTGTCCAGGTAGTCCGCGTACCGGCGGGCCATGCCCTCGGCACCCAGCCAGTGCTGCACCAGGAACGTGGTGTGGAAGCCGATGAACAGCGTCCAGAAGGTGATCTTGCCCAGCCGCTCGTCGAGCATCTTGCCGGTGAACTTGGGCCACCAGAAGTGGAAGCCCGCGAACATCGCGAACACCACGGTGCCGAACACCACGTAGTGGAAGTGCGCCACCACGAAGTAGGTGTCGGAGACGTGGAAGTCCAGCGGCGGCGAGGCCAGGATGACGCCGGTGAGGCCACCGAACGCGAAGGTCACCAGGAAGCCGACGGTCCACAACATCGGTGTCTCGAAGGACAACGAGCCGCGCCACATGGTGCCGATCCAGTTGAAGAACTTCACGCCGGTCGGTACGGCGATCAGGAACGTCATGAAGGAGAAGAACGGCAACATGACCGCGCCGGTCGGGAACATGTGGTGCGCCCACACGGTGACCGACAGGCCCGCGATCGAGATGGTCGCGGCGATCAGGCTCTTGTAACCGAACATCGGCTTGCGCGAGAAGACCGGGATGATCTCCGACACGATGCCGAAGAACGGCAACGCGATGATGTACACCTCGGGATGGCCGAAGAACCAGAAGAGGTGCTGCCACAGGATCGGTCCGCCGTTGGCCGGATCGAAGATGTGGGTACCGAACTTGCGGTCGGCCTCCAGCGCGAACAGCGCCGCGGCCAGGACCGGGAACGCCATCAGGACCAGGACCGAGGTCAGCAGCACGTTCCAGCAGAAGATCGACATCCGGAACATGGTCAGACCGGGCGCGCGCATGCAGATGATCGTGGTGATGAAGTTGACGGCGCCGAGGATGGTGCCGAAGCCCGACATCGCCAGACCCATGATCCACATGTCGCCGCCGATGCCCGGCGAGCGGACCGAGTCGGACAGCGGCGCGTACGCGAACCAGCCGAAGTCGGCGGCACCCTGCGGGGTGATGAAGCCGGCCACCGCGATGATCGAGCCGAACAGATAGAGCCAGTAGGCGAACATGTTCAGGCGCGGGAACGCGACGTCGGGCGCGCCGATCTGCAGCGGCATGATCCAGTTCGTGAAGCCCGCGAACAGCGGCGTCGCGAACATCAGCAGCATGATCGTGCCGTGCATCGTGAACGACTGGTTGAACTGCTCGTTCGACATGAACTGCGTACCGGGGCGGGCCAGCTCCGCGCGCATGAGCAGCGCGAGCACACCACCGATGCAGAAGAAGACGAAGGAGGTGATCAGGTACATCGACCCGATCGTCTTGTGGTCCGTGGTCGTCATCCACTTGATGACGATGTTCCCGGGCTCCTTGCGGCGGACCGGCGGGGGTCCGTCCGGGGCCACGGTCTGTGGCTCACTGAGGATTGTCACTCGTCACTTCTTCCCGTGCGCTTCAACGGGGGCCGGCTCGTTGATCTTGCTGCGCAGCTCGCCGGTCTGGCCCTTCGCGGCCAGCTCCTTCAGGTGCTGGACGTATTCGGCCTTGTCCACGATCTTCACGTTGAAGAGCATGCGCGAGTGGTCCACACCGCACAGTTCGGCGCACTTGCCGCCGTACGTGCCCTTCTTCGTCGGGACGACCTCGAACTTGTTCGTTCGGCCCGGGATGATGTCCTTCTTGTACAGGAAGTTCGGGACCCAGAACGAGTGGATGACGTCCGGCGAGGTCAGGTCGAACCGGACGGACTCCTTCACGGGCAGGTAGAGCGTCGGCGGCTTGCCGGGCGTGCCCTGCTCGTAGACGTCGACCGTGCCGTCGGCCGGGTCGCCCTTGTAGTTGAAGGACCAGCTCCACTGCACGCCGACCACGTTGATCACGTTGTCGGGGTTCTTGGAGAGTTCTTCGAGCTTGGTCTCGTCACGCGCGGTGAAGTAGAAGAAGACCGCGATCATGATGCCGGGGATGACCGTGTACAGAACCTCGATGGGGAGGTTGTACCGCGTCTGCGGCGGGATCTCGATCTTGGTGCGCGACCGGCGGTGGAACGCGACGCTCCACAGGATGAGCCCCCACACCACGGCCCCGACGATCAGCGCTGCAATCCAGGCGCCCTGCCAGAGCGACAGGACTCGCGGACCCTGCTCGGTGACAGGGTTGGGCAGGCCGAGTCTCGGCAGGTCCTTGGAATCGACGGAGCAGCCGGTGGCGGTCGCAATGACGAGGCCCAGAGCCAGCAGCTGCGGCACCCTGCGCCGCATCCAGCGCCGCGGCGAGCGGTCGGAGCCGTAGGGACTCACGTAGCGCCTTCCCGAATGTCTCGCCCGCGCGCGAGTCAAGGTGGGGAACTTTTCTTCCCTGGCGACCCGTTGCGCGGACAGGTATGGATGTTTCTGCGGGCCAAACCCTACTCCAGCCCTATTCGGGTCGCGCGCGGAGGTCTGGTGTGGCGGGCCGGGTAGATGTAGCGGTGCGTCCGTTCGGGCGAACGGCCCGAACGAGCCCGGGATTCCGGTATTGGCTACCGTCCGACCCATGGCGTATTTCGACGCGGCCTCCACCGAACCACTGCACCCGGCTGCGAAAGCGGCCTTCCTGAGCACCCTCGACGAAGGCTGGGCCGATCCGGCACGCGGCTATTACGACGGTCGACGAGCCCGAATGCTGCTCGACGCCGCGCGGGAGACCGTGGCTTCCGTGTTGGGCGCCCGATCCGACGAAGTGTCATTCACCACATCCGGGACACAGGCGGTCCAGTTGGGCATGCTCGGCGTGCTCGCCGGCCGCCGCCGGGTGGGCGCGCATCTGGTCGTCGGCGCGGTCGAACACTCTTGTGTACTGCACACCGCGGATGCCCACGCGGCTCGTTCGGAGCAGCGCGGAACGGTCGCGGAAATCACCCGGACGGGGGTGGACCGTACGGGCCGACTCGACATGTCGGCGTTCGCCTCGGCACTTCGTTCGGATACCGCACTCGCGTGCGTGCAAAGCGCCAACCACGAGGTGGGTACGGTGCAGCCGATCGCCGAGGTGGTGACGGCGTGTCAGGAGGCGGGCGTGCCCCTGCTCGTGGACGCCGCGCAGTCGGTGGGCCGGATGTCGGTGCCGGACGGCTGGTCGGTGTTGACCGCGAGTGCCCACAAGTGGGGCGGTCCGCCGGGAGTCGGCCTGCTCGTGGTGCGCAAGGGCACCCGCTACGCGTCGGCGCTGCCCTACGACGAGCGCGAGGCGCGGCGGGTGCCCGGCTTCGAGAACGTGCCGGCGATCGTCGCGGCGGCGGTCGCGCTGGGCGCGGTGAGCACCGAGTCGGCCGACGAGGATCGGCGGTTGTCCGCGCTGGTCGATCGCATCCGCACCCGCGTTCGGGAGACCGTGCCCGATGTCGAGGTGGTCGGCGATCCGCTCCACCGACTCCCGCACATCGTCACGTTCTCCTGTCTGTACGTCGACGGCGAGGCCCTGTTGGCCGAGTTGGACAAGGCGGGCTTCGCGGTGTCGTCGGGTTCCTCGTGCACGTCCTCGACGCTGACCCCCAGCCATGTCCTGGAGGCGATGGGCGTGTTGTCCCACGGCAACATCCGCGTGTCGCTGCCGCGGGGCACGGCCGAGGCCGAGGTGGACCGCTTCCTGGCCCTCCTCCCGGGCCTGGTCGCCCGGCTCCGCGCGGTGGTCGCGCACACCCCCGCATCCGCGCCGACGGCGACCGGGACCGGCGTGATCGTCGACGCCCTCGGCCGCCGCTGTCCGATCCCGGTGATCGAATTGGCCAAACGCATCCTCGACGTCGAGGACGGCACGCTGGTCACGGTCCTCTCCGACGACGAAGCCTCGGCCCTCGACATCCCCGCATGGTGCGAAATGACCGGCCACGAGTTCATCCGCACCGACCCCCACCCCCAGGGCCACGCCTACGTGGTCCGCCGCCGAACCTGACCCCCGAGCGCCGGCCGGGCCGAACCACCGGCCCGGCCGGCGCTGGTGGCCAACCTCGCGCCACCTGCCCGAGTGCCGCCGGACCCGAGGTCAGGTCGGAATGTGCGCCGCAACCTCGGAGGCCGCCGCATCCCCGTACGCGCGCGCAAACCGCCCCAGGAACGAGGTCCGCCGCAGCGAATACTCCTGCGTCCCGACCGTCTCGATGACCAGCGTCGCCAGCATGTTGCCGACCTGCGCCGACCGCTCCAGCGACAGCCCCCACGAGATCCCGGACAGGAACCCGGCCCGGAACCCGTCGCCCACACCCGTCGGATCGACCTTGGCGTCCTCCGCGGGGCACGGCACGACGATGGCCTCCGCGCCCTCCTGCTCGACCTTGACCCCGCTCGGGCCCAGCGTGGTGACCCGCACGCCGACCTTCTTCAGGATGTCGGCCTCGGACCAGCCGGTCTTCTGCACGATCAGCGCGCTCTCGTACTCGTTGGTGAGCAGGTACGCGGCGCCGTCGATGAGCCGACGGATGTCCTCGCCCTCCATCCGGGCGAGCTGCTGCGAGGGGTCGGCCGCGAACGGGTAGCCGCGATCGCGGCACTCGTCGCTGTGCCGCAACATCGCCTCGGGGTCGTTCGCGCCGATCACGACCAGGTCCAGGCCGCCGACCCGGTCGGCCACCGGCCGCAGTTCGATCTCGCGGGCCTCGCTCATCGCGCCGGTATAGAAGGACGCGATCTGGTTGTGCTCCTCGTCCGTCGTGCAGACGAACCGAGCGGTGTGGTGGGTCGGCGAGATGTGCACGGACTCGGTGTCCACGTGGTGGCGATCCAACCACGAGCGATAGTCGACGAAGTCCGCCCCGGCGGCGCCGACCAGGATCGGCGACAGCCCCAGGCACCCCATCCCGAAGCAGATGTTCGGCGCGACACCGCCACGCCGGATGTCCAGCTTGTCGACGAGGAAGGACAACGAGACCACGTGCAGCTTGTCCGAGACGAGCTGGTCGGAGAACCGACCGGGAAATGTCATGAGGTGGTCGGTGGCGATCGACCCGGTCACGGCAATGCGCATGGCGCGTGTCTCCTATGTGGAGGACGGGGAGAGTGGCGTACGGGAGGTACGAGAAAGGGAAAACTCGCACACGTTATCCCACCTCGGTCGTGTCTCCCTCGAAAACTACCGGTCGGTAGACCGTGCCGTCACGCTCCGTGCGACTTACGCTGAAGATCCCCGGTACAAGGAGTCGTGAAATGTCCCCGATGCCCGTGATGCCGTCCCAGGCCGAGCCCGAGACGCTCGACGACCTGCGCGGTGACTGCCGTCACATCGACGCGTCGTGGACCACTCCGGGCCCGGAACGCATGCCCACCAAGGCCGCGCCCGCCGGTTCGCACGCCCCCGCCACCGACGTTCCCGCGCACGGCGCGACGCTCGTGGCCGGCATGTCCGAATACGGCGACTGACCACCGCCCGGGGGAACCGCGCCGGCTCGACCCGCGTCGAATCGTCATGCGTACCCACGGTGAGCACGACGAAGGAATTCGACCCGAACCCACCGCACGCCGGCGGCCGTTGGTCGTCGGGCTCGCGATCGTCGCGGTGCTCGGCATCGGCGGCGGCACCTGGGCGGTGCTCGGCGACGACGGGTCGCCTCGTTCCGATACCGCCGACCGGGCCGGCTCCGCGGCGACCCGGCCGGCCGCACCATCCGCCGACCCCGCGCAGGGCCGACCGAGTGCGCCCGCGTCCGCCAACGGCGCGGGCCCGGACACCTCGACGTCGTCCCCGAACCTGTCGCCGGGCACCCCGCACACCTATTACCCCGCCCAGCAGGACACCCGGTTCAGCCGCTACACGGTGGCCCCGGACGGCCGCACGCTGACCGCCTGGCTGTGGGGCGGTCAGTGCGAGACCGACCGCCTCCTGGTCGCGAGCGAGTCGGCGACGCAGGTCGCCATCCGCGTGGAGGTCACCCGCACCGGCGACGTATGCACGGAGATGGCCGTGGAGAACAAAGCCGACGTGACGCTTCCCACACCCCTGGGCACCCGCACACTCGTCGACGCCGAGACCGGCGCCCGCATCACACCGGGCGGCAATCCCTTCTCGGCCGGTTGAGACCGGCGCCCGACCGAGCCCGCGCACGACGACGCCGCGCCGACCCTTTCGGGTCGACGCGGCGTCGGAGTTCAGCGGGGTGCGAGGCGGCGAATCAGTGGAACGAGTCGCCACACGCGCAGGAGCCGGCCGCGTTCGGGTTGTCGATCGTGAAGCCCTGCTTCTCGATGGTGTCCACGAAGTCGATCGTGGCGCCGCTCAGATACGGCGAGCTCATCCGGTCCGTGACGACCGAGACACCGTTGAAGTCGGCCACGACGTCGCCGTCGAGCGAACGCTCGTCGAAGAACAGCTGGTACCGCATGCCGGAACAACCGCCGGGCTGGACGGCCACGCGCAGCGCGAGATCGTCGCGACCCTCTTGCTCCAGCAGAGTCTTGACCTTGGCCGCCGCCTCATCGCTGAGGAGGATGCCACCGGTCTTGGTGGTCTCGTCCTGGACAGTCATCTGCAAGCTCCCACGTGGTGGTTCGTCAGTCGTACGCCACTTCCACCCTCGGCAACCGACGGTGGCTCGGCCCTATTCCCACATCATGCTTCGGGCCCTCGCGTTTTACTCATGGTCGCACACCCCCACTCTCGTCAGCCTGACACGAACAGGATAGGATTATTAGTGTCAATTAGACGAGAAGAGGTGCGCGCCGTGACCGCGACACACGATCTGGACCTGCCGCCCGGGGTGCAGCCGACGCCGCTCGCGCTGCTGATGCTCGGGCGCGCCGCCGACCCGCGCAGCGAACGGGGCGTCGAGTGTCCCGGCGACCTGCCCTCGCCCTCCGACCCGGACCTGGTGGCCCGGGCCCGGGCGGCGAAGGAGCGGCTCGGCGACAAGGTGTTCATCCTGGGGCACCACTACCAGCGCGACGAGGTGATCGAATTCGCCGACGTGACCGGCGACTCCTTCAAGCTCGCGCGCGAGGCGGCGGCCCGTCCGGACGCGCCGTACATCGTCTTCTGCGGTGTGCACTTCATGGCCGAGAGCGCCGACATCCTGACCTCCGACGAGCAGCAGGTGATCCTGCCGGACCTGGCCGCGGGCTGCTCGATGGCCGACATGGCCACCTCGGAGCAGGTCGAGGAGTGCTGGGACGTGCTCGCCGACGCGGGCATCGCCGACGTCACCGTGCCGGTGTCGTACATGAACTCGTCGGCCGACATCAAGGCGTTCACCGGCCGCAACGGCGGCACGATATGCACGTCCTCCAATGCCAAGCGGGCCCTGGACTGGGCCTTCGAGCAGGGCGAGAAGGTGCTTTTCCTGCCCGACCAGCACCTGGGCCGCAACACCGCGGTGCTGGAGATGGGGCTGAGCCTGGACGACTGCGTGCTGTACAACCCGCACAAGCCGGGCGGCGGCCTCACCCGTGAGCAGCTGCGCGCGGCGAAGATGATCCTGTGGCGCGGACACTGCTCGGTGCACGGGCGGTTCGACGTGAGCTCCGTAGAGGAGGTGCGCGCCCGGATCCCCGGGGTCAACGTGCTCGTGCACCCGGAGTGCCGGCACGAGGTGGTCACCGCGGCCGACTACGTCGGCTCGACCGAATACATCATCAACACGCTGGACGCGGCCGAGCCGGGTTCGGCGTGGGCGATCGGCACCGAGCTCAACCTGGTCCGCCGGGTGGCCGCGGCGCACCCCGACAAGCAGGTCGTCTTCCTGGACAAGACGGTGTGCTTCTGCTCGACGATGAACCGGATCGACCTGCCGCACCTGGTGTGGGCGCTGGAGTCGCTGGTCGAGGGCAACGTGGTCAACCGGATCCGGGTGGACGCGGAGACCGAGAAGTTCGCCAAGGTCGCGCTCGACCGCATGCTGGCCCTGCCGTAGCCGCCGGCCGGCGCTGCCCTGACGCATGAGCGGGCGGTGTGCCCCGGGAAGCTTCCCGGGGCACACCGCCCACACGCAGCACGGAGGAGCGGTAGTCGCGTCAGCCCGGGATCAGACCGTCCGCGCTCAGCATCTTCCTGACCTCGTCCACATGTGCGTCCTCGGCCGGCAACAGCAGGTCCGAGGGCACGATCTCGTCATCCGGCACCGCGGTGCCGACCTCGCGGACCTTGGACAGGAGCGCGGTCAACGCCGCGCGGAAGGCGGCGTCCTCGCCGCTCTCCAGCGCGACCTGAAGCTCGTCGTCGAACCGGTTGAGCACATCCAGGTGCTCCGCCGCGACGTCGAGCTGGCCCTCACCCACGATCCGCACGATCATGTGCCGTCTCCCTGCTTGTCGAAACGCGGCCGGGGCTGTCCGGGGCCGATCGCCGGCGGCGGGGTGCCACCGGAGAGCTCGGCCTTCATCCGCTCCAGCTCCAGTTCCACGTCCGACGTGCTGGACAAACGCTCCAGCTCCGCGGTGATGTCGTCCTTCGCCATCCCGGTCGGGTCGTCGAGCGCACCGGAGGCGAGCAGCTCGTCGATCGCGCCCGCCCGGGCCTGCATCTGCGCGGTCTTGTCCTCGGCCCGCTGGATCGCGAGCCCGACGTCGCCCATCTCCTCGGAGATGCCGGCGACCGCGCCGCCGATCCGCGCCTGGGCCTCGGCGGCCGTGTAGGTCGCCTTGATCGTCTCCTTGCGGGTACGGAACGCGTCCACCTTGGCCTGCAGTCGCTGCGAGGCCAGGACGAGCTTCTCCTCCTCCGCCTGGAGGTTCTGGTGTTGGGTACCGAGGTCCGAGATCTGCTGCTGCACACCCGAGCGGCGCATGAGCGCCTCGCGGGCCAGATCCTCGCGACCGAGCGCCAGCGCCTTGCGGCCCTGGTCCTCGAGCTTGCCCGACTGCTGCTGCAGACCGGTCATCTGCAATTCGAGCCGCTTGCGGGAGGTCGCCACATCGGCCACGCCCCGGCGCACCTTCTGCAACAGCTCAAGTTGCTTCTGGTACGAGTAGTCGAGCATCTCGCGTGGATCCTCGGCCTTGTCGAGGGCCTTGTTGGCCTTCGCACGGAAGATCATCGCCATTCGCTTCATTACACCGCTCATGGGCCTCGCGTGCCCCCTTCGTAGGCAACCCGTGCTGCTCCCTGAAGCCTAAATGCCCAAGCGACCTTGTGGCAGCAGGGCTTTGCCTCACTTGACGTGTTCCCGCCCGTGAGAGTTCCGCATCCATCTCGCACCGGATCCGGGGAGCCTTGAAATGTCGGCCGGCTCCAACACGTAGGCTTTGAGCGTGTTCCGACGACGTTCCCACGCAGAGCCCGAGACCGCCGAGCAGTCCCTGGAGCGTCTCCAGGGTTCGCAGGCCGTCCGGGACCCCCAGGCCCCCAAGGGCCGGCCCACGCCCAAGCGCAGCGACGCCCAGGCCAACCGCAGGACCAAGGTGTCCGTCGCCAAGGACCCCAAACAGGCGCGCAAGCAGGCGCGGATGCGGATGCGCGAGGAGCGCGAGGCGCAGCGCCAGGCGCTGCTGACCGGCGACGAGCGGGCGCTGCCGGCTCGGGACCGGGGACCGCTGCGCCGGTTCGCCCGCAACTACGTCGACGCGCGCTACACGGTCGGCGAGTTCTTCCTGCCCTCGGCCGTGATCATCCTGATCCTGAGCATCCTGCCCAGCCTCGCGGTGAAGAACTTCTCGCTCTTCCTGTGGATCGCGGTGATCCTGCTGATCATCCTCGACTCCATCCGGGTCAACCTGGGCTTGAAGAAGGCCCTGCGGGCGAAGTTCCCCAAGGAGAACCTCAAGGGCGTCACGCCCTACGCACTGATGCGCAGTCTCCAGCTCCGTCGGCTGCGGCTGCCCAAGCCGCAGGTCAAACGAGGCGAGAAGGTCACATGACCACGATCACCGGGCTGACCGGCGACCTGCACACCCAGGTCCGTCGCGAATTGGTGGCCCGCCAGTTGGCCGAACACATGACGCGACTGCGCGACCGGGGCCCGCTGCGGGTCCTGGACGTCGGCTGCGGACCGGCCTCGCCCGGCATCCTGCTCGCCCGCGCCGGACACATCGTCACGTCGGTGAACACCGACACCGACGTGCTCACCCAGCTGCACGAGGACCTGGTCCACGAGGGCGCCGACGTCCAGGGCCGGATGCGCCTGGTCGAGGGGGACGGCGCCGAGGCCGGCCGGCACTTCCCGCCGGGCAGCTTCGACCTGGCCATCTGCCACGACGTGCTGGAGGCCCAGCCCGAACCGGACGGCATGCTCGCCGCGCTGGCCCGGATGATGACCCAGGGCGGGCTGATCTCGGTCACCTCGCGCAATGCCGGCTCGTTGGCGATGCGCGCGGGCGCCGCGGCCCAGTGGACCGCGACGCTCAAGGGCCTGTCCGCGACCACGTACCCCAACCCGGCCGGCGGCACGTTGCGGGCGGATACCGTCGAGGGCCTGTGTACGGTGCTCGCCGACCTGGGCGCGCCGGTGCTGGACTGGTACGGAGTGGGCGTCTTCAGCGGTCTCCAGCCGGACGACGCCGAGCCGCCGCGCGGCCAGAAGGCCTGGACGAACCTGCTCGCCTGCGAGGAGGACGCGTCCCGCCGCGATCCGTATCGGCTGATCGCGCCGATCCTGCACCTGGTCGGCGAGAAGACCGTGCGCTGAGCAAGGGTCCTCGCCGGTGACGGTGCCCCGGGTCGACCGGTGGCGCCCGGGGTCGGTGGGAGTGTTGTGGGCGGTGGTGCGGCCGTGGCCGCGTGGGGGGCCCGACATAGGGTGTTCGCATGGAATTCCGACACCTCGGCCGCAGCGGTCTCGAAATCAGCGAGATCGCCTACGGCAACTGGCTCACCCATGGCTCCCAGGTGGAAGAGGACGCGGCACTCGCCTGTGTCCGGGCCGCGCTCGACTGCGGGATCACCACGTTCGACACCGCCGACGTGTACGCGGAGACGCGCGCGGAATCGGTGCTGGGACGGGCGCTGAAGGGCGAGCGCCGCGAGGGCCTGGAGATCTTCACCAAGGTTTACTGGCCCACCGGCCCCGGTCGCAATGACCGGGGCCTGTCGCGCAAGCACATCCTGGAGTCGATCGACGGTTCGCTGTCCCGACTCGGCACCGACTACGTCGACCTCTACCAGGCGCACCGCTTCGACTACGCGACGCCGCTGGAAGAGACCATGTCGGCCTTCGCCGACGTGGTCCGCTCGGGCAAGGCGCTGTACATCGGCGTCTCCGAGTGGAATGCCGAGCAGATTCGCGCGGGCGCCGAACTCGCCCGCGAGCTGCGGGTGCCGCTGATCTCCAACCAGCCGCAGTACTCGATGTTGTGGCGGGTGATCGAGGCCGAGGTGGTGCCGACCTCCGAGGAGCTGGGACTGGGCCAGATCGTCTGGTCGCCGATCGCGCAGGGCGTGCTCACCGGCAAGTACCTGCCGGGCCGACCGCCGCCGGCCGGATCGCGCGCCACCGACGACAAGGGCGGCCAGGACTTCGTGTCCCGGATGCTCACCGACGACGTGCTCACCCGGGTGCAGCAGTTGCGCCCGCTGGCCGACGAGGCCGGGCTCTCGCTCGCCCAGCTCGCCGTCGCGTGGGTGCTGCAGAACCCGAACGTGTCCGCGGCGATCATCGGCGCGTCCCGTCCGGAGCAGGTGCACGAGAACGTCAAGGCGGCCGGCGTCACGCTCGACGAGGGGCTGCTGACCAAGATCGACGTGATCCTGGACCCGGTGGTCAGCCGGGACCCGGCGCTCACCCTGAGCCCGACGACGCGCCCGTAGCGCTCGCTTGGGATGATGAGAGGCGCGGCCTCCGCCGGACACGGCTCGGCCGCGCCTCTCGCATGCTCGGTCGCGTGAGGGGTCAGCCCTCGGCGGCGCGCAGGCTCATGTGCTCGTAGACCACGGCATCGTCCTCCAGCAGGCTCACCTGTTCGATGCCGGCCTCGAGCAGGTCCTTCCAGGTCTCGCCGAGCCAGCTCTCCGCGTCCGACTGGTTCGTGAAGTCCTCCGCCTGCGGTCCGTCGACCGGGGCACCGTCCGCGTCCTCATACCGCCACACCCACGACATGTCGGGCTCCTCACCTCGGGATCTCGGACCGTCAAAAGACCTGCACAGTAGATCAAGCCCGACCACCTCATAGCCAGGAGCACGACGACACCCATGGAGCTGACGCTGCTCGGCACGGCCGGTCCCAAGGGCTGGCCCCAGCCGTTCTGCACCTGTGCCTCCTGTCTGGGGTGCACCGGTCCGGTGGTGCGCGGGCCCGCCTGCGTGCTGCTCGACGGCACACTGCTGCTCGACTGCGGGCCCGAGCCCGCGCACGCGGCCGCGCGGGCCGGACACCCGCTGACCGGGGTGCGGCGACTGCTCCTGAGCGGTCCGGCCGAGTCCGCGCCGCTGGCCTGGCTGCCCGCGGCCGGGCTGGTCGAGGTGGTCGCGCCGTCCGGGCCGCCGGCCTGGCTGCCCGCGCCCCCGGCGGGCGGACCGCAGTGGCGACAGGTCGCCGAGGAGGACACGTTCGAGCTGGACGGGCACCGCATACGGGTGTTGCCGGGTGGTACCCCCGGGCGTGTCGCCTACGAGGTGACCGGCGCCGACGGAACCCGGCTGCTGTACGCGCCGCCCTCCGCGCTGCCGCCCGAGGCGGAGGCGACCCGGGCCTGGACGCGCGAGGGCGGGCACTACGACGTTGTGCTCCTGGACGTGGTCTCGTGGCCGGAGCGACTGGCCACGCTGCGCCGCGACGGTGCGGTCACCGAGGACACCGACGTGCTGGCGATACACCTGTCGCACGAGTCGCCGCCGGGCGAGGAACTGCATCGTCGGCTGGCCGCGTGGGGGGCCCGCGCGGTGCCCGACGGCGGCCTGGTCCGGGTCGGCGCGGACGCCTCGCCCGCGCCGCGTCCGCATCGCACCCTGGTCCTGGGCGGCGCCCGCTCGGGCAAGTCGGCGGAGGCCGAACGCCGCCTGGCGGCCTGCCCGGACGTGCTCTACGTGGCCACCGGCGGCACCCGCGAGGGCGATTCCGAATGGGCCGAGCGGATCGCGCTGCACCGCGATCGGCGCCCGGACACCTGGAGCACCGCCGAGACGGTCGAGTTGACCCGGCTACTCGCCGAGGCCCGACAACCGCTCCTGGTGGACTGCCTGTCGTTGTGGCTGACCGCGGTGATGGACGCGCACGGCGCGTGGGACGACGCCCGGTGGGCGGCGGGGGCGCGCGAGGCGGTACGGGCCGACATCACCGCATTGGCCGCCGCCTGGCGGGCCTGCCGGGTCCCGGTGGTCGGCGTCAGCAACGAGGTCGGCAGCGGCGTGGTGCCCCCGACTCCGGCCGGCCGCCGCTTCCGCGACGAACTCGGCCGACTCAACGCCACCGTCGCCGGCGAATCCGACGAGGTGCTGCTGGTCGTCGCCGGCCAGGTCCTCACCCTGCGCAGCCTCCCCCGCCGGGCAAGGCACGCGGCGTCGTAGCCGGCAGGCACCCTCGTCGGGACCGACCCGAAGGCCCGGCCGGCTCCCCCGCCGGGCGCATCCGCCGCCTGCGCACCCATCGCACGCCGCGGGCGGTACGGGCCGAGGGACCAAAGGCGCCGAAGCGGCCGGAGCGGCCGGGCCACGACCCGGACCCGCCGAGCCGGGACCGCGGCGCCGGACCCGTCGCCGCCCGCCCGACCGCACAACTACCCTGACCGGGTGACAATCGACCTCGACTCCCTGGCCGCACAGGTGGAGCGCCCCGACGACGACGCCCGTGCCCGCGTGCGCGAACACCTCATCGCCGTGACGGGCGCGCCGAACGCCTACGGCCGACTCGAAGATCTCGCGATCTGGTTCGCCTCGGTCCAGGGCGGCAAGACCACCGCGCCCATCGGCGCACCCCGCGTGGTGCTGTTCGCCGCCGACCACGGCGTCGCCGCCCACGACGTGTCGGTCCGCCGTCCGGGCTGGACCGCGCGCGAGGTCCTGGCCACCCTCGACGGCACCTCGGCCGCGGCCACCTTCGCGGCCACCGTCGGCGCGCCGGTCCGGATCGTCGACATCGCCGTCGACGCCGAACCCGACGCGTTCCCCGAACATGTCTCGCGGGACCGGATCCGCCGCGCGTCCGCGCCCGTGGACACCGCCGACGCGCTCGCCCCCGGCGAGGCCGAGCGGGCGTTCGGGATCGGCATGGCCACCGCCGACGCGGAGATCGACTCCGGCGCCGACATGTTGCTGCTCGGCTCGCTGGGCGCTGCCGCGACCACGCCGGCGGCCGTCCTGATCGGTGCGCTGACCGGCATGGACGCGGCGGCCGTGATCGGTCGCGGCTCCGGCATCGACGACGCGACCTGGATCCGCAAGTGCGCCACCATCCGCGACGCGCTGCGCCGGGCCCGGCCGGTGCTGGGCGACCCGATGCGGCTGCTCGGCGTCTCCGGCGGGGCCGACTTCGCGGCGATGACCGGATTCCTGCTCCAGTGCTCGATCCGGCGTACCCCCGTGCTGCTGGACGACGTGGCCACCGCCGCGTCCGCGCTGGTCGCGCAGCGCATCTCGTACCGCTCCCCCGACTGGTGGCTGGCCGGCCACGTCACCCCCGAGCCGGGGCACGTCAAGGCGCTGGACCGGCTGGCCCTGGAACCCGTCCTGGACTACCGGGTCAGGGGCGGCGAGGCGGTCGGCGCACTGCTCGCGCTGCCGGTGCTGCGCGCCGCGGTCGACCTGGTGGCCCGGGTGCACCCCGCCCCATGAGCGCGGGTACCACCTCGGCCGGTCTGCGCCTGGCGTTCGGCATCCTGTCGGTGATCCCGGTCCGGGTCGATCGGGTGGACCGCCCGGTGGCCGGCCGGGCGATGGCCTGCGCACCGCTGGTCGGCCTGGTCCTGGGCGGCCTGGCGGCCGGTGTGCTGGCGCTCGCCGCGTGGGCCGGCACCGGCGCGTTCACCGCCGCGGCACTCGCGGTCGGCACCCTGGCACTGCTCACCCGCGGGCTGCACCTGGACGGCCTGGCCGACACCGCCGACGGCCTCGGCTCGGCCAAGCCCGCACCGGACGCGCTGCGGATCATGAAGGCGTCCGACATCGGCCCGTTCGGTGTCCTGAGCCTGTTGTTCCTGGTGTCGATCGAGATCGGTGCGCTGGTCCGGCTCCAGCAGCACGGCTCGGCCCCGGCCGCGGCGGGCCTGGTGCTGGCCGTGGTGACCGGCCGCACCGCGCTGTCGCTCGCCTGCGGTCCGGGGGTGCCCTCGGCCCGGCCGGACGGGCTCGGCGCGATGGTCGCCGGCACCGTCGGGCGCGGTGTGCTCCTGGCCTGGTCGCTGGTCCTGCTCGCGGCCGCCGGGCTGTACGGCGCGATCCAGGGTCCGGCCGAAGGACTGCGCGCACTCGGCGCGGCAGCCGCCGGACTCGCCGCCGGCGCCCTGCTGTTGCGGCACACCGTCCGCCGATTCGGCGGGATCACCGGCGACGTGCTGGGCGCCGTCGTGGAGATCTCGGGGTGCGTCGCGCTGCTGGTCGTGTCCACTGGCTGAGACGTTTGCCGGGAAGGCGTGAAATGCTGACCGCGAACGTATCTTCCATACGGCTCGTCACCGCTCGACGAGGCATCCCGAGCAAGGATCGCCGCGTCGGTGCCCCACCGATCGTGCGGGCATTCAGCACCCCCGAGAGATGAGAGACAGGACACTCGTGACCACACTGAGTATCGGCTCCACCGCGGCCCTTTCCCTGCGCGCCGACGTTCTCGTGATCGGCGCCGTCAAGGGTGAGAACGGCGCCGTCGTCGCCGAGGGCAGCGAAAGCATCGCCGCGGCGTTCGACGGCCGACTCACCGACACTCTGTCCGCGCTCGACGCCACGGGCGCCGAGGGCGAACTACACCGCGTCCCGACCTTCGGCGCGGCCAAGGCCCCGCTCGTGCTGGTGATCGGCCTCGGCGAGCGGCCCGCCGACGGCTTCACGCACGAGACGCTGCGGCGGGCCGGCGGCACCGTGGCCCGGGCGCTCGCGGGCGTCAAGAAGGCGGGCGTCGCCCTGCCCCTGGCCGGTGCGGAGGCGGTGGGTGCGTTCGGGGAGGGCGTACTGCTCGGCGCGTACTCGTTCGAGGCCTACCGGGAGAAGTCGCGCGAGGGCCGCAAGGACGCGGTCAAGGACGTCGTGCTGCTCGGCATCAAGGGCCGGGACAAGGCCGCCAAGGCCGCCGTGGAGCGCGCCGCGATCACCGCGCAGAGCGTGAACCAGGCCCGCGACCTGGTCAACACCCCGCCGAACGACCTGAACCCGAAGGACTTCGCCGCGATCGCGGTGGACACCGGCAAGAACGCCGGCTTCAAGGTCGAGGTGCTCGACGACAAGGCGCTCGCCAAGGGCGGCTTCGGCGGCATCCTGGGCGTCGGCCAGGGCTCGGCCAGCAAGCCGCGCCTGGTCCGGCTGGGCTACACGCACCCCAAGGCCAAGCGCACCATCGCGCTGGTCGGCAAGGGCATCACCTACGACTCGGGCGGCATCTCGCTCAAGCCGGCCGGTGCCAACGAGACGATGAAGATGGACATGGGCGGCGCGGCGGCCGTCCTGGGCGCCGTCGCGGCCGTGGCCCGGCTGGGCCTGGAGGTCAACGTGACCGGCTGGCTCGCGCTGGCCGAGAACATGCCCTCCGGTACCGCGACCCGCCCCGGCGACGTGCTGCGGATGTACGGCGGCCGCACGGTCGAGGTGCTCAACACCGACGCCGAGGGCCGGCTGGTCCTGGCCGACGCGATCACGCGTGCGTGCGAGGAGTCGCCGCAGATGCTGATCGACGTCGCGACGCTGACCGGCGCGATGATGGTCGCCCTGGGCAACGACATGTACGGGATCATGGCCAACGACGACACCTTCCGCGACGCCGTGTACGACGCCGCGACGCGGGCGGGCGAGCAGGCCTGGCCGATGCCGCTGCCGGCGGACATGCGCAAGCAGATGGACTCGCCGATCGCGGATCTGAAGAACATGGGCAACTCGCGGATGGGCGGCGGCCTGCTCGCCGGCATCTTCCTCCAGGAGTTCGTGGCCGACGGCGTCAGCTGGGCGCACCTGGACATCGCCGGCCCGGCGTTCCACGAGGGCGAGGCCGGCGGCTACCGGCCCAAGGGCGGCACCGGTGTGGCCGTGCGCTCGCTGCTCCAGGTCGCGCAGGACGTGGCGGACAACCGGATCTGATCCCCGGACCGGTGCCGCGGTCGGGAACCGGGGCGGTTGCCGACCCGATTCCCGGTATCCGCCCGGCTCGGTTCGGTCCGGCTCGGCCGGGGCGCCCTCGCGCCCCGGCCGAGCCGGCGGTTGCACCCGGGTCGGTCGCAATCCGTACGACCCGGTCGCTCGGGTCCCGTTCGACCGCGGTGCGTCAGGATCCGTCGGCGGACTGCCGGCGGGTCCACTCGCGCATGCGCTTGGGGTAGCCCACCAGGGCCGCCTCGTACACCGGGATGCCCAGCTTGCGCGCGAGCGTGCGCGCGGCACCGGGATCGGCGACCCGACGGCGGGTCCACTCGCCGGTATCGGCGATGAACACCACCGTTGTCCCGCTCAGCGTGGTCACCGGTTCGATGTAGGCCTCGACTCCGTTGCGGCTGCGCGCGAACTCGCTCAGGTGCGCCGCCGCGGCGGCGGCCTGCCTGCGATCGGGCGCATCCGCGCCGGCACCGCGTTTGCGTCGGAACAACCCCACGGGGATTTCCTTCCTGTCATACGCGCATGTCATCCGCGTCGGTCCGCCGCGCGGAGGTCGTGATCGTGTCGGAACAACGAGTCGCAACGGCACGTTGTGCCCCCGATCCGCCATTTCGGCGCGGCCCTTGTGGGACAGCCAACACCGGGGCGGAGTGCTCGGTCGCTCCCGACAAGTGGGAGGATGTTGTACCGGCACTTGAGACCTTCCACAAGAAGGGGGTGCTACCCGCCGCGTCCCGCGCGGGTGGGCATCGCAATCACAGGAGGACGTGACGTGGCGAACGACGCCGGAGCCGTTTTCGATGTAGTCATTCTCGGAGGCGGGAGCGGCGGCTATGCGTGCGCCCTTCGCGCGGCCGAACTCGGTATGCGGGTCGTCCTCATCGAAAAGGGCAAGCTCGGCGGCACGTGTCTGCACAACGGCTGCATCCCGACCAAGGCGCTGCTCCACGCGGGCGAGGTCGCGGACCAGACTCGTGAGAGCGAGCAGTTCGGCGTCAAGTCGACGTTCGACGGCATCGACATCTCGGCCGTGCACGCATACAAGGACGGCGTCATCTCGCGCCTGTTCAAGGGTCTGACCGGGCTGATCAACAGCCGGAAGATCACCGTCGTCGAAGGCGCCGGCAAGCTCGTGTCGCCGACCGCGGTCGAGGTGAACGGGCAGCGCTACGAGGGTCGACACGTGGTGCTCGCGACCGGCTCCGTGCCCAAGTCGCTCCCCGGCCTGGAGATCGACGGCAACCGGGTGATCAACAGCGACCACGCGCTCGTGCTCGACCGGGTCCCGCAGTCCGCGGTGGTCCTGGGCGGCGGCGTGATCGGCGTCGAGTTCGCCAGTGCCTGGAAGTCCTTCGGTGTGGACGTGACCATCGTCGAGGCGCTGCCGCACCTGGTGGCCCTGGAGGACGAGGCGTCCAGCAAGCTTTTGGAGCGCGCCTTCCGCCGGCGCGGGATCAAGTTCGAGCTCGGTGCGCGCTTCGCCGGTGTCGAGTACACCGACGCGGGCGTGCGGGTCTCGCTGGAGAACGGCAAGCAGATCGAGGCCGAGCTGCTGCTCGTCGCCGTCGGTCGCGGCCCGGTCTCGGCGGGACTGGGCTACGAGGAGGCCGGCGTCGCGATGGAGCGCGGCTACGTCCTGGTCGACGAGTACTGCGCCACCAACGTGCCGACGATCTCGGCCGTGGGCGACCTCATCCCCACCCTCCAGCTCGCCCACGTCGGTTTCGGCGAGGGCATCCTGGTCGCCGAGCGGATCGCCGGGCTGAACCCGGTGCCGATCGACTACGCGGGCGTGCCGCGCGTGACCTACTGCGACCCGGAGGTGGCCTCGGTCGGCCTCACCGAGGCGCAGGCGGTCGAGCGCTACGGCTCGGACAAGCTCGCCACGATCAGCTACAGCCTCGGCGGCAACGGCAAGAGCCAGATCCTCAAGACGACCGGCCAGGTCAAGGTCGTCTCGGTCAAGGACGGCCCGGTCGTCGGCATCCACATGGTCGGCGCCCGCATGGGTGAACTGACCTCGGAGGCCCAGCTGATCTACAACTGGGAGGCCCTCCCGGCCGAGGTCGCCCAGCTCATCCACCCGCACCCGACGCAGTCCGAGGCGCTTGGCGAGGCCCACCTCGCGTTGGCGGGCAAGCCGCTGCACGTCCACGACTGACGACGCGCCCCCAATCGCGCCCCGTCATCCAAGACACACGCCTTGAAGCGTTGAGAAGGAGTCATTGACCCATGCCGGTCTCCGTAACACTGCCCGCGCTCGGCGAGAGCGTGCAGGAGGGCACCATCACCCGCTGGCTCAAGCAGGAGGGTGAGCGCGTCGAGCTGGACGAGCCCCTGCTCGAGGTCTCGACCGACAAGGTCGACACCGAGATCCCCTCCCCCGCCGCCGGCATTCTGGTGTCCATCAAGGCCCAGGAAGACGACACGGTCGACGTCGGCGCCGAACTGGCCGTGATCGACGACGGCACCGGTGCCGAGGCGCCGGCCACGGCCGGCTCGCCGGCGCAGGAGACTGCCGCGCCGGCCGCTCAGGCCGCCCCGGCCGAGCCCGCGCAGGCGGAGCCCGCACAGGCGGAGCCCGCGCAGGCCCAGGCCGCTCAGGCCGCCCCCGCCGAGCCGGCCGCGCCCGCCGCGGCTCCGGCCGCCCCCGCCGGCGACGTGCAGGGCACCCCGGTGCTGCTGCCCGCACTCGGCGAGAGCGTGCAGGAAGGCACCATCACCCGCTGGCTCAAGCAGGAGGGTGACACGGTCGAGGCCGACGAGCCGCTCCTGGAGGTCTCGACCGACAAGGTCGACACCGAGATCCCGGCGCCGATCGGCGGCGTGCTGCTGAAGATCAGCGTCGCCGAGGACGAGACGGTGGAGGTCGGCGCCGAGCTGGCCCTCATCGGCGCGCCCGGTTCCGCACCGGCCGCGGCGCCCGCTCCGGCGGCTCCCGCTCCGGCGCAGCAGACTCCGGCACAGCAGGCACCGGCTCCGGCGGCCCCCGCACCGGCTCCGCAGGCACCGGCGGCTCCGGCCCCGGCACCTGCGCCCAAGCCCGCTCCGGCGCCCGCTCCCGCCCCTGCCCCGGCACCGGCCGCGCAGCAGGCAGCCCCGGCCGCCCCGCAGCTCACCCCGCCGGCCGAGGCGGACGGCGCGTACGTCACGCCGCTCGTACGCAAGCTGGCCGCCGAGCACAACGTGGACCTGGGCTCGATCGCGGGCACCGGCATCGGTGGCCGGATCCGCAAGCAGGACGTCCTGGAGACGGCCCGCAAGCAGCAGGCGGCCCAGGCCGCCGCCGCGGCATCGGCTCCGGCCGCCGCCCCGGCCGCGTCCGCCGCCAAGGCCCCGGCCGCGGTCGAGCCGTCGCCGCTGCGCGGTCGGACCGAGAAGCTCTCGCGCATGCGCACGGTGATCGCCAAGCGCATGGTCGAGTCGCTGCAGACCTCGGCCCAGCTGACCACGGTCGTGGAGGTGGACGTCACCAACATCGCCCGCCTGCGCGACCGGGCCAAGAACGACTTCGTGGCGCGCGAGGGCGTCAAGCTGTCGTTCATGCCGTTCTTCGCGAAGGCGGCCGTCGAGGCGCTCAAGATCCACCCGGTCCTGAACGCGTCGATGGACCTGGCCGCCGGCACCGTGACCTACCACGACGCCGAGCACCTGGTGATCGCGGTGGACACCGACCGCGGCCTGATGGTCCCGGTCATCCACAACGCGGGTGACCTGAACATCGCGGGCCTCTCGCGCAAGATCTCCGACCTGGCCGAGCGCACCCGCACCAACAAGGTGAGCCCGGACGAGCTGGCCGGCGGCACGTTCACGCTGACCAACACCGGTTCGCGCGGCGCGCTGTTCGACACGCCGATCTTCCCGCAGCCGCAGGTCGCGATGCTCGGCACGGGCGCGGTCGTCAAGCGCCCGGTCGTGGTCAACGACCCGACGCTCGGCGAGGTCATCGCGGTCCGTTCGATGGTGTACCTGGCCCTGTCCTACGACCACCGTCTGGTGGACGGCGCGGACGCGGCCCGCTTCCTGCAGACGGTGAAGACCCGCCTGGAGGAAGGCGCCTTCGAAGGCGACCTCGGCCTGTAGGACATGCCGCGGCGGACACTCGTTCCGCAACGGTGGGCACGTCCCGAAGGCGGTTCGGACACCTCGTCCGGGCCGCCTTCGGCATGTCCGGCGTCCGGTGGGCAAGGATGGCGGCATGCGCATCGCCGTCACCGGTTCGTCCGGCCTCGTGGGTTCCGCTCTCGTCCGTTCGCTGGCCGCCGACGGCCACGAGGTGGTCCGGCTGGTCCGCCGGGCTCCCGGCAGACCGGACGAGGTCCGCTGGGACCCGCACGCGGGCACCGTGGACACCGCCGCCCTCGGCCCGGTGGACGCGGCGGTGCACCTGGCCGGCGCGGGCATCGGCGACAAGCGCTGGACGGCCGCGTACAAGCGCGAACTGCGCGACAGCCGGGTCCTGGGCACCGCGGCCGTCTCGCGCGCGCTGGCGGCCCTCGAACCGGCGCCGCGGGTACTGCTGTCCGGTTCCGCGATGGGTTTCTACGGCGACACCGGCGACCGCGAGGTGGACGAGTCCGCCCCGCCCGGCCGCGGCTTCCTGGCCGACCTGTGCACCGAGTGGGAGGCCGCCACCGCACCCGCCCTGGAGGCCGGCATCCGGGTCGCCCACCTGCGCACCGGCCTGGTGCTGGACCGCTCCGGCGGCACGCTGCGCCGAATGATCCCGCTGGTCAAGGCCGGTCTGGGCGGCCGGCTCGGCTCGGGCCGGCAATACTGGAGCTTCATCTCGCTCACCGACGAGGTGGCCGCGATCCGGCACGCCCTGGACCACCCCGACCTCGCCGGCCCGATCAACCTGACCGCACCGCACCCGGTCACCAACGCCGAGGCGACCAGGGCCCTGGGCAAGGCCTTGCACCGCCCCACCGCCCTGCCCGTCCCCGCCTTCGCCCTCCGCGCCGTCCTCGGCGACTTCGGCAACGAGATCCTCACCGGCCAACGCGTCCTCCCCCGGGCCCTCCTCACCTCGGGCTTCACCTTCGAACACCCCACCATCGAATCCACCCTCACCGCCGCCCTGACCCACTGACCCGACCCCGACCCGACCCGGCGCCGACTACCGAGCCAGCAGGGCCCGAAGTTCGTCGATGGTCAACCACGGATTCGTGCGATGCACCATGCGATGGCAGTTGGCACAAACGAGCGCAAGATCGGACAGCCTGGTTTCACCCTCTCCGGCCACATGCAGCGGAACGACGTGGTGGCACTCGATGTACCCGGCCCCGTGCGCGCCGTATTTCGCCTCGAAGTCGAAGTCGCACACCGCACAGCCCAGATGCCCTCGCTCACCGAGAACCTCGGCGAGCTTGCGTTCTCGCAAACTCTGGTTGCGCTCGCGATAGAGGTGTCGTCGAGCGAGAATGCGACCTTCGGGAGCGCTGTATTCCTCGAGTTCTTCCAGGGGCGCCTTGGGGAGCTTGAGCAGTTCGCCCGAGCGCAGCCCGGCCTTGATGCGCGCCGCAGCCGCAGCCATCCGCGCGGGTGCCGCCAGAAAAGCGGCCAGGACCTCGTAGTCGAGCCTGTTGCCGTTGGTTCGCGTCAACCTGCCGATGTTGTCCGGATGGCAGGTCCGGATGTCGACGATCTTGCGAGCGACGCCGTTGGCATTGCGGAACGTCTCGCCTCGGGTGGCCTTGTCATGAAATGGAAGTTTCTGCAACAGCCGGGACAGCTCGACGACCTGCTTGTCGCCCGCATCGAGCTGCGCCCATCCGTTCTCCGCCAGGAGAGCGCACGCGAGCACCAATTCGTCCCAGACCCAGTCCGGATTCCGTTTCGGCGTCCGCACGTCGAATCCGAGCTTCAGCAACCAACCGGCCGCAGCAGCCTTGCCCCCACTGAACTCGTCGGACGTCAAGGCCCTGCCCTGGCAGTACCAGTGAGCCACGCCCGCAATTGCCTTCGAGTCGTACTCCTTGCCCTCGTGCACCAGCACGTACTTCACGGCCGGTTTGAAGCCGTATGTCTTCAGAAACTCCGCGGTTCCGAGGCGATCGCATTCCGCCAAGGCATCCAGCACGGCATCGCGAGTCAGTTCCCCGATCTTCATCGACCGAGTCTTACAGCGGGGCAGGCTCGGGTGCCACACCCGTGGACGGAGATTCACGGTCCCGCGCCACACCGGGCGGCCCCGAAACGCGGCCTCGGGGTCGCCCGGGTCCATGGGGCGTTGCTCGGTTTCGGGCGGTGTGGATCGCGTTGCCGGGGGTGCCGGGGGCGGGTGGTTCGTGATCGGGGTCTTTTGGGTCAACTCCCGTGCGTGACAGGGCGATTACGGCAATTTCCCTGGGTATGACCTGTAGGCGACGAAACCGACTCCGCGGCGCCTGCGGCCGTGGGCAGGGGGACGGGAGGACGACCGTGGTCGACGTGCGTCGAACCGAGGTGATCGTGGTGGGGGCCGGTCTGGCCGGTCTGAGTGCGGCGCGGAGCGTGGCCGCGGCGGGGGTTCCGGTGACCGTTCTGGAGGCTGCGGAGCGACCCGGAGGGCGGGTGCGCACCGATCTCGTGGACGGGTTCCGGGTCGACCACGGCTTCCAGTCGCTGACCACCTCGTGGCCCCAGGTGAGCCGGCAACTGGACGTCGCCGCGCTCGGGTTGCGGCCGTTCCAGGCCGGTGTACTGCTTCACGACGACGGCCGCATCCATCGGCTGGGCGACGTCCGCCGGGTGCGGGACGCGATCGGCGGGCTGCGCAACGGCAGCGGCACCGAGCGGGCCCGGGTGGCCGCGTTGCTTGCCCGGACCGCGTCCGCTCCGGTGGCCCGGGTGATGAGCGCTCCGGAACTGGCCGTCGCCGACGCGCCGACGATGCGCGCGCTGCCGCCCGAGTTGGCCCGTCGTACGCTGCGCCCGCTGCTGACCATGCTGTTGCACGATCCCGCGCTGTGTTCGTCCAGCCGCTTCGCCGAGTTGATGCTGCGTTCGTTCCTGCGCGGCCGGGTGGCGCTGCCCGCCCGCGGCATGGCGGCCGTGCCGGCGCAGCTCGCGGCCGGGCTGCCGGCCGGGGCGGTGCGCCACGGCGTGCGGGTGTTGTCCGTCTCGGCCGACCGGGTACTCACCGACGTGGCGGGTGAGATCCGCGCCGGCGCGGTGATCGTGGCCACCGATCCGACCACGGCGGTGGCGCTGCTGCCCGGCTTGCGGATGCCCGCGTTCCACCCGGTGACCACGCTGTACCACGTGGCCCGCGGCGCCCCCCGGCCCGACCCGTCACTGCTCCTGGACGCCGACCCCCGCAGCCCCTTCACCCACACCACGGTGGTCAGCCAGGTCGCGCCCACCTACGCGCCGGACCGCCGGGCCCTGATCGCCACGACCGTCCTGGGCCACGACGGCACGGAGCCGGCCAAGCTCGAACTGCGAGTCCGCGAACGGCTGGCCGTCGTGTACGACACGCCCACCACCGAGTGGGCGCACCTGACCACCTGTCACATCGCCCGCGCCGTCCCCGTGGTCGAACCCGGCCACAACTTCCGCCGCCCGGTCCGCCTGATCGGCGGCCTGTACGTCTGCGGCGACCATCGCGACTCCAGCTCCATCCAGGGCGCCCTGGCCTCCGGCCGCCGAGCCGCCCGCTCCGCCCTCGCCGACCTGGGCGTCCTGGCGGCCTAGGACGGCCCCAACGCGCCCGCCCGAGGCCCGAATTCCGCGGCATCCGAGCCTTGGGCAACGGGCGGGCGCCGACAGCGCGAGCCGACCGGGACGCGGCCGCAGCTCGCGCTCGAGCGTTCCGCCCGAAAGCCCTCAGGCCGTGTGGACAAAGCACCCCGACCGCGCCTCGAACTCGCGCACCGCCGGCACATCCCGATACGGCGCCAACCGATGCGTGAACTCGCGCACGTAGTCCACCGCCCGCGACGAGCGCAGGCCCTCCGCCTGCTCCGTCGCCTCCGCCTCGATCCGGCACGCCTGTTCGACCTCGCCCAACTCCAACAACGCGGTGGCCAGGATCGTCTGGCAGAACAGCCGGCTGCGGGTGTACTCGCTGCCGCGCAACAGCAGCGACCGCTCGGCATACTCGCGGGCCTTGTCGTAGTCCTCCAAGTCCCGGTAGCAGTGCGCGTGATCGTCGGTCAGCTGCGCCTCGTCCATGAACGCGACCCACTCCGGCTCCTGGTCCCCCGGGGCGACGCACTCCAACGCCTGCTCCGCACGCAGCAGCGCCGCGCCGCACGCCCGGGCGTCCCCGAGCAGCCCGTGGCCGCGCGCCTCGACCGCGTGGAACAACGCCCGGACCCGGGGCGTGGCCACCACCGAGGCGCCCTGCTGGGCCACCCGCGCCAGTTGCACCGCCTCGCGCCCGTGGCCGAGGTAGACCGCCTGTCGGCTCATCGTGGACAACACGAAGCCGCCCAGCGCCCGATCCCCGGACGCCTGGGCCAGCCGCAGCGCCTGGACGAAGTAGCGCTGCGCCATCCCGTGCACGCCCACGTCGTACGCCATCCAGCCGACCAGCCGGGTGAGCGTGGCCGCCGCGCCGAACAGCGCGCTGCCGGTGCGCGAGTCGTACGTCCCGCGCAGTATCGCGGTCACCTCCGTGTCGAGGTAGCGCACCAGCGCCTGTCTGCCGTGCCCGCCGCCGAACGAGTTGTCCAACCGCCGGAACGCCTCGCCGACCGCGCGCACCGCGGCCACGTCGCCGAGCCCGACCCGATCGCCGTCCTGCCGGGCGGGCCGCTCGTCGCCGGCGCCGATCAGCCAGTCCCGGCTGGGCACCACCAGCGCCCCGGGCGTGAACGCGGCCTCCACCAGCGCCGATCGCTGCGCCGAGTCGGCCTGCCACATGCCCGTGACGATCTCGACCGCCTCGGGCGGCCCCGACGCGTATTCGAGCCCGGCATAGTCCGGCCGGCAACCGGCCATGCCCAGATCCTCGGCGCTGAGCTTGCGGCCGAGCCGCTGGGTGAAGACCTCGGCAAGCAGTATCGGGACGATCCCGCGCGGATGTTGGCCACGCAGCCAGCGCGCCACGGAGGTCTTGTCGTACCGGAGATCGATGCCCTGTTCCGCACCGAGTTGGTCAACGCGTCGGGCCAGACCGGCATGCGAGAAGCCGGCTTCCTCGACAAGCGCCGCCAGCCGGTGATTGGGGCGCCGCTCGACCCTGGCTGCCATGGAGATGAACGCCTCCCGCTGGTGCGGTGGTTCGGTGTGGGTGGGTGATCGCGCGAGAATCTAGCGATTTCTGGAGCGCTACAACCCGAACGCTCGCAACAATGACCCTTTCGAGTTACCGGCCCGAGTCCGGCCAATCGAGTGGCGAATCCGGCCCGACGGCGGTCCGTGGTGGTCGAGTTCGGCAGAACCTGCCGAACCCTCGGGACCGATCCGATGCGGCGTCACCACCGGTGCGTCGCTTGCGGTGCGCGGAGCCGTGGTGGAACATGCGCGAGTCAGTTCACCCGATGGGGTGATCAACACCCACGTGGCGGAACCCGAACCGCACCACACGGCCGACCCGCCCGCCCCCCGCGGCTCGCCCCGACTCGAAGGAAACGCACGCGTGACCCGCCAGCCCGACGACACCGCTCGTGGGATCGTGATCCCCCTGGCCGTGGTCGCGCTCGTGTGCCTGCTGCTCACCAGTGGGGTCTTCCTGTTCTCCGGCTCGGACGACGACAAGAGCCGCCATCGCTCGCTCCCGAACGACCTGAACCTGCCGCTGCCCGCACCCGCGTACCCGCTGCCCGGCATCGGCTCGGCAAGCCCGGGGGCGACCACGTCGACGACCGCGAGCCCGACCAAATCGGCCGGCCGCTCCCCCTCCGCCTCGGCGAGCGCGACCGCGAGTACCGGGCCCACGGCGCCCCGCACCACCGCGCCGCCGGCGACGACCACGCCGCCCGTCCCGCCTCCGCCGGCCACCACCGGGCCCAAGGACATCTCCGTCGACGCCAAGGTGACCGACTCCGGCTGGGGCGCCGACGGCACGGTGGTCATCACCAACCGCACCGCGCGCCCGCTCCCGGCCTGGGACCTCACCCTCACCACGTCCGGCCGGGGGAGCGGCTTCACCATGCTCTGGGGCGAGGGCATGCGCACCAGCACCGATCGCGGCATCGCGACCGCGCGCGGCAACGGCCCACTGGCCCCCGGAGCCAGTGCGGTGATCGAGTTCGGGCTGTACGGCCGGGTCGAGTCGATCGGCTGCACCTTCACCGGCGTCACCTGCACCGTCCGCGGGCTCGACGCCGGCCATCGGTGACGTTCGCCCCCGTCGTACGCTGGTCGGCGTGACCAGCTTCTTGCGATTCGTGCATTTGGGCCTCGGCGCCGCCGCCGTTCCGTACGAGGCCGCCTGGGAGGAGCAGCGCCGCGTCCACGAGCAGGTGGTGAGCGGCGAATCCCCGGACACCTGCCTGCTCTTGGAACACCCCGCGGTCTACACCGCAGGCCGCCGTACGGACCCCTCCGAGCGCCCGATGGACGGCACCCCCGTGGTCGACGTGGACCGGGGCGGCAAGATCACCTGGCACGGCCCCGGGCAGCTCGTCGGCTACCCGATCGTGCGGCTGCCCGAGCCGGTCGACGTGGTCGCGCACGTGCGCCGGATGGAGGAGGCGCTGATCCGGGTCTGCGCCGACCTGGGCCTGGAGACCACCCGGATCGAGGGTCGCAGCGGTGTCTGGGTCCTGGGCGACGCGGTGCCGCCGAGCCCGGCCCCGGTCGGCGGGCTCGATCTGCGGCTGGACAGCCGCCTGGCGGCCGGCCCCGACCCGCGCCTGCACCCGGAGTTCGACCCGCGCCTGGCCGGCCCGGAGTACGCGCCCTCCAACGCGGGCCAGCGCGGCGACGACCGCAAGCTCGCGGCGATCGGCGTCCGGGTCTCGCGCAAGGTGACCATGCACGGCTTCGCGATCAACTGCGACGCGGACATGACGTACTACGACCGGATCGTGCCGTGCGGCATCAAGGACGCCGGCGTCACCTCGCTGAGCCGCGAACTCGGCCGCGAGGTGACGGTCGCCGAGGTACTGCCGCTGGCCGAGAAGCACCTGGCCGACGTGTTCGCGCACGTGCCCGTGTGAGGCGTGGATCGTGCTCCGCGTGACGCCCGCCGCGCGCTCGGCGTGACGCGGAGTCCGTCGGCCGCGTGACGCACGCCTCGTACCGGATCCGGCATCCGGGGAATCCACCCGAGTTCGTCCCGGTTGCCACCGGATGGGCCGTCCGGAGGCCCGAATCCCTCGGCGTACTCTGGACGTACCGCCCCACCACGGGCCCGGACCATCCAGTCGGGCCCACCGCAGTCTGTCCCGCCCCGCAGGCTGCCCCGAGCAAAGGGAGTCGCGCGTGTCCGCTGTCGCACCCGACGGCCGCAAGCTGCTTCGCCTGGAAGTCCGCAACGCCGAGACTCCCATCGAGCGCAAGCCTTCGTGGATCAAGACCCGGGCGAAGATGGGCCCCGAGTACACCGAGCTCAAGCAACTCGTGAAGCGCGAGGGGCTGCACACGGTGTGCGAGGAGGCCGGTTGTCCCAACATCTACGAATGCTGGGAAGACCGCGAGGCAACCTTCCTGATCGGCGGCGACCAGTGCACCCGGCGCTGCGACTTCTGCCAGATCGACACCGGCAAGCCGGCCGAGCTCGACCGTGACGAGCCGCGCCGCGTCGCGGAGTCGGTCCAGGCGATGGGCCTGAAGTACGCGACCGTCACCGGCGTCGCCCGCGACGACCTGCCCGATGGCGGTGCCTGGCTGTACGCGGAGACGGTCCGCCAGATCAAGCAGCTGAACCCGGGCACCGGCGTGGAACTGCTGATCCCGGACTTCACCGCGCAGCCGGACCAGCTGGCCGAGGTCTTCTCCTCCCGTCCCGAGGTGCTCGCGCACAACATCGAGACGGTGCCGCGGATCTTCAAGCGCATCCGCCCGGGTTTCCGGTACGAGCGTTCG
Source organism: Embleya sp. NPDC008237 (assembly GCF_042956465.1). Lineage (NCBI taxonomy): Bacteria > Bacillati > Actinomycetota > Actinomycetes > Kitasatosporales > Streptomycetaceae > Embleya > Embleya sp. NPDC008237. The sequence continues at coordinate 344,960 of NZ_JBIBGL010000003.1, forward strand.
CTCGACGTGATCACCCAGGCCCGGGCGGACGGCCTGGTCACCAAGTCCAACCTGATCCTGGGCATGGGCGAGGAACGCGCCGAGGTCAGCCAGGCCATGCAGGACCTGTACGACGCCGGCTGCGAGCTGCTGACCATCACGCAATACCTGCGGCCGAGCGTGCGGCACCACCCCGTCGAGCGCTGGGTACGCCCGGAGGAGTTCGTCGAGCTGAACGAGGAGGCCGAGGAGATCGGCTTCGCGGGCGTGCTCTCCGGCCCCCTGGTCCGCTCCTCGTACCGCGCGGGCCGGCTGTACCGCCAGGCACTCGAAGTGCGCGACTCCCGCTCCGCTTCGGGCGAAGGTATGCAGACTTTCACGTCGGTTTGACCCGGACGTCATCGTTTGGTAACACATTGTTGCGAGAGTCGACCGCAGTGCGGTGAGCCTTCGCACCCGAAAACAGGTAGGGGGAACGACGTTCATGCACGACACGCAACAGGGCAACGCCTCGGTGCTGCGAGACGCGTTCGATCGCGGCTTCGCAGCCCGCAGGGCGACCGTGGGCCGGGTCTTCCGGGCCGTCGAGACCGTGCTGATGTTCGAGGGCGGTCAGCGCACCGCGCGCCGCAACGCGTGGGCGGCCGTGTGTGCCGACCGCAACCGTGCCCGTGCCCGCGCCGAGGCCTCCGACATCCTGGCCCGGCTCGCCCCGGTCAACCCGGCCCCGGGCACCGGCTCGCACTGACGCGCGTTGCCGCGCGTTGCGCCGTACGGCCGTTCACCGGAGGTTCGCCTCCGGCCGGACGGCCGTATCGCTGCGCCGCTCGCATGAAGGTTCGGACAAGCTGTCGGCAGCCATTGTCCGGGGTGCACGACACGCCAGTATCCTTTTCACATGGCGAGCAAGGAACCAACCGAGAAGAGCGGCCGGCTGAAGCAGATCCGGCTCGCCTACCAGCAGACGAAGAAGGCCGATCCCTGGGTCGGCTTGATTGTGGCGGCCTGGGGCCTGGGCGTATTCGCAGTACTCCTGGCCATCGGCTTCTGGTGGGGACATCCGATCTACCTGGGCATCTTCGGCGCCCTCGTGGGTCTGCTCGCGGCGGCCTTCATCTTCGGACGACGGGCCGAGAAGTCGGTGCTCGGCCAGATGGAGGGCCAGCCCGGCGCCGCGTTGGCGGTCATGCAGTCACTCAAGCGTGGCTGGGTCGTGACCCCCACCGTGGCCATCACCCGCCAGCAGGATGTCGTCCACCGCGCCGTGGGTCGCCCCGGCATCATCCTGGTGGGCGAGGGCCAGCCCGGTCGCGTCACGCGACTGCTGGCCGATGAGAAGAAGCGGATGTCCCGTCTGGTGGCGAACACGACGGTGCACACGATCATCGTCGGCAACGACGAGGGTCAGGTCCCGCTGCTCAAGCTGCAACGGCACATCATGAAGCTGACGCCGACCATGGCCAAGCCCGAGGTCGCGGTGGTCAACGACCGCCTGCGCGCGGTCGGCGACCTGATGAAGAACATGCCGGTGCCCAAGGGCCCGATGCCGAAGGGCGCGCGCATGCCGCGCGGCCCGCGCGGCTGACCCTTCGCGGCCCGACCCCCCCCCACGCGACGCGAACAGCACCACCCGTCCCCACCCGATCACGAGAGCGGCGGGGGGGCGGAAACCGCACCCCCCCCCCCATTACGCAGGCCCCCCCGGTACGCCCGCGGGCCCGGGCGCCCGCGGGGCGGTACGCCGCGGGGGGTGTTT
>NZ_JBIBGL010000003.1:346704-803934 GCF_042956465.1 Embleya sp. NPDC008237
GCCGCGCGGGGGCCCCGCGGTGTTCTCCCCGCGCGGCCCCCCCCCCCCCCCCCCCCACCCCCACCCCCCCCCCCCCCCCCCCCCCCCCCCCCCGGGGGGGGCCCCCCCCCCCCGCCCCCCCGCCGCTCTTTCCGCTGTCCCGCCGTTTCCGCCGGCGTGCCGTTCCGCCGGCGTGCCTTGCCGCGGAGGTGCTTGTTGCGCAGGTCCTCGTTGCGGAGGGGTACTCGTTGGGCAGGTGCTTGCCGCGGAGGCGTCGCGCGGTGTCACGGGTCGTCGCGCCCGCTCCCGCCGTGTTACGAACTACGCACGCACCACCGCGGTGCCGACCGCCTTGTCGTGGAACCCGCGCCCGTCCCGGTCGTAGATCGCCGGCGGGATCACCAGGCACAGCAGGAACGTGCGCACCACGACCGCGAGCGGCAACAGCGTGTCGCGAGTGACCGAGACCACCCGGATGCCCATGATGCGCTTGCCGAAGGTCCAGCCGATCGTGCTCACCAGCAACAGGTTCTCGGCGGCGAACAGGGCGAGGGTGCCCCAGCTCGTCCCGGGGTCGTTGAGGTCGCCGCCGCCCAGGAAGGACAGCGCGATGACGTAGCAGATGCCCCAGTCGATGAGCAGGGCGATCAGCCTGCGCCCGGTCGGTGCCAACGAATTGGGCCCGTCCTCGGGCAGCCCGAGACGCTTGCCGCGGTAGCCGAAGTCTTCGCCCGCCGTCCCGGGGGCCTGGTTCCGCGATGCGGTCGTGTTCTCGTCCACCACTCCAAAGTAGACGAGCCGGGCCGATTCGCCCGCCCCGGGGTGCGCGTGGTCGGGTTGATCATGGGCATGCATCCAGGCAAGACGGGCTAGACCGTACGGGTGTGTGCGTAACATCCCGGAAACACGAGGGACACCGACGGGAAACCGCTCCCGCCTACCTTCGAGGCCTAGTGGCCACCGGGGAGGAGGCCGCTCCCCGCGAACGCAACTACCCGCGCCTGGCGCCGGGTCGAGGAGGATTGATGTTCAACAACGCCGAAGAGGTGTCGCGATACATCGCCGACAACGACGTCAAGTTCGTCGACGTCCGTTTTTGCGACCTGCCTGGCGTGATGCAGCACTTCACGGTCCCGGCGAAGACGTTCGACCCGACCGAGACGCTGGCATTCGACGGATCCTCGATCCGCGGCTTCCAGGCGATCCACGAGTCGGACATGGCGCTTCGCCCCGACCTGTCCACGGCGCGGCTCGACCCGTTCCGCAAGGACAAGACGCTCAACATCAACTTCTTCATCCACGACCCGCTGACGGATGAGGAGTACAGCCGCGACCCGCGCAACGTCGCGAAGAAGGCCGAGCGCTACCTCGCCGGCACCGGCATCGCCGACACGGCGTACTTCGGCCCCGAGGCCGAGTTCTACGTGTTCGACAGCGTGCGCTTCGCGACCGGCGCGAACGAGTCCTTCTACCACATCGACTCCGAGGCGGGCGCCTGGAACACCGGTGCGGAGGAGAACAACCGCGGCTACAAGGTCCGCTACAAGGGCGGCTACTTCCCGACCCCGCCGGTCGACCACTTCGCCGACCTGCGCGCGGAGATCTCCCTGGAGCTGGAGGCCGCGGGTCTGGAGATCGAGCGCCAGCACCACGAGGTGGGCACCGCCGGCCAGGCCGAGATCAACTACAAGTTCAACACGCTGCTGGCCGCGGCCGACGACCTGATGCTGTTCAAGTACATCGTCAAGAACGTCGCGTGGCGCAACGGCAAGACCGCGACCTTCATGCCGAAGCCGATCTTCGGTGACAACGGCTCGGGCATGCACTGCCACATGTCGCTGTGGACCGACGGCTCGCCGCTGTTCTACGACGAGCAGGGCTACGCGGGTCTGTCCGACACCGCCCGCTACTTCATCGGCGGCCTGCTCAAGCACGCCCCGTCGCTGCTCGCCTTCACCAACCCGACGGTCAACTCGTACCACCGTCTGGTCCCGGGCTTCGAGGCGCCGGTCAACCTGGTCTACTCGCAGCGCAACCGCTCGGCCTGCATCCGCATCCCGATCACGGGCAGCAACCCGAAGGCCAAGCGCGTCGAGTTCCGCGTCCCGGACCCGTCGGCCAACCCGTACCTGGCCTTCGCCGCCCAGCTGATGGCCGGCCTCGACGGCATCAAGAACAAGATCGAGCCGCTCGAGCCGGTCGACAAGGACCTGTACGAACTGGCCCCCGACGAGCACCAGGCCGTCCCCCAGGTCCCCGGCACCCTCGCCGAGGTCCTCGACGCCCTGGAAGCCGACCACGAGTACCTCCTCGAAGGCGGCGTGTTCACCCAGGACCTGATCGACACCTGGATCGAATACAAGCGCACCAAGGAAATCGACCCGGTCCGCCTGCGCCCCCACCCGCACGAGTTCGAGCTCTACTTCGACATTTAAGTCGAAGCACCGCCGACCTGCAGGTTTACCCTCCAGGCAGCCCGGGAGGGCGAGAGCGCTCCCCCGAAGGACAAGGCCGTCGACCGCTGCTTCCAGAGCGCGGTCGACGGCCTTCTTCGTGTGCGCCTCGCTCGTGGTTGCAGCCGGACGAGGTCGTACATCGGGCGCCGGCGTGATCGAAGCTGCGGTTGCCTGGTCCGGAACGGCCCTGCCCCCCGCATTCGGCGGGGGGCAGGGCCGATTTCGTTGCCACAACCGACCTAGCGGATACCCCCGTGAGGTATTTTTGCTCCCGACCCCTGGCGTGTCGATACCCCCCTAGGGTATGTTCCTGATCGCTCGATACCCCCCACGCGTATCTACGGAGTGATCACCATGTCCCAATCGCAGGCGGCACCCAACCCACGGCGCTGGTCGGCGCTCGCGCTGATCGCGCTTGCCCAGTTCATGGTCATCATGGACACGTCGATCATCGGCGTGGCGCTGCCCGAGATGCGTACCGATCTCGGCTTCTCACAGGAGAACCTGTCCTGGGTCTTCAACGCCTACGTGGTCGCCTTCGGCGGCCTGCTCCTGCTCGGCGGGCGGCTGTCCGACCTGTTCGGCGCCAAGCGCATGTTCAGCGCCGGCTGGGCCGTCCTGGGCGCCGGTTCACTCGCCGCCGGCCTCGCCGACGAGGTCTGGGTCGAACTCGCCGGTCGCGCCGTGCAGGGTGTCGGCGCCGCGCTCATCGCGCCCTCGGCCCTGACCCTGTTGATGATGCTCTTCGGCGGCAACCCCAAGGAGCTCACCAAGGCCTTCGCGCTGTACGGCGCGGCGGCCCCCGCCGGCGGTACGGCCGGCGTCTTCCTCGGCGGCCTGATCACCGAGTACGCCAGCTGGCCGTGGGTCTTCTACATCAACATCCCGGTCGCGATCCTGGCCCTCGTCGCCACCCCGGCGCTGATGCCCGACGCCCCCGCCCGCCGCGGCGGCATCGACATCCTCGGCGCGATCACCGTCACCGCCGGCCTCGGTACCGTCGTGTACGCCGTCGTCCGGGCCCCGGAGACCGGCTGGACCTCGGCCGAGACACTCCTCGTGCTCGCCGCCGGCATCGCGCTCACCGCCCTGTTCCTGCTGCTCCAGGGCAAGCGGGCCGAGCCGCTGATGCCGCTGCGCATCCTGCGTACGCCGGGCCTCGCCGGTGCCAACCTCGCCCAGCTGCTGATGGCGGGCGCCTGGATCCCGATGTGGTTCTTCCTCAACCTCTACCTTCAGCAGGTCCTCGGCCTGGGCGCCTTCGCCTCCGGCTCCGCGCTGCTGCCGATGACCGTCGCCATCATGGTGATGATGATCGTGCTCGCTCCGCGGCTGATCGCCCGCTTCGGCCCGGCCCCGCTCGTGGTCGCCGGTCTCGCCGCGCTCGCCGGTGGCATGTTGTGGCTGTCCTTCGTCCGCGCCGACGGCAACTACTGGGTCGACGTCCTGCCCGCGTCCCTGCTCGCCGCCGCCGGCATGGCCCTCGCCTTCATCCCCTCCCTCGGCACGGCCATCTCCAGCGCCCGTCCCGAGGAGGGCGGCCTCGCCTCCGGCATCGTCAACACCAGCTACCAGATCGGCTCCGCGCTCGGCCTGGCCGCCATGACCGCCGTCGCCGCCGCACACGGCGCCCGGGAGGTCGGCAACCCCGCCGCCCTCACCGACGGCTTCTCGGCGGCCTTCCTCGGCGCCGCCGCGATCGCCGCCGCCGGCGCCCTGATCGCCGCCGCCACCCTGCGCAAGCCGGCGCCCACCGCAGCCGCACCGGCCGCCTCCGCCGACGACTCCCCCGAGCCCCTCTCGACCCACTGACCACGCCCCGGCCCGATGACCCCGGCCGAGGCCACCGACCCCACCGGAACCGAAGACGGCACCGAAACCGAAAACGACACCGAACCGAGATCGACACCCGACCCGAGGCCGACACCCGAGCCGCAGACGACACCCGAAGCGACGACAACACCAGAATCGCCAACCACACCCGAAGCGACGACAACACGCCGAGCGCCGCCCTCCACACCCCCGGAGGGCGGCGCTCGCACATCCGCCCCGCCTCGCGATCGCGAGACCCAGCCGCCATCCCCGGGCGCCCCACAGGGCACGAGACCCCACCCCGGCACCCCGTGCACCATCCGACGAGAAGTCCGATTCCTCCCCCCGGAGAAGGAGAAGATCACCCTTGGATGGCCCTACAGGGTGATCGGCGAAAGCACGGGCTCTGGCAGACTTGACCCATGGGGGGCATTCCGAGCCGAGAGACCATGCCGCCGTCGGGGCGACGGGTGACCGACGAAGCCGGACGGACAACCATGCAGTCAATCCCCACGAAGGCCCATCCGCGGTCTCGATTGCGTGCCTATCTGAGCACGCCGCGTCGGCCTCGATTCGTGGTCGAACTCGCGTTGATCGCGTTGAGTTACTGGGTCTACTCACTCATCCGCAACGCGGTGCCCGAGCGGGAGCATCTCGCCGTGGACCGCGCCAGGCAACTGCTCGATCTCGAACATGCGCTGCACATCGACATCGAACACAGCGTCAACCACGCCGTCAACGGCGTCACATGGTTGATCGTGTCGATGAACTACTACTACGCGACGCTGCACTTCGTGGTGACCATCGGCGTCCTGGTGTGGCTCTTCCACCGGCATCCGGGCCGCTACCGAGCCGTGCGCACGGTGCTGTTCCTGACCACCGGCGTGGCGCTGTTCGGATACTTCTTCTTCGCCCTGGCCCCACCGCGGCTGCTGCCGGGCGCGGGCTACATCGACACCGTCCTGGTCCACCACACGTGGGGCTCGATGGCATCCGGGGACATGAAGAACGTCTCCAACCAGTACGCCGCGATGCCGTCGATGCACATCGGCTGGTCGACGTGGTGCGCGATGGCGATCGTGATGTTCGCCCGGCCGATGTGGGTCAAGGTGCTCGGGGTGCTGTACCCGATCGCGACCCTGTTCGTGATCGTGGCGACCGGCAACCACTTCGTGCTCGACGCGGTCGGCGGCTGGATCACCCTCGCCGTGGCCTTCGGCCTGCAGTGCCTGCTCAACGGGCGCTCCGCGTACCGCTTCCCGCAGTACCCGCCGGACGATCCGCGCGCGGCTCCCGAGCCCGGTGGTCGACCCGCCGAGCCCGAGCGCGCGCATGCGGGTGTGGGCGGCCCGGGCGCGCCGCCCGACGACGACGCACGGCGCGAGCAGCCTCAGCGCGAGCCCGTCGAAGTCTCGTCCTCGCCGTAGAACACCCGCTCCACCACGACCCGGGCGAGCCGGGTCACCCGGCGGTACTCCTCGATCAGGCTGCCGGTCTCGTCCGACGGGTGGCCGAGCAGCCGGGCCACCCCGCCCAGCTCGCGCACATCGGTCGGGAAGCTGTCCGAGGACCGGCCGCGCACGATCATCACCGCGTTGCGCACCCGGGTGGCCCCGACCCACGCGTCGTCCAGGATTTGTGCGTCGTGTCCGTCGAGCAGTCCCGCGTCCCGGGCCGCCGCGAGGCCCTGCCGGGTGCCGGTCACCCGCAACGCGGGCACGGCGTGCGCGTGCCGCAGTTGCAACAACTGGACCACCCATTCCACGTCGGCCAACCCGCCGCGCCCGAGCTTGGTGTGCGTGGTCGGGTCGGCGCCGCGGGGCAGCCGCTCGGACTCGATCCGGGCCTTCATCCGGCGGATCTCGCGCACCTGGGCGTCGTCGATCCCGCCCCACGGGTGCCGCAGCGGATCGACCATGGTCAGGAACCGCCGACCCAGGTCGGCGTCCCCTGAGGTGAAGTCGGCGCGCAGCAGCGCCTGGCTCTCCCACAGCTTGGACCAGCGCTCGTAGTACGCCCGGTAGGACGCCAACGTGCGTACCAGCGGGCCCTGTCGCCCCTCGGGCCGCAGGTCGGCATCGATCAACAGCGGCGGGTCCGTGGAAGGGATCTGCAACAGCCGGCTCACCTCGTGGCACACGCCGTGTGCGGCCCTGGTCGCGGCTTCCTCCTGCGCGCCCTCGATCGGTTCGTGTACGAACATCACGTCCGCGTCGCTGCCGTAGCCCTGCTCGTAGCCGCCGAACCGGCCCATCGCGATGATCGCGATCCGGGTCGGGATCGGCCCCATCGTGCGCTCGCACGCGTCTATCGCGGCTTGGAGCGCACCGGTCAGCGTCGCCGCGTTGACATCGGTGAGCGCCTTGCCGATGGCGTCCACGTCCAGCCGGCCCAGCACGTCGGCCGCGACGATCCGGAACAACTCGCGGCGACGCACGCTGCGCGCCGCCTGCACCGCGCTCTCCGGCCCCGGCGCACGTCCCACCGCGGCCAGGATCTCGGTCTCCAGTGCCGCCCGCGAGCGCGGCCGCAGCCCGTCCACGTCGCCGAGTATCGCCACCGCCTCGGGCGCCCGCAGCAGCAGATCCGGCGCCAGCCGCCCGGACGCGAGCACCCGGGCCATGTACTCGGCCGCCGCGCCCGACGAACCCGCCCCGGAGTCGCGGAGCAGCCGCAGGTACCAGTGCGTGTTGCCGAGCGCGTCGGAGACCTGTCGAAAGGCGAGCAGCCCGGCATCGGGATCCGCCGAGTCGGCGAACCAGCTCAGCATCACCGGCAGCAGCGTGCGCTGGATCGAGGCGCGCCGGCTGACCCCGGACGCGAGCGCCTCCAGGTGGCGCAGCGCGGCGGCCGGGTCGGCGTACCCCAGGGCCTCGAAGCGGGCCCGTGCGGCCTCCGGGGTCAGCCGCTGCTCGCCCGCCTTGAGCCGGGCGACCGCGTCCAGGAGCGGCCGGTAGAACAACTTCTCGTGCAGTCGGCGGACCTCCACCGTCTGCTGCTTCCAGGCCTTCTCCAACTCGCCCACCGGGTTGGCGCGCATGCCCATCGAGCGGCCGATCCGGCGCAGTTCGCCCGGGTCGGTCGGCATCAGGTGGGTGCGGCGCAGCCGGAAGAGCTGGATCCGGTGCTCCAGCGTGCGCAGGAAGCGGTACGCGGCGTCCAGCGCGGCACCGTCGTCGCGGCCCACGTAGCCGGCCGCGGACAGCGCGGCGAGCGCGTCCAGGGTGGCGCCGCAGCGCAGCGCCGGATCGGACTTGCCGTGCACCAGCTGGAGGAGTTGGACCGCGAATTCGATGTCGCGCAGGCCGCCGGGTCCGAGCTTGACCTCGCGTTCCACCTCGCGTGCGGGGATGCTGTCCACGACGCGGCGGCGCATCGCCTGCACGTCGGCGACGAAGTTCTCCCGGCGGGCGGCGGTCCACACCAGTGGGGACACGCTGTCCAGGTACTTGCGGCCCAGCGCCGCGTCGCCGGCCACCGGGCGGGCCTTGAGCAGGGCCTGGAACTCCCAGGTCTTGGCCCAGCGTTCGTAGTAGGCGAGGTGGCTGGCCAGGGTGCGGGTGAGCGGGCCGTTGCGGCCTTCCGGGCGCAGGTTGGCGTCCACCTCCCAGATCGAGCCCTCGATCGTGGTCGCCGAGCAGGCCCGCATCAGCGCGCCGGCCAGCCGGTTGGCGGCGGCGACCGCGACGCCCTCGGGCACGCCGGGGGGCGCCTCGGCGACGAAGACCACGTCCACGTCGCTGATGTAGTTGAGTTCGCGTCCGCCGCACTTGCCCATGCCGATCACCGCGAGCCGGCACTGCTCGGCCTCGACCGGGTGTTCGCGCCGGACCAGGTCGAGCGCGGCGTCCAGGGTGGCGCCGGCCAGGTCGGCGAGTTCGGTGGCCACGGTCGGCTCGTCGGCGCTGCCGCACACGTCGCGGGCGGCGATCGAGAGCAGGCAGCGCCGGTAGCCGATCCGCAGCGCGTCCAGGGCCGGGTCGCCGCGCAGGCCGGCGGTGGCGGTGGTGAGCACGGCGTGGAAGTAGGCCGGTGTGGGCCGGGCGTCCTGCACGTCGTAGGTGACCAGGGTGCGCCAGTCGTCGGGGTGGCGCGCGAGGTGGTCGCCCAGGGCCGCGCTCACGCCCAGGACGCCCAGTATCCGGTCCCGGAACGGCTTCGCCGAGGCGAGTGTGGACAGCAGGACGGAGCGGTCGGCGGCGGCCTCGGCGAGCCGGACCAGGCCGAGCAGCGCGAGGTCGGGGTCGGCGGTGGCGGCGAGCGCGTCCAGGAAGAGCGAGTCGTCCCCGGCGCCGAGCAGTGCCGGGTCGCGCAGGTGGCGCGCGGCGGCCGCGATGTCGGTGAAGCCGAGCCGGACCAGGCGCCCGTCGGTGGCCGCCGGTTCGCGAGGCTGATCCACAGAGGTCACCGGCCGAGCGTATCCGGTCAAACGGCTGATCGATCAAGAACGGAACTGGGAATGTGGACGCGCCGCACGGGGCTCGCCGAGCCCCCCGACCGCGGCGAACTCGAATGCGGCGCGCCCTTGCCCGGTGGCGGACGACGATTCCACTCTGCGAGCCGTCCGTCCCACGGCCCGAAGAGGCCTCCGTAGCAACGAGCCGCCATACGCCACCGTACGGAACGTCACCCTACGTTAGCGTAGGTGCCATGCGCAACGGTGTTCCCTCGGAGAGGGTTCAATCAGACGACGAACCGGAACGGCCCGCTCGCCCCGGCCGCCGCACCCTCAGCCGAGAGGACTGGGCTCGGGCCGCCCTGGAGGCGATGCGAGAGGGCGGCCTGGGCGCGGTCGCGGTGGAACCCCTCGCGGAGAGCCTCGGCACCACCAAGGGCAGCTTCTACTGGCACTTCAAGGATCGCGACTCGCTCATCCAGGCCGCTCTGGAGCGCTGGATGGCCGAGTCCGAGGAACTGATGGCCGCGGCCGAACGCATCGAGGATCCGGCGGAGCGCGGCCGTCGGCTCACCGAGTACGCGTTCACCGCACCCAGTGGTGCGGACATCACCACCACGCTGCTGATCCACGCCCAACACCCGGTGGTGGGCCCGATCCTGGAGCAGGTCACCCGCCGCCGCCTGGAGTTCGGCGCCCGCCTCACCGAGGAACTCGGCCTGCCCGCCGACGCCGCCTACCGGCACGCGCTGACCGCGCTGACGATGACCGTCGGCATCGCGTTGATCCGCCGGGGTGCGCCGCAACTGCTGCCCCAGGGCGAGGACAAGGACGCCTACGTCCGCTACATCCTGGAACTGCTCGGCCCGCCGATGACGTGAGCACCCGCGCGCTGCCCGACGACGAACGGCCCGACCCCACGCCGGGGTCGGGCCGTTCGCGTCGCGCTCGCCCGCGGGCGACGGGTGCGCTCAGAGCACCGGCAGGTACCGCTTCAGCTCGAAGGGGGTCACCTGCTGGCGGTACTCCTCCCACTCGTGCCGCTTGTTGCGCAGGAAGAACTCGAAGACGTGCTCACCGAGGATCTCCGGCAGCAGTTCGCTGCGCTCCATCAGCGCGATCGCCTCGGCCAGGTTCTGCGGCAGCGGTGCGATGCCCAGTGCGCGGCGCTCGGCGTCGGTCAGCGCCCACACGTCGTCCTCGGCGCCGGCGGGCAGTTCGTAGCCCTCCTCGACGCCCTTGAGCCCGGCGCCGAGCAGCACGGCGTAGGCCAGGTAGGGGTTGCACGCCGAGTCGATCTGGCGCACCTCGATCCGGGTGGACTGCCCCTTGGTGGGCTTGTACATCGGCACCCGCACCAGCGCGGAGCGGTTGTTGTGCCCCCAGCAGATGTACGAGGGTGCCTCGCCGCCCATGCCCGCGGTGCGCGCCGACGCACCCCACAGCCGCTTGTACGAGTTGACCCACTGGTTCGTGATCGCGGCCATCTCGCCCGCGTGCATGAGCAGGCCCGCGATGAACGAGCGGCCGACCTTGGAGAGCTGGTACTCGGCGCCGGCCTCGTAGAAGGCGTTGCGATCGCCCTCGAACAGGGACAGGTGCGTGTGCATGCCCGAGCCCGGGTGTTCGGAGAACGGCTTGGGCATGAAGGACGCGTGCACGCCCTGCTCCAGCGCGACCTCCTTGACCACCAGGCGGAAGGTCATGATGTTGTCCGCCGTGCTCAGCGCGTCCGCGTAGCGCAGGTCGATCTCCTGCTGGCCCGGCGCACCCTCGTGATGGCTGAACTCGACCGAGATGCCCATGTTCTCGAGCATCGTGATCGCCTGTCGGCGGAAGTCCTGGCCGACCGGCTGCGGAGTGTGGTCGAAGTAGCCGCTGTGGTCCACCGGGGTCGGCGGGCGCCCGTCGACCGGCTTCTCCTTGAACAGGAAGAACTCGATCTCGGGGTGCGTGTAGAAGGTGAAGCCCTTCTCCGACGCCCGCTCCAGGGTGCGCTTGAGCACGTAGCGCGGGTCCGCGAAGGACGGCGAGCCGTCGGGCATCAGGATGTCGCAGAACATCCGCGCGGTACCGGGCGCCTCGGCCCGCCACGGCAGAATCTGGAACGTGGCCGGATCCGGCTTCGCCAACATGTCGGATTCGTGCACGCGGGCGAATCCCTCGATCGCCGAGCCGTCGAACCCGATGCCTTCCGCGAAGGCCTGTTCCAGCTCGGCCGGAGCCACCGCGACCGACTTCAGGAAGCCGAGCACATCGGTGAACCACAGCCGCACGAACCGGATGTCGCGCTCCTCCAGGGTGCGGAGCACGAACTCCTGCTGCTTATCCATAATTCCCTATCCTTGCAGGTCGGACGGCCTGTGAGCGATCGGCAGGGGCACTGCGGGGCACACGAGTATCCCGCTTCAGGGTTTCGGGCACATTACGTACCCTTTGCGTTGCACTCCTGCTCGCACACGGGTACCGCCGTGCTCGCGTGACTCCCGTGGTCCTGTACCCCGAGAACCGCTCCATGGGCGACCTGCGGGATACCTTTTCGCGCGGCGTCGCACCCTCCGGGGATCCCGTCGGGCGAGCCGTCGGGGCCCGGTGGTGAACTGTGCCCAGGGTATCGCCCGAGTGCTTTGCCGCCGAGCCCCGGGCCTGCTCGAACAAACGGCTTTCGCCCGCCGTTCGCCTGCGGTTTTCCGGCCGGCCGAGCAGCCGCCATCGCATCCGGGACGGGGTCCGCACGGCGCGCCGTCGACACCCGCCCCACTATTCGTCACTTTGACGCCAAGGGTCGGGTACATTGAGTCGGGTGACCCGGATTCGCATCGCCCTCAGCCAGATCGACCCCACGGTCGGCGATCTCCACGGCAACGCAGAACTGATCCTCGGCCGCACCCGGCAGGCCGCCGACCGCGGCGCGTCGCTCGTGGCGTTCCCGGAGATGGCGCTCACCGGTTACCCCGTCGAGGATCTGGCCCTGCGGTCGTCCTTCGTCGAGGCCTCCCGACTCGCGGTGGAGGCGCTCGCGGCCCGGCTGGCCGCCGAGGGGCTGGGCGAGATCGCGGTCGTGGTGGGCCATCTGGACCGGTGCGCGGTGTCCACGCCCCGGCTGGGCCGCCCGGCCGGGGCCCCGCAGAACGCGGTCGCGGTGCTGCACGGCGGCCGGATCGTGGCCCGCTCGGCCAAGCACCACCTGCCCAACTACGGCGTCTTCGACGAGTACCGCTACTTCGTCCCGGGCGATGGACTCCTGGTCACCCGGATCGGCGGGGTCGACATCGCGATCGCGGTCTGCGAGGACCTGTGGCAGGAGGGCGGCCCGGTGGCCGCCGCACGCGCCGCGCGGGTCGGCCTGCTGCTGTCGATCAACGCGTCGCCGTACGAGGCCAGCAAGGACGACTCGCGCCTGGAACTGGTCCGCCGCCGCGCCCGCGAGGCCGATTGCACCCTCGCCTACGTCAATGCCTTCGGCGGTCAGGACGAACTCGTCTTCGACGGCGACTCGCTGATCGTGGACGCCGAGGGACGGGTGCTCTCGCGCGGCGCGCAGTTCCGCGAGGAACTGCTGATCGCCGACCTGGACCTGCCCGAGCGCACCGTCGACGACAGCGTGTACAGCGGCGGCGACGTGGTGGCCGACGGCCTGACCATCCGGCAGGTGATCGTCACCGAGCACGCCGCGCCGGTGCCCGCACCCGCGGCCGAGCCCTCGATCGCACCCGCCCTGTCGGACGACGCGGAGATCTACGGCGCGCTGGTCCTGGGGCTGCGCGACTACGTGGTCAAGAACGGCTTCGGTTCGGTGCTGCTGGGCCTGTCCGGCGGGATCGACTCGGCCCTGGTCGCGGCGATCGCGGCGGACGCGGTGGGTGGCGCGAACGTGTACGGCATCTCGATGCCGAGCAGTTACTCCTCCGAACACTCCAAGGACGACGCGGCCGACACCGCCGAGCGGATCGGGCTGAATTACCGCCAGGTGCCGATCGCGCCGATGGTGGACGCCTACCTGGGCGCGCTCGCACTGACCGGCCTGGCCGAGGAGAACCTCCAGGCCCGAGTGCGCGGCACCACCTTGATGGGCCTGTCCAACCAGGAGGGCCATCTGGTCCTGGCCACCGGCAACAAGAGCGAGCTGGCCTGCGGATACTCCACGCTCTACGGCGACGCGGTGGGGGGGTTCGCGCCGATCAAGGACGTACCCAAGACCGTGGTGTGGCGGCTGGCGCGCTGGCGCAACGCGGAGGCCGAGCGGCGCGGCGAGGTGGCGCCCATCCCGGTCAACTCGATCACCAAGCCGCCGAGCGCCGAGCTGCGCCCGGGCCAGGTCGACGCCGACTCGCTGCCGCCGTACGACCTGCTCGACGACATCCTGGACGACTACGTCGAGCGCGACATCGGGCGCGACGCGATCGTGGCCGCAGGCTTCGAGCCGGCGATGGTGGACCGCATCCTCCACCTGGTGGACACCGCCGAGTACAAGCGTCGGCAGTACCCGCCGGGTACCAAGATCTCGCTCAAGGCATTCGGCCGGGACCGGCGGCTGCCGATCACCAACCGGTGGCGCGAGAGCGGCTGAACGCGCGCCCGCACATCCACCCGAGGGCGCACGAACACGCGCGGGCGGGCACGAGGCGACAAGGGCACGCGAAGGGGCCCGACCGATCCGGTCGGGCCCCTCGCGTTTCGGTTCAGCGCAGTCGCAGATCCGCCAGGACGGGCATGTGGTCGCTCGGCGTGCTGCCCAGCACCCGGGCATCCGCGGCGGCCATCCCGCGGTACATGATGTGGTCGATCGCGGCCATCGGGAACGACTCGGGCCAGGTGAAGCCCATCCCGGTGCCCGCCGCGTCCTGCGCGTCCCGCAGGTATCCGGTGATCGGCTGCAGCGCGCGATCGTCGGTGGTCCCGTTCAGGTCGCCGGCCAGCACCACGTGCGGCGCCGTCTCGACCGCGAGCGACCGGGCCAGTGCGCCGATCGTACGGTTGCGGTCGCCGACCGTGAAGCCGCTCGGGCCGAAGCGCACCGACGCCAGGTGCACGGCGTAGAACGCGACGTCGCCCTTGGGCGTCTTGATCATCGTGCGCAGCGCGCGGGTGAAGCCCATCCCGACGTCGACCGCCTCGGCCTTGTCCATCGGGAAGCCCGCCGTGGTCCACACCGCGACCGTGCCCTCGTGCTGCACGTTCGGGTACCGGTCCTTGAGCACCGCGTTGTACAGCTTCCAGGCGCCCTCGGGCAGTTCCTCCAGCGCGATCACATCCGCGTTCGCGCCCAGCAGCGAGCGGGCGGTGCCGGCCGGGTCCGGGTTGCCCGCGTTCACGTTGAGGCTGACCACCCGCAGGTCGTGCGGGCCGCCGCCGCGGCCGGGCAGGAAGAATCCGCCGAACATGGTCACCCAGACCAGGATCGGCAACATGGTCGCGGCGACCGCGGTCCACGAGCGACGGATCGCCGCGCAGACCAGCAGCACCGGGACGACCAGACCGGCCCAGGGCAGGAAGGTCTCCACGAAGCTGCCCCAGTTGCCCGGCGTGTTGGGCACCAGCCGGTGGAACGCGAGCGGGAGGGTGGCCAGCACCGCGAACACCGCGATCACCCGGCCGCGCCGCCACGGCGGGGTGCGCCAGATACGGACCGCATCCTCGCGGATTCGCTGCCACGACCATCGTGACCCGCGCCGCGGACTCCCGTCGCCGGCCGGTTGCGGCTCGGCTCCGGTGTCCGTCGTGGTGGGCCACGTCATGCTGCCTCCTGAAGTCCCGGGTTCGCGTCCCGGATGTGTCCGCGTCAACGTACGAACAAAACGTCGCCTACGTCGAAACGGACGCCGGAAAGCGGCCGATAGGTTCCCTATGGCTCAGGAGCGAGCACGAATCCCGCCGAGCAGCGCATCCGCGATCTGCCCCGGCAGCTCCGGCTCCAGACTTGCGTTCTCCCGTACGAGCTTGCGTACCAGTATGGGGCCGGTGACCAGGTCCATCAGGACCTCCATCGGCAGGTCGGCACGCAGTTCGCCGGAATCCACCCCGCGTTGCAGCAGGCCGCGCAGAATCGCCCGGCGCTTCTCCACGACCACCTCGTGATAGCGCCGGTGCAGTTCGGGATGGCTGCGCATCTCGCCCGTGAGCATCCCCATCAGCCCGTCGCCGCGCTTGTCGACGGCCTGGAGACGCATGTGCTCCAGGACCAGGACCAGATCCTCGCGCAGCGATCGGCCCTTGAGCACCGCCGGCATCGCCTCGGCCGCCTCCACGGCCGCGACGATCAGCGCCTCCTTGCCGGGCCAGCGGCGGTAGATGGTGGCCTTGCCCACCCCCGCCTCCTGGGCCACCGCCTCGACGGAGATGGCGGCGATGCTGCGGTGTTCGTCGAGCAGGCGCAGCGTCGCGTCCAGGATTGCCCGTTCGGCCTCCTCGCTGCGCGGCCGGCCCCGGCGCGGCTTGTCCACCGCGCCGGGGGCGGCCACCGGGTCGACCGGGGGTTCGGCCGTGGGGTCGACCGGGGGTACGGCCGCTGATGCGGATGTCGCAGGCTGCATGTCAGACCTTCGCGGAGCGCTGTTCCTCGGCGGACGGCTCGACTGCGCCCGCCCGGGGGGCAGTCTGCCCGGCCTCGGGGCGCGGCATCCACAGGAACACCACGACCGCACCGATCAGCCCCACCACGGCGGATCCGATCGAGGCCGCGTGCATGGCGTCGATGAAACCGTCCTTGGCCGGGTCCACGAGCGCCGCGCCCTCGTCGCCGAGTCGGCCGGCCACCGCGAGCGTCGCCTCGACCGAGTCGCCGGCCGGGCCCTTGGGCACGTTCGGCGGGAGCTTGTCCAGGTCGCCGGAGATCCGGTCCCGGTAGACCGAGGACAACACCGAGCCCAGGATCGCCACGCCGAGCGCGCCGCCGACCTGGCGCACGGTGTTGCTGACCGCGGAGCCGGCGCCGGCCTTCTCGCGCGGCAGCGAGGACATGATCGAGTTGGTGGCCGGCGGCATCACGTGCGCCATGCCGGCGCCCTGGAAGAAGAACACCACGCACAGGATCCAGATCGGCGAGGTGCGGTCCATCGCCAGGAAGGCCAGGAAGCTCAGGCCGACCACGAGCATGCCGCCGGTGGTGACCGCGCGCACGCCGAACCGCTTGACCATCCCCGAGCTGCGCGCCGAGAACATCAGCTGCGCGACCGCCAGCGGGAGCAGCAGCAGACCGGTCTGCAGCGGGGTGTAGCCGCGCACGCTCTGCAGGTAGAAGGCCATGAAGAAGGTCACGCCCATGAGCGCGAAGAACACCAGGCCGATCGCGCCGGCCGCGGCGGAGAAGGCCGGATCGCGGAAGAACTTGACGTCCAGGGCGGGGTGGTCGCTGCGCTTTTCGAACCACACGAAGAAGCCGAGGATCAGCAGGCCGAGCACGATGGTGCCGATCACCTCCACGCTGCCCCAGCCTGCGTCGCCGCCGCGGATGATGCCGTAGACCAGCGAGACCAGACCCGCGATGGACAGCGCGACCCCGATCGGGTCGAGTCGGCCGGGCTTGGGGTCGCGCGAGTCCGGCACCAGGAGCAGCATCGCCACGATGCCGACCAGCACGATCGGGACGTTGATCAGGAAGACCGAGCCCCACCAGAAGTGGTCGAGCAGCGCGCCGCCGGTGATCGGGCCGATCGCGATCGCCAGGCCCACCGCGCCGGACCAGATGCCGATCGCCTTGGGCCGCTCGTGCGGCTCGAACACGTTGCTGATGATGGACAGGGTGGCCGGCATCACGAAGGCGCCGCCGAAGCCCATCACCGCGCGGGCGGCGATCAGTTGCCCGGGGCTTTGCGAGTAGGCGGAGAGCAGCGACGCGAGGCCGAAGATCACCATGCCGAACAGCAGGGTGCGCTTGCGACCGAAGCGGTCGCCCAGGATGCCGGCGGTGAACAGCAGGCCGGCGAACACGAGGGTGTAGGAGTTGATCGCCCACTGGAGTTCGCTCTGGGTGGCGCCCAGGCCCTTCTCCGGATCGGCGATCGTCTTGATGGCGACGTTGAGGATCGAGTTGTCGAGGACGACGACCAGCAGGCTGATCACCAGCACGCCGAGGATGGCCCAGCGGCGGCGATGTATGTGCTCGTCGACCGTGCGCGCGGTGGGAACGTTCGCTGAAGTCACGGGTGAAGCTCGATTCATCGGACACGTGAGACTTGTTCTGGTTGCCTCACAGGCTAGGGGCAATTTACGAAACGAGACCGTCTCGTATTGCAAAGCCTCGGCAAATGCCGGCCCGGGCGATCACTCGGAATCCGGCGTCCGACTCCCCTGTTGTCCTGTAACGGCGCGTGTCACCATGGCGTTGTCCGGGGACGCCGTCCGAGCGCCTCGAGTCGGGAGAACACCATGTCCAGCAACAATTCCCCGCAGTCGGCAGCCACTTCGACCGACGGTCCGGGACTGACCCTGTACGGCGGCGAGGGCACCGGGCGCCGGGTCACCGTGCGCGACCTCGCCCGCGCGAAGCGGGCCGGCGAGCGCTGGCCGATGCTCACCGCGTACGACGCGACGATCGCCTCGGTATTCGACGACGCGGGCATCCCGGTGCTCCTGGTCGGCGACTCCGCGGGCAACAACCATCTCGGCTACGAGAACACCGTGCCGGTCACCCTGGACCAGCTGGTGATGCTCACCGGCGCGGTCGTGCGCGGCACCAAGCGTGCGCTGATCGTGGCCGACCTGCCGTTCGGTTCGTATCAGGAATCACCCGAGCAGGCCCTGCGCAACGGCGTGCGGCTGCTCAAGGAGGCCGGCGCGGGCGCGGTCAAGCTCGAAGGCGGACAACGCTCGGCGCGTCAGGTCGAGGCGCTGGTCGCCGCGGGCGTACCGGTGATGGCCCACCTCGGGCTCACCCCGCAGTCGGTGCACGCCTTCGGTGGCTACCGGGTACAGGGCCGGGACGCGGAGAGCGCCGAGCAGTTGATCGCGGACGCCAAGACGATGCAGGCCGCGGGCGCGTTCGCGGTGGTCCTGGAGTGTGTGCCGGAGGAACTGGCCGCGCGCGTGACCGACCTGCTGGAGATACCCACCGTCGGCATCGGCGCGGGCGTGCGGTGTGACGCCCAGGTGCTGGTGTGGACCGACATGGCCGGCATGACCACCGGTCACACGGCCAAGTTCGTCAAGCAGTACGTCGACCTGCGCGGCGCTCTCGGCGATGCGGCCAAGGCGTTCGCGGGCGAAGTGGTCGGCGGCGTCTACCCGGGCCCGGAGCACACGTTCCACTGAGTGCCCGGACCGCGTGCCCGGACGGGGCCGTACGATCGAACGGCCGTACGGCCCCATCCCGCACCTGGAGCAGTTCGTGACGCACCCCTACGGAGATTACGGCCGCAGCCCCGCGGCCGGCTCGCTGCGCCACGTGCGGCCGAGCCCGATCTTCCTCGCGATCGTCGCGGTCTGCGCCGCGTCGACCTGGTACACGTGGCACGACGACGGCAGCTCGGAGGCGGCCACCCGGACCGGGGTCTTCCTGCTGGTGATGTCGGGCTGGCTGGTGTCGTTGTGCCTGCACGAGTTCGCGCACGCGTTCGCCGCGCTGCGCTCGGGCGACGACAGCGTGGTGGGCAAGGGCTACCTGACCCTGGATCCGCTCAAGTACAGCGACCCGCTGCTGTCCTTCATCCTGCCCACGATCTTCGTACTGCTCGGCGGCATCCCGCTCAGCGGCGGCGCGGTCTACCTGGACCGCTCCGCGATCCGCGGCCGGGTCCGCAACAGCCTGGTGTCCGCGGTGGGGCCGCTGACCAACGCGGTGCTGGCGATCGCCCTCGCCCTGTTGCTGTCCTCCGGCGCGGTGGACGGCGCGAGCCCCACCTTCACCGCCGCGTTCTCGTTCCTGATCCAGCTCCAGGTGATCGCCGCGGTGCTCAACCTGCTGCCGGTGCCCGGCCTGGACGGCTACGGGGTGATCGAGCCCTGGCTGCCGTACGACTTCCGCCGGGCGATCGCGCCGTACGCGCCCTACGCGATCCTGTTCCTGTTCGCGCTGCTGTGGTCGCCGTCGGTCAACGGCTGGTTCTACGACGTGATCGACCACATCACCGACGCGCTGGACGTGTCGCCGTTCCTGGCGAGCGACGGCTACCGGTTGTTCCGCTTCTGGTCCTGAGGGTCGGCGCGGCGCCGCCCGTCCCGGGCGCGCCGCCACATCCGGGTGAGCGGGCCCGGGCGGCGCCGGGGTCGGGTCTCGTCCGGCGTCAGGCGGTGCTCGGGGATCTCGTAGCGCTGCAGATAGCTGCCCACGAAGGCCTGGCCGGTGGCCGCGATCGGGATCGCGATCAGCGCGCCCACCGCGCCCAGCAGCGCGGCGCCGGCGATCACCGCGCCGAACGCGAGCGCCGGGTGGATCTCCACCGTGCGCGCGGTGACCCGCGGAAGCAGCAGGTAGTTCTCGAACTGCTGGTAGGCGGTGGCGAACAGCACCACCCACACCGCGGTCAACGGGCTCACCGTCATCGCGATCAGCGCGGGCAACACGATCGCGATGTAGGTGCCCACGGTCGGCACGAACTGCGAGATCAGCCCGACCCACAGCGCGAGCGGGACGGCGTACGGCAGGTCGAGCACCAGGAACGCGACATAGTGCGCGAGCGCCGAGATCAGCGCGAGCGCGGCGCGCGAGTACAGATACCCGCCGGTCTTGTCGATCGCGATCTCCCACCCGCGCAGCACCTCGGCCTGCCGCTCGGGCGGCAGCAGCGAGCACACCGCGCGGCGCATCCGCGGGCCCTCGGCGGTGAAGTAGAAGGTGAACAGCGCGATGGTGAACAACTCGAACAGGCCGGCCACGATCTTGGCGGACAGGCCGAGCGCGTTGTTCGCCACCCGCTCGGCGTAGTTCTGGACGGTGCCCGAGTCCTTGAAGATGTCGCCCTGGATCTTCTCCACCGTCAGGTCGGTGTCGAACGTGCGGTTCACCCACCCGACCAGGTCGTCCAGGTAGTCGGGCAGGTGGTGCGCGAACGCGACCACCTGGTCCACCAGCAGCGAGCCCACCACCGCCAGGAAACCGGCGCAGGCCAGGAAGACCACCACGAACGCGATGCCGGTGGCCACCCCGCGCCGCATGCCGCGCCGGGCCAACCGGTCCACGGCCGGCTCGAAGGCCAGGGCGAGGAAGAACGCGAGCAGCAGGTCGATCAGCAGCGAGCGAAGGTGCGCCAGCGTCCAGCCGAGCAGCCGGAAGCCCGCGATCATCGCCAGGATCACGAACACGGCCCGCGGCAACCACGACGGCATCCGTTCGCGCGAGGCGTCCTGCGCGGCGGGCGTGTCGGGTGTGGTCACATGGGCTCCCTGTGCTCTCCCGCACCACGTGTCGCGATGCGTGTGAATGACAGAAAGAGACTAGAGCGT
This sequence comes from Embleya sp. NPDC008237, assembly GCF_042956465.1. NCBI lineage: Bacteria > Bacillati > Actinomycetota > Actinomycetes > Kitasatosporales > Streptomycetaceae > Embleya > Embleya sp. NPDC008237. Next base: position 366,727 of record NZ_JBIBGL010000003.1, read on the forward strand.
CACGCTGTGTCCGCCCGGTATGCCGCCGAGCATGCCCGGGTATTGCCCGGTGTTGCCTGGGAGGGGTCCGGGGTCAGGCCCGTTTGGTCGTCGGCAGGTCCATCGAGACGCACACCCCGCGCCAGACGTCCTTGGCCTCGATGCCCGCGGCCAACGCCTCGTGCACGGTCCGCCCGCCCAGCTCGGACATCACGTGGTCACGGGCGAAGGACTCGGCGTACGAGTCGCCGAAGTGGGCGCGCATGCGTCGCCAGAAGTCGGTGAGTCCCATGCGACCAGTATCCCGGTAGCGCCGACTCCCGCGGTCGCCCGCTCGTCGCGCGACGCGGATGTCGGAGCCACGCGGCACCATGGGGAGTTATGCCACATGACGACCCCGCTTCGGTCCTGGCCGGTTTCTCTCCCGCCACCCGGGAGTGGTTCACCGGCGCCTTCCACGCGCCGACCCGGGCCCAGGAGGGCGCCTGGCGCGCCATCGCCGAGGGCAAGGACGCGCTGGTGGTCGCGCCGACGGGGTCCGGCAAGACGCTCGCGGCGTTCCTGTCCGCGCTGGACCGGCTCGCCGCCGAGCCGGTGCCGGCCGACCCGCGCCGGCGTTGTCGGGTGTTGTACATCTCGCCGCTCAAGGCACTCGCGGTCGACGTCGAGCGCAACCTGCGCAGCCCGCTCACCGGCATCCGGCAGGCGTCCGTGCGCCTGGGCCTGCCCGAGCCCGAGGTCACCGTGGGCGTACGCTCCGGCGACACCCCGGCCGCCGATCGACGCCGCTTCGCCACGAAGCCGCCGGACATCCTGATCACCACGCCCGAGTCGCTGTTCCTGATCCTCACCTCGCAGGCCCGCGAGGCGCTGCGCGGGGTGGACACGGTGATCGTGGACGAGGTGCACGCGGTCGCCGGCACCAAGCGCGGCGCGCACCTGGCGCTGAGCCTGGAGCGACTGGACGAACTCCTGGAGCGCCCCGCGCGCCGGATCGGCCTGTCCGCGACCGTGCGCCCGGTCGAGGAGGTGGCCCGCTGGATGCGCTCGACCGGCGACGTGCACGTGGTCCAGCCGCCGGCCACCAAGACCTTCGAGCTCTCGGTCGTGGTCCCGGTCGAGGACATGGGCGAACTCGGCTCCGGCAGCGGCGACTTCGACGAGGCCGGCAACGAGCGCAAGACGTCGGTGTGGCCGCACGTCGAGGAACGCATCGTCGACCTGATCCAGGCGCACCGCTCGACCATCGTGTTCGCCAACTCGCGCCGCCTGGCCGAGCGACTGTGCGGCCGACTGAACGAGATCGCCTACGAGCGGGCCACCGGCGAGGAGCTGCCCAAGGACTCCTCGCCGGCCGAGCTGATGGCGCAGGCGGGCAGCAATCGGGGCGCGCCCGCGCTGCTCGCGCGCGCCCACCACGGCTCGGTGTCCAAGGAGCAGCGGTCCCAGGTGGAGGAGGACCTCAAGGCGGGCCGGCTGCCCGCCGTGGTGGCCACCTCCAGCCTGGAGCTGGGCATCGACATGGGCGCGGTGGACCTGGTCGTCCAGGTCGAGTCGCCGCCCTCGGTGGCCTCCGGCCTGCAACGGGTGGGCCGGGCCGGGCACCAGGTCGGCGCGATCTCGCGGGGCGTGATCTTCCCCAAGTTCCGCGGCGACCTGGTGCAGACCGCGGTGGTCACCGAGCGCATGCGCGAGGGCGCGATCGAGTCGGTGCGCGGGCCGCGCAACCCGCTGGACGTGCTCGCCCAGCAGATCGTCTCGATGGTGTCGGTCGAGGACCGCGACGTGGACGCGCTGCTCGCGCTGATCCGCCGGGCCGCGCCGTTCAGCGCGCTGCCCGCGTCGGCCTACGAGGCGACCCTGGACATGCTCGCCGGCCGCTACCCCTCGGACGCGTTCGCCGAGCTGCGCCCGCGGATCGTGTGGGACCGGGTCGGCGGCGTGCTCTCCGCCCGCCCGGGCGCCCAGCGGCTCGCGGTCACCTCCGGCGGCACCATCCCCGACCGCGGCCTGTTCGGCGTGTTCCTGGTCGCCGGCGACGCGAAGTCGCGGGTCGGCGAGTTGGACGAGGAGATGGTCTACGAGTCCAGGGTGGGCGACGTGTTCACGCTGGGCACCTCGTCGTGGCGGATCGAGGACATCACCCACGACAAGGTGCTGGTCTCGCCCGCCCCCGGGGTGCCGGGCAAGCTGCCGTTCTGGCACGGCGACGCGCTGGGGCGGCCGGTGGAACTGGGCCGCGCGCTCGGCGCCTTCGTGCGCGAGGTGGGCGCGCTGCCGGCGGAGCGGGCGCGCGAGCGGGTGGCCGCCGCGGGCCTGGATCCATGGGCGGTGGACAACCTGCTCGGCTACCTGGGCGAGCAGCGCGAGGCCTGCGGCCACATCCCGGACGACCGCACGATCGTGGTCGAGCGCTTCCGCGACGAGCTGGGCGACTGGCGGGTCGTGGTGCACTCGCCGTTCGGCGCCCAGGTGCACGCGCCGTGGGCGCTGGCCATCTCGGCCCGACTGCGCGAGCGCACCGGTCTGGACGTGCAGACCATGCACGGCGACGACGGCATCGTGCTGCGGCTGCCGGATTCGGGCGACCCCTTCGGCGAAATGCCCGACGACCTCGCGGCCGGTGCGCTGCCGTCGGACTTCGCGGTGTTCGAGGAGGCCGAGGTGGAGCCGCTGGTGACCGCCGAGGTGGGCGGCTCGGCGCTGTTCGCGTCCCGCTTCCGCGAGTGTGCGGCCCGGGCGCTGCTGCTGCCGCGCCGGATGCCGGGCCGCCGCACGCCGCTGTGGCAGCAGCGTCAGCGTTCGGCCCAGCTGCTCGCGGTGGCCAGTGAGTACGGCTCGTTCCCGATCGTCCTGGAGACGATGCGCGAGTGCCTCCAGGACGTGTTCGACGTGCCCGGTCTGACCGGCCTGATGCGCGACATCGCCACCCGCGCGGTGCGCATCGTCGAGGTCACCACGACCGAGCCGTCGCCGTTCGCCCGCTCGCTGCTGTTCGGCTACGTCGCGCAGTTCATGTACGAGGGCGACTCGCCGCTCGCCGAACGGCGTGCGGCGGCGCTGGCGCTGGACTCGCGGCTGTTGGCCGAGCTGCTCGGCCAGGCCGAGCTGCGCGAACTGCTCGACCCGGAGGTGCTGGCGCGCACCGAGGCCGAGTTGCAGCGGCTCGCCGAGGACCGCCGGGTGCGCGACGCGGAGGGGGTCGCCGACCTGCTGCGCCTGCTCGGGCCGCTGACCACGGCCGAGGTCGCGGCGCGCGCCACGGAGGCGTTCGAGGCCGGGTGGCTGACCGGCCTGGAAAACTCCCGCCGGGTGATCCGGGTGCGGATCGCGGGCGAGGAGCGCTGGGCGGGCATCGAGGACGCCGGCCGGCTGCGCGACGCGCTGGGCACTCCCCTGCCGGTCGGCGTGCCCGAGGCGTTCACCGAGCCGGTCAAGGATCCGCTGGGCGACCTGCTGGCCCGGCACGCGCGCACGCACGGGCCGTTCCGGGCGGGCGAGGCCGCCGCCCGCTTCGGCTTGGGGGTCGCGGTGACCACGGGCACGCTGGAGCGACTGGCCGCGGGCGGGCAGGTGGTCTCCGGCGAGTTCCGCCCGGGCGGCTCCGGCCTGGAGTGGTGCGGCGCGGAGGTGCTGCGGATGTTGCGCCGGCGCTCGCTGGCGGCGCTGCGGCACGAGGTGGAGCCGGTGCCGCCGGTCGCGCTGGCCCGGTTCCTGACCGTGTGGCAGGGCGTGGGTGCGAGCGGGGTCCGCGGCCCGGACGGTCTGATCCGGGTGATCGAGCAGCTCCAGGGCGCGAGCGTGCCGGCCTCCGCACTGGAGAAGCTGGTGCTGCCCTCGCGGGTGATCGACTACCACCCCGCGATGCTGGACGAGCTGTGTGCGGCCGGCGAGGTGGTGTGGGCCGGGCACGGCGCGCTGCCGGGCAAGGACGGTTGGCTCTCGCTCTACCTCGCGGACGCCGCGCCCTATCTGCTCCCGCCGCCGGTTCCGCTGGAGACCACGTCGCTGCACAGCGCGATCCTGGCCGCGCTGACGGGCGGCTACGCGCTGTTCTTCCGGCAGCTGACCGAGCGGCTGGATCTGCCGACGCCGGCGTCCGAGGCGGCGATCGCCGAGGCGCTGTGGGACCTGGTGTGGTCCGGGCGGGTCACCGGCGACACGCTGACCCCGCTGCGCGCGCTGCTCGGCTCGGGACGCACGTCCGGCTCGACCGCGCACCGGGCCCGGCGGGCGACCCCGCGCGGGCGGTACGCGGGGCTGAGCCGGGGACGGCCGGTGGCGCCCGTTCGCGGCGGGCCGCCGACCGTGGCCGGCCGCTGGTCGCTGGCGCCCGCGCCCGAGCCCGATCCGACCCGGCGGGCGCACGCGCTGGCCGAGACGCTCCTGGACCGGCACGGCGTGGTCACCCGCGGCGCGGTGGTCGCCGAGGGCAGCCCCGGCGGCTTCGCCGCCGCCTACAAGGTGCTGAGCGTGTTCGAGGACGGCGGCCGGGTCCGCCGGGGCTACTTCGTCGAGGGCCTGGGCGCCGCCCAGTTCGCCGCCGACGGCGCGGTGGACCGGCTGCGTGCGTTGCAGGGTGCGAGCGAGCGCCGTGAGCCGCACGAGTTGCCCGGCGCGGTGGTGCTGGCCGCCGCCGACCCGGCCAACCCGTACGGCGCCGCGCTGGCCTGGCCGGACCGGCCCGGGGAGGCCGCGGGCGGGCACCGGCCGGGCCGCAAGGCCGGTGCGTTGGTGATCCTGCTCGACGGCGAGCCGATCCTGTACATCGAGCGCGGCGGCCGCACGCTGTTGTCCTGGACCGACGACCCGGACCGGGTCGGCCCGGCGGCCGAGGCGCTGGCCGCCGCGGTGCGCGCGGGCGCGCTGGGCAAGTTGACGGTGGAGAAGGCCGACGGCGCCGAGGTGTTGACCTCTTCGCTGGGCAAGGCCCTGGAGGCCGCCGGATTCCACGCCACGCCAAAGGGGCTGCGCCTCCGAGGGTGACACCGTTTCGTTACACGAGCGCCCGGTCCGCGAAACACCCCGGTCATGTACGTCGCGCAGGATCGTGGTCACGGAAGGCGACGCCGGGAGTGATCCCGGCGGAGTCGACCGGCACCATCCGCCCGTGGCGACCCTGCACGCGTCACGGTCGGACGTACACGGATCCGGCGTCGCGAACGTGTTCCTGGCCGCGCGCTCGCGACGTCGGTCCCTGTACCGCTGTACCCGGGCACCCTGACCCCCGGGGTTCGGCCGCACCGACGGGTCCGGGGGGACTCGGAGGGCCGGCCCCGGGCTCGGTCCCCCGCCCCCGGAACGGCCGGGCACCCGGGACAATGGTGGGATGCCCGAAGGCGACAGCGTGTATCAGGCGGCGCGGCGGCTGCGTGCCGCCCTGGTGGACCGTGCGCTGACCGTGACCGACTTCCGCGTGCCCAGGCTGGCGACCGTGGATCTGACCGGGCGCCCGGTCCTGGCGGTGGTCCCGCGCGGCAAGCACCTGTTGACCCGGATCGAGGGCGACCTCACGCTGCACACCCATCTGCGGATGGACGGCACGTGGGAGATCCACCCCACCGGCACCCGCCCACTCCCCCGCCCCTGGCACGCGATCCGGTTGGTGCTGGCGAACGCGACGCAGACCGCCGTCGGAATGCGGATGCCGGTGGTCGAACTGCTGCGCACCGCCGACGAGTCGACCGTGGTCGGGCACCTGGGGCCGGATCTGCTGGGCCCGGACTGGGATCCGGCCGAGGCCGCCCGCCGTCTGGCCCGCCGCCCGGACCGGCCGATCGGCGACGCGCTCCTGGACCAGCGCAACCTGGCCGGGATCGGCAACGTGTACCGGGCGGAGTTGTGCTTCCTGCGCGGGGTCGCTCCCTGGACCCCGGTGGCCGCGGCCGGCGATCCGCATGCGTGGGCGACGCTGGCGCAGCGCCTGCTGTACGCCAACCGCGACCGGGTCGGGCACGTCACCACGGGCGACACCCGGCCGGGTCGGCGGCACTGGGTCTACGGTCGCGCCGGTCGCCCGTGCGCGCGCTGCGGCAGCCCGATCCGGCGGGCCGATCTGGGCGATCCGCCGCGGGTGACGTTCTGGTGCCCGCGCTGCCAGCCATCACCCGATGGGAGTACACCGGGTGACCGACGCCCGGGCGGTTCGTCGTACAGGGCATGACCTGGTCCCGGATCGTGCCCGCCCTGGTGTTGCCCGTCCTGATGTCGGCCGCGGTCGGCTGCACCAGGGTGGCGGCGCCGGATCCGACGCCGCGACCCGCGCCGCCGCCCGCAGCGGCGGCGGCTCCCGCCACACCGGCCGTACCCGCGCCCGCACCCGCTCCCGCCGCCACGTTCGCGGCGGAGCCCGCACCGGCGATCACCGCGATGGCGGGCGGCTCGGCCGACTCCGAAACGGACTCCGAAACCGGGGCCGCGACCGCGGACGAGGCCGAGGCGCCCACGCCCGACCCGGCTGCGGACCCGGATCCGCCGCGGACCACCCGCCCGCGCCCGCGCGCCGAGGCCGGCCCGGCCCGCCCGCCCCGACCCGCCCACGCCACCGGGTCGGCCCGGCGGCCGAAGCAGGTCGAGATCGACCCGTGCGACGCACTCGCCGCGGGCGGGATCTTCCCCGTCGGCGGCGCCGCCCACCGCTGGTGCCACCGCCAGGAGGGCCTGCGGTGACACCGATCTCCTTGCCCGGCACCTTTATTGACTGTTCGTCAGATGGCTCGTACGGTCGGCCCGCTGTGCACGCCTAGCGCCGGGAGGCCAACCGTGTTTCGTGAAGCCCTCGATCTGACCGGCCGGGTCGCCGTCGTCACCGGCGCGGCCTCGGGCATCGGCCGCTCCAGCGCCGAGGTGCTGGCCGACCTGGGCGCGACCGTGGTCTGCGCGGACATCCACGAAACGGGAGCCCAGGAGACCGCGAAGGCGATCGTGGCCGCCGGCGGCGCCGCGACCGCCGCCGCCGTGGACACCTCCAAGGCGGCCCAGGTGGACGCCCTGATCAACGACGCGGTCGCCGCGCACGGTCGGCTGGACGTACTCGCCAACATCGCCGGGGTGATGCATTCGAGCACGGTGATCGAGACCGAGGAGGCCGATCTCGACCGGGTCCTCGCGATCAACTTCAAGGGCGTCTTCTTCGGCTGCCGGGCCGCCGCGCGCGTGATGTCCGCGCAGGGCTTCGGCAGCATCGTCAACATGGCCTCCGGCGCCGTGGACACCGCCACCTCGGGCCTGCTGTGCTACGGCGCGGCCAAGGCCGCCGTCGTCCAGCTGACCAAGACCCTGGCCACCGAGGTCGGCCCCAGCGGCGTGCGGGTCAACGCGATCGCGCCGGGCTGGATCGTCACCGGGATGACCGGCCGGCACTGGACCGACGCGGACGGCAACGAGGACCTGGAGCGCAAGGCCGCCGTCGCCGCTCCGATGGCCAGGATGACCCCGCTGCGCACCGTCGGCGAGCCCACCGACATCTCCTACGCGGTCGCCTACCTCGCCTCGGACGCCGCCAAGTTCGTCACCGGCCAGATCCTGCGCCCCAACGGCGGCATCGCGATGCCCTGGTAGCCCACCCACGCCGCGGCCCCGCCTCCCACGAGGGGGACGGGGCCGCGACAGCTGGTGCGAGCCGCTCAGGCCTGGTTCTCGGCCTGGAACATCCACGACATCTTCTCGAGATCCGCAGCGATCGTGATGAACAGGTCCTGGCTGACCGGGTCCGGCTCCTCGGTGGCCGCGATCCGCTCGCGCATGCGCTCGATCACCGCGCCGTAGACGCCGACGAAGTAGCCGACCACATCGGCGTCCTTGATCCAGCCGGAATCCGGCTGGGGTACGCCGCTGCCCGCGGTGATGCTCGCGGCCCGGCCGTCGGGGTTGTACCCGATCGCCGAGGCGCGCTCGGCGACGGTGTCCGCGAAGGTGCGTGCCGACGCGACCACCTCGTCCAACTGGAGGTGGATCGAGCGGAAGCGCGGGCCGACCACGTTCCAGTGCGTCTGCTTGGCGACCAGCGAGAGGTCTATCAGGTCGACGAGGGCACCCTGGAGCGCCTCGCCGGTGATCTTGCGTGCCTCGTCGGACAGGGGGCTCTTGACGACGACCATGGTGCTACGACTCCTCGGGGTTGGTGTCGATTCGGCCACCGGGTCGGGGAACCCGGTGTACACGACACCGGATGCCCCGATTCCGTCGATCGATACTCCCGAGTGGGAAAAACCACACCCTCGGTCGTGGTCCTCAGGCCGCCACCACCACGCTCACCGCGTTGTCGGCGGAGATCGGGGCCGGGCCCGACGACCGGTCGTTGTTCTGACGTTCCGCGGCGGCGCGCTCGTTCGGCGTGAAGCCCGCGCCGACCGGCTCCAGCACCGGTCGCATCGCCTCGGCCGAGGCCAGCTCGGCGAGAGCCAGCTCGTCGCTGACCTCCCGCATGAGCACGGACATGCGCACGTCCAGCGCGTCGCAGATCGCGGCGAGCAGTTCGGACGAGGCTTCCTTCTGGCCGCGCTCGACCTCGGACAGGTAGCCAAGGGATACCCGGGCTGAGGACGAAACCTCGCGCAGGGTGCGACCCTGACGCTGGCGCTGGCGCCGCAGCACGTCACCCAGCAGGCGACGGAGCAGGATCATCGGTCGCTCCCTCCTAGGGCGGCTCGGGGGGTCACCACAGCCCCACCGTACCTGCCCGACCGCGCGGGTGTGCCCGCCTTGCGGTCCTGTTCACTCAGGGCGTGGAACCTTGACGGCGGGGGTGTCCAGGGTCCATGGGGTTCGCGGGACGCTCCCGCCTCGATTCGCAGCACGTCGTTGCCCAGCCTTCCGCCTGTCCCGCGCATTCCCGACCGCAGTGCTCTCCCCGGCCGGCGGGCACTCCCGGTCACCCCGTACACGCCGGGTCCTGTTCGGTCGGCAGGCCCGCCACGACGCACCGGAGCAGGTCCAGTACGCGGACCGTGGTCATCTCCCGAATCCTGCTCCGACTGCCCGAGAACAGCAGCGACAGCACGGTTGTTCCCTCGGGTCCGGCCACCGCGATGTGTACGGTGCCCACGGGCTTGCCGTCCTGGGGGTCCGGACCGGCGACCCCCGTCGTGGCCACCCCGTACGTACCCGACATGACGCGCCGCACACCCTCGGCCATCCGGGCCGCCACGTCCGGGTGAACCGCGCCCTCCGCGGCGAGCAGGTCGGCGTCCACGCCGAGCACCGAGTTCTTGAGATCGGTGGCGTACGCGGTGATCGAGCCGCGCACGCTCGCGGACGCACCGGGCACCGCGGTCAGTTCGGCGGCGACCAGGCCGCCGGTGAGCGATTCGGCGACCGCGACGGTGGCGTCGCGCTCGCGCAGCAGGGCCAGGACGACGCCGGCCAGCGTGTCGCCCGCCTCGCCGTAGACGCAGCCACCGAGCAATTCCCGGGCCCGCAGCGCGGCGGCGTCGACCGCCTCGGCGCCGCCGGGGGCGGTCGCGGTGAGCTTGACCCGGGTCTGGCCCGCGGTCGCGAGGTAGGCCACCTCGACCGCGCCCGCGACCGCGAGGTCCTTCTCCAGCGGTTCCAGCATCCCGGCGATCACGCCCTCGCCGATCGACGCGGTGAGCAGTTGGCGCTGGGCCCGGATCGGCGGATCGCCCGCGCGGCGCAGCAGGTCGGGCAGCACCTGCTCCTCGGTCATCGCGATCATCTCGTGCGGCGGGCCGGGCACCGCGTAGACCTGCACGTCGCCGATCGGCATCGCCACGCCCGGGGCGCTGCCGTTCGGGTTGGGCAACGAGCGGCCGCCCTCGGGCACGTCCGCCTGCTGGAGGCCGAGCGCGGTCAGCGTGCGGTTCATGCCCTGATAGCGCTGCCGCAGCCAGGCCTCGATCGCCGGATCCCGGCGCAGCGCCACTTTGGCCACGGCCGCTATCGCCTCACGGGTGCGGTCGTCGGAGGTGGGGCCGAGGCCGCCGGAGACGATCACCGCGTCGGCGCGCCGCACGGCCTGGCCGAGCACGTCGATCATCTCGCCGAGGCCGTCGCCCACGGTGGAGACACCGGTGACCCGCAGCCCGGCCGCGGTGAGCTGGCGGCCGAGGGTGACCGCATTGGTGTTCACCACGTCGCCGACGAGCAACTCGTCCCCCACCGCGACCAGTTCGACCTTCAATTCGCGCATGGCCCTTCTCCCCCCGTGGTCGGGATCCGTCCCGACGTCAGACCTGTCCGGCGGGCACCGGCGTGCCGCGTCGCAGTCGTACGGCCTTGACGATGTAGTCCAGGCCGGTCACCACGGTGATGATCACCGCGGCCGCCATGACCCAGGCCCGCGTGCTGGCCAGCGGGCCGGTCATGACCAGTGTGTACATGCCGATCGCGACGCCCTGGAGCATGGTCTTCGCCTTGCCGCCCCGGCTGGCCGGGATCACGCCGTGGCGGATCACCCAGAAGCGCAGCAGGGTGATGCCGATCTCGCGGGCGAGCACCACGAGGGTGACCCACCACGGCAGGTCGCCGAGCGCGGACAAGCTGATCAACGCGGCGCCCATCAGCGCCTTGTCGGCGATCGGATCGACGAGCTTGCCGAAGTCGGTGACCAGGTTGTGCATCCGGGCCAGCTTGCCGTCGAAGAGGTCGCTGATGCTGGCGACGGTGAACGCGGCCCAGGCCCAGGCCCGCCAGGCGGGGTCGTGGCCGCCGTCCTGGAGCAGCAGGACGACGAAGACCGGCACCAGGGCCACCCGCATCATGGTCAGCGCGTTGGCCGCGTTCCAGGCGCTCACCGAGTCGGTGGGGTCGCCGAGGCGGTCCGGCTTCGGCGGGTGGTTGGCGGCGGCGGCGCGAACGGCCTCGGCCGGACGCCGGCGCTGCGGTGCCGGTTCGGCCGTCACCGATCGCCCCCGGGCACGATCACGTCGATCGCCTCTCCGTGCAGGTCCGCGCCCTCGCTGTCGGTGACCCGGACCCGGACCAGATCGCCGACCCGCAGGCCCTCGCCGAGCACCGTGGTCGAGCCGTCGGTCTCGGGGGCCTGGTGGTGTGCGTGGCCCTCGGCGGTGCCGTCCTCGGCCACTTCCTCGATCAGCACGACCACCTCGGTGCCGATCCGGTCCTCGGCGCGCTGCGCGACCAGTTCCTCGGCCAGCCGGGAGATCCGCTCCACGCGCGCGGCCACCACGTCCGGGTCCAGCTTGTCGGCGTAGCCGGCCGCCTCGGTGCCGTCCTCGTCCGAGTAGCCGAACACGCCGATGGCGTCCAGTCGGGCGGCGATCAGGAAGCGCTCCAGCTCGTCGACGTCCTCCTCGGTCTCGCCGGGGAAGCCGACGATGAAGTTCGAGCGGGCGCCGGCCTCGGGGGCCTTGGCCCGGGCCTGGTCCAGGAGCGCGGTGAACGCCTCGCGCGAGCCGAACCGGCGCATCCGGCGCAGCACCGGCTCGGAGGCGTGCTGGAAGGACAGGTCGAAGTAGGGCGCGACGCCGGGCGTGCCGGTGAGCACGTCGACCAGGGTCGGCCGCATCTCGGCGGGCTGGAGGTAGTTGACCCGGACCCGCTCGATGCCCTCGACGGCGGCCAGTTCCGGCAGCAGCGTCTCCAGCAGGCGCAGGTCGCCCAGGTCCTTGCCGTACGAGGTGGAGTTCTCGCTGACCAGGACGATCTCGCGGACGCCCTGCTCGGCCAGCCAGCGGGCCTCGGCGATCACGTCCGAGGGACGGCGGGAGAGGAAGGAGCCGCGGAAGGAGGGGATCGCGCAGAACGAGCAGCGGCGGTCGCAGCCGGAGGCGAGCTTGAGCGAGGCGACCGGGCCCGAACCGAGCCGGCGGCGCAGCGCGCGCGGCCCGGAGGCGGGGGCGACGCCCCCCGGGAGGTCCTCGGGGGCGCCGTGGCCGGGCACCGCGACGTCGGCGGCCTGGCGCTCGACCGGGGTGATCGGCAACAGCGCGCGGCGGTCGCGCGGGACGTGCGGGGTGTGTGCGTCGCCCGCGAGGATCGAGCGCAGGCGGGCGGAGATGTCGCCGTAGTCGTCGAAGCCGAGCACGGCGTCCGCCTCGGGCAGCGCGCCCGCGAGCTGGTCGCCGTAGCGCTCGGCCAGGCAGCCGACCGCCACGACCGCCTGGGTGCGGCCGTCGCCCTTGAGGTCGGCGGCCTCCAGGACGGTGTCGATCGAGTCCTTCTTGGCCGACTCGACGAAACCGCAGGTGTTGACCATGACGACGGAGGCGTCCGAGGCGTCCTCGACGAGGGACCAGCCGTCGGCCTCCAGCCGGCCGGCGAGTTCCTCGGAGTCCACCTCGTTGCGGGCGCAGCCGAGGGTGACCAGGGCGACGGTGCGCAGGGCGGAGGGGCTCTCGGCCGGGGCGGCGGGGCTGGTGGTATCGCGGGCGGACATGCCGGAAAGCCTACGTCAGACGCGGGCGTGGGCCGGACGCAGGGAAGCGTGCGATGGTTCCGGGGAGGTCACGATGGTCGGTCAGCGGGTGGAAGGCGTGGCCGAGGCGGTCGCCCGCATCTGCGGGACGGGGTCGCCGGGCACGAAAGTGTGCTTGACGACGGCGCCTTCCTCGCCCGCCGGGCCCATGTCCTTGCCGTTGACGGTCATCCGGGTGGCGCCGGAGTTGCCGACCTGGATCATGAGCTGCTCGGGGTCGGTGAGCGTCTTGGCCTCGCCCTTGTCCAGGATCGTCTCGAAGATCTGCTTGTTCTTGGCGTCGAACGCGCGGACCCAGCTGCGACCGTCCACCGCGGTGATCGTGACCACCACCTCGGCCGGGAACTCGGGCGGCTTGGCCACCGGCGCGACCGTGGGCGGCGGCGGTGGTGGCGGCGCGGGTGCCGCAGGGGCGGCCGAGGTCGGCGTGACCCGCGACGCGGTCTCCTTCTGGTCGTCTTCGGCGCGCCCGCCGGCGAGTTGGATGAAGGCGAAGATCAACACGATGACCACGGCGATGCCCATGGCCAGGGTCCAGTTCGGCCTGCGGTACTCGATCGATTTGCGCGGGGAGTCGAAGATCTCGGTCGGACGGGGGGTGCTGGTCCCGCCGACCGTGTGGTCGTACTCGGCGACCAGAGGCTCCGGATCCAGGCCCGTCGCGCGGGCCAGGGTGCGGATGTGACCGCGGGCGTAGAAGTCGCCGCCGCAGGGTTCGAAGTCGTCGTGTTCGACCCCCTCGATGATGACCTGTCGGATGCGGGTGACCTCACTGAGCCGTTCCACAGTGAGACCGGACCGCACTCGCGCCTCGGCGAGGCTCTGACCGATCGACACGATTCGCCCCTTATGAGTCATTCATCACGACTGACACCAATCATCACTTAAGTCAGATCATTCACCGCGCAGCGTGGCCATAATCTGCTCGATTTCATCCGGTTTGATCAAAACTTCGCGCGCCTTGGAGCCCTCGCTCGGTCCCACGATGTTCCGGCTCTCCATCAGGTCCATCAGGCGGCCCGCCTTGGCGAAGCCGACCCGCAGCTTGCGCTGGAGCATCGAGGTCGAGCCGAACTGGGTGGACACCACCAGTTCGACCGCCTGGCAGAGCAGGTCGAGGTCGTCGCCGACGTCCTCGTCCACCTGCTTCTTGCGATCCGGCGCGGCGGTGACCTCCTCGCGGTACTCCGGCTGGAGTTGCTCCTTGCAGTGCCGGGCGACCGCCTCGATCTCGTCCTCGGTGACGTAGGCGCCCTGCATCCGGATCGGCTTGCTCGCACCCATCGGCAGGAACAGCGCGTCGCCCTTGCCGATCAGCTTCTCCGCGCCGGGCTGGTCCAGGATGACCCGGCTGTCCGCGAGCGAGGAGGTGGCGAAGGCGAGCCGGGAGGGCACGTTGGCCTTGATCAGCCCGGTCACCACGTCGACGCTGGGCCGCTGGGTGGCCAGCACCAGGTGGATGCCCGCCGCGCGGGCGAGCTGGGTGATCCGCACGATGGAGTCCTCGACGTCGCGCGGGGCGACCATCATCAGGTCGGCCAACTCGTCCACGATCACCAGCAGATACGGGTACGGCTGCGCCTCGCGCTCGCTGCCCGGCGGCATCTTGAGCTTGCCCGCACGCACCGCCACGTTGAAGTCGTCCACGTGCCGGAAGCCGAAGTTGGCCAGGTCGTCGTAGCGCATGTCCATCTCGCGCACGACCCACTGGAGCGCCTCGGCCGCCTTCTTCGGGTTGGTGATGATCGGCGTGATCAGGTGCGGGATGCCCTCGTAGGTGGTCAGTTCGACCCGTTTGGGGTCGACCAGCACCATCCGCACCTCCTCGGGCGTGGCCCGCATCATGATCGAGGTGATCAGCCCGTTGATGCAGCTCGACTTGCCCGCGCCGGTGGCGCCCGCGACCAGCAGGTGCGGCATCTTCGCCAGGTTGGCCACCACGTCGTTGCCCTCGACGTCCTTGCCGAGCGCGGCGATCATCGGGTGCGCGTCGCCGGCCGCGGTCTCCGAGGCCAGGATGTCGCCGAGGCTGACCATCTCACGGTCGGTGTTGGGGATCTCGATGCCGACCGCGGACTTGCCCGGGATCGGGCTGATGATCCGCACGTCCGCGCTGGCCACCGCGTACGCGATGTTCTTGGCCAGGGCGGTGATCCGCTCGACCTTGACCGCCGGACCCAACTCGATCACGTAGCGGGTCACCGTCGGGCCCCGGGAGAAACCGGTGACCTGCGCGTCCACGTTGAACTGTTCGAACACCTTGGACAGCGCGGCGACCACGTCGTCGTTGGCCTTGCTGCGGGCCTTGGCCGGCGGACCCTTCTTGAGCAGCGAGGGGCCGGGCAGGTGATACGTGATGTCGCCGGACAGCTTCAACTGCTCGCTGCGCGGCGGCGCGGGGGTGTGCGCGGGCGCATCGGCGGCGCGGGCCCGCAGGTCGGTCACCACCCGGGCGGCGGCCGCCTTGCGCGAGCGCGCCGGCGGTACGACCAGGCCCGCGTCGTTCGCGTCCAACGCCGCGGCGGCGGCCGCGGCCACGTCGACGGCATCCGGATGCCCGCTCGCGGCGGGGCTCGGCCGGCGGCGCGGCCGGGCCTTGCGGACCGGCGCGGGCGGCTCCTCGTCCTCGTCGAAACCGGCGAAGCCGCTCGGGTGCTCGTCCTCGTCGACGAACTCGGGCTCCGGGCCCTCGACGAAGCCGAGGAAGACCGCGAGCCGCTCGGGCGCCGCGTTGATCGGTGTCGCGGTCACCACGAGCAGACCGAACACGAGCACCAGCACCAGCAGCGGCACCGCGACCCATCGGGTGACCAAGTGCACGGGCGGCGTCGCGAAGGCCCAGCCGACCAGACCGCCGGCGTCGCGCATCGCGCCCGCGCCGTCGCCCGGCTGCGGGGTCCCGCAGCCGACGTGGATCAGGCCGAGCACGCCGCACACCAGCGCCGTGCAGCCGATCATGATCCGCCCGGTGGCGTCCTTCTGGTCGGGATGGCGCATCACCCGCACGCCCAGCGCGCCGACCAGGAACGGCACCAGCAGGTCGAGCCGGCCGACCAGGCCCGCCACCACCGCGTTGACCGCTTCGCCGACCGCGCCGTCGATGGTGCCCCAGGCGCCTGCGGCGATCACTATGGCCAGGCCGAGCAGGGCCAGGCCCAGGCCGTCCCGGCGGTGTGCCGGGTCGAGGCCGCGCGCACCGGAACCGATGCCGCGTGCGGCCGAGCCGAATGCGTGGGCGAGCCCCAGCCACAACCGCTTGAGCCCCCTCCCGAGCAGCGCGGGCAGTCCGCCGAGCAGTTTCGGCGGGGGCGGCGGAGGCGGAGCGGGCTTCTTGGCGGCAGCCTTCTTCTTTGCGGCCGTGCGCGGTTGCGCTCCGCCGCCGGACGCACGTGTGGCCATGTTCCGAGGTTACCGGTGCACCCTTCCCACCTCGTGTGTCCCGGGCCCGGGGGCGCGCGTGTCGGACCCGCGGTGGTCCGTCGGGGTGATCGCGGCGGCTCCGGACGCTGCTCGGCGCACGTCGGCCGGGTCCTCGTGCGGCCCGGCCGACGTGCGAAGCCGAAGGGTCAGTCGTCGGCCTCGCCGGTGTCCGGCGCGGGCACCAGCGGCGGCCCGCCGTGACCGGCCGCGGCCGGGGCGAGGGCGTCGAGCGCGGCGCGCATCCGGGCCAATCGGCGGCGCAGTTGGCCCGCCGAGGCGGCCAGGATCGGATCGTCGGTCGACTCGACCTGTTTGGCCATGCCGTCGGCCTGCTCCTCGACCGAGGCCAGCCGCGAGGACAGCTCCGCGATCACGTCCGTCCCGGCCCGATCCCCGCCGGCGACCCCTTCGAGTCGCCCGCGCAGCAGCGTGGCCTGTTCGCGCAGTTGGCAGTTCTTCTTGTACAGGTCCACGAACACGGAGACCTTGGCCCGCAGCACCCACGGGTCGAACGGCTTGGAGATGTAGTCGACGGCACCCGCCGCGTAGCCGCGGAAGGTGTGGTGCGGACCGTGGTTGATCGCGGTCAGGAAGATGATCGGGATGTCCCGGGTCTTCTCCCGGCGCTTGATGTGCGCGGCTGTCTCGAAACCGTCCATGCCGGGCATCTGGACGTCGAGCAGAATCACCGCGAACTCGTCCGTGAGCAGCGCCTTGAGGGCTTCCTCGCCCGAGTGCGCCCGAACCAGGGTCTGGTCCAGCGCGGACAGGATCGCCTCCAGGGCGAGCAGATTCTCCTGACGGTCATCGACCAGGAGGATCTTGGCCTTCTCCGTCATGGCCCACCCTCTTCGATCCGACACGGTGGGTGACCCCGCGTATCGGTCGGCTCCACTCGTCCTTGTGCATGATTTCGGTTTACGCGGCCCTGAATGACACAGCCTCGATCGACACGCTTTCGCTCGACACAGCCTCGGCCGAGATCGCCCCGGCGCACGCCACGCCGGTCGAGCACACGTTCCGGGTGGTGCTCGTCCCGGTCATGGTAGTGGCCAGGCGATCGGCTCGACAGGTATTCCGAAACAGACGACCGCATGGTGTCACCACGCCTCGACCCACGGTCGCGACAACACCGCATCGACCCCTCCGCCCCTTCAACGTCGCTCGGTCCGTTCGGGTTCCATCATGGGCTGCCCGCAGCCCCGGAAGCGAACTAGTGGTCGAGCCAGGTCCGGATGAGTCCCAACAAGTGTCGCGTATCGACCGGCTTGGCGACGTAGTCGGAGGCCCCGGAGTCGATGCTCTTCTCCTGATCCCCCTTCATCGCCTTCGCGGTCAGCGCGATGATCGGCAGACCCGCGTACTGCGGCATCCGGCGAATCGCCGAGGTCGTGGCATAACCGTCCATCTCGGGCATCATCACGTCCATCAGCACGATCGCGATGTCGTCGTGCGCCTGGAGCACCTCGATGCCCTCGCGACCGTTCTCCGCGTACAGCACGCTCAGCCCGTACTGCTCCAGCACGCTGGTCAGGGCGAACACGTTGCGCACGTCGTCGTCGACGATCAGCACCCGCTCGCCCTCGAACGTGCCCTCGAAGGGCTCGACCACCGGCTTGGCCGGGGTCGCGTACTCGGCGCGGCCCGGGCCGGTGGCGGCCACCACCGCGCGAGTCAGCGCGTCCGGGGTGGAGACCCGCTGGAGCAGCACGATCCGGCGCCGGTAGCCGCGCAGCCGGCCCGACTCGGAGCGGGTCGGCCGGTGCGGGACGTGCACCACGACCGGCAGGTTCTGCAACTCCGTCCGGGAGGCGACCGCGTCCAGCACCTGCCAGGCGCCCTCGTCGGCCAGCCGCAGGTCCACCACCAGGCACGCGGGCGGCGCCTCGACGAGCAGCCGGACCGCCTCGCCCTCGTCCGTGGCGGTGCTCAACTCGATCGCCCCGTCCATCGCGGCCAGCGCCGTGGCCAGCGGGGCGCCGTCGGACTGCGGCGTCTCCACCACCAGCACCCGGCGCGGCACCCGCTCGCCCGTGTCGTCGGCCGCCGGTTCGCCGTCCGTGAGGAGGTCCGGGGCGTCGCTGAGCAGCGGGGTGGACGGCGCCGCGGGGGGCAGTGCGGTCCGGTACGGCGTCGGCGCCAGTTCGTTCTGCCGGTCCGGGCCGACCTCGTCGCCGGGGACCAGGACGCTGTCCAGCGGGAGGTAGAGGGTGAACGTGCTGCCCCGGCCCGGCATGCTCTCGGCGTGGATCTCGCCGCCGAGCAGCCAGGCGATCTCCCGGCTGATCGACAAGCCCAGCCCGGTTCCGCCGTAGCGGCGGCTGGTGGTGCCGTCGGCCTGCTGGAAGGCCTCGAAGATCACCTTGAGCTTGTCCACCGCGATGCCGATGCCGGTGTCGATCACCGAGAACGCCACGGCGTGCTCGGCGTTGTCCAACTCGGTGTTGGTCAGCGGGATGTCGTCGGTGAGTGTGATCAACACCTCGACCGAGCCGGAGTCGGTGAACTTGACCGCGTTCGAGAGCAGGTTGCGCAACACCTGCTGCAGGCGCTGCTCGTCGGTGAACAGGATGCCGGGCACCGCGGGCGAGACGTGCACCGTGAAGTCGAGGTTCTTCTCCGAGGTCAGCGGCCGGATGGTCGCCTCGACGTAGTCCATCAGCTGGGCCAGCGCGATCCGCGCGGGCCGCACGTCCATCTTTCCGGCCTGCACCTTGGACAGGTCCAGGATGTCGTTGATCAGTTGCAGCAGATCGGATCCGGCGCCGTGGATGGTCTCGGCGAACTCGACCTGCTTGCGGGTCAGGTTGCCTTCGACGTTGTCCGCGAGCAGCTTGGCCAGGATCAGCAGGCTGTTCAGCGGCGTGCGCAACTCGTGCGACATGTTGGCGAGGAACTCGGACTTGTACTTGGAGGACAGCGCAAGCTGCTCGGCGCGCTCCTCGAGCGCCTGGCGGGCCTGTTCGATCTCCCGGTTCTTGATCTCGATGTCCCGGTTCTGCCGGGCCAGCAGCGCCGCCTTGTCCTCCAACTCGGCGTTGGAGTGCCGCAGTTCGCCCTGTTGGCGCTGCAGCTCCTCGGAGCGTTCCTGGAGTTCCTCGGTCAGCCGCTGTGATTCGGCCAGCAACATCTCGGTGCGCGAGTTCGCCATGATCGTGTTGACCGTGACGCCGATCTGCTCGTTGAGCTGCTCCAGGAAGTTGCGGTGCACCTTGGTGAACGGGCGGAACGAGGCGAGTTCGAGCACGCCGAGCAACTGGTCCTCGAACAACACGGGCAGCACGATCACATTCGCCGGGGCCGCCTCGCCCAGGCCGGAGGCGATCTTGATGTAGCCGGGCGGCGCGTCCAGGATCAGGATCGAGCGCTTCTCCAGCGCGGCCTGACCGACCAGCGACTGGCCGAGCCGGAAGCGGGTGGGTACGCCGCCGCCGTCCTGGTAGCCGTAGGAGGCGATCAGCCGCAGCTCGACCACATCCTCCTGGGTCAGCTCGGCCAGGAAGAACGCGCCGTGCTGGGCGTCCACGACCGGGGTGAGCTCGCTCATGATCAGTGCGGCGACCGCCATCAGGTCGCGGCGGCCCTGCATGAGACCCGAGATCCGGGCCAGGTTGGTCTTGAGCCAGTCCTGTTCGCGGTTGGCCCGGGTGGTCTCGCGCAGGTTGTAGATCATCTGGTTGATGTTGTCCTTGAGCTCGTCGAGCTCTCCGGACGCGTCGACCGCGATCTGCAAGGACAGGTCGCCGCGGGTCACCGCGGTTGCCACCTCGGCGATGGCCCGCACCTGGCGGGTCAGGTTGCCGGCCAACTCGTTGACGTTCTCGGTGAGTTGCTTCCAGGTACCGGAGACGCCCTCGACCTCGGCCTGGCCGCCGAGCATGCCCTCGGTGCCCACCTCGCGGGCCACCCGGGTGACCTCGCCGGCGAACGCGGACAACTGGTCGACCATCGTGTTGATCGTGGTCTTGAGTTCGAGCATCTCGCCGCGCGCGTCCACGTCGATCTTCTGCGACAGGTCGCCGCCCGCGATCGCGGTGGTCACCTTGGCGATGTTGCGGACCTGGCCGGTGAGGTTGTCCGCCATCGAGTTGACGTTGTCGGTCAGGTCCTTCCAGGTGCCCGAGACCCCGGGAACGTGTGCCTGGCCGCCCAGGATGCCCTCGGTGCCCACCTCGCGCGCGACGCGGGTGACCTCGTCGGCGAACGCCCGGAGCGTGTCCACCATCGTGTTGATCGTGCCCGCGAGACCGGCCATCTCGCCCTTGGCCTCGACCGTGCTCTTCTGCGACAGGTCGCCGTCGGCCACCGCCGTGGCCACCTGGGCGATGTTGCGGACCTGGGACGTCAGGTTGTTGGCCATGACGTTGACGTTGTCGGTCAGGTCCTTCCAGATGCCGGACACCCCGCGCACCCGCGCCTGGCCGCCGAGTCGGCCCTCGGTACCCACCTCGCGGGCCACCCGGGTCACCTCGTCGGCGAACGCGGAGAGCTGGTCGACCATCGTGTTGACGGTCTCCTTCAGCTCCAGGATCTCGCCGCGCGCGTCCACGGTGATCTTCTTGGACAGGTCGCCGGTGGCCACCGCCGTGGTCACGTCGGCGATGCTGCGCACCTGGCCGGTCAGGTTGCCGGCCATCACGTTGACCGACTCGGTCAGGTCCTTCCAGGTGCCCGAGACGCCCTTGACGTCGGCTTGGCCGCCGAGTCGGCCCTCGGTACCCACCTCCCGGGCCACCCGGGTCACCTCGTCGGCGAAGCCGGAGAGCTGGTCGACCATCGTGTTCACGGTGTTCTTGAGTTCGAGGATCTCGCCGCGCGCGTCGACGGTGATCTTCTGCGACAGGTCGCCGCGGGCCACCGCCGTGGTGACCTGACCCAGACTGCGCACCTGTTCGGTGAGGTTTCCGGCCATCGAGTTCACCGAGTAGGTGAGGTCGCGCCAGACGCCGGCGACGCCCAACACCTGCGCCTGGCCGCCGAGTCGGCCCTCGGTGCCCACCTCGCGGGCCACCCGGGTCACCTCGTCGGCGAACGCGGAGAGCTGGTCGACCATCGTGTTGACGGTGTTCTTGACCTCGAGGATCTCGCCTCGGGCGTCGACGTCGATCTTCTTGGACAGGTCGCCGCGCGCGACCGCCGTGGTCACCTCGGCGATGTTGCGGACCTGGGCGGTCAGGTTGCCCGCCATGAAGTTCACCGAGTCGGTCAGGTCGAGCCAGACGCCGGCGACGCCCGGGACGACCCGGGCCTGACCGCCCAGGCGCCCCTCACCGCCGACCTCGCGGGCGACCCGGGTGACCTCCGAGGCAAACGCGGACAGCTGGTCCACCATGGTGTTGACGGTGTTCTTGAGCTCCAGCATCTCGCCGGAGACGTCGACCGTGATCTTCTGCGACAGGTCGCCCCGCGCGACCGCGGTGGAGACCTGGGCGATGTTGCGCACCTGGCCGGTCAGGTTGCCGGCCATCACGTTGACCGAGTCGGTCAGGTCCTTCCAGGTGCCGGCCACCCCGGACACCTGCGCCTGACCGCCGAGGATGCCCTCGCTGCCCACCTCGCGGGCCACCCGGGTCACCTCCGAGGCGAACGCGCTCAGCTGGCCGACCATGGTGTTGACGGTGTTCTTGAGCTCCAGCATCTCGCCGGAGACGTCCACGGTGATCTTCTGCGACAGGTCGCCCTGGGCCACCGCGGTGGTCACCCCGGCGATGTCGCGGACCTGCGCGGTGAGGTTGAAGAAGGCGGTGTTGACCGAGTCGGTCAGGTCCTTCCAGATGCCCGCGCCGCCGGGTACCTGGGCCTGGCCGCCGAGCCGGCCCTCGAAGCCGACCTCGCGGGCGACCCGGGTCACCTCGGAGGCGAACGTACGCAGCGTGCCGGTCATCGCGTTGATCGTCTCGGCGAGCTGGGCCATCTCGCCGCGCGCGGACACGGTGATGGTCTGCGACAGGTCGCCGTAGGCGACCGCCTTGGTCACCTGCGCGATGTCGCGCACCTGGGCGGTCAGGTTGCCCGCCATGATGTTGACCGAGTCGGTGAGGTCCTTCCAGGTGCCCGAGACGCCCTCGACCCGGGCCTGCCCGCCGAGGCGGCCCTCGGTGCCCACCTCCCGGGCCACCCGGGTGACCTCCTGGGCGAAGCCGGAGAGCTGGTCGACCATCGTGTTGACGGTCTCCTTCAGCTCCAGCATCTCGCCGGCCACCTCGACGGTGACCGTGCGGGACAGGTCGCCCTTGGCCACCGCGGTGGTCACCAGCGCGATGTCGCGCACCTGGAGGGTCAACCGACTGGCCATCGTGTTGACCGAGTCGGTGAGGTCCTTCCAACTGCCGGACACCCCGCGCACCCGGGCCTGGCCGCCGAGCTTGCCCTCGGTGCCCACCTCGCGGGCCACCCGGGTGACCTCGTCGGCGAACGCGCTGAGCTGATCCACCAGACCGTTGGCGGTGCGGCCCATCCGCAGGAACTCGCCGCGCAGCGGCTGCTCGGCGATCCGCAGGTCCATCCGCTGGGACAGATCGCCCTCGGCGACCGCGGCCAGCACCCGGCCGACCTCGACGGTCGGCCGGACCAGGTCCTCCACGAGCGCGTTGGCCGCGTCGATGCTGGTCGCCCAGGCGCCCTCGCCCGGTCCCGGATCGAGCCGCTCGGTGAGCTTGCCCTCCCGACCGACCACCCGGCGGACCCGGGCCAACTCGCCGGCGAGGTGCTGGTTGCGCTCGACCATGTCGTTGAACGCGACGGCGATCTCGGACATGATCCCGTCGCCGGAGACCGTCAGGCGCTTGCGGAAGTTGCCGTCACGCACGCCGGTCAGCGCGGCCAGCAGCCGACGCAGATCCTGCTCGTCGTGCCGGCTCCGGGCGGCCGTCGTCCGTGCCTGCCCTGGGGAAGCCTTCGCCATCTCGCATTTCCTCCGCCGGACCGATTCGCCGCGACCGCTCGTGCGCCCGGTCGCTTGCCATCGACAGTCTTTCACTCACAGGGTTGAGAGCAGAGGCGGTCCGGGAGGATGGTGCTTGTCATCCGGAAAGTGTGGGCTCGAAAGGCCCGCTCGGCCGGAACTTCTGTCGGAATCGTGACGGATCCGTCACTGTTTGGAAGGGGTCCGCCCGATCGTCCGAAACCGATAGGGTGCGAATCTGCCGGACTGTGGAGCCGGATTCGTCACCGCAGCCGCCGTTCGTCGCAGATGCGGGAGTGTATGGATCAGGGAACGAGCATGCTCATCACTGCCCGGATGAGCGCTGCCTTCGCACCCGAGGGCAGGTCCGTGGCGGCCGCGCGCTCGTTCGTCCGCAAGACGCTCAGCGACTGGGACGCCGGGGACGTCGTGGACGACGCCGTGTTGCTGACCAGCGAGCTGGTCACCAATGCGATCGTGCACGCCGGCACCTCGGCCGAGGTCTCCTGTGTGCGCTACGACGGCGGCGTGCAGATCGAGGTCACCGACCACTACCCCAGCCGCGAGTTGCCCGAGCCGGTGACCGGGTTCGACGACGGCGACGAGAGCGGGCGCGGCCTGTTCCTGTCCGCGTCGCTGGCCTCCGCGTGGGGCGTGGAGTACGCCAAGAACGTCAAGCGGGTGTGGTTCCGGCTGGAACTGCCCGACCCGGTCTCGGCGACCTTCTCGGCGGGGCCGCTGCTGCCGGCCAATGCGCTGCCCGACGCCTCGGTGCCGATCAGCGTCGCCGTGCTGCATGCGGACGCCTCGCGCAAGGTGACGCACTGGAGCCCCGAGGCGGCCCGGCTGTTCGGCCTGAGCGACCACGAGGCGGTCGGCATGTCGCTGAACGACCTGGTCGCGTGGCCGCAGACGCCCGGCACCGAGCTGACCCTGGACGAGATGCTGGAGCTGTCCCGCTGGCAGGGCGGCTACGACATCCGCGCCGCCGACGGCATCGCCTCCCGGGTCTTCGCCTCGCACGTACGGCTGCGCGACGCGGGCGGCGATCCGGCCCTGGTCGCGCTGCTGGTGCCCGCACAGGCCCGCGCCGTCCTGGAGAACCGGGACGCGGCCCGCGCCAGGACCGGCGCCGCGGTGCCCGTGGACAGCGAGTGGGACGGCATCGACGGGCTGAGCCGGCTGGGTCTGGAGGACCTGTTGCAGCGCGCGGTCGAGCGTGCTCGCGACCTGCTCGACGCGGACGCCGCGTTCGTCCTGCTGGCCACCGACGACGAGAGCGAGATGGAGGTGCGCGCCACCACCGGCCTGGCCGGCGCCGCGCACCGGTTGTCCCGGGTGCCGGTGGAGACCTCGGTGGGTCGCTACGGCTCGGCCCGGATGCCGGCCGTGCACGAGGACCTGGAGGCCGGCCCCGGCGCGGTGCCGATCCTCCAGGACACCCGGATGCGCTCGGCGGTGACCGTCCCGCTCAAGGTCGAGGGGCGGCTGACCGGCACGCTCGGCGTCGCCTCCGAGTCCGCCGCGCGCTTCGACAACGACGACGCGGCCCGACTCCAGCGCGCCGCCGACCGGGTCTCGTTGACCGTGGAGAGCGCACGCCTGTCCGAGCTGGAACGGGTCCGCCGGGGCTCGCTGTCCTTCCTCGCCGAGGCGTCCGACCTGCTCGCGGGCACCCTCGACCCGGAAATGACGCTGGCGATGATCGCCCAGATCGTGGTGCCCCGGCTCGGCACCTGGTGCGCGGTGCACACCGGCGAGTCGCACGCGCCGGTGCTGAGCGTGGTGTGGCACGCCGACGAGATGCGGATCGACGACCTGCGCGCGCTGCTGGACCGGGCCGAGCCGCCGCGCGCCCAGCCCACCCCCGGCGCGCGTCGGTGGCTGGGCCTGCGGCATCTGGACCCGGAGGTCGTCCGCGGGCACGCCGACCTGGTCACCGGCGAGGCGGTCACCCTGCCGCTGGTCGCCCGGGGCCGGGGTATCGGCATGCTGACCTTCGGCATCCTGGCCGGCGACCGCTTCCGCCGGGACACCCTGGAACTGGCCGAGGACCTGTCCCGCCGCGCCGCGCTGGCGATGGACAACGCCCGGCTGTACTCCGAGCGCAACTCGACCAGCCAGGCGCTCCAGCGCAGCCTGCTGCCGCCCGAGTTGCCCAAGGTCCCGGGCGTCGACGTCGAGGTGGTCTACCAGGCCTCCGGCGAGGGCAACGAGGTCGGCGGCGACTTCTACGACCTGTTCACCATCGGCGACGACAAGTGGGGCTTCGCGATCGGTGACGTGTGCGGCACCGGTCCCGAGGCCGCCGCAGTCACCGGACTGGCCCGGCAGGCCCTGCGGCTGCTGACCCGCGAGGGGTTGTCGGTACCGGCCGTCCTGCAACGGCTGAACACCGCGATCCTGGAGGAGGGGCCACGCAGCCGGTTCCTCACCCTGCTGCACGGCCACATCACCCATCGCGAGGGCGGCGGAATACGGCTCAGCCTGGTCTCCGCCGGACACCCGCTCCCGCTGCGGTTGCGCCCGGACGGCACGGTCACCTCGGTGGCCACGCCGCAGCCGCTGCTGGGCGTGCTGGACGAGGTCGACCTGGTCCTGGAGACGGTGGACCTGGACCCGGGCGACGTCCTGGTCTGCGTCACCGACGGGGTCACCGAACGCCGCGAGGGCACCCGCATGCTCGGCGACGACGGACTGGCCGACGTGCTCTCCGGCTGCACGGGCCTGACTGCGGGCGCAGTCGCGACCCGCATCCACCGCGCGGTCGAACAGTTCGCCGAGGAGCAGGCCCGCGACGACATGGCCATCCTGGTCATGCGCGTCTCCGGCGAGGACTGACCGAGGACGATCCGCCGACCGGGCGACCGGGGATCGGGCGCCCCGGCAACCGCCCGGTCCCCGTCCCGGGCCGCCCTGCGGCCTTCCGACCCGGCACCACCCGCGCCCGAGGACCCGCCGGACCCGCCCCCGCTATCCGGGTCCTCGAAACGGCCGGCAGCGCGCTTCATCCCGCCCCCGGCGCCCCGGAGTTCGCCCGGATCGGTGGTGCGTCGTCGGTGCCCGGGCTCAGGTGGCCGGTGTCTCGGGCACCGTTGTCGACCAGCGCTGTTCGTCGTCCTGCCGGATCGCCGTCGGGCGCAGGCCCGCGGCCTTCGCAACGGCTGCGGAGGCGAGGTTGTCCGGGTGGATGTTCGCGCGGATCTCCTCGACGCCGTGTGCGCGCAACCACGCCACCCACGCGATCGCCGCCTCCTTGGCGATGCCCCGGCGCTGCCACGCACCGCCCACGACCCACGCCACCTCGGCGACCGGGCCGGGTCCGATCGTGGCCTGCACCGTGCCCACCAACCGCTCCTGCGCGCGCAGTCGGATCACCCGGTTCAACCAGGTCACCTCCGGATCCGGTGACCCCTCCGCCCAGCGCGTGTAGCGAGCCCGCAGCGCCGCCAAGTCCTCCGGTTCGCCACCGATGAAGGTGTACAACGCCGGATCACCCAGCACCTCGACCATCTCCTCGGCGTGCCCGACCTCGACCGGGATCAGGTCGAGGCGCTCGCTGCGCACCCACGCCTTCTCGTTCACGTCCATCGCGGCAGCATGCCGGCCCTCACGCGGCGATGTCGCCGACGTATCGACGCTCGCGCAGCCGCAGCTCGGAGCCGATCCGGGCGACCGTGGCCGGTGCGTCCTCGCGCGCCTGGACCGTAGGACAGTCCAGCACCCACCAGCTCTGCCCGCCGATGCTCCGCGACCGCGCCCGAACCCACTGCCGGTCCGCCGTCAGCTCCACCCCGACCCGCAACCGCGGCCAGGCCAACGCAAAGCGGTGCAGGATCCGGTCGAACGCCGAGCGGATCTCCCACCCGACCTCGGCCGGCGGCAGCCCGGCGCCGAGCAGCGCCAGCCGCAGTCGGGTCTCGTCCTCGCTCGCGCTGCGCCCGTCGGCGAGCCGCACCGCCTCGGCGAGCCGGTGCCGCCCCGGATGCCGGGCATAACGCTCCACCAGTCCGGCCCACTCGCCGGCCGGCACCAGGCCGGCCCGCAGGAAGCCGTCCAGCACCACCACGCCGGTGTCCGGATCCGAGGTCCGAACCAGATCGGCCGCCGTCCGGATCGGCGAGGTGACCGGGATCCCACCCGGCCACACCACCTCCCCGGGCGCCAGCGCCATGACCCGGGCCCGGCAGCCGTGCCGGCGGGGCAAGACCGCCCCCACCGGCACGGCCACCTCGACCGGTGCCGTGCGCCGAGCCCCGTCCCGGGGATCCGCCGGCACGCGCACGCCGTGCAACCGCGCCGCGGTGCGCCCACAGACCACGGCCCCGCGGGGCAGCACCATGACCGCGGCCCGGGCCCGCACCGCCGGCGTGTCCACGACGTGCGCACCGACGTAGACCCCGTGTATGACCCGACGCACGTCGCCGTCCCGCACCAGGCGTCGGACGACCGACCGGCCGACCCCGTGACGGGCGGCGACGGCGAGGGTGAAGGGCCGGGACAGCAGGGCGGAAAGGTCGGTCGGCGTCATGCGGGTCAGTGTGCGCGCGTCCCCTCCGCGCGTGCCGCCCGTCGTCCACAGCCCCCGGGATGGGTGTGACCATCACACCCGGCCTGTGTACACCGCGTGGCCCGAACCGCCCCCACGATCCGGTCCCCGGCCGACCCGCCGACGCCCTTCGTCCCACCGCCCGGCCCCACCCGCTGTGCTCAGCCGGGGTCGACCGCCTGCTCCGCCTTCTTCCCACATCCCTTCTTCGCGCGATAGAGCACCTTCCAGGTGGCCGCGTCCGTGACCCCCGACGGTTCGAGGCCGTTGCACTTCTGCACCCACCGGACCCCGTCCGCGGTGGCCGCGTCGAACACGCCGTTCTCCGGCAGCTCCCCGGGGGCACCGGACCTCGTCTCGACCAGGCACTGCACCTGGGCGACCGCGTCGTCCCGATCCCCCTCACGCAGCTCCGGCCGGTTGTCCTTGGCCACGTGATCGCAGCGCGAGGCGGCCGCCGCCGGCGACCCGGGGGCCGTCATCCCCGTGCCCAGCCCCAGCGCCGCACACGAGGTCAGCGCGATCGCCGCAACCCGCCCCCGACGCCGCTGCCGCTGCCCGGGCCGGGCCGCGGGCGGCCGAGGCGTGGGAATCGGCGGGGTCGGCGGCGGCGCACCCCGTCGCGGCCCCCCGCAGCTCCGATCCCGCCGTACCCCGTCCGGTCCCGCGTTCAGTCCCGCATCCATCTCTGCTCCCCACTGCCTATCCTGTCGACCGTGTCGACCTGTCCAGCGCCCGAAGGGCCGAGTGCCCTCCGAACACGACCGACGTTAGGAGCCGGTGACCCTGCCACCGAGAGGTACGAAAACCCGATTGCAACACCGCGGAATCGTCC
Organism: Embleya sp. NPDC008237; assembly: GCF_042956465.1. NCBI lineage: Bacteria > Bacillati > Actinomycetota > Actinomycetes > Kitasatosporales > Streptomycetaceae > Embleya > Embleya sp. NPDC008237. The sequence continues at coordinate 394,811 of NZ_JBIBGL010000003.1, forward strand.
GAAACAGCCCGGATTCCCGTCCGCTGCCCTCCGCTCCACCCGAACCGCGCCCCACCCGGACCGCACCCGCCGCCCACTGCGGGCCGGTCCCGGCATTCCCCACCGAATTCCGCGCGCCCGCCCCCCACCCCGAGCCCGATCCACCTCGCACAATCGGTCGAGAACACACCGCCGCTCCCGACCACAAACCACACCGAGGCAACCCGACGCCCGGGCGACCCGGCACCGAGGCGACCCGCCATCGAAGCAAAACCACGCCGAAGGAAAACCACGCCGAGACGAACCCGCACCGGAACAAAAACACCGGGCCCGCTACGAAGAATTCGTAGCGGGCCCGGTGCGAGTCGTCGACGAGGTGTCAGACCTCCACGACCACCGGCAGAATCATCGGCCGGCGTCGATAGGTGTCGGACACCCACTTGCCCACGATCCGGCGCACCTGCTGCTGCAACTGATACGGCTCCGCCACACCGTCGGCCGCCGCCTTCTGCAGCATCTCCTCGATCTTGGGGACCACCGCGTCGAACCGGGCGTCGTCGATGCCCGATCCACGGGCCGTGATGGTCGGCCCGCCGACCACCTTGCCGGAGGACGAGTCCACGGCGAGGAACACGGACACGAAGCCCTCCTCGCCCAGGATCCGGCGGTCCTTGAGCGAGGACTCGGTCACGTCGCCCACGGACAAACCGTCCACGTAGACGTATCCGGCCTGCACCTTTCCGGTGATCTTGGCCACCCCGTTGACCAGGTCGACGGTGAGGCCGTCCTCCGCGAGCACCACCCGGTCCTTGCGCACCCCGGTCTTGATGCCCAGGTCGGCGGCGGCGCGCAGATGGCGCCATTCGCCGTGCACCGGCATCAGGTTGCGCGGCCGGGTGAGGTTGAAGAAGTACAACAGCTCACCGGCCGAGGCGTGGCCGGAGACGTGCACCTTGGCGTTGCCCTTGTGCACGACCTTGGCGCCCCAGCGGGTCAGCCCGTTGATCACCCGGTAGACCGAGGTCTCGTTGCCCGGGATCAGCGAGGACGCGAGCACCACGGTGTCGCCCTCGACGATCCGGATCTGCTGGTGCGAGCGGTTGGCCATCCGCGACAGGGCCGCCATCGGCTCACCCTGCGAGCCGGTGCACACGAGCACGACCTCGTCCGGCGGCAGGTCGTCGAGCGTCTTGACGTCCACGACCAGCCCGGCCGGAATCTTCAGATAGCCCAGGTCCCCGGCGATCTTCATGTTGCGCACCATCGAGCGGCCGACGAAGGCGACCTTGCGCTCGTAGGCGTACGCGGTGTCCAGCACCTGCTGGATGCGGTGCACGTGGCTGGCGAAGCTGGCCACGATGATCCGCTGGTCGGCGTCCGCGAAGACCCGGTCCAGTACCCCGGCGATGTCCCGCTCGGCCGGGATGAAGCCGGGCACCTCGGCGTTCGTGGAGTCCACGAGCAGCAGGTCGATGCCCTCGGTGCCCAGCCGCGCGAACGCCGGCAGGTCGGTCAGCCGGTTGTCCAGCGGCAACTGGTCCATCTTGAAGTCGCCGGTGTGCACGACGGTGCCGGCCTCGGTGCGGATGGCCAGCGCGAGCGCGTCCGGGATCGAGTGGTTCACCGAGATGAACTCGCACTCGAACGGACCGAGCCGCTCGATGTCGCCTTCCTTGACCTCCAGCGTGTACGGCCGGATGCGGTGCTCGGTGAGCTTGGCCTCGATGAACGCGAGGGTCAGCTTCGACCCGATCAGCGGAATGTCGGCCTTCTCGCGGAGCAGATACGGGACCGCACCGATGTGGTCCTCGTGCCCGTGCGTCAGGATGATCGCCTCGATGTCGTCGAGGCGATCCCGAATCGAGCTGAAGTCCGGCAGGATGAGGTCGACTCCGGGCTGCTCCTCCTCGGGGAACAGCACCCCGCAGTCGACGATCAGCAGCCGGCCGTCGAACTCGAAGACGGTCATGTTTCGGCCGATCTCGCCGAGACCACCGAGCGGGGTGATCCGAAGGCCGCCCTTGGGCAGCACCGGCGGCGGGCCGAATTCGGGATGGGGATGGCTCAAGTTCTCTCCTCGCCACGTGCCGCCGCCCGGCCGTCCTGGACGGTCGCACGGGGACGCGCAAAAGCTCGTGTTCGGCCCGGGCGGATGCGGTACCCGCCCGGGGCACTACTTACAGATATTCCTGTTTACAGCTCTACCCCACCCGCCGACAGATCCTGCCTCAGCTGCGCGATCTGGGCCTTCGTGGCCTCGATCAGCGGCAGCCGCAGCGGCCCGGCGGGCAGGCCCTGCAATCCCAGAGCGGCCTTGGTGAGGATCACGCCCTGGGTACGAAAAATGCCGGTGTACACCGGAAGAAGACGCTGGTGGATCTCGCGTGCCTTGGCAACGTCGCCGCCCACGTAGGCGTCGATCATCGCGCGGAGCTCCGCCGACACGAGGTGCCCGACCACGCTCACCACACCGACCGCGCCGATGGACAGGAGCGGAAGGTTCAGCATGTCCTCACCGCTGTAGTACACCATGTCGGTGCGCGCCATGACCCAGCTCGCGGACGCGAGGTCGCCCTTGGCGTCCTTGTTCGCGACGATCCTGGGGTGCTCGGCGAGCCGGACCAGGGTCTCGGTCTCGACCGGCACGGCGCTGCGACCGGGGATGTCGTACAGCATCACCGGCAGCTCGGTGGCGTCGGCGACGGTGGTGAAGTGTCGGTGCAGGCCCTCCTGCGGGGGCTTGCTGTAGTACGGGGTGACCACCAGCAGGCCGTGGGCGCCGGCGGCCTGTGCCTGGCGGGCCAACTCGACCGAGTGTCGGGTGTCGTTGGTGCCGACTCCGGCGACCACGAACGCGCGATCGCCCACGGCCTCCAGCACCGCCCGGACCAGTTGCTCTTTCTCCGCGTCGCTCGTGGTGGGCGACTCGCCGGTGGTGCCGTTGACGACGAGTCCGTCGTTGCCGGCGTCGACAAGATGGGAGGCCAGGCGCTGGGCGCCGGGAAGGTCGAGCGCACCGTCGGCCGTGAAGGGGGTCACCATCGCGGTGAGGACCCGGCCGAAGGGGGTCTGGGGGGTAGACGTCGGAGCCATGGCCCAAACCGTACCGGGCGCACACCTGACCTGCGGGTAGCACCCGCCCTATGAGACTTCGACCGCGAACACGGCCGCGACTTCGCGGGAATTCCTCCGGGCCTCCGACGGCCCGAACCCGGCGGCCCGGACACCGGCCGCGGCCGTCGGCCGCGCGTCGGCACGCCGCCCACAAAAGAAAGGACCAGACGCTGCCCGCTCGGGGGTTCGAGCAGCGTCTGATCTCTTTCAGTATCGACCATCGAGGGCGAAACCTTAGGGATTCGGACGAAAAATTTCTGATGTCACCCTATGTGCCGATTTGACCACTCGGACGGCTCAACACCTACGGCGCGACTCGCCCGTTCGTGTTGAACGCCGCGTACGTGAGCGGCATGAGCTCGGCCCACGCGGCCTCCATCCGCTCCGCGACCATCTCGATCTCGCGCTGCGGGAAGGACGGGAAGGTGGCGTCCTCGCGCTTGGTGCGCAGCCCGAGGAAGTGCATCAGCGAACGCGCGTTGCAGGTCGCGTACATCGACGAGTACAGGCCCACCGGCAACGTGGTGCGGGCCACCTCGCGCGCGACGCCCGCCTCCAGCATGCGCCGGTAGCCCGCGTACGCGGCCTCGTACGACTCGCGCGTCGCGCTGTCCACCGTCTTGTACTGCTCGGGGGTGCCGTCGACGAAGACATATGCGCCGGGCTTGCCCTGCTGAACCAGCTTGCGGTCCTCGGCGGGCACGTAGAACACCGGCTGCAGCTCGCGGTAGCGGCCGCTTTCCTCGTTGTACGACCAGCCGACGCGGTGCCGGTGGAACTCGCGGAAGACGAAGATCGGCGCGCTCACGAAGAACGTCATCGAGTTGTGCTCGAAGGGGCTGCCGTGCTTGTCCCGCATCAGGAAGTTGATCAGACCCTTGGACCGCGAGGCGTCCTTTTCGAGCTCGTCGAGGGACTTCTCCCCCGCCGTGGAGACCCGAGCCGCCCACAACACGTCCTGGTCGGCGGCGCTGTGCTTGATCAGCTCGACCGTGACGTCGCTGCGGAAGCGGATGGCGGACGGATTCTCCTGGGGTGTTTCGGTCACGCGGAGTTGCTCCTCGTCGATGAGGTCGGGGTGAGACGGGCGCTCAAGCCTAACCACGCCCCCCGACGCCCCCCGACGCCGTGGCCGAACCGCTCGCCGTCGGCGTGGAGCGCGGCACCACCACCGTGCCGGGCTGGGTCGCCGGACCCTCGGCAGGCCGCGTGACGGTGCCCGCGGGCAGCGCCACGGACGTCTCGAAGGAGGTCTTGTCCAGGCGGGAAAAGTACGGGTGCACCTGGATCACCAGCTTGCCGATCAACTCGCGGGGCACCGCGAAGTTGTAGGTGAACACCGTGTCGGCGTTGCGGACCGCCTCGGCCGGGCCGCTGTTGCGCGCCGGTCCGTTCCGCGCGGGCCCGCACGGCAGACTGTCGGGCCCGGCGTACAGCGTCACGCCGAACAGTTCGGCCGCCAGATTGGAGCCGGTGCGGTTGGTGTACCGGATCGGGACCGCGACATCGACCGTCTCGCGCTTCTCGTTCGGCATGCCCGCCGTGCGGGTCACCGCGAGCGGCAGCGTGGTCACCGTCAACCCGTTGGAGTACGTGTGCGAGCCCTGCTTCGCCGGGACCTGGCCGGGTGGGACCGCCGCGCCGGAGGGCGGCGCGCCCGGCGCCGTACCGCCCGTCGGGTTCTTGTCCGGCAGATCCGGCGGATTGCCGGTGGCGCCCGCGGGAGCCGCCTTCGGCTTCTCGTCCTCGATCGTCGGACCGACCATGCAGCCGCTCGCGAGCAGCACGACCACCGCACACGCCGGGGCGATTCGTCGGATCCGGACCCCCATGACCATCCTCCGCTGCCGCGCCCACCAATCCCTGGCGGACAGCGTCGCACGCCGCGCGCGAGGTCGGCAGCGCCTGTCCCGCGTGTCGCCCACGCGGGTGCGCGTTCGGCGAGCGGCGGACACGGGTGGCCCGGGCACGCGAGAATCGGCCGAACTCGACGATGGGGGCGCCACATGACCGATCCGTACGTACGCCCGGCCCACGCCGGCGACGGTGCCGCGTTGGGCGCCGCACATGCCCGGGCCTGGCACGACGCCTACACCGGGGTGCTGCCGGCCACCGCGCTGGAGGCGGCCACACCGCAGGCACTGGCCACCGAATGGGAGGACGCGGCCATCTCGCCACCGTCGCCCCGCCACCGCCTGCTGGTGGCCTGTGCGGGGCCGACCGTGGCCGGCTTCGCGGCCCTGGTGCCCGGCGCGGACGAGGATCTCGACCCGGCCGTCACCGGCGAGTTGGCGATCCTGGTGGTCGACCCGCCACATCAGCGCGAGGGTCACGCGTCCCGGCTGTTGACGGCGGTTGTCGCGGACGCCGCGACGGACGGCGTACAAATGCTGGTGACCTGGGTTCTGGAGAGCGACAAGCCGTTGTACGACTTCCTGGTCGGCACCGGGTGGGCGCCCGACGGCGCGACGCGCGAACTGTGGGTGGACGAGGCGGGCAGGTCGGTGATCCGACAGGTGCGATTGCACACGTCGGTGGCCGCCGAGGAGTGAGCCGGGTCGGCGGGCCGACTCCCGGTGTGTCGTGAGCCGGCGGACGAACACGGTGAACACCACACCGATGTGCCATTGAACAAGGTAAGTCAGCCGTCTTAACGTAAGCGCCGTGAGCCGAACTCCGACCCGCGAGCGCCTTCTGCTCACCGCCGAGCGGCTCTTCGCCGTGCACGGAATCGACGCGGTCTCGCTGCGACAGATCAGTGTCGCGGCGAGTCAGCGCAACAATTCGGCCGCGCAATACCATTTCGGCAACAAAGAGGAGTTGATCCGGGCGATCTTCGGATTCCGACTCGTGACGATCAACTCCCGCCGCGAGATCCTGGTCCGCGAGTCGGTGAGCACCGGAGCGGATCGGGAGCCCCGGGCACTGGCCGAGGCCATGGTGCGACCACTGGCCGAACAGATCGACGTCGGCGGCAGTTTCTATCTGCGCTTTCTGGCCCGAGTGCACCAGCACATGGGCGCGAGCACGTACGCGCTGCCGGCCATGGGCCTGGAGGGCAGCTCGCCGGAGTTCGGCCGGTTGATCGACCGCGCGCTGGGCCATCTGCCGACCCCCGTACGGCGCAACCGGCTGCGGCTGGGCGGGAGCCTGGCGGTGCACGCCACGGCCGACCGTGAACAGCGGGTGTACGAGGGACAGGCGCACGACGTGCTGCCGCCGGCGGCCTTCGTGGCGGACCTGGTGGACGCCGTCGTCGGCATCCTGGCCGCGCCGGTGTCGGCCCAGGTGCTGGCCGCGTTGGAGCCGCCGACGGGCAGGCCGGCCCGAGCCGGTTGAATCAGGTCCCGGCCGGGGTTGCGGACGTCCTGCGCGCGTGCAGGCGGATCGCGGTGAGCATGGCCCGGCGCCCGCGCGCGTTGTCCCGCGCGTCGCCGTACGCGACGGCCAGCCGGTACCAGGCCCGCCAGTCGTCGGGGGCCGCCTCGACCTCCGCCTTGCGGCGTTCGAACACGGCGTCCGCGCTGTCCCGGTCGACCCGGCCGCCCGGCGTGCGGTCCAACTCGTCCGCCGGCAGGCCGCCCTCGGCCTCCAGTTCGCGAGCCAGACGCTGCATCGCGAAGCCGAAGCGCACCTCGCGCCAGATGTACCAGGCGCCGACGACCGGCACGAGCAGGATCCCCACACCCAGCACGATGGTGACCGGCTCCCCGTCGCGAATCGCGATCAGGCCGCGACTCCCGACGAGGAACACGTAGAACACGAGAACCGCGATCAGCACGAGCGCGGTGACACGTTGTCTCACGATGGTCAGTCCAGATCGAGGAAGTGTTCCAGGCCCACGGTCAGGCCGGGCGCGGAGACCACACGACGCACCCCGAGCAGCACGCCCGGCATGAACGACGTGCGCTGGAAGGAGTCGTGCCGGATGGTCAACATCTCGCCCTCGTCGCCGAGCAGGACCTCCTGGTGGGCGACCAGACCGCGCAGCCGCACCGCGTGCACCGGGACGCCGTCGACCCTGCCGCCGCGGGCGCCGTCCGGGTCGTCCACCGTCGCGTCCGGCATGTCCGCCAGGCCCGCCCGCTCGCGTGCCTCGGCGACCAGCTCGGCGGTCCGGCGGGCGGTGCCGCTGGGCGCGTCCAGCTTGTTCGGGTGGTGCAGCTCGACGATCTCGACCGACTCGTAGAACCGGGCCGCCTTGGCCGCGAACTGCATCATCAGCACCGCGCCGATGCCGAAGTTGGGCGCGATCAGGATGCCGGTTTCGGGGCTCTTCGCCAGCCACTCGCGCAGCTGGGCCAGGCGCTCGGGAGTGAACCCGCTGGTGCCCACGACCGCGTGGATACCGGCGCCGACGCAATATTCGAGGTTGCCCATGACCACACCGGGGTGGGTGAAGTCGACGGCGACCTGCGCGCCCGCCTTCGCGAGCTCCGCGAGGTCGTCGCCTTCGTCGACCCGCGCCACCAGTTCGAGGTCGGCCGCGCCCTCGACCGCCCGGCACGCCTCGGAACCCATGCGGCCGGCCGCACCGATCACACCCACCCGGATTGCAGTCATGATGTCGTGCACTCTCCAGTCAGAACGGTTTCGACTTCGATCGCACCGCGATCAGGCCGACGCGGCGACGAAGTCCGCGTCGTCGGCGAACGGTCCGACCACGGCCAGGGTGGGCCGCGCGGCGAACAGGTGCTTCGCCACGTCGTGGATCTCCGCGGCGGTGACCGCGGCGATCCGGGCGAGTACCTCGTCGACGGACAGGTGTTCGCCGTAGACGAGTTCGCTCTTGCCGATCCGGCTCATCCGGGACCCGGTGTCCTCCAGGCCCAGCACGGTCGAGCCGCGCAGTTGCCCGATGGCCCGATCGATCTCGTCCTGCGGCAGGCCCTCGCGGACCACCCGGTCCAGCTCGGTCCGGCAGATCTCGATCACCTGGCGAGCCTTCTTGGGCTGGCAGCCGGCATAGATGCCGAACACGCCCAGGTCGGCGTAGCCGGAGTGGAAGGAGTAGACCGAGTAGGCCAGGCCGCGCTTCTCCCGGATCTCCTGGAACAGCCGCGAACTCATCCCGCCGCCGAGCGCGGTGTTGAGCACGCTGAGCGCGAATCTCTGGTCGTCGTCCCGGGCCAACCCCGGCATGCCCAGCACCAGATGGGCCTGCTCGGTCGGTCGGTTCAACAGCTGTACGCTGCCCGCCGCACGCACCCCGCGGCCGCCGGCACGCGGCGCGGCGGGCACCGCCGCCTCGTCGACGCGCACGTGCGCGAACGCCTTCTTGACCAGGCGGACCACCTTGGCGTGGTCGATGTTGCCCGCCGCGGTCACCACCATGTTCGGTGCCTTGTAGCGACGCTTGTAGTAGCCGCTGATCTGGGTCCGGGTGAGCGCGTTGATCGACTCGACCGTGCCCAGCACCGGGCGACCCAGCGGCGCGTCGCCGAGCATCGCGTCGTAGAAGAGCTCGTGCACGAGGTCGCCGGGCTCGTCCTCGTTCATCGCGATCTCCTCGAGGATCACGCCGCGTTCGGCGTCCACGTCCTCGGCGTCGATCAGCGAGCCGGTGACCATGTCGCAGATCACGTCGATCGCGAGCGGGAGATCGGTGTCGAGCACGCGTGCGTAGTAGCACGTGTACTCCTTGGTGGTGAACGCGTTCATCTCACCACCGACCGCGTCCAGCTCGGCCGAGATCTCCAGCGCATCGCGCTTCTCGGTGCCCTTGAACAGCAGGTGTTCGAGGTAGTGCGAGGTACCGGCCAGGGCGGGGGTCTCGTCCCGCGAGCCGACCCCGACCCAGATGCCGAACGTGGCGGAGCGCACGGACGGCATGTTCTCGGTGATCACCCGGAGGCCGCCGGGCAGTACGGTGCGGCGGACGGCACCGATGCCGTCCGCGTCACGCAGCAGGGTCTTCGTGGAACCAGGCCGCTGCGCGGACGCAGCGACCTGGTTCTTCGACGAGGAGGACGTCACTTGGCGGCAGCATCCTCGGAGGCCTCGGCATTGTCTTCGCCCTCGATGACCGGGACGAGCGACAGCTTGCCGCGCTGGTCGATCTCGGCGATCTCGACCTGCACCTTGTCGCCGACCTTGATCACGTCGTCGACGTTCTCGACCCGCTTGCCGCCGGCGATCTTGCGCAGCTGCGAGATGTGCAGCAGGCCGTCCTTGCCGGGCATCAGCGACACGAACGCGCCGAACGTGGTGGTCTTGACAACCGTACCCAGGTACCGCTCGCCGACCTCGGGCATCGTCGGGTTGGCGATCGCGTTGATCGTCGCCCGCGCGGCCTCGGCCGAGGTGCCGTCCGAGGCACCGATGTAGATCGTGCCATCGTCCTCGATGGTGATCTCGGCACCGGTGTCGTCCTGGATCTGGTTGATCATCTTGCCCTTCGGGCCGATGACCTCGCCGATCTTGTCCACCGGGATCTTGACGGTGATGATGCGCGGCGCGAACTGCGACATCTCGTCCGGCGTGTCGATGGCTTCCATCATCACGTCGAGGATGTGCAGGCGGGCGTCCTTGGCCTGCTTGAGCGCCCCGGCGAGCACCGACGCCGGGATGCCGTCGAGCTTGGTGTCGAGCTGGAGCGCGGTGACGAACTCCTTGGTGCCGGCGACCTTGAAGTCCATGTCGCCGTACGCGTCCTCGGCACCGAGGATGTCGGTCAGGCACACGTACTCGGTCTTGCCGTCGACCTCGTCCGAGATCAGGCCCATCGCGATGCCCGCGACCGGCGCCCGGAGCGGCACACCGGCGTTGAGCAGCGACATCGTGGACGCGCAGACCGAGCCCATCGAGGTCGAGCCGTTGGAGCCGAGCGCCTCGGACACCTGACGGATCGCGTACGGGAAGTCCTCGCGGGCCGGCAGGACCGGGAGGATCGCGCGCTCGGCGAGCGCGCCGTGGCCGATCTCGCGGCGCTTGGGCGAGCCCACCCGGCCGGTCTCGCCGACCGAGTACGGCGGGAAGTTGTAGTTGTGCATGTAGCGCTTGCGCGTCTCGGGCGAGAGCGTGTCGAGCATCTGCTCCATGCGCAGCATGTTCAGCGTGGTGACGCCCAGGATCTGGGTCTCGCCGCGCTCGAACAGGGCCGAGCCGTGCACGCGCGGGATGACCTCGACCTCGGCCGACAGGGTGCGGATGTCGGTCAGGCCGCGACCGTCGATGCGCACCTTGTCGCGCAGCACGCGCTGACGCACGAGCTTCTTGGTGAGCGCGCGGAACGCGCCGCCGATCTCCTTCTCGCGACCCTCGAACGCCGGGAGCAGCTTCTCCGCGGCGAGGTCCTTGACCCGGTCGAGCTCGCTCTCGCGGGCCTGCTTGCCGGCGATGGTCAGCGCGGCCGACAGCTCGTCGGTCACCGCGGCGGCCAGCGCCTCGAAGACGTCGTCCTGGTAGTCCAGGTAGACCGGGAACTCGCCGGTCTCCTTGGCGGCCTTCTCGGCGACCTGGACCTGCGCGGCGCACAGCGCCTTGATGAACTTCTTGGACGCCTCGAGGCCGTCCGCGACGACCTCCTCGGTCGGCGCGTCCGCGCCGCCCTTGACCAGCTCGATCGTGCCGGTCGTGGCCTCGGCCTCGACCATCATGATCGCCACGTCGCCGTCCTCGAGCACGCGGCCGGCGACGACCATGTCGAACACGGCGCGCTCGAGCTCGGTGTGCGTGGGGAAGCCGACCCAGGTGCCGTCGATGAGCGCCACCCGGACGCCACCGATCGGGCCGGAGAACGGCAGACCCGCGAGCTGGGTGGACATCGAGGCCGCGTTGATCGCGACGACGTCGTACAGGTGGTCCGGGTTGAGCGCCATGATCGTCTCGACGATCTGGATCTCGTTGCGCAGGCCCTTCTTGAAGGACGGGCGCAGCGGACGGTCGATCAGCCGGCAGGTGAGGACGGCGTCCTCGGACGGGCGGCCCTCACGACGGAAGAACGAGCCGGGGATCTTGCCCGCGGCGTACATGCGCTCCTCGACGTCCACCGTCAGGGGGAAGAAGTCGAGCTGGTCCTTCGGGCGCTTCGAGGCGGTCGTGGCCGAGAGCACCATGGTGTCGTCGTCCAGGTAGACCACGGCGGAGCCGGCGGCCTGTCGGGCCAGCCGGCCGGTCTCGAAGCGGATGGTGCGGTTGCCGAACGTGCCGTTCTCGATGACCGCTTCGGCGAAGCTGATGTCGGGACCCTCCACGGGTGCCCTCCTCGTTCGTTTCGAGGGAGGTCCGCGGCGCATGACGCCTGAGGGCCGACCGAGCCGGTCTTCGATCGAAGCACCCGGGTGCGTTACCCGGGGGCCACTACCGAGGACCGGCGCTGTAGGTCGGCGCCTTGGTCGCGACGCGGCGCTCCCAGTCTTTGTTCGTCTCGCCCGGGCCGAATACGCACGGACGATTTCGTATTGTCTTGTTCTATCTCAGCGCGGCATACCCGCGCGCGGAACACAGCCTACAAAGACCGCGTCCGGATACGGCGAAGGAGCGGCTCGCGAAAGCCGCTCCCCCGTCGTGCGCTGCTAGCGGATGCCGACGCCGCTGCGGCGGATGCTCAGGCGGTCCGTCAGCGTGCGGTAGCGCTCGATGTCCTTCTTGGCCAGGTAGCCGAGCAGGCGACGACGCTGGCCGACCAGGAGCAGCAGGCCCCGGCGGCTGTGGTGGTCGTGCTTGTGCTCCTTGAGGTGGGCGGTGAGCTCGTTGATGCGGTAGCTCAGGATCGCGACCTGCACCTCGGGGGAGCCGGTGTCGCCTTCCTTGGTGGCGTAGTCGGCCATGATCTGCTTCTTCGTTGCGGTGTCGAGCGACACGTGTTCTCCCTCTGCAAGGTGGTGAGCGCCCCCGGTCTGACTCACGGAGGCGACTGGGCTCACATGGTGCGGGCGCGCGGCCCGTGGGCAGCGCGCATCCCGGGCACGCGGCTCCGGGATACGGACAACCCTAGCAGGAGCGCATCAGGCTGTGATGTTCCGCAGCTTGTCGTACAGATCCAGCACCGCCACGCACAGCGGAACGACGGACACCATCAGCATGCCTTCGAGCACGTCCATCGCCCGCCCCCAGAACGGGGACAGTCCGCGCGTGGGCACGGTGGTCGCGACGATCGCGAGCAGCGCGCCGACCGCGCAGATCAGGGCGAAGATCCAGCCCTGGCGCTCCTTGTCCGGGAATCCGGTGTCCAGGGTCAGGCCGACGAAGAGCATCGCGAGGCCGAGCAGGCCGGCCGTGTACAGCACGGTGACCTGCGTGGTGTGCCGGAACAGGCGGGCGCGGCCGAGGGTGACCAGCGCCAGTACGGCGGTCAGGACCCGGGTCCACATGGTGTCGACGTTGCCCAGCACGACGCACGAGGCGACGATCACGGCGGCACATGCGCCGGTGAGGCCGCTGAGCAGCTCGTGCCCGTTGCGGGCGCGCGCGGCGACGTCGGCGTGGTCGAGGGTGTCGCTCTGCCGGGCGGTGGGTGCGTCCGAGGGCAGGAAGCCGATCGGCAGGCGGGCGAGGCGGGCCGCCCAGGAGGGCAGGAAGGCGATCATCGCGAGCGCGACGGTGCCGGCGACGGCCGCCGCCTCGCGCGGGGCGCTCTCGAAGGTGATCATGCCGAAGGTGGCCAGCGTGCCCAGCGCGCCGGCGCCCGCGCCCGCGATGTAGACGGCGCCGCGTTCCGGCAGCAGCGCGGCGATCAACGTGGAGACCACCAGGACCGCGACGCAGGCGGACAGGAACTGGACCCGGCCGGGGCCCTCGCGCGCCGGCGGCTCGATCGCGCCCAGGCCGGCCAGGAACGCGTTCGGCAGTGCGCCGAGGCCGAGCACGGCGCCGCCGACGTGGTCCCCGTACACCCGCGAGCGCACGCCGGCGACCACGGTGAGCACCAGGGCCAGCGAGCCGCCGACGATGGCGGGCAGGCCGTGCGGCAGGGGGGTCATCCGCCAGAGCACGATGGCGCCGAGGGTGAAGAAGGCGGCCGCACCGGACAGGCCGGCGACCCGCAACATCTCCGGCGTCCACAGCCGGTTGTCGCCGGCGACCGAGGTGGCCACCGAGTCGGCCACGTCGTCGTAGACCGGCGGCGGCGGCGCGTCCGCGAGTGCGGTGAAGCGCAGCAGTTCGCCGTCGCGCACGTTCTGCCCGGCCAGGGTGAGCGCGCTGTCCAGGGGCTCGCCGTCGAGGCGGGTGAGCTGGAAGCCGGTCACCGAGCCGTTGCGCTGGGTCTGCCCGGACAGCCGGAGTATCTCCGGGTACAGCTCCGCGAGCGGGACCTCTTCCGGCAGCGCGAGATCGACGCGGCAATCCGGCGCGATGACGGTGATCCGGGCGAACCCGGTGGTGACCGTCGTGGTCGTGGAGTTCACCTGTGCAGATCCCCCTGCTTGTCGCTGCCCCGTGTCCCGCGGCCCCGAGGGGCCGGGATGACGACGCACTCTATACGCCGCGTCACGGCTCGCCACTGGCGCCGAGGGGGTCGGCCAGTAGTATGCGGCGCACACACGAACGGCTCAACCGGCTCACGTGTGCATGGAGACGACCCTGACGGGGTGGGTTGACTCACATCACCTGCTCCTTTTCCGTGCTCTGCGGCGGGCTCGATCCGTGTCCAAGGATCCTCGCGACGGATGAGGCTGATTCACCTTGACCGTGGTCATCGTCAAGCGCCCGCCCAGGGTGCTGCCCTCTCCTGTGCCGGCGGAGGAGATCCAGCTCCAGGCACCGCCCGAACTGGAGCGCCCCACAGACCAGAACTGGATCATGAGCGTGCTCCCGATGATGGGCATGCTCGGCTCGGCCGGCTTCTTCTTCATGCCCGGTGCGCCGAAGATGATGATGGTCATGGGCGGCATGATGATGATCTCGTCGCTGGTCATGGTGGTCGCGAACATCATCAAGTCGCGCGGTGGCAACCGGGTCCAGATGCTCGACGCCCGACGCGACTACCTCAAGTACCTCGCCCAGCAGCGCAAGGAGGTCCGCCGGACCGCCCGCAGGCAGCGCGACGCGCAGTTGTGGACGCACCCGGACCCCGCGCAGCTGTGGTCGGTGGCGGCGGGCGAACGACGGATCTGGGAACGCCGGGCCGGCGACGCCGACTTCGGACAGGTCCGGGTCGGCGTGGGCCAGCAGCAGTTGTCCACCCCGCTGGTGGCGCCCAGCACCGCGCCGCTGGACGAGTTGGAGCCGCTGTGTGCGGACGCGATGCGGCGCTTCCTGCGCACCCAGGCGACGCTGGACGACCTGCCGATGGCGGTGTCGCTGCGCTCCTTCTATCACCTGACCGTCTCCGGCGAGCCGGAGCGGGTGTACGGGCTGACCCGGGCGATGCTGGGCCAACTCGCGGTGCTGCACTCGCCGGACGACGTGCGCATCGTGGTGGCCACGGACGCGAACTCGCTGCCGCGGTGGGACTGGCTGAAGTGGCTGCCGCACGTGCAGCACCCGTCCCAGTCGGACGGCGCGGGTTCGGTCCGGATGATCGCGGGCGACCTCGGCGAGATCGAGGAGTGGCTGGCCGAGGACCTGGCCGGGCGCTCGCGCTTCGCGGCCGGTGCGCAGCCCGTGCTGGACCAGCCGCACCTGGTGGTGGTCCTGGACGGTGGCGGGGTGCCGGCCAACTCGCTGCTCGCGGGGGCGGACGGGCTACAGGGGGTGACCATCGTCGAGGTGGTGCCCGGTCCGCTGGACGAACTGCGCGGCGGCCTGGCGATCATCGCCGAGGAGGACCGGCTGACGCTGGAGTCGACGGCGGGCGCGTACGAGGGCATGCCCGACTTCCTGTCGGCGGGCGACGCGGAGGCGCTCGCCCGGAAGTTGGCCCCGCTGCGGTTGTCGGCGAACGACGACGACGAGCCGCTGCTGGCCAACCTGGACTTCACCGACCTGATGGGTATCGGTGACGCCGCGCAGGTGGACGTGTCGCAGACTTGGCGGCCCCGGCCGCCGAACGACCGGCTGCGGGTGCCGATCGGGATCGGCCAGAACGGCGAGCCGATCATGCTGGACATCAAGGAAGCGGCGATGGAGGGCATGGGCCCGCACGGCCTGTGTGTCGGCGCCACCGGTTCCGGCAAGTCCGAGCTGCTGCGCACGCTGGTGCTGGGCCTGGCCACCACGCACAGTTCGGAGATCCTCAACTTCGTGCTCGCCGACTTCAAGGGCGGCGCGACCTTCTCCGGGATGTCGGACATGCCGCACGTCGCGGCGGTGATCACCAACCTGTCCGACGACCTGACCCTGGTCGACCGCATGCGCGACTCGATCACGGGCGAGCTGAACCGGCGGCAGGAGCTGCTGCGTTCGGCGGGCAACTACGCCAACATGCACGACTACGAGCGGGCCCGGGTCGCGGGCGCCGCGCTCGAACCGCTGCCCTCGCTGGTCATCATCATCGACGAGTTCAGCGAACTGCTGACCGCCAAGCCGGACTTCATCGACATGTTCATCCAGATCGGCCGCATCGGCCGATCGTTGGGCGTGCACCTGCTGCTCGCTTCGCAGCGCCTGGAGGAGGGCCGACTGCGCGGTCTGGACACGTACTTGTCCTACCGGATCGGTCTGCGTACGTTCTCCGCCGCCGAGTCGCGCGCGGCGATCGGCGTGCCGGACGCGTACCACCTGCCGTCGGTCCCCGGCGCGGGTTACCTCAAGTTCGACACCGAGTCGATGGTGCAGTTCAAGGCCGCATACGTGTCCGGCACCTACCGGGCCTCCGACCGGGTTCGCCGCAACCGGTCGGGCGCGCCCATGCCGGTGTTGTTCGACAGCCGGTGGACGGCCGCGAACATGTGGAACCGGCAGCCGGACCTGCCGCCGGAGCCCGAGCCCGAGCCGGACATCGACAGCGCGCTCGCGGACACCGTGCTGGACGTGATCGTGCGCCGGATGGTCAACCAGGGTCCGCCCGCGCACCAGGTATGGCTGCCGCCGCTGGCCGAGTCGAACTCGGTCGACCAGATGTTGCCACCGCTTCGGGTCACCGCGGATCGCGGGCTGTGCTCGCCCGACTGGGGCGCGAACGGCCGACTGGTGGTGCCGCTGGGCCTGGTGGACAAGCCGTTCGAGCAGCGCCGCGACGTGATGTACGCGGACCTGTCCGGCGCGGCCGGCCACGCGCTCGTCGTGGGTGGCCCGCGCAGTGGCAAGAGCACGCTGCTGCGCACCATGATCACCTCCTTCGCGCTGACCCACACTCCGGCCGAAGTCCAGTTCTACGTCCTGGACTTCGGCGGCGGTGGCATGGTCGCGCTGAGCGATCTGCCGCACGTGGGCGGGGTGGCGGGCCGGCTCGACGCCGAGCGGGTGCGCCGGATCGTCAGCGAGGTCAAGGGCATCCTGGACCGACGCGAGGAGATGTTCCGGGTCAACAACATCGACTCGATCGACACGTTCCGCCGGCGCCGCGCCGCCGGGACGTTGCCGGACGAGGCGTGGGGCGACGTCTTCCTGTTCGTCGACGGGTGGTTGACCCTCAAGAACGACTTCGACGCGCTGGAGGCCGAGGTCACCGACATCGCCACGCGTGGTCTGGGCTTCGGCGTGCACGTGGTGCTCACCGCGTCCCGACACCCGGAGATCCGGCCCGCGCTCAAGGACCAGATTCAGACCCGGCTGGAGCTGCGGCTCGGCGAGACGATGGAGTCCGAGGTGGACCGGCGGCTCGCGGCGAACGTGCCCACGGGTGCGCCGGGCCGCGGCCTGTCCCCGGACAAGCTGCACTTCCTGGCCGCGCTGCCGCGGATCGACGGGTCGTCCTCGGCGGAGGACCTGGGCGAGGGCATGGCGGCCATGGTCGGCGCGATCAAGGCCGCGTGGGCGGGGCCGCCCGCTCCGCCGGTGCGGGTGCTGCCGATGCTGCTGCCCTACGAGCAGTTGCCGACGCCCGAGCAGGTGCCCGGCCGGGCGATCCCGATCGGCGTGGACGAGGCGACGCTCAGTCCGGTGTACCTGGACTTCAACGTCGACACGAACTTCGTGCTGTTCGGCGAGAGCGAGTCCGGCAAGACCAACTTCCTGCGCATGCTGGCGCGCGGCATCTCCGAGCGGTACACGCCGGCCGAGGCCCGGATCATCGTGTCCGACTACCGGCGCACGCTCCTGGACGTGGTCCCGGAGTCGCACCTGCTGGAGTACGCGGCGGCGGCGCCGGCCCTGACCTCGTTCATGAACGAGATCCGAGGCGGCATCGAACGCCGCCTGCCCGGGCCGGAGGTGACCCAGGATCAGCTGCGCAACCGGAGCTGGTGGAGCGGCCCCGAGCTGTTCCTGCTGATCGACGACTACGACCTGGTGGCATCGTCGAGCGGCAACCCGGTCGGCACCATCGCCGAGTTCCTGCCGCTGGCCCGCGACGTCGGCCTGCACCTGATCATCGCCCGCAGCAGCGGTGGCGCGGGCCGCGCACTGTACGAGCCGGTCCTGCAAAAGCTCCTCGACCTGGGCACGTCCGGCCTGATCCTGTCCGGCAACCGCGACGAGGGCGCCCTGATGGCCAACGTCAAACCGGCCCAACTCCCCCCGGGCCGAGGCCAGTTCATCACCCGCCGACGCGGCGTCGAACTGATCCAGACGGCCTGGCTCGCCGAAAACTGAGGCCGCCCACAGCCGAAGCGAGGCTCGACCGACTCCGGTCGAGCCCCGCTTTGCGTCGATTCCGCCGATCCGACCATCCGAATAGTTATAACGGAACGTCAGCCTCCTCTTGCGATCCGCTGATGATTCATGGATCAATGGGCGGCACTGTGGCACGCAGGCGTGTTCGACGTGCGCCGGGGAGGGTCGCGAATCGCGGCGACAAGCTCGGGGGAAGTGTGGTCATGGCAGGACAGGATTCCGCGCCGGGGGGCGGCGGATCGGGTTTCCGGTTGAGCGTGGAGGCTTTGGAGGCGTTCCAGGGCGCGTTGCAGGGCGTACTTGCCGATCTCGTGGACAGTGCCGACTCGCCGGCGAACGCGACGAAGTACACGATCGGTGAGGGCGACCTGGGAGTGTCGTTCGCCGAGGCGCCGTTGATCGGAGGGGTACTCAAGGAGACGGCCGACCGACTGCAGACCTTGATCAACACGTTGCACGGCCAGATCGCGAAGATGAAGCAGAACATCAAGACGACCGGCAACAACGTGGTGGCGACGGACGACGAACAGCGCCGCGCCACACTGCAGATCCAGCAGGTGCTCAACGGCGGCTCGCAGCCTCCGGTCGTCGATTCACCTCCTCGGGTACCGCAGGCACCACCCGCGAACCGGAAGGTCGATCTCGGATGACGCTGAGGCGGAGCACGAGGGCCAGGGGGAGATTCTGATGGCGGAGACCGACTTCGAGGGCTTCACCCTCGAACAGTTGCAGGCCATGGTCGCCACGGCGAACCCTTCGGCGCTCGCCGGATACGGACAAAAGCTCACCGGGGCGGCCCAGAGGATCACGACCGCCGCCGAGAACCTCGCAAGAATCGCCCGAAGCATGAGCGACGGTTGGCAGGGCGAGAGCGCGGACGCCTTCCAACAGCTCGCCGGGCAACTGGTCATGGCCACCAACGGCCTCGGCGACTACGCCAACGCCGCCGGCAACCACATCAACCACGTCGGCGAGCAGATCTTCGTAGCCAAGCTGGGCATGCCCCGGATCGACCCCACGGTCCTGGCCAAGGCGAACGGGCCGGCCCCCGTCGTACCTCCGGGCACCCCACCACCCGCTGACGGCGTGGACCCGATCAAGGCCCACACGGACGCCCAGGGCCAGGTGGAGGCGGCACGCCGCGAGGCGATCACGCGAATGCGCACCCTGGCGTCGACCTACCGCGTGGTGGCAACGGACCTCCAGGCAATCCCGGTGCCGGTGTTTCCGGGAGCTGCTGGTGACGTGCACACGGACGTCGTCATCAGTGGACCGGACGGGAATCAGTCCGGGCAGCCGGGCTCTGGCGGCATACGTGACGGGTATGGGGACGGGAGCCGCCGCTCACAGGGTTCGCAGGTAGGAGGCGGAGGTTCGGGTTCGGCACCCGGAATCTACTCGGCTCCTACCGGGAGCGTTCCCGGTTCGACCCAATCGCCCACACCGTTCACGGGCAACACACCTCCATACATCCCGCAGTCGACCGACTTGCAAGGCACCGGCCCGCTAACCGCTCCTCAATCGCCGCCCACCGCCCCCTGGACCCCGCAGACGCCCGGGGGTGGTTTGGGTCCCGTGACAACGCCGACAGTGGGCGGACCGCCAGGAGGTGTGCCGGGCGGTCCTCCCCTGCTCCCCGGAACAAGCGCACCGCCCTTCTCCCGCAGCGGAGAAGGGGGACGCTCTGGCGGGGCTCCGGGAGCAGGCCCACGCGTAGGCAACATCCCAGGCACGTCACCGGGAGGTGGCTCGACGCCTGGGGCAAGACCGGGTCCGGGTGTCGGTGGCACTCCGGGGCCAGGCAGTAGAGGGACGTTCAGTGCTCGCCCCGAGGGGCGCAGCCCAGTGCCGAGCCCACCGGGCAACGTGCCGGGATCAAACTCAACCGGACGTCCGGGAGGCATGCCGGGGGCACCTGGTGTCGGCAGTTCTTCGATCGGTCCGGCATCGGGACGAAACCCGGTTCGACGACTGGCGATGTCGCAAGGCGGCTCGGTAGGCAGGACCTCCGGCACCCCATCCGTCCGAAACTCGCCTCGGCTACAGGCACTGCCTGCGGAAAGCGGCACCTCGACGACGCCGGAAAACAACGGACCTTCGGGTCGCCGGGCAACTCCGGGGGAGCGGACACCATTCACCGGGGGCACACGATCCGAGCAGGTCCGTCGGCGTACTACACGCTCAGAGGACGAAGACGACAATCCTTGGGACGGCCCGCGCCGCCCCGGCGTCGTTCCGCCCGTCATCGAGTGACCTCGCGTCAGTTGCCGTTCAGAAAGGAAACCCAGGCCGCATGAGCCGATGCCTCACCCCAGCTCACCGGCTTTCGGTGGTACTGGGTTTGCTGTTGACTATTCTGATCGGCGGCGGACATTTCGCGCCGGCAGCACACGCTGAATCCATCCGTGGACAACAGTGGTATCTGGATATCTGGAAGATCGATGAGGTATGGAAAACCTCCCGTGGCAGTGGAGTGACTGTCGCTGTAATCGACTCGGGGGTCGATACGACTCACCCCGACCTCGAAGGGCAAGTTCTACCGAGTTTGAGCACCCCCGGTGACTCTCGTGGGCATGGGACTGGCATGGCAGGGCTCATCGCGGGCCAAGGTCGGGCCGGAGGCGGCCAAGGTGCCTTCGGCGTGGCACCCGGGGTCAAGATCCTGCCGTTTCGGGCGGTCGAGACTTCACCTGGCAAGTACGACGAGGTATCGATCGCGAAGGGAATCCGCCTTGCCGCAGATTCAGATGCTCAAATCATCAGCATCTCATTGGCGGGATCCGCAAAATCCCAATTGGAAGGTGAAGCAGTCGACTACGCCTTGAGCAAGGGGAAATTGGTGGTGGCAGGCGGCGGAAACACCCCGGACAGCCAAAACGGCATCCCCGTCTATCCAGCCGCGTTCCCCGGAGTCCTGGCAGTCAGCGCGGTGGACAAGCAGGGGAAACCGGCGAGCAACAACGTCAGTGGCTCCTGGATATCGCTCACTGCTCCAGGGCAAGACATCCCGAGCCCCTGTGTTTCCTCGACCCGCTACTGCCTCGGCACCGGCTCCAGCGATGCCACGGCCCTCACTTCCGGCGTCGCCGCGCTCGTCTGGTCCGTGCATCCCGACTGGACCGCCAACCAGGTCATTCGGCGGCTGCTCGATACTGCCAATCGCCCCAATGAGCCCGTGCCTTCGGACACCTTCGGGTACGGCGCCGTCAGCCCCCGCAAGGCCCTAGCCGCGACCGACACGCCCGGCCCCGCCGACGTCAACCCGCTGATCGGCGTCCGTGGCGACAAGCCCACCACCGCGCCGACAACGGCCGCCCCGAATACCCCCTCGGCCGCAGCGCCCACTACGCCGAGCCAGACCGCCCCGCCTGCGGCGGCACCCGTCGCCAAGTCCGACGATGACGGCGACGGCCTCCTCGTCCCGATCCTCGCCGGCACCATCGCCGCAGCAGCCCTCGTCGCCGGCGCCGCCGTCATCGCCATGCGCCGCCGCCGAGCCCGCGAACTCGCCCACCGCCAAGCCGCCGCCGTGCCTCCGTGGCCCACCGCGCCCCCCGCACCGCCGACCTACCACCCCGGCGCCGGCCCCTACGATCGGCGCTGAAGGCTGAGGAAGGGCGATCCGATCCGACTCGACGGCCCCGCGGGTAAGTCGGGCGGCTCTTGCGCCCTACCCACGGTCCGCACCGCCCGGCCCGGTCGCCATCGAACTATTTCCGATCGGCCACCGGTTTCGTGAAACACGGCGAGGTGACCCAGATCGTGATCTGCTCGGGTGGGCTCGTGCTGCTCACCAGGATCTTGAAACCGTCGGCACTGCTTACCGCGGAAACTTCGCCACCCGGGCTCTCGGGAATATCGTAGACTTTGTCCTCCACAACCTTTGTACCGTGAGAAATCAGCGCGTCTCGGGTTCGATGCAACGCCTCGACCTGATGCTCGGGCGCAACGACCACGTTGTACATGTGCAAGAGAGAATACGAGTTCCCGTCGGAGAGATTGCCGCCCGCATCCTCACACGGACCGTCCTTCGACGAGAGTCCCTGCGGGGTGACCGGGGCACCGATGGTGTCCAGTACCAATCGAGCATGCCGCTCCGCGATTGCCCGGGCGTCCTCCATCGGCATGACCGCGTGCGTCTTGCTGCTCTGCGTCATATCTCCTCCACAGGCCGAACCAAAGGCCAGAAAACTCATTGCCAGCGCAAGGGCGCGACCCGTCCTCATCGCTTCGGCGTGGTCGGATACTGGCCGTGCACGAGTTCGGGGCGACGGGCCGGGTTCGGATCGTCATAGGTCCCCATGATCACCTTTGCTTGATTCTTGAGACTCTCGTCCGCCTCGTCGCCTTTGACATTCCAGTAACTACTGTGATCACCCTGCGATGCAGCCAGGCGGTTACCGCCGAAATCCGTCTCGTGCGGCAGCGTCTTCCCATGGCCCGCCTGCCAGCCGGCATGACTGGCTTCGCCGAGTCCGGGAATGGGGTCGTCGCCGGCTACTTCCGCCCACACGTGTCGCGGATCGATGTGCAAATCGTCTGCGCTGTCGGCATGCATACCAGGACTACCGACGACGATCATGTCGTCGACCGCAATACCATCACCGCTCCGGCCGGCATCGCCCAGGAGAGCCGAACCGTAGCTGTGCGCCACCACACTGATGTGATGGTCCGTGGACTGGGCGCGAAGACCACCCACGAACGAATCGAGTCTCGGCGCCCCCTCTTCCGATCGCCCCCATCCGACCACGCTGGAAACTTTGGATTCCCAGGGAGTGGTAAGACCTCCGAATGACGCTTCGGGAGCGTCGTAGTCCAGCCAGAATACCGAGGCGACATCACCCCTTTCCAGCGTGAGTCGATCGGATGCCTCCTGAATCTTGTCGAGACGCTTCATCTGTCCCTCGAGTCCGCCGGCCACATCCGTGTTGGTTCCCGGCACCAGGATTGCGGTATTCTTCGCCAGGTCCGGATTTCCGATCGACATGACAACCTGGCCGTCGAGGAACTTGTCGCCGAACTTCAGCAGCATTATTCCCGAGTCGTCCGCGGCGCAGGTCCCATTCTTGGTCAACGCCAGATTTATGGCTTCGAGATTCTTGATTTCTCGATATTCCTTGTCCGTCAGCGGACGCCCGGAAAGATCGGCCAGGCGCGCATCGAGGGCGATACGGTTGGCCTTGTCGCGATCAGCCGCCGGAAGACCGTCCATACTTCCGATCTCATGCGGATAGTTGGCAAGATACAGCTTCCGTTGGTCCTCGCTGAGATCTCGCCACCATGCCGCACTCCGAACCGGGTCCATCTTTTCCGGAAGTGCGCTCAGCCCATACAGGCCGGCAACCCTCCGGGCATCCTCCGTAGCGTTCTCCCACGAATTCGGCGCGGTGGGTGAAACATCCGAAGGGTTGAGTGTCGCAAGTATTCCGGCGATTTTGTCGTCAGCCTCGGAAGCCTGCCGGAGTATTCCGTCGAAACGTGCCTTGTATTCGTCCAGCAGGCCCTGAACCCTCGCCGGATCCGGAGCAGCGGCACCCTCCTTTCCCGGCGGTACCTCAGCTTTGAGTACATATCCTCCGGAAGCATCCGTGACCCTGATTCCGGATGCTTCCGCGTCACGTATGGCGGCCAGCAGAGAGGCCTGAATCCCAAGGATTTCCGCGATCGCCTTGTCCGCCGCCGACCCGATCGACCGAGCCTGCATCGCAGATATGGAGATCTGTCGGACGAGCCGTTCGAGTTCCTTGTCCGCAGTCTGCGCCGAAACGCCCTTCCAGCCGGCTTCCTCGACGATGTCGTTCACGCCGGTCCGGAAGGACCTCTCCAGGTCGTGCAGGCGGCTTGCGCCCTTGGTCCACGCGGTCGCGAATTCACGCCATCCATCGAATCTGGCATCTCTCAGCTCGACAAAGTTGACCACGTTCTAATCCCCCGCGCCGAACATCGATTTCAGTTCGGTTTCGTTGTCACGGTACTGCGTACGGGTCCGGTATATCTTGTCCGCGGCAGCCTGCGATCCATTGGCCAGCCGCATGATCGCGGTCGACCATTCACGGCCCAGTTCGCCCATCTGGAAGCCGATTTTGAAACCTGGCGTGCCTGGCGGCGGCGGCTGACCCACCTCGCCGCTGAGCACCTTCAGATCCAGGCCTATCGAGACCGCCTTCGATGCTGCGGGAACCAGTTTCTCGACGTCCACCGCGAAACTGTTCGCCGGTTGGGCGAGCACCGGATCCGCCTTGCTCGGCAATACCGGCCGGTGCGCGGGATCGCTCAGGATCCGATCCATT
This sequence comes from Embleya sp. NPDC008237, assembly GCF_042956465.1. Lineage (NCBI taxonomy): Bacteria > Bacillati > Actinomycetota > Actinomycetes > Kitasatosporales > Streptomycetaceae > Embleya > Embleya sp. NPDC008237. Next base: position 418,792 of record NZ_JBIBGL010000003.1, read on the forward strand.
CCGGGCCCGGACCAGTCACTGTCCGGCTCATCGGCAAATCTGGGTCCCGTCACCTGCGGAGACGATCCGCCATCGCCCGAAACAATCGGCGGCGGTTGCTTCGGGGGAGCCGCGAGAAGTGGGCTCGACTGCGGTCTACTATTCGGATCCACCCTGAAATACTCGGGCGTCATGGCGCGATTTATCGGCGTATCCGGTAACTCCTGGCTTCCCATGTTTCCCCTTCTTGCTCGGCGGGAATCGGCCCCCGAATCGAATGGAGGTGCAATTTCTGTCAATGAACACGATCGAAGCCGCACAACGGTGACCGATGGCGAGGCCCGGCCCCGCGGACGTGGGGATTCCGGTGTGCGGGTGGCACCTCGGATCAGCCGGTGTTGGGGGTTGCCTTACCGCGCCGGCGGGCGTCGCGGATGACGATGGCGGTGCAGATGACGATGATGGTCAGGCCGATGGCCATGAACAGGACCACCGAGGCCTGGCGGCGGTCGCGGTCGGCGCGGGTGGGGCCGTGGGCCAGGGGGGCGACGTTGACCAGTTCGGTGCTGCGGTCGACCTTGGGGTCCGGGACCGGGGCGAATGCGGGGACCGTCGTGGAGCTGAGGGCGCGCAGCGGGTCGACCACGCCCCAGCCGACGCCGTCCATGTGGCCCGGGGCGGCGCGCTGCGCGGTCTGTTCGATCAGCGTGATCACCTGGGCCGCGGTGTAGGTGGGGTGCGCCGAGCGGATCAGCGCCGCGACGGCGGCCACGTAGGGAGTCGCGAAGGAGGTGCCGGCGCCACTGCAGTGACCGCCCTTGGGCACCGTCGACCACATGTCCACGCCCGGGGCCAACACGCCCACGTACGGCTTGTTCTGCGAGAACGGCGCCCGCTCGTTGTTGCGGTCGGAGGCGCCGACGCCCAGGACGCCGGGATACTTCGCCGGCCACGAGTCGAGGTTGTCCTTGTCGCCGGAGTTGCCCGCGGCGGCGACCACGACCACCTGCTTGGCGATCGCGCGCTGCACCGCCTCGCGCAGTTTGGTGCCCGGTTCCTGGCCGCCCACGGTGTCCTGCGAAATGTTGATGACCGTCGCACCGCCCGCGACCGCGAAGTCGATCGCTGCGGCCAGGCTGTCCTCGTTGCCCTTCGTCGCGTCGTCGCCGCCGTTCTGCCGGATCGGCAACAACATCGCCTCGGGCGCCAGACCCACGAAGCCGGTGTCGAGCCGGGGGGTCAGCCCGCTGCCGGGCCGGGCCGCGATGATGCCCGCGGCCATCGTGCCGTGGCCGTGGGTGTCGTCGGTGCCGTTGGCCTTGTCGTCGAAGAAGTCCTTGCCGGGCACGATCGCCGGGCCCAACTGCGGGTTGTCGTCGTCGATCCCGGTGTCGATCACCGCGACCGTGACGCCCTTGCCGGTGGACTTCTGCCAGAGCTCGTCGAGCAGTACACGCTGTAGCGACCAGGGTTTGCCGGGCATCGGCTTGGAGGGGTACACGCACTCGCCCGCGAGCAGCTCGGTGTCCACCGGCCCTTGGTCGATCGCCGCCGACCCCGCCGGCAGCAGCAGGCCGAGCGCGAGAAGAGGTGCCGCCCACCGTCGCCGCACGGGTCGCATCGGTTCGTTCGCCTTCCGGATCACCACCGGACCGACCCCGGAGTCCCGGGCCGGCCAGACCTGTCGTGTAGGTGTCCCCGGCCCCCGTGAGACCGATGACGGACGCGGGAGGAGGCGGGCACGAGCCCGCCTCCTCTCACCGCGGCACAACGATGGCACCGACCATCGACCCGGCGGCTGCCCCCGGACCGATACCGCTACCGCGTCGGTACCGGTACCACGTCGGCGGCGCAGCAACTGCGAGCGCCACCACGCCGGTACGGACCGCCGGTGCCCCGGAATTCCCGGTGTCAGTGCCACATCTTGGCGTTGGACGCCTCGGTCTGGCGGTACGCGTCGGCCGCCCGCATCAGGCCGTCGGCGATGCCGTTGAGCGCGTCCTGCAGACCCTGCGCGTTCTGGTCCCAGCTCGCCTGCTGGACGAGGTAACCCTCGCGCGCGTCACCGGACCACGACTCGGTGACCGGCGCGATGTCCCGCTTGAGACCCGACTGCATGTCGGCGAGACGGGCGTTGAGGGCGCGAATATCGGCTGCGGCCTGTTCGAGCGCAGCGAAAGTGACAACTACCTGCGACATGCTTTCTCCCCAGTGTCGGATGACCGGCTTGCGACCGGGGCATCGCCCCGAGCAGTACGAGAGCCGGTGCGACCGTGTGCGACCGAGTGGCGAACCCCGGTCAGAACATCAACTTCGAGATGTTGCCGGACACGGTCGTCTCGGTCTGGTCGTACGAGTTGGCGTTGTGGCCCATGGCCCCGGAAATCGCGTCGAGCGCGCGCTTGACCCCGAGCGCCTTCTGCACGGCCTGCTCCTGCAACGGGTCGAACTGGTTCCTGGCAGCGCCCTGCCACTGACCCTCGATCGCATCGACCTTGCGGTTCATCTCCTGGATGGCCGCTTCGAGGTCGGTCGCCACGCCCTGCACCTTCTTCGACAACTCCGCCAACATCTGCGGAGTGATCTTGAACGCTTCACCTGCCATGTTTCACCATCCCCCATGAGACAGACGTGCGCGAGGGAAGGCTCGTGTCACCCGTGTCGGGTGCCCCCGCACCAACGTCACCGTTGCGACGTCGTGGGAACTCTAACCGCAATCCGGGACGCCGCCCAAGCGACGCCCTACGCATGGTTACGGAACCTTGACTCGGTGGATACCCCCGCGGCTCTGTGCAATGTGCCGGTCTTCGGTGGTGCTTTCCGGTTGTCTCGGCGTCGGGAGTCCCTACCACTCACGACCCGTCCGACGCTACCTCAACTCCCGCCCCCAGGCTCAGGAACCCTGCGGCTTCTTGGCATCGACCGTACTCAACTGCGGTCCCCGCGAGACCAGTTCGGACCACGCCCGCGGCAACGGCCGCACGTCCACGCCCTTGTAGCCCAGGCGCTGCTTCGCCTCGCTGTCCCGGTTCGGGCCGGCCGGCGCGCCGCCGGCCTGAGCGTCCTCCGGCACGCTGTAGCGCAGTCCCGAGTCGGCCACCAGGTACGTCGGGCCACCCTCGTCGGGCGTGCCGGTCACCTCGCGGTACAGCGCCCCCGCGCCGGGCTTGACCCACACGCCGCCCATGCCGTCGACGAGTTGCTCCGGCGGCCGGATCCCGGCGGACTGCGTGGTCACCGGCTGGATGCCGCGCCACTCGCCGGAGAACGTGTTGCACACCACGTTGCGCGGCAGTTCCAGGTCGTTGCGCGTCATCCGGTTCATCGGCGTCGGCGGGATCTCCGGCCAGCCCTTGTCCGCGGCGAACGTGCGGTCCTGCACCACGGCGCCGCCGAGCGTGCCGATGTTGACCGGGAACGCGGTGGGCGTGGTGTTCCCGTACGCCTCCCTGGCCCTGGGGTTCGTGGTCAGCAGCACGGCGGTCAGCTCGCTGACCGGCACCACGCCCTCCTTGGTGACCACATAGTTCTGCCGCTGGGCACTGCCCTCCGCGCGCAGCACGATGCCGACCCTGTTGTACTCCCTGTCCAGGGGCAGCTGGGTCGGCTTGCCGTAGTCGGCCGGCATCGGGTGGTCGATGGTGCCCCCGTCGACCAGCGTGGCCAGCCACGCGTCGCTGACCGGTTGCGCGGGTATGCCGACCAGGTTCAGCGCGCCGATCACGGTGGGCGCCTCCACCACGAAGCGCTTGCCCTGGTAGACGAGGTACTTGAGCCGGCTGCGGTCCTGCACGAACAGCGCCTCGCCCGGCCGCAGCGCACCGTCCGCCGGAGCGGCGCCGATGAACACGCTGCGCTGCGGCTCGCCGGCCGGGTCGGGCTTGCCGTCCTTGCCCACGGCCGGCCGCTCGCACACGGTCCAGGACTTGCGCTCCCTGACCTCCTTGGCCGTCGGCAGCCGGTCCGGTGCGTTCGGGATGCCCAGCGGCGCCCCGTGGCTCACACTGTTGAGCTGCTTCTCCGGGACCATGTTGACCTTGAAGTTGCCCGGGTCGAGCAGCAGTCGGCCGGAGGCGATGTTGAGCACCGGATGCAACTTGCCGTCGAGATAGACGTATCGGCTCGCCGAGTCGCGGCCCACGATCAGGCTGCTCTTGTTCTTCCATCCCGGCGGCGTTCCCGGCTTGATCAGCCCGACGACCCCGAAGCCGACCAGCACGAGCATCGCGACCACGATGCTCGGCGTGACCATGCGCATCGGCTTGGGCGCGTTCTCCTCGGTGCCACCGCCGGGAGCCGGTTGCAGGAACGCTGCCACCATGCGGCGGCGCGCGAAGATGTACGCCTCAAGTTGCTCGCGGCGCGATGCCATCGTTCTCCCCGTGATCGACCATGCGCTCCGGCTGAAGGTTCTATCACCGACGCGGCCACAGGGTCGCGGGCAAACCCCCGGCCCCGTACCGTACGGTGTGCCGCACCCGCCGTGACAGTCGGGCGACGGCAAACGGGGACAAGTCGTGAGCATGGGGGATCTACACACGTGGCCGCACCCGCGCCGGTAGGCACGCATCGGCAGACCCGCCCGCCCACACCCGACGGGACGTCACCACCGGTACCGCAGCGCGCCGTTCTGCGCGTACACCCGCGCGCCGGTCGGATCGGCGGCGTCCTGGTACAGCAGATCGTGCTCGTCCAGCTCGGGGTGCTGCTGGTCGCGATCGGACTGGCCACGAATCCGGCGGCGTTGATCGGCCTCGGCGTGCTCGCGCTGCTGCTCGTGGTGCCCGCCCTGGTGCGGCTGCGCGGCCGCTGGCTGGTGCAGTGGTTGCCGATCCTGTTCGACTTCCGTCGCCGGCACCGGATGCCGGCCGTCCCGGACGACGCGGACCCGGTCCTGGTGCCGGTCCTGGAGTGTGCGCCGCATCTGGCGACGAGTTCGGTCACCGACCGCGATCGCCGCTCCATCGGGCTGATCGGCGACGGCACCTTCCTCACCGCCGTGCTGTTGGTCACCTCGCGCGACGAGCCGCTGCGCCCCTCGCGGGCGCAACGACCGTTGCCGCTGCCCACGATCGTGAGCACGCTGGAGGTCGACGACGTCACGCTGGCCTCGGTCCAGGTGGTCCAGCACACCCAGCCCGCGCCGGCCACCCACCTGCCCGAGGAGGCGCTGGCCACCCGGTCCTACCGCGAACTCGTCGAGCAGGGGCTGCACGACGTACCGGCGCTGCGGCTGACCTGGATCGCGCTGCGCTTCGAGCCGGAACTGTGCGCGGGCGCGGTCGCCGCCCGCGGCGGCGGCGAGGAGGGCGCCCAGCGGGCACTGCTGCGCGCGGTCAATCAGCTGGCCGGCAACCTGACCGGCGCCGGCTTCGAGGCCCGTGCGCTCGAGGAGGCCGAGCTGATCCAGGCGCTCGCCACCTCGTGCAGTGTGAACCGCACCACCCGCCAGTACGGGCGCGGCGGCCGGCGCACCACCGAGTCCAAGCGCGCCTGGCGCTGCGACGACCGGTGGCACACCACGTACTGGGCCAACCGCTGGCCGCAGCTGACCCAGGGCCGCACCTCCGACCTGGTGGGCGCGCTGACCGCGACGCCGGCCATCGCCACCACGTTCGCCCTGACCGCGACGCACGGCGTGGGTGGCACCACCGCGCTCACCACGCACGTCCGGATCGCCGCCCGTTCCGGTAGTGAACTCGCAGACGTGACACGACAGTTGGAGCGGCGGGCCCGCACCGAGAAGATCGGTCTGACCCGGCTCGACTGGGAGCAGCAGCCGGCTCTGCTGGCCACACTGCCACTCGGCGGCCTGTCGTGACGAACCGTCACAGGTGCACACGTACGGGGAGGATCGACCAGTGAGCACGACCAACGCCGGCCGGGGCCGACGCCGGGCCTCGAACGGACGTGGCAACAACCGCAATCCGAACCCGCCGCCCGCCCCCACGCCGAACCCCACGCCCGGCTCGGGGACTCCCGTGCCGCGGCCCTCGCGGCGCAGGGGCCTGGCCCGTCTGGTCGGCCCCAGGCACGAACGGCACGTACTGACCACCGCCCAGCTGCCCGCCCTCGGTCTGCCGGTGGGCGACGACGGCGTGGTGATCGGGGTCGACGCCGAGCGCAACCCCGCGGTGCTCGGCCTGTTCCGGCCCGAGCCGTTGGACGTGGCGTTCGTCGGCGGCGCCTATGTGGTGCAGATCATCGCGCTGCGCGCTGCGGCGATCGGCGCGCGGGTCGCGATCGAGTCCGGTCGTCCGCAGTTGTGGTCCGCGATGGCCCAGGCCGCGGGTGGCGCCCAGCCGTGCGTGACGGTGCATCAGGTGGGTCGGCTCGGTCCGCAGGGTCCCACCGCCGGCAGCCCGGTCCTGGTCATTCGCGACTGCGGCGCCCGACCGCCGCGCAATCGGCTCGCGCCTGCCGCGTGGCAGACCACCCTGACCCTGCTGCCGTTCCTGGACCCGGCGCAGGCCCGGCAGCGGATCGGCGTGGGTGCGGGACTGGTCGGCATCCAGCGGGTCTCCCCGATCGAGGCGCAGGCCGCCTCGTCGGTACTGTCCCTGCCCGGCGAGGACGAGGCCGCGCTGCCCACGCTCGCCGACGAACTGACCCTGTGGAGCACCCGGAAGTCGCGCAAGTACGTGCTGCTGACGCCCACTCGGGCCGAGGTCGGCCTGCTCGGGCCGCCGCGCCGGATGGACTGACCGAGCGCGGTCGCGACAGCGGCTCTGCGCGAACAGGTGGACGGACCGGCGACGGGTGCCGACACCGCTGACTACGCTGTGAGGCTCGTGTAGGGGGCAGCCTCGACCCTGGGGTCGGGGTACGGCGGACGGCGCGGCGCCGTGTGATCCGAGCCGAGCCGCCTCCGGACGATCGGAAGGACCACACCGTGAGCAGCGAGCAGGACGGCGCACACATCGAGCCGGGGGTCGACGAGGAAGAGGAGTGGTCGGGACCCGACTTCACCATGCCCTCGTGGTACACGCACCAGGACGGCGGCGCACCTGCGCCACCACCGTCCGGAGTCGGTGCGCCCGCGCCCCCTCGGCAGGTGCCGGAGGCGCCCCGGTACGGCAGCGACGACGCGACGCTGGTGCCGCCCGCGCGAACGCCCGACCCGCACGCACCGCTGCCGTACGGGACCGGCCCCGGCCCGGACGCGCCGACCGGCGCCGCCCCGGGTGGGTACGGATCCGGCGCGGGCACGCCCGCATCGGTGTCCCCGCCGCCGCGCCCGGCGGATGCGCCCGGCTACGGCGGCGCCCCGGCGGCCGAGCCGCCCGCCGGTCCGGGCGCGCCCCATGGCGTCGATCACGCCGCGTCGCACCGGGCCGACCCGCAGCCTCCGTACGGCGCCGGCGCCCCCGGGCAACCGAGCACCCCGCCCGCCGACGAACCGCGCGGATTCGGCGCGCCCGCGGGCGACGCGACCACCGTCGTGCCGCCGGGGTACACCGCGCCCGAGCCCCCGGCCCCGCTCCCCTACGGCGCGCCCTCGGCCGAGCAACCCCCCACCGGGCCGCCGACCACGCCGGGCCCGACGTACACCCCCGGCGACCCGACCATGGTCATGCCGCTGTCCGTCGACCAGGGCCGACCCACCGACGGCCCGACCGCTCCGCCGCCCTTCACCCCCGGCGAGCCGACCGTGGTCGTGCCGCCGTCCGTCGACCAGGGCCGATCCGCCGCCGATCCGCGCGAGGTCGGTGCCGACGCACCCACCGCGCCGACCGCGGAGTCGGACCACCGGGGCCCGGACCGGGCCGAGCAGGCCGATCAGGCTCCGCCCGCCTCCCGGCCGGAGGACGCCGCGCCCGCCGAGCAGCCGCCGGCCGCTCCCGTACCGCCGAGCGACGCCGGCCCGGCGCTCGACCCCGAGCCGGCCGAGCCCACCGAGCCTGCCGGAGCCACCGATCCCGGCGACCCCGTCGATTCCGCCGAGCCCGACTCCACCGAGCCCGATCCGGCCGACCGGCCGGCCGACCCGGTGCCCACGCCCGAGCGGGTGGACCGGGCGCACACGGACGCGCCGTTCGATCCGAGCGACGTGCCCACCACACCCGCCGGCGGCACGCCGATCCCCGACCTGTCCCCCGCCGGACCGGCCGCCGAGACGCCGCGTACGGAGCCCGCCGAGGCGTCCGCCGGCCCCGCGCCGCAGCACGCTCCCGAGCCGCCGCGGTACGACAACCACTCGCCGTACCCGCCGGCCGCCGACGCGCAGCCGACGCCCGAGCCGTACGACCCGGCCCAGCGCCCGACCGGCGACCCGGCCGGCCCGTTCGCCCCGCAGCCCGAGAGCCACACCGCCGAGCCGCAGCCGGCCGCCCGGGCCGCGTCGGCCGGTGCCCCGCAACCGCCCACCGACGGCCCGCAGCCGCCGCCCGCCGGCGGCTATCCGCCCTACGGGCAGCAGCCCGCCCCACCGCAGGGCGGCCCGGCGCCGTACCCGCCGCAGCAGCAGGGCGGCACGCCCTCCGGCCCGGGGCAGCAGCAGTACCCGGGCCCGGCCCAGGGCGTTCCGCTGCCCGACCCGGCGACCCGGCTGATGGCGCCGATCACCGACGACATGGCCCCGCCGCCGGGCATCCCGCAGCAGGCTCCACCGCCCGGCGCCGGGCACCCCTCGGCGCCGACCGGTGCCCCGCCGCGTCCGACGACCCCGCCGCAGGGCTCACCCATGCCGCCTCCGGGCTGGTCCGGCACGGCCCCCGGTCACGGCGAGGCGTGGGGCACCGGTGCCCCGCCGCCGACCGGACAACCACTGCCACCGCCCGCCGGCGAGCCGGTCGCGCCCCCGCACCACCAGCAGCCGCAGCCGCAGCCGCAGCCGCAGCAGCGCGACGAACGCTCCTGGATGCGGCGCGCCTTCGGCGGCAACAACGAACCGGCCGGCCCGCCGGAGCAGCACGGCGGGCAGCCGCCGTACGCCCAGGCCCCCGGCCCGTACCAGCAGGCCCCGGACCCATACCGGCAGGGCACCCCGCCGCACGGCGCCCCCGGCCCCCAGGCCCCCGCGCCCTACCCGCAGCCCGACCCCAACCAGGCGCAGCATCCCTACGCCCAGGCCGCGCCCGCCGACGGCCGCCCGGGTCAGGTGCCGTACGGCCGGCCCGGCCCGCAGGGCCAGGAACCGCCGTACGGCCAGGGCGCCCCCTACGGACAGCCCGACGCCGGCCGTCCGCCGTACGCCCAGGGCACCCCGCCGCAGGGCGCACCGGCCCCGCAGCACAACCCGTACGGCCAACCGCCCGCCGGCCCCGAGCCGCAGTCGCCGTACCCGGGCACGCCCCCGCACGGCGCCCCCGGACCGCACGCGCAGCCGGCCCCGCACCAGCAGACCCCGCCACACCAGGCCGCGCAGCACCAGCCCGGGCAGCCCGCACCGGCGGACCGCGGCCCCGAGCCGCCCAACCCGTACGACCGCGCGCCCGACGCCGCACAGCCCTACCCGCCGGGCGCCCCCGCGCAGGGCGGCCCACCACCGCAGTCCTGGTCCCCCGACGGCGGCGGCACCCCCGCCCGGACCGTCGGCGGCGCGCCGCTCGGCTACACGGCGGCTGTCGAACTGACCAGCGACCGACTGCTGCGCAAGCAACCGCAACCGCGCCGGCAGACCCCGCGCTTCCGGCTCGGCGGCAAGTCCGCCGACGCCCGCCGGGCCGAACGCCTGGAGCGGATCCGCACGCCCGTCCTGGGCTGCTACCGGATCGCGGTGATCAGCCTCAAGGGCGGCGTCGGCAAGACCACGACCACCACCGCGCTCGGCTCGACCCTGGCCACCGAGCGGCAGGACCGGGTGATCGCGATCGACGCCAACCCGGACGCCGGCACGCTCGGCCGCCGGGTCCGCCGGGAGACCGGCGCGACCATCCGCGACCTGGTCAACTCGATGGCCCACGTGCACAGTTACATGGACATCCGGCGGTTCACGTCGCAGTCCTCCAGCGGCCTGGAGATCCTGGCCAACGACGTGGACCCGGCGGTGTCGACGACGTTCAACGACGAGGACTACCGCTCGGTGATCGACCTGCTGGGCAAGCAGTATCCGATCATCCTGACCGACTCGGGCACCGGCCTGCTCTACAGCGCGATGCGCGGTGTGCTCGACCTGGCCCACCAGTTGATCGTGATCAGCACGCCCAGCGTGGACGGCGCGACCAGCGCGAGCACCACGCTCGACTGGCTGGTCGCGCACGGCTACGCCGATCTGGTCGCGAACAGCATCACGGTGATCTCGGGCGTCCGGGAGACCGGCAAGATGGTCAAGACCGAGGACATCGTGGCCCACTTCGAGACCCGCTGCCGCGCGGTCGTGGTCGTTCCGTTCGACGAACACCTGTCGGCGGGCGCGGAGTTGGACCTGGACATGATGCGGCCCAAGACCCGCGAGGCCTACTTCGAGCTGGCCGCGCTGGTCGCCGAGGACTTCCACCGCACCCAGCCGCCGGCCGATCAGCAGCAGTGGCAGCCGCAATACCAGCAACCACAGCAGCAACAGCCCTACTACGGTCAGCCGCAACAGGCGCAGCCGTACCCGCAACAGCAGCCGTATCCCCAGCAACAACAGCAACCGCAACCGCAGCAGCAGCAGCACCCCCACCAACAGCCGCACCCACAGCAGCCGCAGCACCCGCACCAGCCGCAACCGCAACCGCAGCCGCAGCCGCAGCAGCCGTACTACCAGCAACCCCCGCCCGGCGACTGGCAACCACCGCGTCAGGGCTGACATGACGAAGGGCCGCCCCGGAAAGCACTCCGGGGCGGCCCTCGGCACATCCGTCGCGAAGCGACGGTTCGGGCGACAGCGAGGCGACGCCGCGAACGGTGCGGCGGCGCCGGTTCAGCCCGTCGGGCCCGGGTCCGCCGCGTCGATCAGCTCACGCGCGCGCTTGACGTCGCGCGCCATGTGTTCCAGCAGGTCGTCGATCGAGTCGAAGCGCTCGGTCCCGCGCAGGTACTCCAGGAAGTCCACCGCGACGTGCATCCCGTACAGGTCGAGGTCGGTCCGGTCCAGCGCGTACGCCTCGACCCGCCGCTCGGTGCCGTCGAAGGTCGGGTTGGTGCCGATCGAGATCGCCGCGGGCAGCCGCTCGCCCTCGATCACCAGCCAGCCCGCGTACACCCCGTCGGCCGGGATCGCCGTGTACGGGAGCACCTCCAGGTTGGCCGTCGGGTAGCCGAGCTCGCGCCCGCGCTGGTCGCCGCGCACCACCACGCCCTCGACCCGATGCGGCCGACCGAGCAACTCGGCCGCACCAGCGACGTCGCCCTCGGCGACCCGGGCCCGCACCACGGTGGAGGAGAAGGTCACCTCGCCCGAGACGAACAGCTCCGGCTCGACGACGGTGAAGTCGTTCGCCACGCCCAACTCCTCCAAGAGCGCGACGTTGCCCGTCGCCTTGTGGCCGAATCGGAAATTGCGCCCCTCGACCGCCACGGCCGCGTGCAGCGTGTCCACCAGGACCTGCCGTACGAAGTCGGCCGCGCTCTGCCGAGAGAATTCGAGCGTGAACGGGAGCACCAGCACCGCGTCCACTCCCAGGTCCGCCATCAGCTGCGCGCGCCGGTGGTGCGGCGTGAGCAGCGGCGGGTGGCTTCCCGGGCGGACCACTTCGCTGGGGTGCGGGTCGAACGTGACCACGACCACCGGCAGTCCGCGCTCGCGACCGATCTCGACCGCCCGGCCGATCGTCCGCTGGTGCCCGCGATGCACACCGTCATAGGACCCGATCGTGACGACGGAGCGTCCCCAATCGCTGGGGACGTCCTCCAAGCCCCGCCAACGCTGCACCGTAACCGCTCCTCGTTCTTCGTGACGTGTCGCGGGTCCAGCTTCCCATGCAGGCGCCGTCCCTCGGTCCCGCCCCCGCCGTGGCAACCATCACCCCGAGCGCGGCCTCAGCCCACGAACACCGCGAGCGGTCGGGCCACGCCCTCCCGGTTCTCCACCAGCGCGAGGAAGGTGCCGTCGGGGCCGAACACACCCACCGGCCCCTCGCTCTCGTCGGCCGGCAGCCGGCCGCCGTGCGAGACGGCGCGCGCCTGGTCCTCGGTGACCTCCCGGCGCGGAAAGGCCGCCGTGGCCGCCTCGGCGATCGGCAGCACGCCGAACGACTCCTCCAGCTCCTCCAGCGTGTGCGCCCGGTCCAGCGCATACGGCCCCACCCGGGTGCGGCGCAGCGCGGTCAGATGACCGCCGACCCCGAGCCCGGCGCCCAGGTCGCGGGCCAGCGCCCGGATGTAGGTGCCGGACGAGCAGGTCACCCGCACGTCCAGGTCGACCGTGACGCCCTCGCGCCGGGTGGCGAGCACCTCGAACGCGGACACGGTGATCGGGCGGGCGGCGAGTTCGAACTCCTCGCCGTCGCGCACCCGCGAGTACGAGCGCTTGCCGTCGATCTTGATCGCCGACACCTTGGAGGGCACCTGCAGGATCGGGCCGGTCAGCTCGGCTATGCCCGCCGCGATCGAGGCGTCGTCCACGTGCGCGGCCGGGGTGGTCGCGGTGACCTCGCCCTCGGCGTCGTCGGTGACCGTGCTCTGGCCGAGCCGGATGGTCCCGACGTACTCCTTCTCGGTGAGCGCGAGGTGGCCGAGCAGGCGGGTGGCCTTCTCGATGCCGATCACCAGGACACCGGTGGCCATCGGGTCCAGCGTGCCCGCGTGCCCCACCCGGCGGGTGCCGGCGATGCGGCGCAGGCGGCCCACCACGTCGTGCGAGGTGAGCCCGGCCGGCTTGTCCACGATCACCAGGCCGTCGGGTGGCGGGGGTCCTGCGTTGCGGCGCTTCACGCGTCGTCTCCCGGGGTTGCGTGCGCCGGAGCGACCGGCAGTAGTGCGTCGGCCAGGAGGTCCCGGAATCGGGCCACCACCTCGGCCGGTGGGTCGTATGCGGTGAATCCGGCGGCGAACGCGTGCCCGCCGCCGCCGAAGGCTCCGCAGACGCGTCCGAGGTCCACCGCTCCCTTGGAGCGGGCGGACGCGCGCAGCGCACCGTCGTCGTCCTCCTTGAGCACCAACGCGACCTCGGCCTCGCCGCTCTTGCGGACCACGTCGATCACGCCTTCGATCTCGTCCAGGCGGACCCCGTGCGCGGCCCGTTCGGCGCGGGTGATCACGGTGGACACCAGGCCCAGACCGCCCGCCGCGCCCGCGTCCAGCTCGGCCCCCGCGAGGGCGCCGGCGAGCACCTTGAGGTAGCCGAACCGGCAGGTGTCCCAGATCGCCCGCTGGATCAGGTCGTGCCGTATCCCGGTGGCCATCAGTCGGGCCGCGAAGGTGTGCGTGTCGGGGGTGGTCCCCACGTACTTGAACGAACCGGTGTCGGTGACCAGGCCGGTGTACAGCGCGGTGGCGATGTCGGCGGTCAGCGTCGCGCCGAGCCGGGTGATCAACTCGTCGGCGAGCACCGCGGTCGCGGGTGCCTGGATGTCGATCAGGTGATGCGTGCCGAAGCGTGTGTTGGAGGCGTGGTGGTCGACCACCAGCAGGGTGCCCGCCGCCTTGGCCTTGGCCTCCAGCAGGCCCAGCCGGGCCGAGCCCGCCGCGTCGAAGACGGCGACCAGCTCCGGCTCCTCGGGCACCTCGGTATGCGGCACGAGCAGGTCCTGGCCGGGCAGGAACTCCAGCGAGGACGGCACCACGAGGGGGTCGTCACCGTAGGAGACCCGGACGGGGCGGCCCAGCTCGCGCAGCGCCAGCCCGACGGCGAGCGCCGAACCGAGCGCGTCGCCGTCGGGGCTGACGTGTGCCAGCAGGGTGATGTCGCGAGCCGTCAGGAGCAGGCGTACCGCCTCGTCCCATTCGGCCGCACCCGGCGCGGTCGGCGGCGCCGTCCTCGCGCCGAAGTCGTCGGTCCGCGGCCTCGCTCCCGCGGTCGGGCCGGGCTCCCGGTCCGCCGCCACGCCTGGTGTCAAGGTCGGTCGCCCTCCTGTGTATCCGCCTTGGTCTCCGCCTCCGACTCGTCGTCGGAGTCCTCGGAGTCGTCCACGGCCGGGGTCCGATAGGGATCCGCGTCACCGGCATAGCCGGCGCCCGCGGCGGTTGAGCGTACCGCCGCATCGGCCTGCTGTGCCCGGGCGAGGAGATCGTCGATGAGTTTGGCGTTGTCCGGAAGGGCGTCGGCGATGAACGTCAGCGACGGCGTGTGTCGTACGCCGGTCTGGCGGCCCACCTCACTGCGGAGCACGCCCTTGGCGCTCTCCAGTGCGGCGGCGGTCGCCGCACGCTCGGTCTCGTCGCCGTAGACCGTGTAGAACACGGTCGCCTCACGGAGGTCACCGGTCACTCGTGCGGCGGTGATCGTCACGAACCCCAGACGCGGGTCCTTGATCCGGCGCTCCAAGGTCTCCGCGACCACAACCTGGATACGGTCCGCGAGTTTGCGCGCCCGCGCGGTGTCGGCCACTGATCCTCCTGCGATTGCTCGGCATTTCGGCGGGATCCCCCGCGCCCGGGATCACCGGACGCGGGGGCCGCTCTCGTTGCTTGTTCTCTTCGGCTGCTCGTCCGACCGCGCGTTCGACGGCGGTCGGACGATGGTCAGTCGTCCTCTCCGTACACCCTGCGGCGTGCGGAGAGCAGTTCCAACTCGGGCCGGCCGGCGACCAGCCGCTCACAGCTGTCCAACACCTCGGCACATCGTTCGACGCTCGCGGAGACCACCGCGATGCCGATCACGCTGCGCCGATGCAAATCCTGATGCTCCACCTCGGCGGCGGCAACGGCATTCTTGCGCTGAAGGTCCGCCAGTATGGGGCGGATCAGAGATCGTTTTTCCTTCAACGAGTGCACATCGCCGAACAGCAGATCGAGGCTGATGGTTCCCACAAACATAGGCGACGGGCCTGGCCGGCCCGGGAGGCCTCGGGTCGGGGCCGCTGGGGCCACCGACGAAAGAACCGGGCTCACACGTCGCGGCCCGGGGTGTCACTGGTCACGCTGGTCTGCTCGTACTGCGACACGCCGGATCCGCCCGGTGCGTACCGGGCGGATCCGTCGTGTCGATCAGCGGTTCGATCGGTTCGACCTACCGGGTCAGCCTCGCGGCTTCTCCCGCATCTCGAACGTCTCGATGATGTCCTCGACCTTGATGTCGTTGAACGAACCGAGGTTGATACCGCACTCGAAGCCCTCGCGGACCTCGGTGACATCGTCCTTCTCGCGGCGCAGGCCCTCGACGTTGAGGTTGTCGGCGACGACCGCCCCCTGCCGGATGATCCGCGCCTTGGTGTTGCGCTTGATCGTCCCGCCGGTGACCATGCAGCCCGCGATGTTGCCGAGCTTGGAGGAGCGGAACACCGCGCGGATCTGCGCCGTGCCCAGCTGGACCTCTTCGTACTCGGGCTTGAGCATGCCCTTGAGCGCTGCTTCGATCTCCTCGATGGCCTGGTAGATCACCGAGTAGAAGCGAATGTCGACGCCCTCGCGGTCCGCCATCGTCCGCGCCCGGCCCTCCGGCCGGACGTTGAAGCCGATGATGATCGCGTCCGAGGCCATCGCCAGGTTGACGTTGGACTCGGTGATCGCACCGACACCCCGGTCGATGATCCGCAGCTCGACCTCGTCGCCGACATCCAGGTTGAGCAGCGCGTCTTCCAACGCCTCCACCGAACCGGAGCCGTCACCCTTGAGGATGAGGTTGAGCTGCTGCATCTCGCCGGCCTTGAGGGCCTTGTCCAGGTCCTCGAGCGAGACGCGCTTGGAGCGACGGGCCAGGGTCGCGTTGCGCTCCCGGGCCGCCCGCTTCTCGGCGATCTGACGCGCGGTGCGCTCTTCCTCGACCACGAGGAAGTTGTCACCGGCACCCGGCACCGAGGTCAGACCCAGCACCATGACCGGACGGGACGGCGCAGCCTCGGTGAGGTTGTTGCCGTTCTCGTCGATCATCGCGCGGACCCGGCCGTACGCCTCGCCGACCACGATCGCGTCGCCGATGCGCAGCGTGCCGCGCTGGACCAGGACGGTCGCGACGGGGCCGCGGCCCTTGTCGAGGTGACCCTCGATCGCGATGCCCTGGGCTTCCTGGTGCGGGTTGGCGGTGAGCTCCAGAGCCGCGTCCGCGGTCAGCACGACCGCTTCCAGCAGCTCGTCGATGCCCAGGCCCTGCTTCGCCGAGATGTCGACGAACATCGTGTCGCCGCCGTACTCCTCGGCCACGAGCCCGTATTCGGTGAGCTGGCCACGAACCTTGGTCGGGTCCGCGCCTTCCTTGTCGATCTTGTTGACCGCGACGACGATCGGCACGCCGGCCGCCTGCGCGTGGTTGAGCGCCTCGATCGTCTGCGGCTTCACGCCGTCGTCCGCCGCGACCACGAGGATCGCGATGTCCGTCGACTTGGCACCGCGGGCACGCATGGCGGTGAACGCCTCGTGACCGGGGGTGTCGATCAGGGTGATCTTGCGGTCGACCTCGTTGACCGTGGTCGCGACCTGGTAGGCACCGATGTGCTGGGTGATGCCACCGGCCTCGCCCGCGATCACGTTCGTCTTGCGGATCGCGTCGAGCAGGCGGGTCTTGCCGTGGTCGACGTGGCCCATGACGGTGACGACCGGCGGACGCGCCTCCAGGTCTTCCTCGTCGCCCTCGTCCTCGCCCCATTCGAGGTCGAAGGACTCGAGCAGCTCGCGGTCCTCCTCCTCCGGGGAGACGATCTGGATCACGAAGTCGAGCTCGGCCCCGAGGGTCTGCAGCTCGTCGTCGCTCACCGACTGCGTCGCGGTCAGCATCGAGCCCAGGTTGAACATGATCTGGACGAGTGCTGCCGGGTTCGCGTTGATCTTCTCCGCGAAGTCGGTGAGCGAGGCACCGCGCGACATCCGGACGACTCGCCCGTTGCCGCGAGGAGCCATCACGCCACCGGCGGACGGAGCCTGCATGTTGTCGAACTCTTGACGACGCTGACGCTTCGACTTGCGCGCGCGGCCCGGACGCCCACCGGGACGACCGAACGCACCCTGCGTGCCGCCACGGCCACCGGGGCCGCCACGACCGCCGCCGCCGGGACGACCGGCGAAGCCGCCGCCGCCACCGGGACGACCCGGAGCGCCGCCGCCGCCACCGGGACGGGGACCGCCGAAGCCGCCACCGCCGCCGCCGGGACGACCGCCACCGCCACCGGCACCGGGACCGCCGGGACGACCGCCGCCGCCGCCGGGACCGCCGGGACGACCGGGCGCACCACCGGGACGACCGGGACCACCCGGGCCACGAGCGGGCGCCGGACGGTTGGGCATCATGCCCGGGTTGGGACGCGGGCCACCGGGGCCTGCGCTACCACCGGGACGCGGACCCGCGGGGCCACCCGAGCCACCCGGACGCGGGCCACCGGCCGCAGGACCCTGCGGACGCGGCGGCATGCCACCGGGAGTGGGCCGACCGGCGCCGCCCGCGGCCTGCGGCCGCGGCATGCCGGTGCTGCCCGAGGTGAACGGGTTGTTGCCCGGACGCGGGCCGGCGGGGCGGGTGCCACCCGGACGGGGTGCACCACCCTGACCGGGACCCGACGGACGCGCGCCACCGGCGGACGGAGCGCCACCGGTACGCGGACCGGAGGGACGCTCGCCACGCTCGGGACGATCGCCGCGCTCGGGACGGCCACCGGGGCCGCCCTGACCGGCACCGGCCGGACGCGGGCCCGGACGGTTGCCCGCACCGGGACCCGAGGAGGCCGCCGCCGGACGGTCCGAACGCGGACCGCGCTCGGCCGGACCGCGGTCGCTCTGGCCACGCTCGGCCGGACCACGATCGGCGGGACGCGCTGCCGGGCGCGGGCCCGGAGCCGGCGCGCCGGCCGGACGCGAACCCGACTGGGCCGCGGGACGCTCCGCCTGACGCGGGGCGGCCGGAGCCGCCTCGGCGGCCGGTACGGCCGGCACCACGGGCGGAGCGGTGCTGCCCTGGGGGGCCGGGCGCGGCGCCGGGCGCGGGCCCGGAGTCGGCGCACCCGCCGGGCGCGGGCCCGGAGCGGGGGCAGGACGCGCCGCGGCGCCCTGCGGGGAACTGGGGGTGGCGCCCTGCGGCGCGCCCGAGGGGGCGGGACGCTGGGGCCGGCGGGAGGGCCCGCCTTCCGTCTTGAGTGCTTCCGTCAGTTTGCGAACAACCGGCGCCTCGATCGTCGAGGACGCCGAACGAACGAACTCACCGAGTTCTTGGAGCTTGGCCATGACGACCTTGCTCTCGACTCCGAACTCCTTGGCGAGTTCGTATACCCGGACCTTTGCCACGTCGCTCCTTCTGGTCCGGGGTTGGTCGTCCGCCGGACCGTCACTACCGCATGTCTGTACTCATCGCGTACTCATCGAGTGCTCATCGCAATCTCGACCTACTTCCGACTCGCGAGGTACTGCTTCGCTGGACCTGTCCGACCGACCTCTGACAACCCATCACCGCTCAAATAAGCACGCAGTGGTGCCGAGTCCAGCGGCCCCGGCACGCGCAAAGCCCGAACGAACGCCTTGCGACGCTCCGCCTGGGCCAGGCACTCCGGATCGGGGTGCAGATGCGCGCCCCGTCCGAGCATTCGGCCGCGGGGGTCGGGGACACAACTGCCCTCCACCGCCACGACCCGCAATAGGTCGGCCTTGGCCGCACGCTGCCGACAACCTACGCACGTTCGGCACGGAGAGGCAGTGATTTCCTGCTTCTCCGACCTCGTACGAGGGCATGCTCGGGCACGCCTGCGACCAGACATGTTCAAGTCTACCGCTCCTCACCGCGACCTGGTTCGGCCGACCGTCCCCGGTCGTCCGATTCACCGGTCTCGGTGTCCGGCCGGATGTCGATGCGCCATCCGGTCAATCGCGCGGCAAGTCGGGCATTCTGTCCCTCCTTGCCGATCGCCAGCGAGAGCTGGTAGTCGGGCACGGTCACCCGGGCGGAACGCGCGGCGAGGTCCACGACCTCGACCTTGCTCACCCGCGCCGGGGACAGCGCATTGGCCACCATCCGGGCGGGGTCGTCCGACCAGTCGACGATGTCGATCTTCTCGCCGTTCAACTCGGCCATGACGGCACGCACGCGTGCCCCCATCGGCCCGATGCACGCGCCCTTGGGGTTGAGCCCGGCCCGCGTGGAGTAGACGGCGATCTTGGAGCGGTGGCCGGCCTCGCGGGCGATCGCGGCGATCTCGACGCTGCCGTCGGCGATCTCCGGGACCTCCAGCGCGAACAGCTTCCGCACCAGGTTGGGGTGGGTGCGCGAGAGCGTGATGGACGGCCCCTTGGGCCCACGCCGCACCTGTACGACATAGCAACGCAGGCGCATGCCGTGCGCGTACCGCTCGCCCGGTACCTGCTCCTGGGGCGGCAGGATCGCCTCGATGCGACCCAGGTCCACCAGGACGT
Organism: Embleya sp. NPDC008237; assembly: GCF_042956465.1. NCBI lineage: Bacteria > Bacillati > Actinomycetota > Actinomycetes > Kitasatosporales > Streptomycetaceae > Embleya > Embleya sp. NPDC008237. The sequence goes on from NZ_JBIBGL010000003.1 coordinate 438,121, forward strand.
TGCGGTTGTCCTTGCCCTGCTGGACCACGCCCGCGACGATCTCGCCCTCACGGCCGGCGAACTCGCCGAACGTGATCTCCTCCTCGGCGTCGCGCAGCCGCTGCAGGATCACCTGCTTGGCGGTGGTCGCCGCGATCCGGCCGAAGTCGTCCGGGGTGTCGTCGAACTCTCGAACGCGCTGCCCGGCCTCGTCGGTCTCGGTCGCCCACACGGTGACGTGACCGGTGGAGCGGTCCAGCTCCACCCGCGCCTTGGGCAGGCTGCCCTCGGTGCGGTGGTATGCGATCAACAGGGCCGATTCGATGGCCTCGACCAGGAGGTCGAACTTGATCTCTTTTTCGCGCTCAAGCCCGCGCAGGGCGCTCATGTCGATGTCCACGTCCTACGCCTCCTCGTCCATGGTGTCGTCGTTGTCGGGGTCGATGTCCTCGACCTCGGTGTCCTCGGTGTCCTCGTCGTCCTCGGCGGTGGCCGCCGGGTCCGCGTTCCTGCGGTTGAACTCGACCTGCACGACCGCCCTGGCCACCTCGTCGTACGCCAGCCGGCGCGGCTTTCCCTCGACGTCCAGCTCCACGCCCTCGGCGTCGCTCGCGCCGATCCGGCCGGTCACGGTGCCGCCGTCGTGCAGCTGGACCTGGACCAGCCGATCCGCCGCGCGGCGCCAGTGGCGCTCCAGCGTCAGCGGGCGGTCCACGCCCGGGGTGGTGACTTCCAACTGATAGGGCAGGCTGCCCAGTACGTCGCTCGGGTCGAGCACGTCGGAGACGGCCCGACTGACCTCGGCCACCTTGTCCAGGTCGACGCCGTCGTCGGCGGCCACCATCACGCGCAACACGCGGCGCTTGCCGGCGGGGGTGAGGGAGAGATCCTCCAGATCCACGCCCACCGTCGATACCACTGGCTCCAGCAACTCCCGCAGCCGGTCCAACGTGGTGGTGCTCATCCGGGTGACTCCTCGGCTGCGTGTGCTGTTGTCTCAGGTGCGTCGACCGCCGGGGCGGGTCGTGGAAGGACAACAGTATCCGGTCCGGAGCCCATCTCGCGCACGTCCGCCCGGCGTACGCCCGATGTCCGCAGAGGTTCGCACGCCCGCACATGCGGTAGCGTCCGACACGGCCAGGGGCCGGCAACGGACATCACGGACGAGGGTCAGGAGCGGGACGCATGCGCGACGCGGGGCCGACGCGACGGGCCGTCCTCGGCACCGTGGCCGCGGCGACGATCGCCGCCACGATCGCCGGTTGCGACGACGGCGGCGGGGGCTCGGACCAGGGGCGGCGCAAAGCGGACGACGCGGCGCGGCAGCGGGCCCACGCGGCGACCGGGGCGCTGCTCGCGCGCTACGACGCGGTCGCCGCCCGACACGCCCCGCTGGCCGAACGCATCCGGCCGCTGTCGGTGGAGCTGCGCCAACACCTGACCGCCTTCGCCGGGGGCGCGTCGCACTCCGCGCCGCCCGCCGGCAGCGCGCCGGAGGACCTCGCCGCCGCGAGCGCCGGGCTCGCCGACGGGGCGCAGCAGGCCTCCGACGAGCGGCTGACCGGACTGGACGCGGTCTCCCCCGAACTCGCCCGCACGCTGGCCGCCACCGCCGCGTGCCTGGCGGGTCACGCCCAACTGCTTCGGAGCGCATCGTGAGCACGCCGCGGCCGACCCCGTCCGGGTCCGCCACCCCCGAGGTCGAGGCACTGCGCGACGCGCTGGACGCGGAGCACGCGGCCGTCTACGGCTACGGCGTGGCCGGCGGCCGATTGACCGGTGCCGCGCGCACCCAGGCCCGCACCGCGCTGGACACGCACCGGGCCCGCCGGGACACGATCGCGCGGCTGATCGCCGACCGGGGCGCGGCGGCGCAGCCGGCGGCGCCCGCGTACACGATCCCGTTCGCGGTGGCCACGCCCGCCGACGCGACCCGGCTGGCGGTCTACCTGGAGGACGGAGTCGCGCTGCATCTGGGCGAGTTGGTGGCCGCGGCCGGGACGCCGTTGCGCGCCGAGGCGGCGGGCTGGTTGCGCGAGAGCGCGGTGTGGGCGGTGCGCTGGCGGGGCGCGAGCACCGCGTTCCCGGGGCTGCCCGCGCCCGCCGACCCGGCGGCGCCGACGACCGGGAGCCGCACGTGAGCGATCGGGTCGAGGTCCCGGAGCGCTTGACCCGAACCGCTCTGCGGTGGTGCGGCGAGGAGGTGGCCCGCCCGTGGCTGGCGGGGCTGCCGGACGCGGTCGCCGAGTACGCGCGGCGCTGGGAGCTGACCGTGGAACGGGCCGTCATTCCCGGCGGCGCACTCAGCCTGACCCTCCTGGTCCGGCGCCCGGACGGCACGCCGGCCACCCTCAAGCTCGGCCTGATCGACCGCTACACCGCGCACGAGGCGAGCGCGCTCGCGCTGTGGAACGGCGTCGGGGCGGTTCGCCTGCTCGACGCGGATCCCGAGCACGGCGCGCTGTTGCTGGAGCGGCTCCAGCCGGACGTGTCGCTGCGTTCGTTGGCCGAGGACCGGGCGATGCTGGAGGCCGCCGAGGTGGTCCGCAGATTGTGGGTGAGCCCGCCCGCGGACTGCGCGATCGAGCCGGTCGCCGATCGGGCCGAACACTGGGGCGAATCGATCCCGCGCCGGTACGCGGACCTGGCCGGCCCGTGTCCCGCGGCGCTGGTCGAGGAGGCGGTGACGCTGTGCCGCGAGCTGGCCGCGTCGCAGCCCGAGGTGGTGGTCCTGCACACCGACCTCCACCACGGCAACGTGCTGGCCGCCGAGCGGGCGAAGTGGCTGGCCATCGACCCGCGGCCGATGCTCGGCGAACGGGCCTTCGATCTGGGTGCGCTGGTGCGGGACCGGATGGCCACGGTGGTCGCCGAGCCGCGCCCGCAGGCGCTGGTCCGGCGGCGGGTGACCTGGCTGGCGAACGCCTTGGACCTGGACGCCGAGCGGGTGCGCGGTTGGGCGCTGGTGCAGGCGCTGGCGCTGGGCCTGTGGTGCATGTCGGTCGAGGATCCGGTGGGCGAGGACCTGCTGTCCGTCGCGGAGTGGCTGTCCTGATCCGCGACCCCCGGCTGGGGCGGCGGGTCACGTGAACGGCAGGATCGCGCCCATCACCGCGTAGGGGCGGGCATTGCCCGGGAACAGCACCGGGCGGGCCAGGTCCCGAAAGCCCAGGCCGTGGTACAGCCGGCGGGCCGGCGTCGGTTCGTCGATCGCGGACAGCAGGATGTGCGAGCGGTCCTGGCCCCGGCACAGCAGCGTGATCAGGGTGCGTCCGATGCCGTGCCCCTGCCAGCGCGGCAGCACGTGCAGTTCGCCGACCACGAACGACTCGTCCAGCCAGGCCCGGTGTCCGGCCCGGGCCAGGTGCGGTTCGATCACCAGGCTCCACCACTGATCGGTGAGGTTGGGATAGCCGTAACCGAATCCCACCAGTCGACCGGCGGCGTCGAACGCGCCCAGGGAGCGCACTCCGGCGAAGGTCGCATGCCGCCGCATTATCCGCTGCCGCACCGCGATCTCGTCGTCGGCCAGACCGAACGCGCCGGCCTGGACGTCGACCGCCTCGTCCGCGTACTCGGCGAGATCGACGACCCGGCACGTCCACTCCATCAGCACACGCACTCCCTGGGGTCGGATCGTCGCCGCTGTCCGGACAGCACGGACCGGATCAGAACAGCACGCTCATGAAGGCCCCGGTCTCGGCGAAGCCGACCCGCCGGTAGGCCGCGCGCGCGGGGCCGTTGTAGCTGTTCACGTACAGGCTGGCGATCGGGGCCACCTCGCCGAGCGCGTGGCGCAGTACGGCCGCCATGCCGATCTCGGACAGGCCCTCGCCGCGCCGCTCGGGGGCCACCCACACGCCCTGGATCTGGCACGCGTGCCGGGTGACCGCGCCGATCTCCGCCTTGAACACCACCTTGCCGTCCTCGATCCGGGCGAACGCCCGCCCGCCCGCGATGAGTTCGGCCACCCGGGCGCGGTAGAGGGTACCGCCGTCGCCGATCAGCGGCGAGACGCCGACCTCCTCGGTGAACATCGCCACGCACGCGGGCATCACCAGATCCAACTCGTCCGGACGCACCCGGCGCACCAGCGGATCCGGGGCCACCTCGCGGGACGGTTCCTCGGCGACCATGAGCGGCTGCACCGGCCGGACCTCGCGGGCCGGGCCCCACACGGGTTCGAGCAGGCGCCACAGGCCGGCGGCCGCCTCGGCCGGGCCGACGATCGACGAGCAGCGCCGGCCCTGGCGGCGGGCCCGCTCGGCGAACGAGCGTATGGCGTCCGGTCCGGCCTCGACCGGGACCAGGTTCGCGCCCGCGTAGCACAGCGACGTCAGCCGCCCGCCCTCGTAGTAGCCCCACAGTTCGCCGCCGAGTCGCCACGGGTCGACGCCGGCGAGTCGGACCCGGGACGCGACGAAGACGTTCGTGACGGGGTCACGGTCGAGCAGCGCCTGGACGGCGGACAGGTCGGTCCCGTCCAGGACCTTGGTGGAAACCGAGCTCAGCACGTGCCTCACCATGCCATCAGGCGGACCTTGGGGAAATGCCAGTCTTGCGGCACCACCCTATGCAGGTCCGGGCCGCCTGTGCCGCCCGGGAGGCGGCGGGATCGGCGGCCGGGGCCGGCGGGCCCCCGGCGGGCGGGTCAGCGGTGCGGGTGCACGACCGCCGATCGGCGCGGATCGGGGTCGGTCTGAGCCGGTTCGGTGCACTCGACGTCGGTCGCGGGCAGGGCGCCGTCGACCAGGTAGGCGGTGCCCCGGTCGTCGACGCACGGACCGTCGACGAGGTAGTGCCCGTGGTTGCCGTTGCCGCGCACGGTGAGCAGCCGCGACGAGGGCAGCGCCGCGTGCATGCGCAGAGCCCCGTCGTAGGGCGTCGCCGGGTCGCCGACGGATTGCACGAGCAGCACACCGGGCAGGCCGGCGCCGTCGATCCGGGTCGGCGGCGCGGTGTTGCTCTGGAGGTACAGGCACGCGCCGGGGGAGGCGATGGCGGCGCCCAGCGCGCCGTGCCGGGCCCGGAGCACGGCCATGTCGCGCTCGAACACCGACTCGTCGGCCGGCGCGGGCGCGTCCGCGCAGGTGACCGTCTGCATGACCGACTCGAAGTTGACCTCGTCCGGGGTCGCCGGTTTGCGCCCGGCGATCAGTGCGGCCGGATCGCCCGACGCGTAGTCCGCGAGCGGACCGGACATGCTCGCCCAGTCCCGGTCGGTGTACAGCTTGCCGAGCGTGTACTGGTCGAGTTCGACGCCGCCGAACACGCCGCCCGCCGGGTGTGCGGCGAGTTCGCCGCGCAGCCGGTCCCAGGTCGCCAGCACGGCCGTGCCGGTGTCGCCCAGGTGGAAGCGGTCCGCTCGGGCGGCGGTCCACGCGGCCCAGTCGTGCCGGCGCGCGTCGAACCCTCGGGCCTGCAGGAAACCGGTTCCGTACCAGACCTCGGTGGGGTCGACCAGGCTGTCGAGCAGCATCCGGTACACCCGGTTCGGGAAGAGCTGCCCGTAGACCGCACCCAGGTAGCTGCCGTAGGAGTAGCCCAGGATCGAGAGCCGTTCGGCGCCGAACGCGGCCCGGACCAGGTCGAGGTCGCGGGCGATGTCCCGGGTGGTCAGGTGCGGCAGCAGCTCGCCGGCGGACCTGCGGCAACCGTCGGCGAACGCGCGGGTCGCGGCCAGGTGCGCCGCCCGGCTGCCGGGCATCGCCGGGTCGGGCCTGGGCGCGCGTCCGAAGGTCTCCGGGTCGGTGCACTCCACGCGCGTACTGGTGCCGCGCCCGCGCAGGTCGAAGCCGATCAGGTCGTAGGCCCGGCGCAGCCGCTCGGGCAGGCCGCCGGCGAGCGCCGCCATCGAGCCGACGGCGGCGGCGCCCGGACCGCCGAAGTTGACCGCCAGGATGCCCCGGTACTCCGCCTTCGTCCCGGTGGCCGCGACCTTCGAGACGCCGACCCGGATCCGCGGGCCGGCCGGGCGCGCGTGGTCCAGCGGCGCGCCGATGGTGCCGCAGCGCTCCCCCGTCGCGGTGCCCGGCGGGCAGTCGCCCCACACGATCGGCTCGGTGTCCGCCCGGGCCGGACCGGCGGCGGTGAGCACGGCGGCGGTCAACGCGCCCGCCAGCAGGACGCGGACGGGGCGGGTCACGATGCCTCACAGGTGGTGTCGCGGCCCGGCGGGAGCGTGCCGTCGGTCAGATAGGCCGAGGCCGCCCGCAGGACGCACGGATCGGGCTGGAACGCGAGGATCCCGTGGTCGCCCTCGTCGAGCACGGTGATCAGGTGCGAGGAGGGCAGCGCCCGGTGCAGCGCGCTCGCCCCGGCGAGTGGGGTGGCCGGATCGCGGGTGCCCTGGACGAGCAACACCGGCGGCAGGTCGTGCCCGTCGATCGTCGGCGGCGTGCGGGCGGGCACCGGCCAGAACGCACAGGGTGCGTTCAGCCACGTGTTGGACCAGGTCACCAGGGGCGCGGTCAGGTCCACGGCGCGGGCGTCACGGTCCCACACCGACCAGTCGCGCGGCCACGGGCCGTCGTGGCATTCGACCGCGGTGTAGATCGCGGTGCCGTTGGCGTCCTGCGCGGTGGGCGGGGCGTACAGCGCGGCCAGCGGCGCCGGATCGCCCCGGTCGTGGGCGCGCAGCGCCTTGGCGAACTCCGGCCAGGCCTGCGAGTTGTACAGGACCCGGGTGGCGATGTCGCGCAGTTCGGCGGGGCCCACGGTGCCGCCCGCGGGCTCGGCCCGGACGACGGCGAGGGTGCGGGCGAGCACGTCGTCCAGGTCGGCGCCCTCGGCCGCGACGAGGTCGCGCCAGCGGTCCTGGAAGGCGACGTCCTGACGCAGGTTGGATCCGTACCAGACCTGGTCCGGGCGGGGGTCGACGACGCTGTCCAGGATCATCCGGTCGACCCGCTCGGGGAACAGGTGTCCGTAGACCGCGCCGAGGTAGGTGCCGTAGGACCAGCCGATGAAGGAGATCCGGGGTTCGCCGAGCGCGGCGCGGAGCAGGTCGAGGTCGCGCGCGTTCTCCAGGGTGCCCAGGTGCGGCAACAGGTCGCCGGCCCGCTCGGCGCAGCCGCGCGCGTAGCTGCGGGCGCGCTCGATCAGCCGCTGCTCGTCCTGCGGTGTGGCGGGCACCGGGTCCGGCTTCGGGGCCCGGTCGAAGCTCGGGTCGACGCAGGAGATCGGGTCGCTGTGGTGGTTGCCGCGCGGGTCGACGCCGACGATGTCGTAGCTCTGCCGCACCCGTTCCGGCAGCGCGTGCCGCACCAGGTCGGCCAGCCACATGCCGCCGCCGCCCGGGCCGCCGGGGTTGACCACGATCATGCCGCGCCGGGGCCGGCCGCCCGTAGCCCGTGCGAGCGAGACGCCCAGCGTGGTGGTGGGCCCGTCGGCGCGCGCGTGGTCGACCGGCACGGCCAGCGTTCCGCAGCGCACTCCGGGTGCGGCGACGTCGGCCGGGCAGCCGCCCCAGGCGATGCCCGGCGCCGACCGGGCGGCCGGCCGATCGCCGGGGGCGGGCCCGCTTGCGGGCACCGCCGCGGTGCCCATGATCATGCCGGCGACGGCCAGTCCGGTCGCGATGATGCGTCCCACGCACGACGCCCCTCCCCCGGGGGCGACGCCCCGATCATGTGTCTCGATGATCGGGGGCGATTACCGGGGGTAGGGGCGCATCAACGATATGTCACTCGGGTGGGCGAGTGGATTGATCCGGTCGGGCGGCGGTCCGGGCGCGTCGGCGGGGACCACGCGGGGTGGTCGGCCGAGTCGGCCCGGAGTCAGTGGGCGGAGAGCGGGCCGGATCGAGCAGGCCTCGGGGGCTCGGCTCAGGCGATGTCGACGATCGGGTCGCCGCTGATCACGCCGTCCGCCTGCATCTGCTCGGCGAGCTTGAGCGCTTCGTCGATCAGGGTCTCCACGATCTTCGACTCGGGCACGGTCTTGATCACCTCGCCCTTGACGAAGATCTGGCCCTTGCCGTTGCCGGACGCCACGCCCAGGTCCGCCTCGCGGGCCTCGCCGGGGCCGTTGACGACGCAGCCCATCACGGCCACCCGCAGCGGCACCTTGAGCCCGTCCAGGCCCGCGGTGACCTCCTCGGCGAGCTTGTACACGTCGACCTGGGCGCGGCCACAGGACGGGCAGGAGACGATCTCCAGGCCGCGCTGCCGCAGCCCCAGCGACTCCAGGATCTGGTTGCCGACCTTGATCTCCTCGACCGGCGGAGCGGAGAGCGAGACCCGGATGGTGTCGCCGATGCCCTGCGCGAGCAGCGCGCCGAACGCGACCGAGGACTTGATCGTGCCCTGGAACGCGGGGCCGGCCTCGGTGACACCCAGGTGCAGCGGGTAGTCGCAGCGCTCGGCGAGCAGCCGGTAGGCCTCGATCATCACGACCGGGTCGTTGTGCTTGACCGAGATCTTGATGTCCCGGAAGTCGTGCTCCTCGAACAGCGAGCACTCCCACAGCGCGGATTCGACCAGCGCCTCCGGGGTGGCCTTGCCGTGCTTGGCCAGCAGCCGCTTGTCCAGCGACCCGGCGTTGACGCCGATCCGGATCGGGGTGCCGGCGGCGGACGCGGCCTTGGCGATCTCGGCGATCTTGTCGTCGAACTGCTTGATGTTGCCCGGGTTCACCCGCACTGCGGCGCAGCCGGCGTCGATCGCGGCGAACACGTACTTCGGCTGGAAGTGGATGTCCGCGATCACCGGGATCTGCGACTTGCGGGCGATCGCGGGCAGCGCGTCTGCGTCGTCCTGCGAGGGCACCGCGACCCGGACGATCTGGCAGCCGGAGGCGGTCAGCTCGGCGATCTGCTGAAGCGTGGCATTGACGTCGGAGGTCAGGGTGGTCGTCATGGACTGCACCGACACCGGGGCGTCTCCGCCGACGGCCACGTTGCCGACCATGATCTGCCGTGACTTGCGGCGCGGCGTGAGGGGCCGGGCAGGTACGGACGGCATTCCGAGCTGGATCGCGGTCATCTTCGCTTTAGTCCCGTGGGTTCGGCGGGGTGGGTCGACTCAACGCTACGCCACCGCACACCGGTGCGGACGCGCCCGTACCCCCGTGCCGACCCAGCTGTTGCCTGATCGACACAAGCGGGCCGGCGTGGGGGGTCGCACGAGACGGGTGTATCGCGCTAGGTCAGCTTGACCGGGTTGATCACGTCGGCGATCAACACCAAAACGGTGAAGGCGATGAAGATCGACGCCACCACGTAGGCCACCGGCATCAGCTTGGCCACGTCGAACGGACCCGGGTCGGGCTTCCTGCGCAGGCTCGCGATCCCCCGGCGCAGCGACTCCCACCACGCGCCGACCACGTGTCCGCCGTCCAGCGGGAGCAGCGGCAGCATGTTGAACAGGAACAGCGACAGGTTGAAGCCCGCGATGATGAAAACCATCAGGCCCACCCGCTGGGACGCCGGCACGTCGAGCGCGGCGACCTCGCCGCCGACCCGAGCCGCGCCGACCACACCCACCGGCGAGTCCTGGTCGCGCTCGTCGCCCTGGAAGGCCGCGCCCCACAGCGCGGGCACCTTCTGCGGGATGCGCAGCATGCTGTGGAAGGCGTTGTCGACCATGTCCGTCATGTAGGTGACCGACTGCGACGCGCTCTGCCGCTGGATGCCGCTTGCCGGGCTGAAGCCGAGGAAGCCGGTGTTCTCCAGGAACTGGCCGGGGATCGGCACGCCGTGGCCGTCCAGCTTGGCCACCTTGTTGCGGGCGATGGTCGGGGTGAGGGTGAGCTGCTGCCCCTTGCGCTCGACCACGATGGTGGCCTGGCCCTCGGTCTTGCGGATCAGATCGCGCAGCTTGTCGTAGTCGTGGATCCTCGTGCCGTTGTAGCTGAGGATCTTGTCGCCCGCGCGCAGTCCGGCGGCCTTGCCCGGTGCGTCGACGGCGCCGGGCGGGCACTTGTCGGTCTTGGCGTCGGCACTGACCACACACTCGGAGACGGTGCTCACGGTGGTACTGGGCTGGTTGATGCCGAAGCCCATCAGGAACACCGCGAACAGCGCGATGGCCAGGATCAGGTTCATGAACGGCCCGGCCAGCATGATGATCGTCCGCTGCCAGGGCTTGCGCTGGTAGAACAGCCGGTTCTCGTCGCCCGGGCCGACCTCCTCGTAGGAGGCCTCCCGCGCGTCCTCGATCATGCTGCGCCAGGGCGAGGTGCTGCGTGCCTGGATCCGACCGCTCGCGTCCGGCGGAAACATCCCGATCAGTCGGCAGTAGCCGCCGGCGGGTACGGCCTTGATGCCGTACTCGGTCTCGCCGATCTTCTTCGACCACAACGTCCTGCCGAAGCCGACCATGTACTGCGGCACCCGCACACCGAACATCTTGCCGGTGATCAGGTGGCCCGCCTCGTGCCAGGCGATGGAGAACAGCAGGCCCACGACAAAGACGACGATGCCGAGGATCGTCATGAACAGGGTCAACGGGGTTCTCCTCCGTGGGCGATGATCTCGCGTGCCCGTCGGCGCGCCCAGTCCTCCGCGTCGAGGACGTCCTCCAGCGTCAGCCGGTTGCCGTCCCCACGTACATCATGCTCGCTCACGACGGCGGCGACCGTGTCGGTGATGCCGTTGAACTTCAGGTGTCCCGCGATGAACGCGTCCACACACTCCTCGTTGGCCGCGTTGAACACGGCCGGCGCGGTGCCGCCGGCGCGCCCCGCGGCGCACGCCAGCTCGACCGCCGGGAACGCCTCGTGGTCGAGCGGGAAGAACTCCCACGTGGCCGCCTTGGTCCAGTCGCAGCCCGCCGCGACGTCCGGCACCCGGTCCGGCCAGGACAGGCCGAGCGCGATCGGCAGCCGCATGTCCGGCGGCGATGCCTGCGCCAGGGTCGAGCCGTCCACGAACTCGACCATCGAGTGCACGATCGACTGCGGGTGCACGACGACGTCGATCCGGTCGAACGGGATGTCGTAGAGCAGGTGCGCCTCGATCACTTCGAGCCCCTTGTTGACCAGGGTCGCCGAGTTGATCGTGATCACCGGGCCCATGTCCCAGGTGGGGTGGGCCGCGGCCTGCTCGGGCGTGACGTCGACCAGGTCGGCGCGGCTGCGACCGCGGAACGGGCCGCCGCTGGCGGTCACCACGAGCCGCTTGACCTGGTCGGCACGACCACCGCGCAGGGCCTGGATCAGCGCCGAGTGCTCGGAGTCGACCGGGACGATCTGGCCGGGCTTGGCGATCGCCTTGACCAGCGGGCCGCCGACGATCAGCGACTCCTTGTTGGCCAGCGCGAGAGTGCGACCCGCGGTCAGCGCGGCGAGGGTGGGGGCCAGGCCGATCGAACCGGTGATCCCGTTCAGGACCACGTCGCACGGGTGCGCGGCGAGCTCGGTGGCGGCGGTGGGGCCGGCCAGGATGCGCGGCAGCTTGTACTGCCCCTTGGCGTAGCCGCGGCGCTGCGCCTCGGCGTAGAAGGCCAGCTGCAGGTCCTGCGCGGCGGACGCCTTGGCCACCGCGACCACCTCGACCTCCAGTTCGAGCGCCTGTCGGGCCAGCTCGTCCACCCGGCCGCCGCCGGCGGACAGGCCGACGATCCGGAACAGCTCGGGGTGGGCGCGAACCACGTCGACGGTCTGGGTCCCGATCGACCCGGTGGAGCCGAGCAGGACGATGTCCCGCCGGGTGGTCGACTGGTCGGGGGCGGCGAAGGGCGCGTACGGATCGGCCAGGGAGTCCATCCGACCATTGTGGCCCGCGCCGGCCCGGCGCCGAGCGCAGGTCGGCCGATTGCCCGCGCGGGCCGGCCGCGAACGGGTGCGGGTCGGCGCATGCGGCCGGCGGGAGGCTCCCGCCGGCCGCGTGCGGATCAGCCGACGGGTCGGTGCACGTTGTCGACCCTGGTGGGGCCGGGCGTCGCGTCGGCGATCCAGGGGCCCTCGGTGGACGGGTCCAGCACACCCTCCTCCAGCCACAGATGCCGGCCCGCGAGCACGCCCTCGACCGCCTTGACGTCCAACGCGTCGGTGTTGGTCCACAACCGGCCGAACAACTCGTCCACCCGGATCTGCGCCTGCCGGCAGAACAGGTCGGCGAGTTCGTAGGCGGCCCGGCCCTGTTCGAGGTCGCGCCGGCGCAACATGTCGGCTCGCACGCACACCGCGCTCATCGCGAACAGTTCGGCGCCGATGTCCACGATCCGGCCGAGGAAGCCCTGCTTGCGCTCCATCGCGCCCTGCCAGCGGGCCATGCCGTAGAAGGTGGAACGGGCCAGCCGACGTGAGGAACGCTCGACGAAGCGCAGGTGCGCGGCCAGGCTCGGCGCGCCGACCGGGGCGAACTCGCGGTAGGAGGTGGGCACCTGGCCCTTGCCGGTGACCAGCTTGGGCAGCCACTTGGCGTAGAAGACGCCCGCGTCGGCGGCGGCCTTGCCCTTGGCCTTCAGGTCCGCCTCGGGGTCGATGATGTCGCCGGCCACGGCCAGGTGCGCGTCCACCGCCTCGCGCGCGATCAGCAGGTGCATGATCTCGGTCGAGCCCTCGAAGATCCGGTTGATCCGCATGTCCCGCAACATCTGCTCGGCGGGGACGCCGCGTTCGCCGCGGGCGCGCAACGAGGCGGCCGTCTCGTAGCCGCGACCACCTCGGATCTGTACGAGTTCGTCGCTGACCGTCCAGCCCACCTCGGACGCGTACAGCTTCGCCAGTGCCGCCTCGATCCGGATGTCGCGGCGGCCCTCGTCGGCCATCCGGGCGGTCAGCTCCAGCACCGCCTCCAGCGCGAAGGCACTGGCCGCGATGTAGGCGATCTTGCCCGCGACCGCCTCGTGGCCGGCGATCGGCCGGCCCCACTGCTCGCGCTCGCCCGCCCATTCGCGGGCCACCTTGAGCGACCACTTGGCGGCACCGGCGCACATCGCGGGCAGCGAGAGTCGGCCGGTGTTGAGGGTGGTCAGCGCGATCTTCAGGCCCGCGCCCTCGGCGCCGATCCGATTCGCGGCGGGCACCCGGACGTTGTGGAAGCGGGTCACCCCGTTCTCGATACCGCGCAGGCCCATGAAGGAGTTGCGGTTCTCCACGGTGATGCCGGGGCTGTCCGCGTCCACCACGAACGCGGTGATGCCGCCGCGCCGGCCCTCCGCCTTGGGCACCCGGGCCATCACCACGAGCAGTCCGGCGACCACACCGTTGGTGGTCCACAACTTCACGCCGTCCAGGACGTACGCCTCGCCGTCCTCGGTGGGCACCGCGGAGGTGGCCAGTCGGGCCGGGTCCGAGCCGACGTCGGGCTCGGTGAGCAGGAACGCGCTGACCTCACGCACGCAGCGCGGCAGGAACTCGCGCTTCTGCGCGTCGGTGCCGAACATCTTGACCGGCTGCGGCACCCCGATCGACTGGTGCGCGGACAACAGCGCGCCGAGCGCGGCGTTGACCGAGCCGACCAGGACCAGCGCCTTGTTGTAGTAGAGCTGGCTCAGGCCCAGGCCGCCGTACTCGGGGTCGATCTTCATGCCCAGCGCGCCGATCTCGGCCAGGCCCTTGATCACCTCGTCCGGGATCCGCGCGTCGCGCTCGATCACCGTGGGGTCCACCCGGGTGGAGAGGAACTCGCGCAGCACCGCGAGGAATTCCTCCCCCCGACGGATCTCCTCCGGATCGGCCTCGGGATGCGGGTGGACGAGGTCGAGCCGAAAACGCCCGAGGAAGAGCTCCTTGGCGAAACTGGGCTTGTCCCAGTCCTGTTGCCGGGCTTCCTCGGCAACCTTGCGGGCTTCGCGTTCGCTGACAGGGGGCATGGCGGACTCCTCGCGGACTCGCAGCGGAACCGACGTTGTTACCGACCGGTGTTACCTGCCCGTGCACGTCCACTGAATGCCGAGTGACATCCATTTGTCCAGAGGAGGCTGCTCCGTACGTGCGAAAGGGCCCGGCGGCACCACCCCAGGTGGCCGGGCCCTTCGTCGAAGGGGTGTCTACAGGGCCAGGCCCGTGAGCACCATGACGCGTTCGTACGTGAAGTCGGTCATCGCGTACGTGACGCCCTCGCGGCCGACGCCGGAGTTCTTCGCGCCGCCGTAGGGCATCTGGTCGGCGCGGTAGGAGGGGGCGTCGCCGATGATCACGCCGCCCACCTCCAGTTCGCGCTGGGCCCGGAAGGCGGTCTGGATGTCGTGGGTGAACACTCCGGCCTGGAGGCCGAATTCGGAGTCGTTGACCGCGGCGAACGCGGCGTCCGTGCCGTCCACCCGGGTCAGCGTGAGCACCGGGCCGAAGACCTCCTCGCAGGCGATGGTGACGCCGGCCGGGACCTCGCTGAGCACCGTCGGCGCGTAGGAGGCGCCGTCGCGGGTACCGCCGGTGAGCACCTTGGCGCCGGCCTGCACGGCCTCGTCCACCCATGCCTGGACCCGCTCGGCGGCGGCGACGCTGACCAGCGGGCCGACGTCGACCGTGTCGTCCTCGGGGTCGCCGGTGACCTGGGCGGCCACCTTCGCCACGATCTTCTCCACGAGGCGGTCGTAGACGCTCGCGTCGGCGATCACCCGCTGCACCGAGATGCAGGACTGGCCGCCCTGGTAGTTGGAGAAGGTCGCGATCCGCTGCGCGGCCCACTCCAGGTCGGCCTCGGAGGACCAGTCGGCGAGCACGACGGCGGCGGCGTTGCCGCCCAGCTCCAGCGTGACGTGCTTGCGCGGCACCGAGTCCATGATGCTCCAGCCCACCGGGCCCGAGCCGGTGAACGAGATGACCGGCAGCCGCTCGTCCTTCACCAGCGCCGGCATCCGGTCGTTGGGCACCGGCAGCACGCTCCACGAACCGGCGGGCAGGTCGGTCTCGGCCAGGATCTCGCCGAGCACGAGCGCGGACAGCGGGGTGGCCGGCGCGGGCTTGAGGATGATCGGTGCACCGACCGCGATCGCCGGGGCAACCTTGTGCGCGACCAGGTTGAGCGGGAAGTTGAACGGCGCGATGCCCAGCACCACGCCCTTGGGGATCCGGCGGACCAACGCGTAACGACCGGTGCCACCCGCATCGGTGTCCAGGCGCATGCCCTCGCCGTTGAACCGGCGGGCCTCCTCGGCCGCCCAGCGGAACACCGACACCGCGCGGCCGACCTCGCCGCGCGCCCACTTGATCGGCTTGCCGTTCTCGGCGGTGATCAGTCGGGCGATCTCCTCGGTGCGCTCGCCGAGCCGCTTGGCCACGTGGTCCAGGGCCGCGGCGCGCCGGAAGGCGGGCAGCGCGGCGAACTCGTGCGCGACGGCGTGCGCCGCGGCGACGGCCTCCTCGATCTGCGCGTCGGTGGGCTCGGAGACCCGGCCGACGAGCCGGCCGTCGTACGAGTTCGTGACGTCGAAGGTCGTCTCGCCGACGGCCTGTCGGCCCGCCGACCAGAACGCGTGGGTGGTGGTCACTGCTGCTCCTTCTCCGTCAACGGGCGCCGATGATCCCGGTGACCCAACGGTAGGCCGATCGTGCGCACGCGGTTTTGTCCATCTCGGCGAATCGCATATCGCCGGTACTACGACTTGTCCTCACGGTCCCGGCTCGGGTCGCGCAGCGCGAACCACAGTTCGGCGCGGGTGTCCGGATCGTCCAGGGTACGGCCGAGGATCTCCTCGGCCCGGCGGATGCGGTACCGCAGTGTGTGCCGGTGCACGCCCAGGTCGCCGGCCGCCGCGTCCCACTGCCCGTGCCGGGCCAGCCACGCGCGCAGCGAGCCGATCAGATCGCCCCGGCCGCCCGCGTCGTGCGCACGCAACGGGGCGAGCAGTTGCTCGGCCCACGCATGCACGGCGTCCCCGTCCAGCAGTGGCAACAACCCGCCGGCATCGCGGCCGTGCACGGTCAGCGCCTTCTCCGAGCGCAGTCCCACCGCGTGCGCGCCCAGGGCCTGCCGATAGCCGTCCGCGGCGGCGTCCGGCTCCACCGGACCGGACACGCCCGCGATCAGCCCGGGCAGGTCCGTCGGCTCCACCGGCTCGACCGACTCCGGCAGCACCAGCACCGTCGCCCCGCCCAACTCGCCGGTGAGCGCGGGTGTGCCGGCCCGGACCGCCCGCGTGCACAACCGTTCCGCGAACGCCGCCACGACCTGCTCGGGCCCGGTGGCCACCAGCACCCGCCACGGTCCCGGCGGCAGGTCGGCCGCGATGTCGCGGGCCAGGTCGGTCGGCGTCGCCCGCTCGCCGGTGAGCAGCAGCCGCAGCAGCGCGGTGCGCATCCGGGCGCCCGCGTCGGCACTGGCCCGGGACTGTTCCAGGGCCAGCGTCAGCAGCGAGGCCGCGGTGCCCAGGGTCTGCCGGTCGGCGGTGCGCGGCGGCCGGTCGGTGCCCACCGCCAGGAAGCCGCTGATCCGCCGCTCCGCACCCAGCGACTGCACCACCACGCGCCCGTCGCCCCCGATCCCCGGCAACGACGCGGAGGACGGCGCGGGCATCCCGCGCAACTTCTCGATGTCGGCGCGCAGGCCGTCGGTACGGGCCCGGGCCGCGGCGGGCGCGACCTGGCGCAGTGTGCCGTCCGCGTCGTACAGCGCGGCCCAGCCGTCCAACCGGGCCGCGAGCCGGCGGATCAGCGTCGCGGGACCCTCGCGCCCGGCGGCGGCCCGGGTCAGCTCCTGCTGGACCGCGAAGCCGGTGGTGACGGTCTCGTACTGCTCGGCCGCCAGCGCCGACGAGACCACCTTGCTGATCGCGATGAACGGCGTCGGACGCGGCACCTCGAACACCGGGAAGCCGTACGCCTCGGCGACCTCGACGATCACCGCGGGCACCCGGTCCAGGGTCAGGCCCACCCCGATCCCGAGCCCGGCCACCTCGGCCGCCGCGAGCCGCTCGACGTAGGCACGCCGCTCGGCGTTGTTGCGGCCGAGCTTCATCCCGGTGGTGAGCAGCAGTTCGCCACCCTCCAGGTAGGGCGTGGGATCGGCGAGTTCGCTGGTGTGCACCCACCGCACCTCGCGCTCCAGCCCGCCCTTGCCCGCGAGCACCCGCAGGTCGAGGGCGGGGGCACGGACCAGGGAGGCGAGGGTGGGCGGCATGTCGTTTTGTCCAAACCGGAGTGGGAGAGGCTTCCAGTCTGACTCAGCGGCCGAGATCGATCAGCACGGGAGGGGTTCGCTCGCCCTTTCGGGTGGTCAGGCTGACGACGGCGTGCCGGGTCGGCAGGTCGCCGGTGATCTCGCTCGGGGACCAGCGATAGCGCTCGACGGTGCGGGTGGTCACCCGCTCGGACCGCCCGCTCGCCTTCTCGCCGAACAGCGCGCCCAGCACCGAGTAGCGGATCCGCTTGACCAGCCCGCCCTCGGGCGTGCCCATGGTGATCGACTTCTCCTGCTCCTTGGTCATCCCCCAGTACTCGGCGAACAACTCGGCATCGGTGCGCGAAGCGCCCGGTACCACCGCCTTGCAGCCGGCCGCGGCAAACACGGTGTGCCGCAAGGCGGGGGCGAGGTCGTCGAGCGAGCGCACCGACAGGACCAGGCCGGCCCGGCGGTTGCGGGCCCATTGCAGGCCCTTGGCCGCGTAGTCGTCCACCAGCCGCCCCGCGTCGTCGGCGACCAGGCACGCGAACACCTTGCGCGGCCCGCGCTCGCGCCGGGGCGTGGCCATCGCCTGGACGAACTGGGACAACACGAGCCGGCCGATCAGCCGGGCCGCCTCGGGGTGCGCGGCCTCGTTCAGCGCGATCCGCACCCGCAGCGGCCGGTCGATGTCGCCCGCCGCGAAGCGCTGCCGATCGGGGTGGAACAACTCCGCGACGCCGGGTCGCTCCAGCACCGCCAGGCGCTGCACCAGCATCCGCGCGTCGTCGTCGCCGCGCGCCATCGCGCGCAGCGCCCGCTCGTGCTCGGCGTACCGGCCGGCGGCCCGCAGCGCGCGCTCCAGTGCGGCGAGCGCGGCCTCGGTGCCGTCCAGCAGGTCGAGCAGCGTGCCCACCTCGGGATAGCGGCCGTGCCCGGCCACGTACGCGCCGAGCACCTGGCGCAGCGCGTTGCCCGCGGCGTCGCCGAGCCCGACCATGTTCGGCGGCAGCGCGGCGGCGGCGAGCCGGTCGGCGGCGTCCTCGGGCGAGGCCGCGCCGCCGTACAGGTCCAGGCCCGAGGGCGACTCCGGGTCGCCGACGATCACTTCCAGGTCGTAGCCGCCCGGGCGGTCGAACTCGTCGCCCTTGGCGTCGATCACCACCAACGACGCGGAGCCGGTCAGCGCGCGCAGGCTCATCGTCTCGACCACCGGCTCCAGCAGCCGGGCCGGCTCGCCGGCCCGGGCCGCACCGACCACGAGCATCGAGGCGCCGAGCACGTCCGGATCGAGGGCGAAGGGGGTGTCCCGGTACAGCGGCGGGTTCTTCGGGTGGTCGGTGCCCACGCCGACCCGCACCTGGCCGGCGAACAGGTCGTGTTCGGCCCGCCGGGGCCGCAGGTCGCGCTGCCCGGAGCCGTGCCGACAGGCGGCGGCGCCGTGGTCGACGACCTCCTCGGCCACGTCCGCGAGGTATTCGGGGTCCGTCGCGCCGGCCTCGATCACCCGGCGCAGCCGCAGGTAGTCCACGTCCCGCACCCGGCCCGCGGACACCTCGTGGTCGAGCACGTCGGCGGCCTCGTGTTGTCCCGCGTCGCGCAACTCCGGCCACAACTCCGCTTCGGCGACCTGCGCCTCCTCGGTTTCGGGCGCGACCTGCTCGCCGGGAGTGCGCAGGTACGGCCCGAGCACCACCTCCCAGCGGCCCAGCGTCGCGGCCGCGTACAGGAAGCCGCCGTTGTAGAGGAGCCGGACCAGCCACTGCCCGTCGTGCAGCAGCCCGCGCGGGAAGATCAGCAGCAACAGCGCGACGAACGGGCGCATCAGCGCGATCCAGGCGACGAAGCCCAGGACCAGGAACAGCGCGGCGCGGCGCCACTGTTCGGGGCGCGGGCGTCCGTTCAGCTCGGCTCGGCGGTCCAGCCGTTGCCACCACGGGCGCAGGAACGGCCAGGCGATCTCGTGCCATCGGCCGAGGTAGCCGAACAGCACGAACAGCACCACGTAGAGCAGGTTGTTGAACAGCAGCGGCCACATGAAGGTCGGGATGATCTTCCGGACCAGCCAGACGTAGGCGACGATCACCCAGTTCAGGCTGAGCACCGCGATCACCAGCCACAACACCGCACGCCGGACCAACGCCGCCTCCGGCCGGGTGCGTGCGTCGCGCTCGGCCGCCCGCAACCTGATCTCCCGCTCGTCCCGGCCGTAGCCGTACACGCCGGGGGCCTCCCGGTGTCGCGGGCCGCGCAGCCAGCCGCGCAGGTCGAAGCCGTCGGGATCGACGTCGCGCTCGGCCGCGGCCGGGGCCGGCACCCGTGCTCGGGCGGCCCGCGCGCGGCGGATCGCAGGGGCACCCGGGCCCGTCGGGTCGGCCCCGAAGACCTCGGCCTCGACAGCCGGCGACGCCGGGGAATCCGGCCGTTCCACGTCCACGTCTCGCCCTCCCGGAACCACACCCTGACCGGAACTCAATCTAGGCGCCGCACCCACCGTCGTGATGATCATTCCGGCGCGAGTCCGCGACGAGTTCGTGAGTTGTTCTGCCCGATCGGCATTTGTCCATCCCGGACACAAGCAACCGGGTGATTAACCGATGCGGCGCATGCGGCGAACGCGGCCCGGCGCCTAGCCTGCCGATAGGACCGCGGTGCCACCGCGAACCCCCCGCCTCGACCCACAGGAGACCAGCATGGGCGCTTCGCAGCCCGGCGGGCCCTCGCTCCCGCAGGAGCGCCGGCTCGTCACCGCCATCCCCGGCCCGAAGTCGACCGAGCTGATGACGCGTCGCAACGCGGCGGTCGCGCGCGGCGTCAGCACCACCCTGCCGGTCTTCGTGACCCAGGCGGGTGGCGGCGTGGTCGTCGACGTGGACGGCAACTCGCTGATCGACTTCGGCTCCGGCATCGCGGTGACCAGCGTCGGCAACTCCGCCGAGGGTGTCGTGCGCCGCGCGTCCGAGCAGCTTCAGCGGTTCACCCACACGTGCTTCATGGTGACCCCGTACGAGTCGTACGTGGCGGTCGCCGAGCAGCTCAACGAGCTGACCCCGGGTGATCACGACAAGCGCACCGCGCTGTTCAACTCGGGCGCCGAGGCGGTGGAGAACGCGGTCAAGATCGCGCGTGCCCACACCAAGCGCCCCGCGGTGGTCGTGTTCGACCACGGCTATCACGGTCGCACCAACCTGACCATGGCGCTGACCGCGAAGAACATGCCGTACAAGGAGTCGTTCGGCCCGTTCGCCCCCGAGGTCTACCGGGTCCCGGTCGCCTACCCCTACCGCTGGTTGACCGGCGCGGAGAACTGCGCCGAGGAGGCCGCGGCGCAGGCGATCGACATGATCACCAAGCAGATCGGCGCGCACAACGTGGCCGCCGTGGTGATCGAACCCGTGCTGGGCGAGGGCGGCTTCATCGAGCCGGCCAAGGGCTTCCTGCCCAGGATCGTCGAGTTCTGCAAGGCGAACGGCATCGTGTTCGTGGCGGACGAGATCCAGACCGGCTTCTGCCGCACCGGCCAGTGGTTCGCGTGCGACGACGAGGGCATCGTGCCGGACCTGATCACCACCGCCAAGGGCATCGCGGGCGGCCTGCCGCTGGCCGCCGTGACCGGGCGCGCCGAGATCATGGATTCCGCCCATGCGGGTGGCCTCGGTGGCACGTACGGCGGCAACCCGGTCGCCTGCGCCGCGGCGCTCGGCGCGATCGAGACGATGCGCGGCCTCGACCTCAACGGCGCGGCCCGCCGGATCGGCGAGATCATGCTCGGCCGACTGGGCACGATGAGCGAGAAGTTCGCCGAGATCGGCGAGGTTCGCGGTCGCGGCGCGATGATCGCGATCGAACTGGTCGAGCCCGGCTCCAAGGAGCCGAACGCGGAGCTGGCCGGCGCGGTCGCCAAGGCGTGCCACGCGCGGGGTCTGCTGGTGCTGACCGCCGGCACCTACGGCAACGTGCTGCGTTTCCTGCCGCCGCTGGTGATCCCCGAGCACCTGCTCGTCGAGGGCCTGGACGTGCTCGAGGAGGCGTTCGCCGCCTCGGTCTGAGCCGGCCGCGACAGCACGAACCCCCGTCCGCCGGAATGCTCCGGTGCACGGGGGTTCGGTGTCTCGGATGGGGGTCGCGGCGTCCGCCGCGGACCGGCCGACCGCAGTGCTGCGGTGCCGCGATCGGGGAGTGCTCAGAGCCGCGGTCGGCGCGGCGCCGGGGCGATCCGCTCGACCATGCTCAGGCCCGGCACCGCGTCCCAGCCGCACAGTGCGAGCACTCGCAACATCTGCCGGCTCGCGCCGATCAGGATCATGTGTCCGCCGCGCCGGGACAGCGCGCCGGCCTGGTCGACGAACACCCTCAGGCCCGCGACGTCGATGAAGGCGAGCTTGCCGACGTCCACCCGGACGTCGCCGCCGTCGCGGGACGCGGCGGCCAGGACGCGGCGCACCACGTCCACATTCGCGAGGTCGATCTCGCCTTCGAGTCGCAGGCCGCGCGGCCGGGTCGTGCGCACGACGCGCAGCTGACGGTCGCTGGTCAGGACCACGCCCATCGCACCCGCGCCCCGACCCGGTCGGGGTTCCACCGAGGAATCGAACACGGCACCGCCCGCCTTGACGCCCTTGGACACCACCGGAACCTCGGTCCGGCGGACGCGCCCGCTCCCCGCAGGGGCCGGGATGCACGGCACGCGGTATGTCGAGTAATCGGACTCTTCAACCACCTGGCCAACCCTACCTTTGCGTGCTGACAGCAGAGGGGCGATCGACGACATTGCGTCAATGCCACGTCACTCGAGTAACCGTCGATTTGCCCTGCTTACGGATGTTCTCCGCGTACTTGGACTCTCCCGGGTGGTCGGACTCACGCGACACGTGCTGTGACGCCGCTCACACCCTTCATTGCTCCAACGTACAGCGTGTATGTCCCGCCTTCCAGACCGTGGAGAACGTGTGCAGGCTTTGTGTGAACGCCGCGCGTCGGGAACCCGCCGACCTGTTCTCCGCGTATCTTCGAGTGAGATGCACAGACCTTCCACCGACGCCGGCCCTGAGCAAGCCGGCGGCCGCCCCGGGACAACGCCCCCCGTTCCGGGGCGGTGGTCTGTTCACTCACAGTACACGCGCGGCCTCGCACTGCCGCTGATTCTCCTTCTCGCGCTCGTCGCGCTCACCGTCCAGGTAGTGGCCGAAAGCGGACCCTCGCTCGACCTGGATCACACCGTGCGCAACGCAATCCGCGATCTCGCGGGCGCGAGCGGAGCGGCCCGACTCGACGGACCGATGCACGTCCTGGCCGACCTGGGCGGGCCACTGCCGGCCGGGATCGCCCTCGCCGCCGCGGCGCTGTTCGCGACCGTACGCAGGCGCAGCGCGTACCCGATCGCCATCGCGGCGGGCGGCGTGCTCGTGGTGACGATCGCGGTGATCGCCGGCAAGGATCTGATCGGACGGCCGGGGCCGAGCGAAGCCCCGGTGCCCGCCGACGGATGGGGCTTCTTCCCGTCCGGGCACACCGCGACCTCGACGGTCTGCTACGGGATCGCCGCACTGCTGCTCGGGCGTGTCGGCTCGGCGCGGGCGGGCCGACGCTGGGCCCTGGGTGCGGTCGTGCTGTGCGCCCTGATCGGGTTCGCGCTGCTGTGGTGCGACTACCACTGGCTCGCCGACGTGCTGGCCTCGTGGGCGCTGTGCGGGATCGTGTTGTGGGCGGCGGCACGGGTGGCCGACGCGGGCGGGCTCAGAGCTCGCCCGCCCGCCGCACCGCCGTCGCCATCGCCGCGTGGAACCCCGCCATCGTCCGCTCGATGATCGCGGCCACCGACTCCACGTCGTGCACCAGGCCGACCGACTGACCCGCGGAGGCGAGCGACGCCTCCATCTCGCCGTCGAAGTACAACCGCTTGATCGCATCGAGCGAGCTGTGCGCCGGCCCGCCGGAGGCGGCGAGCGCGCGGGAGAACTCGGTGCCCAGGACCCGCATGGTCGGGCTGCCCGTGCGGTTGACCACCACGGTCCCGGTCTCGTCCGCGGCCAACACCGCCTGCTTGTAGTGGGCGTGTACCGGGCTCTCGGCCGAGGCCAGGAAGCGGGTGCCCATCTGGACCGCCTCCGCACCGAGCGCGAACGCCGCCGCCATGCCGCGCCCGTCCACGATGCCGCCGGCGGCGACCAGGGGCAGGTCGGTGATCTCCCGGATGCCCTGGAGCAGCACGAGCAGCGAGACCTCGGCCGGATTCTTGAAGCCGCCGCCCTCGGCGCCCTCCACCACCAGTCCGTCCACACCGGCCTCGATCGCCTTGCGGGCGGCCCGGATCGAGGGCACCACGTGATAGACGGTCAGGCCGTGCTCGCGAAGCAGGCCCACGAAGGTCGCCGGATTGCCGGCCGACGTGGTCACGAACCGCACACCCGCGTCCGCCACGTGCCGCACGAGCCGGTCGTCGCGCAGGAACATCAGCGGCAGGTTGACCCCGAACGGCAGCCCCGAGGCGACCATCGTGTCGATCTCCCGACGGCACGCGTCGACCTCGCCGGAGGAGGTCTCCACCATCCCGAGACCGCCCGCCGCGGACACGGCCGCGGCCAGTCGGGAGCGGGCTATCCAGCCCATCGGCGCCTGGATGACCGGGTGCCGGGCGCCGGTGTGCGCGAGTACGCGGTTGACCATGGCCGGAGGCTATCTCGACAGGTGAACGGTGGGAAAACTTTTCCCGCAGCCGAGTCTGCGGATTACGTACCATCAGATGCCAGCTTGAAGCGATATTCGATGAAATCTGGGCGCACTCCCTACGGAATCAGTTGCCAACGGGATCTTGACGGGTGATCAAACGGGCGTTTGTATTACGCCGCACCGTTCGGAAGGCACGAACGGCTCATATCCGTCCCGGAGGCGATAACCGCACCCCGCTGTCCCGCAGAGGTAGCGCACATGGCTGTTGAAACAACCCCACCGCCGTCCGGGACCCTGACTCCAGTCACCCTCGACGCCGATGGCACCCCCGCCCCGCTCAAGCGCTCCATCGGAGTCGTCGGCGGCACCCTGCTCACACTCTCCTGTCTGACCCCCGCGTCCTCGCTGTTCGTGATCGTTCCGGGGATGTTCGAGACGCTCGGCTCCGGAACCGCGTTGGCCCTGGTCGTGGCCGCCGTCCTGTGTGTCGGCGTCGCGTTCTGTTACTCCGAGCTGGGCACCCTGATCCCCAGCGCCGGCGGCGAGTACGCCATGGTCGGCACCCTGATGGGCCGCTTCATGGGCTGGCTGGTCTTCATCATCGCCACCATCGTGGTGATGATCGTGCCGCCGATCATCGCCCTGGGCACCGCCGAGTATCTGACCTCGATCGCGACGTTCGACACGATGTGGGCCGGCGCCGCGGTGATGATCCTGGCCACCGTCATGGGGCTGCTCGACCTGCGTGCGAACGCGTGGGTGACCGGCGTCTTCCTGGCCCTGGAGGTGATCGCCGCCGCGATCGTGGCCTTCCTCGGCTTCGCCAACGTGAACCAGGCGACCTCGACGCTGATCAAGCCCGAGGTCGTCGTGGACGCCGCGAGCAACACGACGGACCCGCTGAAGATGGGTGTGCTGATCGCGGGCATGGCCGGCGCGCTGTTCGCCCTGCAGGGCTTCTCCACCGCGGTCTACCTGGCCGAGGAGATGGAGAACCCGCGGCGCACGGTCTCCCGCACGGTGTTGTGGACCCTGGGCCTGGGCGGCGTGATCCTGATCGTGCCCACCGTCGCGATCTCGCTGGGCGCGCCGGACCAGGCGACCCTGGCGGGCGGCGACATCCTCGGCCTGGTCGAGGGCTGGTCCAACCACGGCACGGCCACCTTCATCGGCCTGTGCATCGCGCTGGCGATCATCAACGCGGGCGTGGTCATGGTGATCCAGAACTCCCGCGTGGTCTACGCCTCGGCCCGCGACCGGGCCTGGCCCGAGCCGATCAACCGGGCCTTCGGCAAGGTGAACCGGTTCGGTTCGCCGTGGGTCTCCACGCTGGTGGTCGGGGTGCCCGGCGCGCTCCTGTGCTTCGTGAACCTGGACATCCTCGGTGAGGTCACCGGCGTCGCGGTCGCCGCGCTCTACCTGGTGGTGGCGCTCGCCGTGCTGGTCGCCCGGAAGGGCGCGCACAAGAGCACCCAGGCCTGGCGCATGCCGCTGTGGCCGGCGATCCCGGTGCTCCTGATCGCGTCGATGATCTACGTGCTGACCGAGCAGCCGACCCGCGCCCTGCTGATCACCGGCGGGGTGCTGGTCCTGGCCGCGCTGTACTGGGTGGTCTACCTGCGTCCGCGTCAGGAGACCCGCTGGAACATCAAGCTGATGGCCGACGACTCCTGATTCTCGGCGGCCCGCGGCAACCGTCGTACGCCGCACCGACCCGAGGGCGGTGCCTCCTCCTGTGGGCACCGTCCTCGGGCTCGTCCGGATCCGGCTCAGTCCTCCAGCAGCATCGCCCGCAGCCGGTCCAGCCGCTCCGCGTCCAGGCCCAGACCCTGCTCCAGGTAGGCGTCGAAGCCGCCCCAGTGGGTGTCCATCACCTCCAGCGCGCCGCGCAGGTATTCCTCGCGCACCTCCAGGAACGGCTGGAAGAGTTCCAGCAGGCCCGGCCGCATCGCGAGCTTGTCGCTGTTCGGCTCGTAGCGGTTGCCCGGGTCGTTGCTGATCAGGTAGTTCGCCACCGCGTCGTCGGCGGAGACCCCGACGATGCGCTGCACCAGAGCCGCCGCGATCCCGGCACGGTCCTTGCCGGCCGAACAGTGCACCACGACCGGCAGGCCGTCCGCGTCGAGCATCGCGCGCAACATCTGCGCGTGCCGGTCGACCCGACTCACCACCTGGTCGCGGTAGTCCGCCGCGATCGACTTCTCCGCGCGCCCGTTGCCCAGCCGCTCGCGCAGCACGCTCAGGTCGGCGCTGCGCAGATCCTTCCAGAAGTCCGAGTGGCGGGCCGGATCGGACATCGGCAGGTTCAGCCACCGGGCACCGTCGGGCAGCACGTCGGCGCCGTCCAGTTCGATGTCGGCCGGGCTGCGCAGGTCCACCACGAGCCGGATGCCCAGGTCGGCCAGGACGGCGCGGTCCGCCTCCGTGGGCTTGGCCAGGTGGCCGCTGCGGAAGTAGCGACCGGCCCGCACCCGCCGGCCGTCGGCGGTGGGCAGTCCGCCGATGTCGCGGAAGTTGCGGATTCCTTCGAGGGCGAGTCCGGCGTCCGCCTGATGCTGTGTCACGTGTCTCCTCGTGCTGGTCGGGCTGTGGTCGTGGCCGTGCGGGGGATCGGACTCAGGCGCCGCGGACCGGACGGGGCTCGCCGAACCTGGCCTCGAACCACTCGTCGCTCATCTCGCGCATCTCCTCGATGGTCACCACGCCCAGCATGAGATCGGTGAGAAAGCGCGGTGCGGGTTTGGCGCGCATGGTGTCCGTGATCGGACCGGGCGCGGTGTGCGCGGCGGATTCGACCCGGCCGTCCGGATGCAATGTGAAGGTGCGGTAGCCGGGGCCGTCGAAGTGTTTGCCGGCGTAGTCGATGCTGTACGTGGTCGAGGGCGCCACGAACACCGGTACGCCGGCGAACTCGCCTTCCAGCGCGCCGTGCAGGTGGCCGCCGGAGATGGCCCGGATGTGCCCGAAGTCGCGGAGCAGCGCGCCGAGTCGACCGGAGGGGTCCAGGTTCGGGCAGATCTCGGCGAGCGGTGGCTGGTGCACGAACAGCAGCACGTGCTCGGCGTCCGAACCGGCCAGGATCTCCCGGATCCGGGCGGCTTCGGGCGCACTCAGTTCCGGCCCGTCGGCCCGGGTCATCCGGTCGTCGAGGTCGCGGTACACGCCCTCGCCCACGTGCTCGCGGCCGAGCGCGTTGGTGTCCACCATGAGCAGCAGCCAGGACCCGATCCGCACCGCGGGTTCCAGGTGCACGCCGGTGCGCGGCAGGCCCGCGATGTAGGCGTCGTGGTTGTCGTGGTTGCCGGGCAGGCAGTACACGGGCACCGGGAGTTCCTGGAGCACGTCCCCCAGCCGCCGGTAGGCCCCGGGCTCGCCGGTGTCCGCCAGGTCGCCGGAGGCCACCAGCACATCGGCGGCGGCGAGCGCGTCGGCGGCGTCCGCGAGGGTCGCGGCCAGCCCGGCGTCCGGATCGTGCTGCACGAACCCGTGGGTGCCCGGAGCGTCCCGATAGTGCACGTCGGAAATCTGGATCAAACGGATGGCGGTATCGCCGGCCGGACCGTCTTCGATGGGCATGCGCCATTCCCCTGTCACGTCCGTGAACGGTCGCAGACTGATCATCTGACGACCCGTCACGCATGCTGCCAGGGAAGGCGTACGGAGGAAATGGCGAAGCGGACCGGGGTCGGTGCGGACCCCGGACGACGAAGCCCGCCCGACCACGTCATTGGGGTCGGGCGGGCTGGACACGGCCTGGGAGCGCGGGCTCGCCGAGGCGGGCGAGCGTCAGTCGTTGGTCGGGAAGCCCAGGTTGATGCCGCCGTGGCTGGGGTCGAGCCAGCGCTGGGTGACGACCTTGCCGCGGGTGAAGAACTGCACGCCGTCGGCGCCGTACGCGTGCAGGTCGCCGAACAGCGAGTTCTTCCAGCCGCCGAACGAGTAGTAGGCGACCGGGACCGGGATCGGCACGTTGATGCCGATCATGCCCACCTCGACCTCGTTCTGGAACCTGCGGGCGGCGCCGCCGTCGTTGGTGAAGATCGCGGTGCCGTTGCCGTACGGGTTGGCGTTGATCAGCGCCAGGCCCTCGTCGTAGGACTCGACCCGCACGACCGACAACACCGGGCCGAAGATCTCGTCGGTGTAGATCGACATCTCGGGGGTGACGTTGTCGAACAGGGTCGGGCCGACCCAGTAGCCGTCGGCGGTGTCGGTGCCGTTGATCGGGTGCTCGCGGCCGTCCACCACGAGCGTCGCGCCCTGGTCCTCGCCGGCCCGCACGTACGACAGCACCTTGTCCGCGTGCTGGCGGGTGACCAGCGGGCCCATCTCGGAGGCGGCGTCGTTGCCCGCGCCGACCCGGAGCTTGGTCATCCGCTCCTTGATCCGGGCGATCAGCTCGTCGGCGATCGGCTCGACCGCGACCAGGGCCGAGATCGCCATGCAGCGCTCGCCGGCCGCACCGAAACCGGCGTTGACCGCGGCGTCGGCGACCAGGTCCAGGTCGGCGTCCGGGAGCACCAGCATGTGGTTCTTGGCGCCGCCGAGGGCCTGCACGCGCTTCCCGTAGCGGGTGCCGTTCTCGTACACGTACTTGGCGATCGGGGTCGAGCCGACGAACGAGACGGACTTGATGTCCGGGTGCTCCAGGATCCGGTCCACGGCGACCTTGTCGCCGTGCACGACGTTGAACACGCCGTCGGGCAGACCGGCCTGCTTCCACAGGTCGGCGAGGAAGTTCGCGGTGGACGGGTCCTTCTCGCTCGGCTTGAGGATCACCGTGTTGCCGGTGGCGATCGCGATCGGGAAGAACCACATCGGGACCATCGCCGGGAAGTTGAACGGCGAGATGATCGCGACCGGACCCAGCGGCTGGCGGATCGAGTAGACGTCGATGCCGGTCGACGCCTGCTCGGAGTGCCCACCCTTCTGCAAGTGCGGGATGCCGCAAGCGAGTTCCACGACCTCCTGGCCGCGGGCGATCTCGCCGAGCGCGTCCGAGTGCACCTTGCCGTGCTCGGCCACGATGATCGCGGCGAGCTCGTCCTTCTTGGCGTTGAGCAGCTCACGGAAGTTGAAGAGCACCGAGGAGCGCTTCGCGAGCGAGGCGTTCTTCCAGCCGGCGAAGGCCCGGACGGCGACCGAGACGGCCTCGTCGACCTCGGCCACGGAGGCGTAGTCGACCGTGCCGGTGACCTTGCCGGTGGCGGGGTTGTGGATGTCGCCCCGACGCTCGGAGACGCCGGTCCACTCCGCGTTGGCAATCCAGTGGGTTACGTGGTTCGTCACGGTCCGACCTTCCGGGGGATGCGGGTTTGGCGAGGGGCCGCACAAGCCCCGTACGGTTTGCCAGTCTGCTGGCCGGGTGGGAGGGGCTCAAGCTTCAGAGTGTCGGCGGTTGGGCCGTTCGCCTTACAGACCGTCTCGGTCGGCGTGGCTATTGCCCGCCCGCACCACCCGTTACGTTTCGGACGACGCTACGGAATTACCGCGAAGGGGCGGACGAATAGGCCCCGCGGCCTCCGCCGGATCTCGCGCACAACGCGCCGGAAGCCGGGTGAGGCGCATGCTCACCCGGCTGCCCCAAGGCGCGCCGGCGCCCACGACTTGATCGCGTGCGGTGATCGAGGAGCGCGCGAGGAGAGCGGCCGGAGGCCACCGGTGGCGCAGCCACCTCCGCGCGCAGCGCGGTCTTAACTATCGAAGCCCATGCCGACCTTGTCGAGCGCCTTCAGCCACAGGTTGCGCTTGCCGGCGTTCTTGTCGGCGCGGTCCATCGACCACTTGGTCATCGTCACGCCCGCCCACTTGATCGGTTCCGGCGGGAACGGGAGGGGCTTGGTGCGGACCATTTCGAGTTCGGTGCGCTCGGTCGGGCGACCGTCGAGCTTGTCCAGCATCACCTCGGCGCCGAAGCGGGTGGCGCCCACCCCCAGACCGGTGAAGCCCAGCGCGTACGCGACCTTGCCCTTGTACGCCGTCCCGAAGAACGCCGAGAAGCGGCTGCACGTGTCGATCGCGCCGCCCCACGTGTGGCTGAAGCGCAGACCCTCCAACTGCGGGAAGGTCTCGAAGAAGTGCTGCGCAATCTTCGCGAACGTCTCCGGGCGCTGGTCCAGGTCCGAGGAGAGCTTGGAGCCGTAGTGGTAGACGGCGTCGTAACCGCCCCACAGGATCCGGTTGTCCGCGCTGAGCCGGTAGTAGTGGAACTGGTTGTTCGTGTCGCCGATGCCCTGCCGGTTGTGCCAGCCGATCGCCGCGAGCTGCCCGGCGCTCAGCGGCTCGGTCATCATCGCGTAGTCGTAGACCGGCACCACGAACGGCCGCAGCCGCTTGACCAGCGACGGGAAGACGTTGGTGCCCAGCGCCACATTGCCCGCGAAGACCCGGCCGTACGCGGTCTTGAGCACCATCCCCGAGCCGTGCTCGGCCAGTTCGGTCACCTTGGTGCGCTCGTGGATGCGCACGCCCAGCGACTCGCACGCGGCCTTGAGGCCCCAGGCCAGTCGGGCCGGGTCGATGATCGCGCAGCCGGTCCGGTCCCAGACGCCGGCGAGGTAGGTGGGCGAGTCGACCTCCGCCCGCACCTCGTCCCGGTCCAGGAAGGTCAGTTCGGTGCCGTACCGGCGGGCGAGGTCGATCTCCTCGCGCAGTTCCTCGACCTGGTGCGGTTGGGTCGCGACGCTGAGTTCGCCGGTGCGACGGAAGTCGCAGTCGATGCCGTAGCGCTTGATCGCCGCCTCGATCTCGTCGAGGTTGTGCTCGCCGAGCCGCTCCAGCCGGGCGAGTTCACCCTCCCAGCGATCCAGCCCGTTGTAGAAGCCGTGGGTCAGGCTCGCGGCGCAGAATCCGCCGTTGCGGCCCGAGGCCGCCCAGCCGATCTCGTGCGCCTCGACCAGCACCACATCGCGCGAGGGGTTGCGTTCCTTGGCGATCAGCGCGGTCCACAGACCCGAGTAGCCGCCGCCGACGATCGCGAGATCGCAGTGGTCGTCGCCGACCAGGGCCGCGCACGGCTCCGGACGGTCGCTTTGGTCGAGCCAGAAGGGGGTGGGCGCGGCGTCCGCGAGCGAGCGGATGGCCTCGACCGAGGGAGCAGGATCCGACGTGTTCCGGGGACCCATGGGGTTTCACCACTTTCGCAGTGCCCGCCGGGGCCGCCTTGTCGGGCCCCGGCGATTTCACCGCATAGCTACAGATCTGGGATTGATCATCATCCAACAGGCGAAACTACGCCCGCTGTTTGGCTCGCCGCGAGGCACGGATCTGCCCGATCATCACGATCAGCACGGCGATCACGAACATCGCCGAGCCGATCACGTTGATCTGCGGCGGCGTGCCGCGCTGCGCCGCGCCGTACACGAACATCGGGAAGGTGACCGTGTTGCCCGAGGTGAAGTTCGT
Organism: Embleya sp. NPDC008237; assembly: GCF_042956465.1. NCBI lineage: Bacteria > Bacillati > Actinomycetota > Actinomycetes > Kitasatosporales > Streptomycetaceae > Embleya > Embleya sp. NPDC008237. Next base: position 469,163 of record NZ_JBIBGL010000003.1, read on the forward strand.
GATCACGAAGTCGTCGAAGCTCAGCGCGAAGGCGAGCATCGCGCCCGCCCCGATGCCGGGCGCGGCGAGCGGCAGGGTCACCCGCAGGAACACCTGGGTGGGTGAGGCGTACAGGTCCTGTGCGGCCTCTTCGAGCTTGGGGTCCATGCCCAGGACACGGGCCTTGACCGCGACCACGACGAAGCTCAGGCAGAACATGATGTGCGCGATCAGGATCGTCACGAAGCCGGTGTTGATCCGCATGTTCAGGAACAGCGTGCCGAGCGAGGCGCCCATCACCACCTCGGGCATGGACATCGGCAGGAACAGCAGCGTGTTGATCGCGCCGCGGGCCCGGAACCGGTACCGGCCGAGCGCGAACGCGATCGCGGTGCCGAGCGCCGTGGCGATCAGGGTGGACAGGACCGCGATCTTCATGCTGATCGCGACCGAGTCACAGATGCCGGCGACCCCGCACGGCTCCTCCCACGCATCGAGCGTGAAGCCGTTCCAGGTGTAGTTGAAGCGCCCGTTCGGGTCGTTGAACGAGAACATCAGCACGACGATGTTGGGCAGTGTCATGTAGCCGAGCGCGAGCAGGCCGAACAGCACGATGACGTTGCGACGCAACCAGTTGACGACGGCCATCAGACCAGGTCCTCCGTCCCCGCCTTGCGGATGTACGCCGTCACCATGAGCACGATCAACAACATCAGGATGAACGACAGGGCGGCGGCGGTCGGGTAGTCCAGCACCCGCAGGAACTGGGTCTGGATCACGTTGCCCGCCATGCCGGTGTCCGGCGAGCCGAGCCACTGCGCGTTGACGTAGTCGCCGGACGCCGGGATGAAGGTGAGCAGCGTGCCGGAGACCACGCCCGGCAGCGACAGCGGGAAGGTGACCTTGGCGAAGGTGGTCCGCGGCGACGCGTACAGGTCGCCCGCGGCCTCGTGCAGGCGCGGATCGATCCGCTCCAGGCACGCGTACAGCGGCAGCACCATGAACGGCAGGAAGTTGTAGGTCAGACCGCAGATCACCGCGAGCGGCGTGGCCAGCACCCGGTCGTCCTGGGTCAGGCCGAGGAACGCCGTGACGTTGGTGAAGTGCAGTTTGTTGAGCACGTCGACGACGATCCCGTTGTCCGCCAGGATCGTCTTCCAGGCCAGCGTGCGGACCAGGAAGCTGGTGAAGAACGGCGCGATCACCAGCACCAGCCACATGCCGCGCCACCGGCCGGCCTTGAACGCGATCGCGTAGGCGAGCGGGTAGCCGATCACCAGGCACATCACGGTCGCCGCGGCCGCGTACCCGAACGAGCGCAGGAACTGCGGGTAGTACTGGTCGAGCGCGTCCCAGTAGGTGGCCCAGTGCCAGGTGAGGTCGTAGCCCTTGGTCAGGTTGCCGGTCTGCAGCGACGTCGAGCCCTGCACCACCATCGGGATCGCGAAGAAGACCACCAGCCACAGCAGGCCGGGCGCGAGCAGCGCGTACGGTACCCACCTGCCGCGCCGCTTGAGCTCCGTGGTCTTGGTGTCCGCACCTCCCGTCGTGCCCGCGCCGAGGGTGCCGAGCGCGCTCACGCGGCGTCCTCGCTCGCCTCGGCGATGCCCGCGGTCAGGTCGCCCGACTCCAGGCCGAAGCCGTGCCCCGGGTTCCAGTGCAGGGTCACCGTCGCCCCGGGCACCACGCGCGGGTCGCGCTCCATGTTCTGTTCGAACACGGTGAACTCCTGGCCCCACGGCATCCGCACCACGTACTGCGTGGAGACGCCGATGAACGCGGCGTCCACGATCACGCCGCCGTCGAGGCGGTTGCGGTTGTCCGCGACCTTCGCGTCCGCCGCGTAGGAGATGGTGATCTTCTCCGGTCGGATGCCCATCACCAGGTGGTCGCCGTCGGCGGCCGAGCGGGCGGCGGGCAGCGCCAGCCGGTTGCCCTGCGCGTCCAACAGCAGATCGCCGTCGGCGCGCCCGGTCACCTTGGCCTCGACCAGGTTGGACTGGCCCAGGAAGTTGGCCACGAACGTGGTGCGCGGCGCCTCGTACAGCTCGACCGGGGAGCCGAGTTGCTCTATTCGGCCGCCGTTCATCACGGCGATCGTGTCGGCCATCGTCATGGCCTCTTCCTGGTCGTGCGTCACGTGCACGAACGTGATGCCCACGTCGGTCTGGATGCGCTTGAGTTCGAGCTGCATCTGCCGGCGCAGCTTGAGGTCGAGCGCGCCCAACGGTTCGTCCAGGAGCAGCACCTGCGGCGTGTTGATCAGCGCCCGGGCCACCGCGACCCGCTGCTGCTGACCGCCGGAGAGTTGGGTCGGCTTGCGCTTGGCCAGGTGCCCGAGCTCGACCAGGTCGAGCATGTCCTCGACCTGCTTCCGGGTGTCCTTGATGCCGCGCCGCTTGAGGCCGAAGCCGACGTTGTCGGTCACGCTCAGGTGCGGAAAGAGCGCATAGTTCTGGAACACCGTGTTCACCGGGCGCTTGTACGGCGGAAGCGCCGTGACGTCGCGGTCGCCGATGCTCACGCTGCCGGTCGAGGGCTGCTCCAGTCCGGCGATCATCCGCAGCGTCGTGGTCTTGCCGCAGCCCGAGGCACCGAGGAGGGCGAAGAACGATCCCGCGGGGATCGTCAGGTCCATGGGTCGGACGGCCGTGAAGTCACCGTAGTGCTTGCTCAGGCCCGCCAAGGAGACGTCGCCGGAGGCGCCGGCCCGCTGCTGCTCAGTCATGATTCCTCTCGCCGCGCCGCGGGCCCCGAACCCGCTCGCCGGCCGCAAGGGCGGCCGAGGACTCGCGTCCTCGGCCGCCCGTTCGATGGGGGTGGTTACCGGGCTCCGAAGATCGTCCGGTGCCAGTCCTTGCGGGCGATTCCCGTGCCGTCGTACATCACGTGCTTGACCTGGGTGTACTCGTCGAAGGAGTACTGCGACATGTCCTTGCCGAAGCCGGAGGCCTTGTAACCGCCGTGCGGCATGTCGCTGATGATCGGGATGTGGTCGTTGACCCACACGCAGCCGGCCTGGATCTCCCGGGTCGCGCGCAGCGAGCGGAAGATGTCGCGCGTCCAGGCGGAGGCGGCCAGGCCGTACGGGGTGTCGTTGGCGAGTCGGATGCCCTCCTCATCGCTGTCGAACGGCAGCACGACCAGGACCGGGCCGAAGATCTCGTCCTGCACGATCTCGCTGTCCTGGGCCACACCCGTGACCAGCGTCGGGCGGTAGAACGCGCCCCTGGCCAGTTCGCCGCCGGGGATCTCGCCGCCGGTCACGATGGTCGCGCCGTAGCCGCGGGCGCGCTCGACGAAGCCGGCCACGGACTCCTGTTGGCGGCGCGAGACGAGCGGGCCGAGGTCGGTCGCGGGGTCCATCGTGTCGCCCAGGCGCACGCCGTCGTACAGCTCCGCGACGCCCGCCACGAACGCGTCGTAGAGCGGGCGCTGCACGTACGCGCGGGTCGCGGCGGTGCAGTCCTGGCCCGAGTTGATCAGCGATGCGGCGACCGCGCCGTTGATCGCCGCGTCCAGGTCGGCGTCGTCGAAGACCACGAACGGGGCCTTGCCGCCGAGTTCGAGGTGCAGGCGCTTGACGGTCTGCAGCGCCACCTCGCCGACCCGCTTGCCGACCCCGGTGGAGCCGGTGAACGAGACCATCGACACGTCGGCGTGGCCCATCAGGTATTCGCCGACGGTGCGGCCCTTGCCGGTGATCACGTTGACCACGCCGTCCGGGATGCCCGCGTCGGCGCACGCCCGGGCGAACATCAACGAGGTCAGCGGGGTGATCTCGGCCGGCTTGAGCACGATCGTGTTGCCTGCGGCGATCGCCGGCAGGATCTTCCACGCGGCCATCTGGAGCGGATAGTTCCACGGCGCGATCGAGCCGACCACGCCGATCGCCTCACGACGCACCATCGAGGTGGAGCCGGCCGCGTACTCGCCGGCCGCCTTGCCCTCCAGGTTGCGGGCCGCGCCCGCGAAGAACGCGGTGTTGTCGATCGTGCCCGGCACGTCGAACTCGGTGCTGAGCCGGATCGGCTTGCCCGCCTGCGCGGTCTCGACCCGGGCGAACTCCTCGGCCCGCTCCTCGAGCAGCACCGACAGCCGGTTCAGCGCGGTCGCCCGCTCGCCCGGGGTGGCCTGCGACCACTGCGGGAAGGCGCCCTTGGCGGCGGCTACCGCCGCGTCCACGTCCGAGGTGTTCGCGAGGGTGACCGTCTCGACCGTCTCGCCGGTGGCCGGGTCGACGACGTCGAAGGTCTCTCCGGACGAGCCCTGCCGCAGTTGTCCCCCGACGTACTGATGACCTTTGCCGAAGTCCTGCACAGGCATGGGAGCCCTCCAAGGGGGTTTTCGATGAGCAGACGGGCGCTGCGTGCGGTGGGTATGCGCGTGAGCCGCGTCAGCGTAGGACGATGCCGTTTCGACACGGGGTGCCGCAACAGGCACATCGACAGGTAGGGCGGCGTGGGCTTTACAGGTCGCCAATCGCCCGGCCGAACCCAGGGGTCCGGGGTCGAACCGGGCGCCGACCTGTCACCATGGAAGCGTCGCCCGCCGAGCCGTTTACAGATTGCTCGCGAATTCCCGCTTCCTTCGGGAACCAACCGCCGTCGCGGTCGGGCCGTTGTCAGCTCGCGGAGGTTTTCGGATGTTCCCCACGGTCGCCGACGTATTGGCCCTCGACATCGTCCAGCGCGGCCGCCCGCAGGTGGTCGCGGGTGAACGCGGCCTGGCCCGGCCGGTGCGCTGGGTGCACATCAGCGAGCTGCCGGACGTCACCCGGCTGCTCAAGGGTGGCGAACTGGTGATGGCCACCGGCATCGCGCTCCCCGAGGAGCGCGAGGGCCTGCAACGCTACATCCGCGATCTCGCCGAGGTGGACGCGGCCGGACTCGTGGTCGAGCTGGGCCGGCGCTACACCGAGCAGCTGCCGCGGGCGCTGGTCGCGGCGGCCGAGCAGGTCGGCCTGCCGGTGATCACCCTGCGCAACGAGACCCGCTTCATCGGCATCACCGAGGCCGTGCACGGGCTGATCATCGACGCCCAGCTGGCCGAGTTGCAGGCCTCCGAGGCGGTGCACCAGGCGTTCAACGAGCTCGCGGTCGAGGGCGCGGAACCGGCCGAGATCGTCCGGCAGGCGTCCCGGATGGCCGGCCGCCCGGTGATCCTGGAGAACCTGGCACACCAGGTGCTCGCCTACGACGCGGCCGGAATAGTCGCGGAGACCCTGCTGGAGAACTGGGAGGACCGCTCCCGACAGTTGCGACTGACCGCCCGGACCGCGTTCGACGAACGCACCGGGTGGCTGGTGACCACCGTCGGCGCGCGCGGCCACGACTGGGGCCGGCTGGTGCTGGTCGGCGACGGCACACCGCCGCCCGCACAGCAGACCATGCTCCTGGAGCGGGCCGCGTCCACTCTCGCGCTGAACCGGCTGGTGGTGCGCGACCGGGAGAGCCTGGAGCGGCAGACCCACCGCACCCTGCTGTCCGGGATCCTGACCCACTCCTACACGGTGGCCGAGGTGACTCTGCGGGCCCGCGCGCTCGGTGTCCCGCTGGAGGGCCGGCGCCTGGTCGGCGTGGTGCTGCGGCTGCGCCGCAGCGTGACCCCGGCCGCGCTGGAATCGCAGGCCCGGTTGCGCGACTTCACCGAGATCGCCGCCGCGGCGGTGCGCGAACGCCGGCTGGCCGCCCTGGTCGGCGGGCTGGACGACGAGAACGTCGGGCTGCTCGTCGCGCTCGCCTCGCAGGACACCGAGGACGGCGCGCTGGAGGGCTTCTCCGCCGCCATCCGCCGGCTCGCCCCGGACCTCGCGGACGACATCGTGGTCGCGGTCGGCTCCTCAGTGGGCGCGGTGCGCGATGCGCGCCGCTCGCTCCTGGAGGCCACCCAGGTCGCGGACGCCGCCCTGCACCAGGGCGGCAAGGCCGCCTTCTACCGGCTGCCCGACGTGCGCCTGCGCGGGCTGCTGCACCTGCTCCGCGACGACGCCCGGTTGCAGACCTACGTCGAGCGCGAACTCGGTCCGCTGCTCGCCTACGACGCGCAGCAGGGCACCCATCTGATCGCGATGCTCCAGGTCTATCTGGACCACGGCCGGAACAAGTCCGCGGCAGCCGACGCCGCGCACCTGTCCCGCCCGTCCTTCTACGAGCGGCTGCACCGCATCGAGCGGATCCTGGGCGTCGACCTGGATCAGGTGGAGAGTTGTCTCTCGCTGCACGTGGCGCTGCTCGGCCTGGAGGCCCTCCGCCGCTGAGCGCGGCGCCGCTCCCCCGGGCGCGGTCCTCAGGCGGCGGGGCGGCCGCCCGCAAGAGTGAAGGCGGTCACCGCGACCGCGTGCAGGGCCGCATCGCGCGTCCATTGCCGCTCGGTACTGAACACGTCGACCTCGATGTAGACGCCATTCACGATCACCGCGGCCAACATCGCGTGCCGGGCCACTCCGGACTCGGTCCAGGTGTATTCCCAGACCACGCCCTTTCGGCCCTGAATGGCGCGTTCCTCGAAGACCGTTTTCCGATAGTCGCGGAAAACCTTCGGGGCGTTCTGTTCGTCGTCGCGCCACTGCTCCAACAAATCCGTGGTCTGTTGGAACGCGGTACGCCCGGTCAACACGCTCGCGCCGGCCGGGTCGGCGTAGACCACGCTCTGGTCCTGCTCCTTGCGGGTCCACCCCTGCGGGATCTGCCAGGTGAAGGTACTCTCGTCGGCTGTGCGGACCGGGATCGGCGGGGTGGCCACGGGCGCGCCCGGGTAGGGCGCGAGACCCGCGACCGGGTTCGCCGCGGGCGCGCCGCCCGTCCCGGAGCTCGTCGGCGGCATCGGGCCCGACCTGCCGTCGCCCTTCCCCTCGCCCCCGCCCGACTTGCCGCCGCCGTTCGCGAGCAGCAACGCCGCCACGACGGCACCGGCCACCAGGAGCGTGACGAGCGGCATCAGCACGGCCAGGAGGCGGCGCCGCGAGCGGGGCGGCCGGCGGGTGCGGGTCGGCATCGGGAAGGTCGGCGAGTGCGCGGGGCCGGCCGGGGTGCTCGGCCGTTGCTCCGGCGAGGGTGCGGCGGGCACCCGCGGGAACGGGTCGAGCGGGGTGCCGTCGTCGGGGGCGATCCGGGCGGGCGGGAGCAGGTCGCGCAGCGGCGGCCGCGGGTGCACGGTCGGCACCAGCGTCACGTCGTCGTTCGCCTCGTCCGGCCCGAATTCGGCCGGCCCGCGCTCGATCACCCGGCCGAGCGTGGTGGGCGGGATCGGTCGGGTCACGTCGCCCGCATGTCGGCGGCCCTCGGCGGCGAGCAGTGCGTTCAGGCGTGCCTCCACCTCGGCCGAGTCCGGGCGCCGCGCCGGGTCGCGGCGGAACAGGTCGCGCACGAGGGGCTCCAGCGGGCCGATCTCCTCGGGCACCTCGGGCTCGGCGATCACGATCGCGTGCATCGTGGCCACCGGCGTCGCGCGGCGGAACGGCGACGCGCCGGTGACCGCCGCGCACAGCGTGACGCCCAGCGACCACAGGTCGGACGCCGGCCCGGGGTGCTCGCTCTCTATCCGCTCGGGGGCCATGAACTCGGGCGAGCCCAGGATGGCCCCGGTGCCGGTCAACCCGCTCACGCCCTCCAGCGCGGCGATGCCGAAGTCGGTCAGCACGGCGTGTCCGTCCCGGGCGATCAGCACATTGCCCGGCTTGACGTCGCGATGGATGATGCCGTGCGCATGCACGACGCCGAGCGCGCGGGCGATCTGCACGGCCACCGCCGCCGCGGCATGCGGGGTGAGCGGCCCGTCCTCGTCCAGGATGGCGTCCAGCGAGCGGGCGTCGAGCAGCTCCATCACGATCCACAACCGGTCGTCGTCCTCGACGTAGTCGTAGACGCGGACGACGTTGGGGTGATTGATCCGCGCGGTCGCCTGCGCCTCGCGCAGGCTGCGTTCGCGGAAGGACCGGGACGCGTTGCGGCCCCATCCGGTGGTGATCACCTTCGCCGCCACGGGACGGTCCAGCACGCGATCCCGGGCCCGCCACACGGTGCCCATGCCACCGCTGCCGAGCACGCTCACCAGTTCGTAGCGGGCTCCGACCACGAAGCCCGCCCAATCCTCTCCCGGCCCGCCCGACATCGGCTTTCCCCCAGGTCCCGCCGCATTTCAAGATCAGACCATTGCCACTTTCGTGGGATTACCTGTTAAAGGCCCTGCGAAAGCTTAGGACGGACATGGTAGAACGAATCGTCACACATAGCGGGAGGGGGATACCGCATGTTCACCCCGAAAAAGTTTCGATCAGAAAACGTCAAGCGCGCGGCCCTGATAATTTCTGTTCCGGTCGGAATAGGAATGATTCTGAACGCCGGCCTGGCCGTCGCGGATACCGAGGGGAACGGACCCGCGCATCGATCGGGCGGCGGACACACCTACACACACGCACCGACCGGCACACACGGCCCCACGGGCACGCACGGTCCGACCGGCGAGGTCACCACGACGCCGCCGGCCACCACGTCGCGGCCCACGACGCACGGGCCCGGCAGCACGCCACCGCCGACCACGTCCCGGCCCTCGACGACCCGGCCGGGGACGACGCCGCCACCGACCACGACGCGGCCGAGCACCCCGCCGCCCACCACGGTCCCGCCGAGCACGTCCGCGTCGCCGACCGTGCCACCCACGGCCAGGCCGTTCGCGGTGACCACGTCCACCCAGATCACCTTCGACGCCGAGGGTCGGGGTTCGATCGAGTTCACCGTCACCAACAACACCGACCGGCCCCAGCCGGCCCGCGACGTGTACGCCCGCAGCACCGGCAGCCTCCGGATCCTCTCGGTGCCCGGTTGTTCGGCCGCACCCGCGCTCAAGGCACCGGGACCGGCCTGGACGACCACCTTCAAGTGCGCGCCGGGTCCGCTCGGGCCGCACGAGACCAAGCGCTGGTCCGCGGCGGTGGAATATCCGCCGGCCGTGCAGCAGCCGCGCGCGGCTCGGGCCGAGGCGCGGCTCCCGCTCGCGCCGGAGGCGGACATCTCCACGTTCTGCGTGCTCGTGGTGCCCGCGGGCGCCACGGACACGTCCGTGGTGCTGGGTGTGGCCGGACCGTTGACGCTGGTCAACCGGGCCGACAACAACGACCCGTCGTTCATCGGCTACACCGTCAACACACCGGTCCCCGGCGGCACCAACGGCGGCGGCTCGACGGGCGGGGGCACCAACGGCGGCTCCACGACCAACGGCGGCTCCACGACCGCCGGCGGCTCGACGGGCGGCGGCTCGACGGGTGAGGGCAGCACAAGCGGCGGCGGCACGAGCGGCGGGAGCGACACGGGCGGCACCACCGGCGGCACCGACCGGACCACGCCACCCACCTCGCTGCCCAAGACCGGCCCCGAGGATGACACGCTGCCACTCGCGGGCGGCGCGCTCGGCCTGATGCTGGTGGGCAACGCGCTCTTCCAGGGCGCACGGCTGCGCCGGATCCGCTCGGCCGAGGGCGACGACGAGCCGGACCGGGACTGAGTCCGGCGCACGACCACCGCCGGCCCGCTTGCGATCCGTGAGCACACCGGGCCCGAGCGCACCGAGCCCGGGCACACCGGGCCGTGCACACATCGGCCCGTAAGCACATGGGTCGACGAGCACAGCCGAAGCGGACGGCCCCGGCCCCGTGCACAACGGGCCCGGGGCCGTCCGACGTCGTCAGTGGCCGGTCAACGCCAGCACCCGCCGGGCGGCGGGCCGCTCCAGCAGATCGGCGAACGTGGTCCGCCCCTGGACCACCTTGCGGAACACCCGCCAGCCCTGCGGCAGCGTGCTCACCGCATGGTGCAACATCCCGGGATGCCGCTCGAACACGCCGAGCAGGAGCCGTCCGGCGCGCATCTCACGACCCAGCACCGCATCGATGTCCGCGTGATAGCCGGCGCCGATCTTGTCCACCTCGGCGTCGGTACCCGCCTCGGCCACCAGCGCGGCCCTCTCCCCCGCCAGCCGGCCCGAGCGCAGCGCGTACGAGATGCCCTCGCGCGTCCACGGCTCCAGCAGTCCGGCGGCGTCGCCGGCGACCAGGACCCGGCCGCGCGAGAGCGGCGCGCTCTCCTTGCGGCATCGGGTCAGGTGGCCCGACTCGACCGCCGGCCGAAACCCGGCCAGGCCGAGCCGGGCGATGAAGTCGCGCAGGTAGGCGCGGGTGGCCTCGCCCTCGCCCCGGGCGCAGATCACCCCGACCGTCAACGTGTCGCCCTTGGGAAAGACCCAGCCGTACGAGCCGGGCAACGGCCCCCAGTCGAGCAGGATCCGGCCGCGCCAGTGCGCGGCGACCTCCGGCGGCACCGGAATCTCCGCCTCCAGGCCCAGATCGACCTGTTCGAAGGTGACCCCGACGTAGGCGGAGCTGCGTCCCGCGCTGCCGTCCGCACCGACCACCGCGTGCGCCCGCAGCAGTTCGCCGCCGGCCAGGGTCAGCGTCACCAGGCCGTCCCGCTCGGCGATCCGGGAGACCGCGACGCCCTCGCGCAGCACCGCGCCCGCGGCCACCGCCGCCCGGGTCAGCGCCTCGTCGAAGCGGGCCCGGTCGACCAGGCCGATCAGCGTGGTCCGCGCCGAGCGCACCCGCCGACGGCGGCCGCGCAGGGTGAATTCGACCTCGTGCACCAGGTCTTCGACCGGCGGCTCGAAACCGGGCGGAAGGGCGCTCTTGGCGGGGCCGATGATGCCGCCGCCGCAGGTCTTGTAGCGCGGCAGCTCGGCCCGGTCCACGACCAGCACCCGGCGTCCCGCGCGCGCCGCGGCCAGGGCCGCGGACGCCCCGGCGGGGCCCGCTCCGATCACCACGACATCCCAGGTCACAGGCTCGGCACCGGGGTCGGTACCGGGGTCGGCGGGCAGTTCGACGGCGGGCACGGCGGCGGCCTCGGGAGAGCTGCTAGTCATGGATATCGACCCTAGTGCGTCCGTCCGGGCGCTCTTCCCGGGAGGTCCGCCGCCGACCTGCGCGTCTGCCCGAATGGCCGCCGAATGCGCAATATGCTCCGCCGATGTCCGACGACAGCGCACCATTCCTGATCGTTCTCGCCCTGGCCTTCGCCGCACCGCTGGTGGCCGATCTGCTCGGGCGCCGGGTCCCGGTGCCCACGGTCGTGGTCGAACTCCTGCTCGGCGTCCTGGTGGGTCCGTCCGTCCTGGACTGGGTGCACGAGGGGGACGTGCTGACCTACATGGCCGACTTCGGGCTCGCGTTCCTGATGTTCCTGGCCGGTTTCGAGATCGATCCGGGCCGGCTCAGCGGCCGGCCGCTGCGCCGGGCCACGCTGGGTTGGGCGCTGTCCCTGGTGGTCGGCCTGCTGCTCGGGTTGCTGCTGGTGTGGTCCGGCTCGACGATGTCCCGCCTGGTGGTCGGACTCGCCCTGACCACCACCGCGCTCGGCACGCTGCTGCCGATCCTGCGCGACGCGGGCGCGCTGCCGACCCGGTTCGGCGCGCAGGTGATGGCGATCGGCACGCTCGGCGAGTTCGGCCCGATCGTGGCCGTGTCGCTGCTGCTGAGCGGGCGCAACGCGGGTGCCTCGGCGGTCGCGCTGGCCTGCTTCGCCGCGGTGACCGTGGTGGTGTTCGCATTCGCCCGTCGACCGTTGCCCGGGGCGCTGGACCGGGTGGTCCGGGCCACGCTGCACTCCAGCGGCCAGCTCGCCATCCGGCTGGCGGTGCTCGTGCTCGCGCTGTTGGTCTGGGCCGCGGACGAACTCGGCCTGGACGCCCTGCTCGGCGCGTTCGCCGCGGGGCTGGTCATCCGGCTGCTGCTGTCCGACATGCCCGCCGAGTCGCGCGAGACGGTCGCGGGCAAGCTGGACGGGATCGGCTTCGGGCTGTTCGTCCCGGTCTTCTTCGTGATCAGCGGCGTGCGCTTCGACGGCCGTGCGCTGTTCTCCGACCTCGGCACGCTCGCCCTGCTGCCGCTGTTCCTGGCGCTGTTGCTCGTGGTGCGCGGGGTGCCGACGTATCTGCTGGAGCGTGGTTCGCCGGCGGGGGTGCGGCTGGGCCTGTCCCTGTTCGCCTCGGCCGGCCTGCCGCTGATCGTGGTGATCACCGGCATCGGCGTGGACGAGGGCGAACTGCGCCCGGGCACCGCCGCCGCGATGGTCGGCGCCGGCATGGTCTCCGTACTGGTGTTCCCACTGCTCGGCATGCGCGCCTATCGCGGCGCCGTCATCGCCGACCCGGCCCTGGCCGAGCGCTGATTCCGCCGACCCCGCCGGCCTCGACCCCGGCCTCGACCCCGCCGTCGAGCGCGCACCGCCGCTCGCGCGACCCGTGGCTCACAGGCCGATGATGTTCCCCCATGCCTTCTCCCAGCGCCGTTCCTCGTCCTCGGTGGTCTCGCGCATCCCGTGCAGCTTCGCGGTCATCTCGGCGTCCGGGAAGATCAGCGGGTTGCTCGCCGAGTCGCGCATCTCCTGGTCCGAGGACTCGGCCAGCACCTGCTGCGCGGCCGGGACCGGACACACGTACGCCACGTAGTTCGCCAACTCGGCGGCGACCTCCGGGTCGTAGTAGAAGTCCATCAGCTTCTCGGCGTTGGTCTTGTGCGCGGCCTTGTTCGGCACCATCAGGTTCTCCGACCACAGCTCGGCGCCCTCCTCGGGCACGACGAACTCGATGTCGGGGTTGTCCAGCTTGAGCTGGCCGACGTCGCCGGAGTACGCCTGGCAGGCCAGGATGTCGCCACTGGCAAGGCCCGAGGTGTAGTCGTTGCCGGTGAAGCTGCGGATGTGGTCCTTGTCCACCAGCTTCTGCATCCGCTCCATCACCTTGTCCACGTCCGCGTCCGTGAAGGTCTTGATGTCCGTGCCCTCACCGAGCATCAGCAGCGCGACGGCCTCCATGAAGCCCGCGAACACGGTGACCCGGCCCTTGAGCTCGGGCCGCCACAGGTCGTTCACCGACCGGATCTCGCGACCCACCAGCTTCTTGTTGTACGCGATGCCGGTCATCCCGCTCTGCCACGGCACCGTGTACTCGCGCTTGGGGTCGTAGCCCGGGCTGCGCAGCGATTCGGCCAGGTTGGCGTCCACCTGCGGCAGGTTGGCCTTGTTCAGTTTCTGCACCCAGCCCAGCCGGACGAAGCGGGTGCACATCCAGTCCGAGATGACGATCGCGTCGCGGCCGGGCTCCTTGCCCGCCTGGATGGCCGGGTGGATCTTGCCGAAGAACTCGTCGTTGTCGTTGATCTCCTCCGAGTACCGGACCTTGATGCCGGTCTTCTCGGTGAAGGCGTCGAGCGTGGGATGCCGCTGCTCGTCGTTCTCGTCGATGTCGATGTAGAGCGCCCAGTTCGAGAAGCGCACCACCTTCTCCTGCTCCGACCGGTCCCGGCCGCCGCGCTTGCTCTCCTGGACGTACGCGGAGGGCACGCCGCACGCGGCCAGGGTGCCCACGGCCGCCGCCGCGCCGGTGCCGCGCAGGAACATCCGCCGATCCACCCGGTGCCCGGCGATCCGCAGCGGGGACTGGGCGCGAGTGCGGGCGCGGGTCATCGGCGACTCCTTGGCGAAATGCGGGGGGGGGGTGGGACCTGCTCCATGGGCGGGGGACCGCACGGTGGCGTACAAAATGGCCCACCGCATCGTGGCGCCCACCCGCCCCGAACGGCAACACGCACCCTGTCAACCCTCGCGGAGCGGAGTTGACAGGGTGCGTGCGGGTCGTGCCGACGCCGCGGGTGCGGCGGGGTGGATCAGGCGTCGTAGTTGGTCATCACGTGCTTGATCCGGGTGTAGTCCTCGAAGCCGTAGCCGGAGAGGTCCTTGCCGTAGCCGGAGTGCTTGAAGCCGCCGTGCGGCATCTCGGCGACCAGCGGGATGTGCGTGTTGATCCACACGCAGCCGAAGTCGAGCCGCTTGGCCATCCGCATCGCCCGGCCGTGGTCCTTGGTCCACACCGAGGAGGCGAGCGCGTACTGCACGCCGTTGGCGTTGCCGAGCGCCTCCGCCTCGTCCTCGAACGACTGCACGGTGATGACCGGGCCGAACACCTCGTTCTGGATGATCTCGTCGTCCTGCTTGAGCCCGGAGACCACGGTCGGGGCGTAGAAGAAGCCCTTGTCGCCGACCTGGTGCCCGCCGGTCTCGACCTTCGCGTGCGCGGGAAGGCGCTCGATGAAGCCGCTGACCTGCTTGAGCTGGTTGACGTTGTTGACCGGGCCGAAGTACGCGTCCTCGTGCGAGCCGGTCGAGAGGTCGCCGGCGGCGGCGGCCAGCGCGGCGACGAACTCGTCGCGGATCGAGGAGTGCACGAGCACCCGGGTGGCCGCGGTGCAGTCCTGGCCGGCGTTGAAGAAGCCGGCACCGGCGATGCCCTCGGCCGCGGCGGCGATGTCCGCGTCCTCGAAGACCACGACGGGCGCCTTGCCGCCGAGTTCGAGGTGCACCCGCTTGAGATCCTTGGACGCGCTCTCGGCGACCGACATGCCGGCGCGTACCGAACCGGTGATCGAGGCCATCGCCGGGGTCTTGTGCTCGACCATCAGCCGGCCGGTGTCGCGGTCGCCGCAGATCACGTTGAACACGCCGGCGGGCAGGATCTCGCCGATGATCTCGGCGAGCAGCACGGTGGACGCGGGGGTGGTGTCCGACGGCTTGAGCACCACGGTGTTGCCCGCGGCGATGGCCGGCGCGAACTTCCACACGGCCATCATCATCGGGTAGTTCCACGGCGCCACCTGGGCACAGACACCGACCGGCTCACGGCGCACCATGGAGGTGTGCCCTGCCATGTACTCTCCGGCCGACTTGCCTTCGAGCATGCGCGCGGCGCCCGCGAAGAAGCGGATCTGGTCCACCATCGGCGGGATTTCCTCGGACGCGGTGAGCGCACGCGGCTTGCCGGTGTCGAGACACTCGGCGTCGATCAGCTCGTCGGCACGCTTCTCCACCGCGTCGGCGATCCGCAGCAGCGCGAGCTGCCGCTCGGCGGGGGTCGTCTCGCTCCAGGTCTCGAACGCCGTGGCCGCCGCGCGCATCGCCGCGTCGACATCCCGCTCGCGGGAGAGCGGGGACGTCGCATAGACCTCGCCCGTGGCGGGGTCGACGATGTCGAGCGTGCCGCCGTCCGCGGCGTCGGTGAACGTGCCGTCGATGTAGTTGCGCAGAGTACGCAGGTCGCTCATGTCCCAAGTCTCCTTCGAAAACGGGGCGGCGCCGGCAGGACGGTGAGGGGTCGATCCCGGGCTGGGCCGCGTTCCCAGCCTAACCGGATTGCTGTCGGTATCCGCATACCCATCACGTACCAACAACTGAATCAGTTGTCTCATTGAGCAAAGTCAACGGATTCCCTTGCGAAAGGCCCATCTGATGAGGCAGAGTGACCACGTGGCCGGTCGAGACAGAAACCCGAACGCTCCGGCCGACGCCGTGTCGAAGGCGATCATCGAGCAGCTCCAGGAGGACGGACGCCGCTCGTACGCCGCGATCGGCAAGGCGGTCGGTCTCTCGGAGGCCGCAGTGCGTCAACGCGTACAGCGCCTGCTCGACCAGGGCGTGATGCAGATCGTCGCGGTGACCGATCCGCTGACCGTCGGCTTCCATCGCCAGGCCATGGTCGGGGTCCGTGTCGAAGGAGACATCGACCCCGTAGCGGACATACTGGCCACGATGAAGGAAGTGGACTACGTCGTCATCACGGCGGGCTCCTTCGACCTCATCGTGGAACTCGTATGCGAGAACGACGACCACCTGCTCGACATCATCAACAAGAGGATTCGAGCGATTCCGGGCGTACGGAGCACCGAGAGCTTCGTCTACCTGAAGCTTCGGAAGCAGACCTACCAGTGGGGTACTCGATGACACAGCAGTACGACAACGCGGCTCTCTCCAAGAGCGCCTACGACCACCTGTGGATGCACTTCACCCGCATGGCGTCCTACGAGAACGCTCCCGTGCCGACCATCGTGCGCGGTGAAGGCAGCTACATCTGGGACACCAACGGGCGCAAGTACATCGACGGCCTCGCCGGCCTGTTCGTCGTACAGGCCGGTCACGGCCGCACCGAGCTGGCCGAGGTGGCCCGCAAGCAGGCCGAGCAGCTCGCCTTCTTCCCGGTGTGGAGCTACGCCCACCCCAAGGCGATCGAGCTGGCCGAGCGGCTGGCGAACTACGCCCCGGGCGACCTGAACAAGGTCTTCTTCACCACCGGTGGCGGCGAGGCCGTCGAGTCCGCGTGGAAGCTGGCGAAGCACTACTTCAAGCTGACCGGCAAGCCGACCAAGCACAAGGTCATCTCCCGGGCCATCGCCTACCACGGCACCCCGCAGGGCGCGCTGTCGATCACCGGTCTGCCGGACTACAAGGCGCCGTACGAGCCGCTGGTGCCGAGCACCTTCCGGGTGCCGAACACCAACCAGTACCGCAAGCCGGAGTTCCTGGCCGACTCCTCGCCCGAGGGCTTCGGCCGCTGGGCCGCCGACCAGATCGAGGTGGCGATCCTCAACGAGGGCGCGGACACCGTCGCCGCGGTCTTCCTGGAGCCGGTGCAGAACGCCGGTGGCTGCTTCCCGCCGCCGCCCGGATACTTCCAGCGCGTGCGCGAGATCTGCGACAAGTACGACGTGCTGCTCGTCTCGGACGAGGTCATCTGCGCGTTCGGCCGGCTCGGCACGATGTTCGCGTGCGACAAGTTCGACTACGTGCCGGACATCATCACCTGCGCCAAGGGCATGACCTCGGGCTACTCGCCGATCGGCGCGATGCTCGTCTCGGACCGCATCGCCGAGCCGTTCTACAACGGCAGCGACAACGTCTTCATGCACGGCTACACGTTCGGCGGGCACCCGGTGTCCTCCGCCGTGGCGCTGGCCAACCTGGACATCTTCGAGCGCGAGGGCCTGAACCAGCACGTGCTGGACAACGAGTCCAAGTTCCTGGCCACGCTGCAGAAGCTCCAGGACCTGCCGATCGTCGGCGACGTGCGCGGCAACGGGTACTTCTACGGCATCGAGATGGTCAAGGACAAGAGCACCAAGGAGACGTTCAACGAGGACGAGGCCGAGCGCCTGCTGCGCGGCTTCCTGTCCACCGCGCTCTACGACAACGGCCTGTACTGCCGCGCGGACGACCGCGGCGACCCGGTCATCCAGCTCTCCCCGCCGCTGGTCGCGGACCAGGGTGTGTTCGACGAGATCGAGCAGATCCTGCGCGGAGTGCTGACCGAGGCATGGACCAAGCTGTAGATCGAGCAGTGGACCCCGGCTATTCGACGAACCCTCAGTGAGTCTGCCGCCGTCGCGCACACGCCAGTGCGCGACGGCGGCAGACTCATGTCCGGGGTGCCTGGCACGAAGTGCGCGTCAGGGCCCCGAAGAACCGAGAAATACACCGTCACATCGACCCGCCCGCGCCGACCGGCGCCGCGCTCGGATCACCGAAGAGGCCCGATGAGCCACCCCACGCCAGGCTCCACCCCCCGCACCCGGATACGCCGCCTGCCCCACCACGCCGTGCCGGACCGAACCGCGCTGCACGCCGTGCTCGACGCCGGTCTGGTCGGACACCTCGCGATCACCGGCGAGGACGGTCAGCCGTTCGTCCTCCCGGTCGCCTACGCCCGGGACGGCGAACGTGTGCTGATCCACGGCTCGACCGGCAGCCGACTCTTCCGCGGCCTGGCCGCGGGCGCGCCGACCTGCCTGACCGTGACCCTGCTCGACGGCCTGGTGGTGGCCCGCTCGGCGTTCGAATCGTCCATGCACTACCGCAGCGCGATGGTGCTCGGCTCGTGCGTCGTGCTGCCCGAGGACGAGAAGGTCGCCGCGCTGGACCTGCTCACCGACCGGCTGCTGCCCGGCCGCCGGGACGAGTTGCGCCCGCACCGGGCCCGGGAACTCGCCGCGACGCTGGTGCTCGCACTGTCCCTGGACGAGGCGTCGGTGAAGATCTCCTCCGGACCGCCGGACGACGCGGACGAGGACCTGGACACCCCGATCTGGGCCGGCGTGGTGCCCATCACCGAGCACTTCGGCGAGCCCGTGCCCGCCCCCGACCTGCGCTTCGATCTGCCCGCGCCGGACTACCTGAGGAAGTGGCAACGATGACCGCCGACTACCGCGACCTGTCGCTGTGGTTCGACACCCTCGGCGCGGACGTCACGCCACGACCGGCGCTCGCGGGCGACCTGGACGTGGACGTGGCCATCGTCGGCGCCGGCTACACCGGCCTGTGGACCGCCTACTACCTGGCCAAGGCGGACCCGTCCCTGCGCATCGTGGTCCTGGAGCGGGAGATCGCCGGATTCGGCGCCTCCGGCCGCAACGGCGGCTGGTGCTCGGCGCTGTTCCCCGCCTCGATCGCCAAGGTGGCCCGGAGCAGCACCCGCGAGCGGGCGATCGCCCAACAGCGGGCGATGAACGCGACCGTGGACGAGGTCGGCCGGGTGGTCGCCGAAGAGGGTATCGACTGCGACTTCGCCAAGGGCGGCACCGTGGTCCTGGCCCGCACCCCGGTCCAGCTGGCCCGGGCCCGGCAACTGGTCGCGGACGAACACGCATGGGGCTTCGACGAGTCCGACGCCGGATTGCTGGACGCCGCCGAGGCCCGCGCGATGGTCGGCGCCACCGACGTGCTCGGCGGCACCTACACCCCGCACTGCGCGGTCGTCCACCCCGCCAAACTGGCCCGGGGTCTGGCCGACGCGGTGACCCGCCTGGGGGTGACCATCCACGAGCGCACCCCCGTCACCGCGATCGAGAACGGCGTCGCGCTCACCCCGCACGGCCGAGTCCGTGCCGACGTGGTGGTCCGGGCCACCGAGGGCTACACCCCCGAGCTGGCCGGCTTCCATCGCGAACTGGCCCCGGTGTACTCGCTGATGATCGCCACCGAGCCGCTGCCGCAGTCCTTCTGGGCCGAGGCGGGCCTGGCCCGCCGGGAAAGCTTCAGCGACATGCGCCACCTGATCATCTACGGCCAGCGCACCGCCGACGACCGGCTGGCCTTCGGCGGGCGCGGCGCGCCGTACCACTTCGGCTCCAGGGTGCGGCCCGAGTTCGACCGCGACGAGAACGTCTTCGCCGAGCTGCGTCGGGTGATCGCCGAGCTGTTCCCGGCGGTCGCCGACGCCGCGATCACCCACACCTGGGGCGGACCGCTGGGTGTGGCCCGCGACTGGTACGCGAGCTGCGGCCTGGACCGCGCCCGCGGACTCGCCTGGGCGGGCGGCTACGTCGGCGACGGCGTGGGCACCGCGAACCTGGCCGGCCGCACCCTCGCCGACCTGATCCGCGACGAGTACACCGACCTGACCCGGCTGCCCTGGGTCCGCCACCGCTCGCCCAAGTGGGAGCCGGAGCCGCTCCGCTGGATCGGCACCAACGTCGGCCTGCGGGTGATGGCGGGCGCGGACGCCGAGGAGCAGCGCACCGGCAGGGAGTCCCGACTCGCGCAGGCGTTCGGCCGATTCCTGGGCCACTGAGCCGGGCTCACCGCGCCCGGGCCACGTGCCGGGGCGACCGGCGGCCCGGGCCGAGCCACTACGCCCGAGCCCGGGCCATCGCGCCCGGGCCCGGGCCGGTGAGCCGCCCGGCGCCCCGGCGACCGGCCGGGTCAGCGCCCCCGGATGGTGCGGCGCCAGGTTTCCAGGTGCTCCGGCGCCGCACCCGCCTTGAGCAGGAACTCCGCCGCCGAGCCGTGCCGCTCGGCGAGCACGCGCAGGAACGTGTCGATGGAGGCCCGGGCCGCACCGCGCATCGCCGGGGCCACCGGATGGGCCGGATCGATCCGCGGCTGCCTGGGCAACCGGTCGATCCGCTCGAACATCTCGACCAGGTGCACCTCGGTCTCGGTGTAGTCGGCGATGATCGCCTCCCGCTCCACCCCCGCCACCGACAACAGCAGCGCGACCAGGATCCCGGTCCGATCCTTGCCCGCCGTACAGTGCACCAGCGCCGGCACTCCGCCGTCACCGGCCAGAATCTCCAGCGAACGCACGTACGACTCACCGCCGCGCTCGGCCATCCGCATGTACAACAGACCCGCGCCGTGCTCGTCCACGCTGCCCAGGTCGATGTCGTCGTCCAACCCCAGACCCTGGGTCTGTCCCGCCGAGACGTCGCCGATCGCGGCCCGATCGGCGGCCAGCGCCGAGCGTCGGCCCAGCAGCGGCAGCCGGTGTCGGGTCACACCCGGCCACTGCTCCGGCGGCAGCCCCTCACCCTCCGACCGCAGGTCCAGCACGTGCCGCACGCGGTAGGTGTGGGTCAGCCGGTCGATTCCCTCGGGGGTCAGCAGGTCCGGGGTCTCACAGCGCATGAGTACGCCCGTTCGAGTGACTCCCCCGTCGATCAGCGGTAGGTCCCCGACGTCGCGGGCATTGAGGAGATCCGGAAGATCGAGTCGGCGGTTCATGTGCACCCCGTTCGGAACGCGTTCGATACACCTGTTCGCCTCATCATGGTGCGCGCGAACTCCCGCCGCCGGCAGGGTTCCCCGAGTGAAGGGGTTTGGCGTCCCTGCCGCAACCAGGCGTCGCGATGCTCGTTGGAGGAGAACGGGTGGCAACCAACGTTTCTCTGCGGGAGGTGTGCCATGTCCCTGTCGTCCCGCGCGGCGAGACCGCATGAGCGGCGCGCCGTCGTCGCCGGAGTACCGACCGCCCCGCCCGACAACGACGTCCTGCGCGCTCGCGGGCTGACCCTGACCCAGGGTCCGGTCACCCTGCTGCGGGACGTCTCCATGGCGGTCCGGGCCGAGGAGACGTTCGCGATCACCGGCCCCGCCGGCGCCGGCAAGTCGGCGCTGCTCGCCTGCCTGTCCGGTGTGGTCGCCCCGGATTCGGGCGAGGTGTGGTTCAACAGCGGCGCGATGCACGTGCTCGACGAGAAGGGCCGAACCGCGCTGCGGCGTCGGCACTTCGGGCTCGTCGACGGCCGTACCCGGCTGCTGCCGGAGCTGACCGTCGCGGAGAACGTCGTACTGCCGCTGCTGCTCGACCGGATGCGCCGGGCCGAGGCGTTCGCGATCGCCCGGCACTGGATGGAGCGGCTGGACGTGACCGAGCACGCCGAATCCCGGCCGACCGGCCTGGGTCCGGCCCTGCTGCGGAGGGCGGCGGTCGCCCGCGCGCTGGTCACCCGGCCCGCCGTGGTGTTCGCGGACGAACCGGCGCACGATCTGGACGGCGCCGAGGTCGACCATCTGATGCGGATCCTGGTCTCCGCCGTGCGCTCGCACGGGACGACCCTGGTGCTGGCCACCGCCGACCGGCGGGTGGCCGCACACGCGGACCACTGTCTGGTCCTGCGCGATGGTCGCCCCGACCCGCATACGGACGGGTGGTAGGGCGATGTCCCGGGCCGACCCGAGCCCGCTGCGCGACGCGTTGCGCAACGCATCCCGGGTCGACGCCGTGCGTGTGCTGGCCTGTGCGGCGGTCGCGGGTACGGCCACGATCGTGCTGTTGTGCCTGCTGGCCTGGGCATTGCCGGTCGCACGTCCCGGTCCGGCACTGATCCGACCGGTGCTCGCGATACTGCCGGTGCTGGGTGCCGTGGCCGTGTTGGTCACGGTCGGCATCCGCCTGACGTTCCCGGGCCGCATCGACCGACCGGGTGCCCCGTTCCGGGCCCACGGGAAGAACCGCCGGAGTCGGGAGGTGGTCGTGTCCGAGACCGCCGTCACCGCTCTGGCCGGCACGTTTGCCGGCGTTCAGGCGCACCTGGTGCTGCGCACCCTCCCGGCTTCGCCACCCCCGGCGGTCCGGCGTCTGCTGGCGATCGGCGCCTCGGCGCCCTGGCCGGCCGTGGTGGCGGTGCTCGCCACGGTACCCACCGTCGCGGTGCTCGCCGCCTGCTACGCGACGGCCCGACCGTCGTTGCGGCTGAAGCCCCGGGTCCCGCGCTACATCGGACCCCTGGTGCTGCTCGCCGGACTGCTCGGGCAGTACCTGATCGCCGACCCGGGCCACCCGGACCGGTTGTCGCACGGCGCGGTGCCGGCGGCGGCGATCTGCTACGGCGCGGTGCCGGCAGGCGCGGCACTCACCGTGCCGTGGTTGTTGACCTGGCTGGGTTCCGGCTGGGCCGCCCGGGCGGATCGGGTGTGGACGCTGTGCGCGGCGCGCCGGATCGAGGCGAGCGCACGCGGTCTGGCACTGCCGCTGGGCCTGACCACGATCGCTCTCGCGGTGGTCACCACCAGCGGCCTCGCCGGCGACCGCACGCCGACCGGGATGGCCGACGCCCCACTGTTCCTGACCATGACGACGGTGTCCTCGTGTGCGGCGGCGATGTTGTTCACGGTCGTCGTGGAGTACGGCTCCGCGCGCCGCGAGACCTCACACACGTTGCATTCGATCGGCGCCGGGGAGCGGATGGATCGGCGCGCGGCGCTGGCCGCTCTGGTGCTGCCGCTGCTGGTGTGCGTACCGGTCTCGGTCGCGGTCGGCGCGCTGCAGGCGTGGCCGGCGCGCGGCAACGGGGACTCGTTTCCGACCATGCCCGCACACGCGGCCCTGCTGGGCACGCTGTGGACGATCGGTCTGCTCGCCTTCGCGCTGATCGGGGCGGCGGTGGTGATCCTGCGGGACGACCGACCGGGCCGGATCTGAAGCCGCGGCCGGGCCTGCGGACGAAACGCAAAAACGGCGGGCAATGCCCGCCGGATATGGGAAAACACTTCGGGCCCGGCGCGGCGTCCCCTTCCGCAACGGGCCCGAAGTGCTTATCGTCTCGGGGGCCACGCGACCCCGAGCCGTGCGCCGGATCGTGTCCCTTCGACCGGCGGCTTGGGCGTGCCACCGCCGGAGCATTCGAACGGGGGGATCAAAGGATCCGACGGCTTGGCACTGAGATCAGTCTGCCCTGAGGCGCCTAAGGATCCGATAAGGATTCGTTACCCGTTCTATATCGCCGCGCCGCGCACCCGTGACCTGCCCGGGATGTCCCACTTACGGCCCGGCCCGCTGCGGCGGACCGGGCCCTACGGCTAGACCTCTGCGGCGGCGAGCTGACCGCACGCCCCGTCGATGTCCCGACCCCGGGTGTCCCGGACGGTGACCGGCACGCCGTGCTTGGTCAGCAGGCGGACGAACTCCTCCTGGCGTTCGGCCGTCGACGCGGTCCACTTCGACCCCGGCGTGGGGTTCAGCGGGATCAGGTTGACGTGCGCGTTGTGGTTCTTCAGCCGGCGCCCGAGCAGGTCGGCCCGCCAGCCGTGGTCGTTGATGTCCTTGATCAGCGCGTACTCGATGGACACCCGTCGGCCGGTGACGCCCTCGTAGTGCCATGCGGCGTCCAGCACCTCGCGCACGTCCCAGCGCGTGTTGACCGGCACGAGCGTGTTGCGCAGGTCGTCGTCCGGCGCGTGCAGGGACAGTGCGAGGGTGACCGGGATGCGTTCGTCGGCGAGCTTGTACATCGCCGGGACCAGACCGACCGTCGACATGGTCACCGAGCGGGCGGAGATGCCCAGTCCGTCCGGGGCCGGGTCGGTCAGCCGACGCACCGCGCCGACCACCGCCTTGTAGTTGGCGAGCGGCTCGCCCATGCCCATGAAGACGATGTTGCTGACCCGGCCGGGGCCACCCGGCACCTCGCCGCGGGCGAGGGCCCGCGCGCCCGCGAGCACCTGCTCGACGATCTCGCCGGTGGACAGGTTGCGGGTCAGACCCGCCTGGCCGGTGGCGCAGAACGGGCAGTTCATCCCGCAGCCCGCCTGCGAGGACACACACATGGTGACCCGGTCGGGGTAGCGCATCAGCACGGCCTCGACGAGCGTGCCGTCGAAGAGCTTCCACAGCGACTTGCGGGTCGCGCCGTCGTCGCACGAGATGTCCCGCACGGACGTCATCAGCGTGGGCAGCAGCGCCTCGGCGAGCCTGGCCCGCGACGCGGCGGGCATGTCGGTCCACTGCCCGGGGTCGTCCGAGAGGTGACCGAAGTAGTGCTTGGACAGTTGGGCCGCACGAAACGGCTTCTCGCCCAGCTCGGCCACGGCATCGCGGCGCTCGGCGAGGGTGAGGTCGGCAAGGTGGCGCGGCGGCTTCGAACGACGCGGCGGCGCGGTGAAGGTGAGTTCTCCTGGTTTGGGCATGGCTCGTCCAGTGTCGCAGGTGTACGGGCGGGGCCGAATCGGCCCCGCTCTCGTGCACACGCGGCCTGTCCGGTTTCTCTGCCGGATCAGGTCCGGGTCATACGAATGCGGCGAGCAGCAGCCACACCACGGGCGCGGCGGGCAGCAACGAGTCGAGCCGGTCCATCAGGCCGCCGTGACCGGGCAGCAGACTGCCCATGTCCTTGACCTTGAGGTCCCGCTTGATCATCGATTCGGCCAGGTCCCCGAGCGCGGACACGGCGGCGGCGGCGACGCCCACCACGGCACCCTGCCACCACGCACCGTCGAGCATGGTCGTCACGCAGACCGCACCCGCGCCGGCGGCCAGGAGCACTCCGCCGGCGAAGCCCTCCCAGCTCTTGCCGGGGCTGATCTTCGGCGCCATCTTGTGCGGACCACCGGAGGTGACGCCCGCCGCATAGGCACCGGTGTCCGCACAGACCACCAGGATGATGAAGGTCAGCACGCGCCGGGCACCGTCGTCGTCGGCGAGCATGAGCACCGCGAACCCGGCCAGGAACGGCAGGTAGAAGACGGTGAACACGCCGGCCGTCATGTCCCGCAGGAAGTCCTCGGGACCCTCGGTCATCCGCCAGATCATCACCGCGATCGCGGTCAGCGCGGTGGCGATCGCCAGCCCCTCGGCACCGCGCGCGTAACCGGCGACGAGCATCGCCACCGAGCCGACCGCGAGCGGTACCACCGGAATCCGGATGCCGCGCCCGACGGTGGCGCCCTGTGCGGTCCGACCGGACGCGTCGGTCACCGCCTCGGCCCGACCGAACGCGCCCGCCAGCTCCCACAGTCCGACCAGGACCGCGAGCAGCACGACGCCGACGAACAACACCGGCAGGGTCAGCAGCGAGGCGATGATGACCCCGCCCAGCCCGGCCCCGACGCCGATCGCCTGCGGCAGGTTGCGACCGGCCTTGCCGACCCGTTTGGCAGGCGGCCCCTCCGTCACCACGAGCCCCTCACGCCGAGGTTCGGGCAGAGTCGCGTCCACCCGAGCGGCCTCCTCGGGCAACGACGCACCCGAGCGGAGCTCCGGTTCGTCGCCCGGGTCGTGACCCGCGATCGGTGACAGCACCTGCGTGTGGTCATCCTGTGTCCGTACCCCGACGCCGGCGGGAAAGTGCTGCTGCGCACGAGTGGCGCCGTCCCCATGGCCGCCGGACCGGGCCGCGTCGTAGTGGGCCTGATCCTGACCCGTCGGTGCGCCCGGGACCTGCTCCGGCCACGCGCCGTACGACCCGTACGGATCGTGGCCGGGCGGCAGATCGGGGTGCGCTCCCGCGGGCGGATCGGCCGGCGGCGTACCGCCCCAGGTCGAGTCGTTCATCAGACTTCGAGCAGCTCGGCTTCCTTGTGCTTCAGCAACTCGTCGATCTGCGCGACGTACTTGTGGGTCGTGTCGTCGAGTTCCTTCTCGGCGCGACGCACCTCGTCCTCGCCGCTCTCGCCGTCCTTGACCAGCTTGTCGAGCGTTTCCTTGGCCTTGCGGCGGATCGCCCGCAGCGAGATCTTCGCGTCCTCGCCCTTGCCCCGCGCCAGCTTGATGAACTCCTTGCGGCGTTCCTCGGTCAGCTGCGGGAAGACCACGCGGATGAGCTTGCCGTCGTCGGTCGGGTTGACCCCGAGGTCCGAGTCGCGGATCGCCTTGACGATCGCGTTCGTGGAGCCGCGGTCGAACGGGGTCACGATGACCATGCGCGGCTCGGGGGTGGTGAACGACGCGAGCTGGTTCACCGGAGTGGGCGAGCCGTAGTAGTCCACGAGGATCTTGTTGAACATGGCCGGGGTGGCCCGGCCCGTGCGGATCGCCGCGAAGTCTTCCTTGGCGACCACGACGGCCTTCTCCATCTTTTCCTCGGCCTCGAGGAGAATCTCGTCGATCATGTCGGCTCCTGTCCCGGTCCTGTCGCCGTCGATCAGCCGTCGGTACGGCTGACCAGGGTGCCGATCTTCTCACCCCGCACGGCGCGGGCGATGTTGCCCTCGACGAGCAGGTTGAAGACGACGATCGGCAGTTCGTTGTCCATGCACAGGCTGATCGCGGTGGCGTCCGCGACCTTGAGCCCGCGGGCGAGCACCTCGGCGTGATCCAGACGATCGAACATGACCGCGTCCGGGTTGGACTTCGGGTCGCAGTCGTACACGCCGTCGACACCCTTGGCCATGAGCAACGCGACCGCGTCGATCTCGAGGGCACGCTGCGCGGCCGTGGTGTCGGTGGAGAAGTAGGGCATGCCCATGCCCGCACCGAAGATGACCACGCGACCCTTTTCCAGGTGTCGCACGGCTCGGCGCGGGATGTACGGCTCGGCGACCTGGCCCATCGTGATGGCGGTCTGCACGCGGGTGTCGATGCCCTGCTTCTCCAGGAAGTCCTGGAGCGCGAGGCAGTTCATCACGGTGCCGAGCATGCCCATGTAGTCCGAACGCGCGCGGTCCATGCCGCGGATCTGCAACTCGGCGCCGCGGAAGAAGTTGCCACCGCCGATGACGATGGCGACCTGCGTACCGCGGCGGACCACGTCGGCGATCTGGAGCGCGATGGTCTGCACGGTGTCCGGGTCGACGCCCAGGGCACCGCCGCCCGCGAACGCCTCGCCGGAGAGCTTGAGCAGCACCCGACGTGCGTAGGGGTTCGGCTCGTCGCCCTCGGCGGACGACGAGGAGGCCGCCTTCGTTTCGGTTTCCTGCACGGTTCCCTCCACGCCTTGCGGCCTCCTCGCCATACTGCTTTTCACTGCGTTCATGCCTACTGCATGCCCCGACTGCATTGATGTCTACATCGGGGCGGTGGTGCGAGAGGCGGATCAGACGCCGACGCGGAAGCGGGTGAAGCGCTTGACCTTGACGCCGGCCTCGTCCAGGACCTTGCCCACGGACTTCTTGCTGTCCTTGGCGAACGCCTGGTCGAGCAGCACGTTCTCCTTGAAGAAGCCGGTCACCCGGCCCTCGACGATCTTGCCGAGGGCTGCCTCGGGCTTGCCCTCCTCGCGCGCGGTGGCCTCGGCCACGCGACGCTCGTTCTCGACCGTCTCGGCCGGCACGTCCTCGCGGTTGAGCACGGTGGGCGAGAACGCGGCGATGTGCTGCGCGACGTCCTTGGCGACCTCGGCGTTGGCGCCGTCCAGCTCGATCAGCACGCCGATCTGCGCGGGCAGGTCGGGGCTGGTCTTGTGCAGGTACGCGGCGACGAAGCCGTCGGCGTACTGCGCGAAGCGGTCCAGCACGATCTTCTCGCCGAGCGTGACGTTGGCGTCGTCCACGTACTGCTGGACGGTCTTGCCGGCCTCGATCTCGCTCGCGAGCAGCGCGGCGATGTCGGCGGGCGAGGTCTTGGCGACGTGGGCGGCGATCGCCTCGGCGGCCTCGATGAACTTCGGGCTCTTGGCCACGAAGTCGGTCTCACACTTGAGCTCGACCAGGACGCCGGACGCGTTGCCGTCGAGCAGCGCGACGACCGCACCGTTGGAGGCCGAGCGGCCCTCGCGCTTGGTGACGCCCTTCTGGCCCTTGACGCGAAGGATCTCGACAGCCTTGTCGACGTCACCTTCGGCCTCTTCGAGGGCCTTCTTGCAGTCCATCATGCCTGCGGCGGTGAGCTCACGGAGCTTCTTCACGTCCGCGGCGGAGAAGTTCGCCATGTCCTGATTCTCTCGTCTCTCGGGTCAGCGGCCCGGTTGCGCCGAGCGACTGCGGGTGAGGCTGTCGTCCCACCCGATGAAGGTCAAGGGGCTGTGCGGTATTCCGACACATACGGGGACGTACGCAGTACGTACGCACCGTGATCGGGTCCCGGCACAGGGCGAGGGGTACGCCGGCTGGGCCGCCGTACCCCTCGATCCAGGGTCAGACCTGCGGGTCGGCCTCGGTGGCCGGCGCGTCGGTGGCCGGCGCCTCGGCGGCGACCTCGGCCGCCGGAGCGGTCTCGGTGGCCTCGGCCTCGACATCGGCCTCGGTGACCGGGCCGGACTCGACGACCTCTTCGGCGGCGGGGGCGGCCTCGGCCGGAGCGGCCTCGTCCTTCTTGCCGGCCTCGAGCAGCTCGCGCTCCCAGTCGGCGAGGGGCTCGCCGACGGTGGCCTTGGTGTCGGCGGCGGCGCCACCGGCGCGCGACATGAGACCGTCGGCGACCGCGTCGGCGATCACGCGGGTGAGCAGCGTGACCGAGCGGATCGCGTCGTCGTTGCCCGGGATCTTGTAGTCGACCTCGTCGGGGTCACAGTTGGTGTCGAGGATCGCGACGACCGGGATGTGCAGCTTCCGGGCCTCGCCGACGCCGATGTGCTCCTTCTTGGTGTCCACGATCCACACGGCCGAAGGCACGCGCTGCATGTCGCGGATGCCGCCGAGGGTCTTCGCCAGCTTGTCCTTCTCGCGCTTGAGGACGAGCAGTTCCTTCTTCGTCATGCCCGAGCCGGCCACGTCGTCGAAGTCGAGCTGCTCGAGCTCCTTCAGGCGCTGGAGGCGCTTGTAGACCGTCGAGAAGTTGGTCAGCATGCCGCCGAGCCAGCGCTGGTTGACGTAGGGCATGCCCACGCGCGTCGCCTGCTCGGCGATCGCTTCCTGCGCCTGCTTCTTGGTGCCGACGAAGAGGATCGTGCCACCGTGGGCGACGGTCTCCTTGACGAACTCGTAGGCGCGGTCGATGTACGACAGCGACTGGAGCAGGTCGATGATGTAGATGCCGTTGCGCTCCGTGAAGATGAAGCGCTTCATCTTCGGGTTCCAGCGGCGGGTCTGGTGACCGAAGTGGACGCCGCTTTCCAGCAGCTCCCGCATCGTGACGACGGCCATGGCCGTACGCTCCTTGGGCTCTCGTCCCGGCGATCGTGCCCGGGACTCTCGGTTGTGCCGTGGCGACGGGTCGCCGCCACGCCTGACGCCCGCGACACCACGCCGAGGTCCTTGCGGATTCCCGGACCGAGAGGTGTCCCCATCGAGTCCCGCTCTCTGGCGTCTCGCCATGCGGGACGTCGGCGGCTCGAAGGTGGGCGCGCGAAGTCGACCCGGAAAGCCGGGCCGCTCCGGGAAGTGTACGGGAACCGCGCGCGGCCGAGCGACTCGCCTTCCGGCCGGCATTTTTTGGCTCTTGGCATGGAAAAAGTCGTCCACACGCGATAGATGGCCATTTATCCACAACCGGTATCCACAACCGGGGGTCGTGTCCACAGGCGGGCTCGTGCCGGACCGCCCGGCGCCCGCGGGTGGTCAACCTGAGTGCATGAACGTATCGAAGCGGGGTCGAAGGCCGATCGTGCCGGTTCTGTTGTTGCTCACGGCCGTGTTGTCGACGGCCGGGCCGCCGGCCGCGCCCGCCGCGGTGCGCCCCGTCGCGTCGCCGCGGCGGTGGGTGTGGCCGCTGGATCCGCGCCCGGTGGTGCTGCGCGGCTTCGAGGCACCACAGACGGCGTGGTCACCGGGGCATCGCGGGGTGGATCTCGCGGCCCGGGTGGGACAACCGGTGCGGGCGGCGGGCGCGGGGGTGGTGGTGTTCGCCGGATCGGTGGCCGGACGAGGGGTGGTGAGCGTGCGGCACGGCGCCGTGCGCACGACCTACGAGCCGGTGCTCGCGTCGGTGTCGACCGGGCGGGCGGTCGCGGCGGGCGAGCCGCTCGGGGAACTGGCCCCGGGGCCGTTCCATCTGGGCGAGCCGTGCCTGCACTGGGGGTTGCTGGTGCCCGGGTATCGGGATCCGCTCACGTTGTTGCGACGCGTGCGGGTGCGGTTGTATCCGAACGACGCCGGCTATCCGACCCGGGCCACGCCGCCGAGTACGAGGGCCAGCGTGGCCGCCTCGACCGCGGCGGGGTCGGCGCCGCACTCGATCCGGCGGACCGCCGCGTCGACCATGCCTTGGACCAGGGTCGCCACCAGCATCGGGTCCCGGTGGCCGAGCGCGGCCAGCGCGTCCACCACCAGTTCGACGATGCGCCCGTGGGCTGCCCGGATGCGTTCGCGGGCGTTCGCGTCCAGTTCGCCGGTGGAGATCGCGACCACCACACGATGACGGCGATCACCGACCAGTTCCAACTGGCGAGCCACGTAGGCCGCGATCTTCTGCGCCGGGTCCTCGGTCGCGCCCATCGCGTCCTCGACCTCGGCCACCCACGCGGGCAGGTCCACCGCACACAGTTCCTCGACCACGGCCGCGCGCGAGGCGAAGTACTCGTAGAGCGAGGAGCGGGCCAGGCCGGTGCGTTCGGCGAGCGCGGGGAAGGTCAGCGCGGCGAAACCGCCCTCGTCGAGCAGGCTCCGCGCGGCGTCGAGCAGCGCGGCGTGCTGCATCGCGCGGTGTTCGGCGACGGAGGACGCTCGAATCTTGGGCATCCACTCACTGTACGACGTCACTGTGGGTGGCATCGGGGAGCTTGTGGAATTCGCCGCCGCCCGCGCACTGCCGGCCGGCGGCCGGTACGGATCGGCCGCCGGCCCGGTCGGGATCAGCCGCCCGAGTGGTCCAGTTCCGCGTCGACCGGGGGCAGCGCGCACTCGGGGTCGTCGAGCCAGCCCTCGGGCAGGACGACCCGCTTGCCGCCCGCGGTGCGCCCGCGCGGGCCGTCGGCGCCGATCGGCCAGGGCTGGTCCAGGTCGAGTTTCCCGAACCAGTCGTCGAGTTCGGCCAGGCTGCTCGCGGTGGCCAGGCCGCGTCGGATGGTGCCGCCGACCGAGAAGCCCTTCATGTACCACGCCACGTGCTTGCGCAGGTCGGTCACGCCGTGTGCCTCGTCGCCGATCCACTCGGCGAGCAGTACCGCGTGCCGGCGCATGATCGCGGTCGCCTCGCCCAGCGTCGGGCGGGCCCGGTCGGCGCTGCCCTCGAACGCGGACACCAGGTCGCGGAACAACCACGGGCGACCCAGGCAGCCGCGGCCGACCACGACGCCGTCGCAACCGGTCTCGCGCATCATCCGCAACGCGTCCTCGGCGTCCCAGATGTCGCCGTTGCCCAGCACCGGGATGTCGGTGACGACCTCCTTGAGCCGGGCGATCGCCGACCAGTCGGCGGTGCCCCCGTAGTGCTGCTCGGCGGTGCGGCCGTGCAGGGCGACCCACGTGATGCCCTCGTCCACGGCGATCCGGCCCGCGTCGAGGTAGGTCAGGTGGTCGTCGTCGATGCCCTTGCGCATCTTGATGGTGACCGGCACGCCGCGGGCGTTCTTGACCGCCGAGCGCAGGATGTCGCGCAGCAGGTTGCGCTTGTAGGGCAGTGCCGAGCCGCCGCCCTTACGGGTGACCTTGGGCACCGGGCAGCCGAAGTTGAGGTCGATGTGGTCGGCCAGGTCCTCGTCCACGATCATCGCCACGGCACGGCCGACGATGTCCGGGTCCACGCCGTAGAGCTGGATGCTGCGCGGGCGCTCGGTCTCGGCGAAGCGGATCAGGCGCAACGTCTTGGCGTCCCGCTCCACCAGCGCGCGGGTGGTGATCATCTCGCTGACGTACAGCCCGGCGGGTCGTACGGTGGTGGCCGCCTCGGCCTGTTCCTGGCACAACGTGCGGAACGGCGCGTTGGTGATACCGGCCATCGGGGCCAGCACCACCGGTGGCCAGATCTGCGCGCCGCCCGCGGCGCCCAGGCGCAGCGGTGCCCACGGGCTGCCGGTCGCGTCGGGGGTGGGTGCGTCGGCGGGTGCCATGGACGGTGCTCCAGGAGGGTGCGGGGGACGGAACCGATCCATTGTCCCCCACCGGCAAACGCACCCTCGGGGAATACTCCCGGGAATAAGCGGATGCCGGGAGTCGGCCGGTCCTGACACCATCGCCGGCATGAGCATGGAGACCCCGGAGACCTCGGACACCTCGGATTCCCCGGAGTCCCGGACGACGACCGACGGACCGGGTGGCCGGTTCGCCGCCGAGCCCCGCGACGTCGCGTCGCTCATCCTGCGGGCCCGGCGGGAGCCTCGGGTGAAGTACGTCTTCTTCTGGGGCCACCGGGAGCCGCGCGAGGGCGTCGATTCGAGCTGCCTGAGTCAGTGGTATCCGTCGCCGTTCACGGTGGACGCAGTGACGTATCGCACGGCCGAGCACTGGATGATGGCGGGCAAGGCGCGGATGTTCGGCGACGAGGACGCGGAGCGGCGGGTGGTGGCCGCGGCTCACCCCAAGACCGCCAAGACGATCGGTCGGCAGGTGCGCGGCTTCGACGAACGGCGCTGGGTGGACGAGCGGTTCGAGCTGATCGTGCGCGGCAATGTGGCCAAGTTCGGGCAACACCCGGCGATGGGCGCGTTCCTGTTGGGCACCGGGCAGCGGGTGCTGGTCGAAGCCAGTCCGCTGGACCGGATCTGGGGCATCGGACTGGCCGCGGACGACGAGCGGGCGGGCAACCCCGAACTCTGGCGCGGGTCGAATCTGCTGGGCTTCGCGTTGATGGAGGCCCGCGCGCGGTTGACCGCCTCGACCGACGGGGCCGGCGGCTCGGGCCCTGCCGGGTCTGCCCGATGAACTAATCTCCGCACCATGAGTGCCTTCCCGCCCCCGCAGCCCCCGAACGGGCCCGGCTACGGCCACGGGCAACAGCCGTACGGACAGCCGAACAACGGTCCGCAGTCCTATGGGCAGCAGCAGCCCTACGGGCAACCGGCCTACGGACAACAGCAGCCGTACGGTCAGCCGTACCCGCAGCAGCAGTACGGCCAGGGGTACGGCGGGCCGCCGCCCGCGCCGCCGCGACGGCCGAAGTGGCTGGTGCCCGCAGCCGCGGTGGTCGCGCTCGCGGTGATCGGCGGCGGGGCGTTCCTCTTCGTGTCGCGCGACGACGGCGACGACAAGAAGCCGGCCGCCGACTCCTCACAGAACCCGCCGAAGCCGGCCGACAACGGCGGCTCGCTGCCCGCACCGCAGGGCTCGAACCTCGCACCCGACGACGAGCCCAAGGGGTTCCAGTCCGCGCCGCCGCCGAACACGAGCGACATCGACGCGGTCTCCACCGACAAACTGGCCTTCACCACGGACTACTTCTTCAAGGACGGCGCCGAGTTCGACGGGCGCAGCGGCGCCAAGTACCGGCAGTTGGCCGCCGACGGCAGCGCGGCCTCGGACTGCTCGAAGGCGGCCACCGCGACCGGTTCGGCGCTCGCCCAGAACGGCTGCGTGGGCGTGCTGCGCGGCTCGTACAAGGACTCCGCCGGCAAGTTCGTGGCGACGCTGTCGGTGATCTCGGTGCCGGACAAGCCCAAGGCGCAGGCGCTGCGCAAGGCGCTGGATCCGATTCCGTTCGCGACGTCGCCGACCGGGTGGCTCAAGCCTCCCGCGTCGAGCGGGATCACCTTCAAGGACGGCTCCGAGCACATCGCGGTCTCCACCACGACCGGCCACTACGTGCTGGTGATCGACATCGGCCGGGCCGACGGCGCACCGCTCAAGGGCCAGGGCGAGGAGGTGTCCAAGGCCGCGAGCACCGTCGTCGGCGACCTGAGCTTCCGGATGACCGATCGCATCGTGGCGGGCATCTTCAAGATGGGCTAGGGGCTGTCCCCGGCTGGGGCGGGCAGGTCCGCGATACGCGTGAGGGGCGCCGTCCACGACGGCGCCCCTCACGGCGTGTATCCGGCCTACGGCCGGCCCCGGGTCAGCAGCCCGGCAGCCGCGCCGCGAGATAGCCCACGACCTGGTCGAGCGAGACCCGCTCCTGCTGCATGGTGTCGCGCGAGCGCACGGTCACCGCGTCGTCCTCCAGCGTGTCGAAGTCGACGGTGATGCAGAACGGCGTGCCGATCTCGTCCTGGCGACGGTAGCGGCGACCGATCGCGCCGGCGTCGTCGAAGTCGCAGTTCCAGTACTGCCGCAGGTCCGCGGCCAGCCCGCGGGCCTTGGGCGACAGGTCGGTGTTGCGCGACAGCGGCAGGATGGCGGCCTTGACCGGCGCCAGGCGCGGGTCCAGGCGCAGCACGGTGCGCTTTTCCAGCTTGCCCTTGGCGTTGGGGGCCTCGTCCTCGAAGTACGCGTCGAGCAGGAACGCGAGCATCGCCCGGTTCAGGCCGGCGGCGGGCTCGATGACGTACGGGAACCAGCGCTCGCCGGCGTCCTGGTCGAAGTACGACAGGTCGGTGCCGGACTTCTCCGAGTGGGTGCGCAGGTCGTAGTCCGTGCGGTTGGCGATGCCCTCCAGCTCGGAGAACTCGGTGCCGCCGAAGTTGAAGCGGTACTCGATGTCGACCGTGCGCTTGGAGTAGTGCGACAACTTCTCCTTCGGGTGCTCGAAGAAGCGCATGTTGTCCGGGCTGAGGCCGAGACCGACGTACCAGTCCCAGCGCTGCTGCATCCAGTACTCCTGCCAGGTCTCGTCCTCACCCGGCTTGACGAAGAACTCCATCTCCATCTGCTCGAACTCGCGCGTGCGGAAGATGAAGTTTCCGGGGGTGATCTCGTTGCGGAAGCTCTTGCCGGTCTGGGC
The DNA here is from genome assembly GCF_042956465.1 of Embleya sp. NPDC008237. Lineage (NCBI taxonomy): Bacteria > Bacillati > Actinomycetota > Actinomycetes > Kitasatosporales > Streptomycetaceae > Embleya > Embleya sp. NPDC008237. Next base: position 503,633 of record NZ_JBIBGL010000003.1, read on the forward strand.
GATGCCGAACGGCGGCTTCTTGCGCGAGGTCTGCTCGACGGCCTTGTAGTTGACGAAGATGCCCTGGGCGGTCTCCGGGCGCAGGTACGCGCGGCCGGACTCGTCCTGGGTGGGGCCAAGGAAGGTCTGGAGCAGCCCGTTGAACATCTTGGGCTCGGTGAAGGTGCCCTTGTTCCCACAGTTGGGACACGTGATGTCGGCGAGGCCGTTCTCCGGCAGCCGGCCGCGCTTGGCCTCGTAGGCCTCTTCGAGGTGGTCGGCGCGGTAGCGCTTGTGGCACGAGGTGCACTCGGTCAGCGGGTCGACGAACGCCTCGACGTGACCGGACGCCTCCCACACCTCGCGGGCGAGGATGACCGAGGAGTCCAGACCGACGATGTCGTCACGCGAGGTGACCATCGTGCGCCACCACTGGCGCTTGATGTTCTCCTTGAGCTCCACGCCGAGGGGACCGTAGTCCCAGGCGGCCTTCTGGCCGCCGTAGATCTCACTACAGGGGTAAACGAAGCCTCGGCGCTTGCTCAGGCTGACGATGGTGTCGATCTTGTCGGCGGCCACAATGCTCTCTTCGGTGCGACGATGCGGGCAGTGACAGTGTCGGCACAGGCTACCGGCGCGCCGGTCGCCCCGGTAAATCCTTATGCCCGCACCCGACTGTGCCACGGTTGGCCCAACCCGCTATTATTGACAACGATTGTCATTCTAGTTGAGAATCATTGTCATGAAGATACGCCGCACCGCTCCGGCTGCCCTGCTCGCGGCCGCCGCCGCATCCGCCCTGCTGCTCTCCGGATGCGCGGGCACCGACGACGCGAAGGCGGATACCGGGGCGGGCGCGAAGCTGCGGGTGATCGCGGCCTTCTACCCGATGAAATTCGTTGCCCAGCAGGTCGGCGGGCCGCACGTGAAGGTGACGAACCTGACCAAGGCCGGCGCCGAGCCGCACGATCTGGAGTTGACCCCCAGGCAGGTCGGCGCGGTCTCGCAAGCCGATCTGGTCGTCTACCTCAAGGGTCTGCAGCCCGCGGTGGACAAGGCGATCTCGCAGAACAAGCCCAAGCACACGGTGGAGGCGAGCACACTCGCGCCGCTGGAGGAGCACGGCACCGAGGTGCACGGCACCGAGGAAGGCGGGCACGAGGGCCACGACCACGCGGACGCCGAGCACGGCGACCCGCACGTGTGGCTGGACCCGACCCGGCTCGCCGCGATCGCCGGCGGCGTCGGCGAATCGCTCGCCGCCGCGGACCCGGCCAACGCGCAGGACTACCGCGCCCGCGCCGCCGACCTGACCGCACGCCTGAACACGCTCGACGGCGAGTTCACCGCCGGCCTGACCACGTGCGCCCGCAGGGACTTCGTGACCGCCCACGCGGCCTTCGGCTATCTCGCGGAGCGTTACCACCTGAACCAGATCGCGGTGAACGGCGTCAACCCGGAATCCGAGCCCTCCCCCGCCCGCCGGGCCGACATCCAGAAGCTGGCGCACGAGCGCGGGGTGACCACGATCTTCTTCGAGACGCTGGCCGAACCCAAGACCGCCAGGACACTCGCCCAGGACCTGAACGTGCGGACCGCCGTCCTGGATCCGCTGGAGGGCATAAAGAACGAGGCCGAGAACGATTACCTCTCGGTGATGCGCGCCAACCTGGACGCGCTGCGGAAGGGACTCGGCTGCTCATGACACGACTTCAGGCGCCGGTCGCCCGGCTGACCGGCGGCACCGCGTCCCTGGGCGGCCGGCCGGTACTGCGCGGAGTGGACCTGAGCGTGCACCCCGGCGAGGTGGTCGCCCTGCTCGGCGCCAACGGCTCGGGCAAGTCCACGCTGGTGCGCACCCTGGTCGGGCTGGTCCCGTTGACCGGCGGCACGATCGAACTGTTCGACACGCCGTTCGCCCGATTCCGCGACTGGTCGCGGATCGGCTATGTGCCGCAGCGCACCACCGCCGCCGCCGGCGTGCCGGCCAGTGTGCGCGAAGTGGTCACCTCGGGCCTGCTCGACGGCCGCCGTGTGCTCGGCCCGGGTCGGCGCGGCCGGGCCGCCGTGGACGAGGCGCTGGCCGCGGTCGGCATGCTCGACCGGGCCCGCGACGGCATCGCCCACCTGTCCGGCGGCCAGCAGCAGCGGGTGCTGATCGCCCGCGCCCTGGCCCGCCGCCCCGACCTGCTGATCATGGACGAGCCGATGGCGGGCGTGGACCTGCGCAGCCAGGAGGTGCTCGCGGGCACCTTGCGCACGCAGCAGGAACAGGGCCGGGCGGTCCTGCTCGTACTGCACGAACTCGGCCCGCTGGAGCCGCTGATCGACCGCGCGGTGGTCCTGCGCGAGGGCTGCGTGTGCCACGACGGCCCGCCGCCCCGGGCGGTCGGCCAACATGCGCTGCCGGGCCACGACCACGTGCACCCGCACGACGATCACACCGCGCACCGCGCCGGGATGGGACTGCTCTCGTGACGATCCTGGACTTCCCCTTCATGCAGCGCGCGCTGCTCGCGGCCCTGCTCGTGGGCATGGCCGCGCCCGCCGTCGGCGTCTACCTGGTCCAGCGCCGACAGGCGTTCATGGGCGACGGCATCGGACACGTCGCGCTGACCGGCGTCGGCCTGGGCTTCCTGCTCAGCACCTCCCCCGTCTGGACCGCGGTGCTCACCGCGTCCGTGGGCGCGGTGCTGATCGAGCTGATCCGCGAGCGCAACAAGGTCAGCGGCGACGTCGCGCTGTCCGTGCTCTTCTACGGCGGCATCGCGGGCGGCGTGATGCTGATCAACCTGGCCCCGGAGGGCTCCAACGCCAATCTCCAGTCGTACCTGTTCGGTTCGCTGACCTCGGTCTCGCCACAGGACATCCGGATCATCACGATCCTGGCGGTCGCGGTGCTCGCGGTCACCCTCGGGCTGCGCCGGGCTCTGTTCACGGTGTGCCAGGACGAGGAGTTCGCCCGGGTGACCGGCCTGCCGGTGCGCGCGCTGAACCTGCTGCTCGCGGTCACCGCCGCGGTCACCGTGACGGTGGCCATGCGGGTGGTGGGGCTGCTCCTGGTGAGCGCGCTGATGGTGGTCCCGGTCGCGGTCGCCCAGCAGGTCTCGCGCACGTTCTCGATGACCGCCGCGCTCGCGATCGTGGTCGGCGTACTGGTCTCGGTCTCCGGCACGGCCCTGACGTACTACGTCGACGCGCCGCCCGGGGCCACCATCGTGCTGCTCGCCATCGCGTTGTTCGTCCTGGTGGGCGTGCTCGCCACGCCGCTGAACCGGCGCCGGGCCCGGCGCGCGGAGGCCGCCGCGGCCGAGGCCGGTCCGGCTCGGGTCGACGACGTGCATGTGGACGCGGAGGTACCCGGCGCCGGCACAATGGCGACCTAGACATGGACACACCGCGCCGGCGCGAGGACAGCGCGCCGTCCGGCTCGTAGCGATCGAGGAGGCACCCAGGTGACCACCGCCCACGGCGCGAGCCCGGTTCGGGGTCGGTCCACCCGGCAGCGTGCCGCCGTTTCGGCACTCCTCGACGAGATCGAGGACTTCCGCAGCGCCCAGGACCTGCACGACCTGCTCAAGCAGCGCGGCGAGGCGGTCGGGCTGACCACCGTCTACCGCACGCTCCAGGCCCTGGCGGACGCCGACGAGGTGGACGTGCTGCGCACCCAGGACGGCGAGTCGGTCTACCGTCGGTGCAGCCGTGGGCACCACCACCACCTCGTCTGCCGCTCCTGCGGTCGCACCGTCGAGGTCGAGGGCCCGGCGGTCGAGCGGTGGGCGAACCGGATCGCCGCCGAGCACGGTTTCGGCGACGTCTCGCACGAGTTGGAAATCTTCGGCACCTGCGCGCAGTGCGCGAACCCGGCCTAGCCCGGGTTCGCTCGACTACCAGCTGCCCCCGCCGGTCGTACCGGTCGTGCTGCCGCCCCACGTCCCGCCCTCGGTGCACGTGCCGGTGGGCCGCACCGTGGCCGAGCCGACCCGATTCGGTTTCAGCACGTTGAGCTGTCCGGCCGCGATCGAACCGCCGTAGAGGAACTCCGAGTAGGCGAACGTCTTGGTGATCGACTTCTTGCCCGCGGGCACGTCGATGTCCTCCTGTTTCATGCTGCCGGAGGAGCCGCCGTAGCTGACCGTGATCCGCCCGCCCCTGTGTCCGTCGGCGAAGGTGATCGTGGCGATGAAGGTCTCCATGAACGCGGTCTTGCACCGGACGCCGGCCAGCGTGCCGGGCGTGACGGTCAGGAACACGCCCTTGACCTCCAGGTCGCCGTCCCCGGCCTTGCCGTCCTGGCCCGAGGTCTTCGGCACCTCGGTGCTCGTTCCCTGCTGCCGGTCGGTGTCCGTGCCCTTGTGCTTTTGACACCCGGTCACGCCCGACCCGAGTACGCCCACGACGACCGCCGCGACGACGGCACGACGCATTCCCCACCCCATGCTGATTCCCCCCGATCGAGCGGCGGATCGTCCTCCCCAGGCGATCCGTCCGCGAACTCACGGTAGGAGAAGGGGCGTCACGCCGCCGCCGCGCTCGCAGGACGCGAACGCGGCGGTGACGGGACCGTGACATCGTCACGGCGTGCCTATTCGTACGGCTCGCGCGGTGTCGGGATGGGGTCGACCCGGGTCGCGGTCAGGGCCGGCATCGCGTCGTCCGCCTGGGTCTGGCCGTTGGGCAGCCAGCGGCCGGTGACCGTCACCCACGAGTCGGTCGGGGGCGCCGCGACGCCGTGCACCTCGATCTTGCGGGCGAAGGCGTCGGCGGCACAGCAGCTGATCACCATCCGGGTGATGTACCACGTGCCGGCCGTCTTGCCGGGCGTGACGAAGCCGGTGAGCTGGACGTTGCGGTCCTTGAGCGGCGCGGTGGTGTCCCAGACCGAGCGGATCAGGAAGTCGGCCAGGGTCATCGGCAGCGGATCCCCCGGCGGCAGTGCCGGGAAGCCCGCGTCGTTCGAGGCGGCGGCCGGCTTGGCCACCACGTTGTCCGAGCGCGAGGCGGTGTACGAACCGAGGGCGGGCGGCGCGATCAGGAACAGCGCGAGCACCGGCAGGCACAACAGCCAGGCCGCACGCGGGCCGGCCGAGTGGTCGTGCCCGTGACCGTCCTCGCCCGCCGGCTCCACCGGCTGCTCGTCGATCGACCCGGCCGCATGGGCGGACGCGTGCTCGGTGGCGGGTTCCTTGGCCTGCCGCTGGATCCCGTCCCGCACCACGGAGATCAGGCCGACCACGAGCAGGATCACGCCCGCCGCGAGCAGCGCGGGACGCAGTCCGTCCTTGACGTAGCGCAGGTACATGTCGGTCAGCGAGATCCGCAGCAGCGCGCCGCCGATCAGGATCAACAGCACCGCCTGGACGTCCCGCCTCACAACAACCACCATCCGACGCCGTAACTTGCCACGATCGCGACCACGAACGTGGCCGAGGAGAACCGGGCCGCGAAGCCGCGCCCGAAGGTGCCCGACTGGAGCGCGATCAGCTTCACGTCCACCATCGGGCCGACCACCATGAAGGCCAGTTTCGCGGTCGGCGAGAACCCGATCAGACTCGCCGCCACGAACGCGTCCGCCTCGGAGCAGACCGCGAGCACCACCGCCAGGAAGGCCAGCGCGAGCACCGCGAACCACGGCGAACCGGAGACCGCGTCGATCACGTGCTTGGGCACCGTGACGTTCAGCGTCGCGGCGGTGAGCGCGCCGATCACCAGGAAGCCGCCCGCGTGCAGGAAGTCGTGCTGGAGCGCGAGCCGGAAGTTCTCCCACTTGCCGCTGCCGCCGTGATCGTGCGGGCGGCGCATCGCCTTGATCCACTCGGGCCGGCCGAAGCGTGCCCACAACCAGCCCATCAGCACCGCCGTGCCGAGCGAGGCGACGAAGCGGGCGAGCACCATCTCGGGCTGCTTGGGAAAGGCCACCGCGGTCGCGGTCAACACGATCGGGTTGATCGCGGGCGAGGACAACAGGAACGCGAGCGCCGCGGCGGGCGCGACCCCGCGCGCCATCAACCCACTGGCCACCGGCACCGACGCGCACTCGCAGCCGGGCAGGATCGCCCCGGCAGCGCCCGCGACCGGCACCGCCAGGGACTGCCGCCGGGGCAGCACCTTGGTGAACACCGACGGCGGCACGAACGCGGTGATCGCCGCGGACAGCAGCGTGCCGAGCACCAGGAACGGCAGCGCCTGCACGGAGATCGCGACGAACACGGTGGCCCAGGTCTGCACCGCGGGCGTGCCGAGCCGATCCACGATCCACGGCTGCGCGAAGAGCAGCCCGACCAGGGCGAGGACGAAGAATTCGAGTTGGCCCGGTCGCCATCGCTCGGCGGGTGGGCGACCGTGCGAAACGGGCCCGGCGGTCGCGGACGACTCGGCGCTGCGCGGTGGCGGTGGCGCCGTCCGTGCGGCGGCAGCGGGGCGCGGCGGCGCGCTCTTTTCGAACATGATGGTCATGTTCGCATTGATCGTGAGGCTGCCGCCGGGCGCACACCCCGCTTTACGAACCTTTCACCCGTCGACCGTCGCCCACTCGGGCGAGCGGCTCCCCGTGCCGACCGACCCCGCCGGGGCCGATCAGGCCCCCGACGCGGCCGGCGAACCCGACGGCACCGGCTCCGACTCCGGGTCCGGCGCCGCGACCGCGTTCGGCAGGGCGCCGCCGTAGCGACGATCGCGCGAGGCGTACGTCTCGCACGCCTGCCACATGTGCCGCCGGTCGAAGTCCGGCCACAACACGTCGAGGAAGACCATCTCGGCGTACGCGGACTGCCACAGCAGGAAGTTGGACGTGCGCTGCTCACCGGAGGACCGGATGAACAGATCCACATCGGGCATGTCCGGCTCGTCCAGATACTTGGCGAACAACTTCTCGTCGACCTTCTTCGGGTCGAGCCGGCCCGCCTTGACGTCCGCCGCGATCAACGCCGCGGCGTCCGCGATCTCGGCCCGGCCGCCGTAGTTGATGCACATCGCCAGGGTGAGGTTGGTGTTGTTCTTGGTCCGCTCCTCGGCGATCTCCAGCTCCCTGATCACGCTCGCCCACAACCGGGGCCGCCGACCGCACCAGCGGATCCGTACGCCGAGCTCGTCCATCTCGTCGATCCGCCGGTGGATCGTGTCGATGTTGAAGCCCATCAGGAAGCGCACCTCCTCGGGCGAACGCTTCCAGTTCTCGGTGGAGAAGGCGTACGCGGAGACGTACTTGACGCCGATCTGCGCCGCGCCCTCGACCACGTCGAACAACGACGCCTCGCCCGCGGTGTGCCCGTCGGTGCGGGCCAGACCGCGCTCCTTGGCCCAGCGGCCGTTGCCGTCCATCACCAGTGCCACGTGCCGGGGCACCAGGTCGGCCGGGATCTCCGGTGGCAGTGCGCCCTCGGCGTGCGGCTTCGGGTCGCGGTACTGCCGCTGCTCGCGAGCGGCCCGGGCGGGTGCCGACTCGGCCCGCCGGCGGCGGGGGAACAGGCCGAAGCGGCCACGCGACTGACTCACGATCTCTCCACCAATCTCAACGAGCGGATACCCCGCTCCAGGTGCCATTGCAGATACGCGGCCACCAGGCCGCTGCCCTCGCGCCGGTGCCGCGGCTCGCTCGCGTCGGCTCGGCCCCAGTCGCCGGTCAACAGCGCACCGAGCAGGGAAAGGGTCTCGGGTGAGGGTACGACGGATCCGGCCGGGCGGCAGTCGCCGCACACCGTCCCACCACCCTGGACGGAGAAGAACCGGTTCGGTCCGTCCAGTCCGCAGCGCGCGCAGTCGACGAAACTGGGCGCGTAGCCCGCCACCGCGAGCGAGCGGAGCAGGAACGCGTCCAGTACCAGGCCGGGCTCGTGGCTGCCCATCGCGAGGGTGCGCAGGGCGCCGATCAGCAGGAGGTACTGCTGGAGTGCCGGTTGGCCGCGCTCGTGGTCGGTGAGCCGCTCGGCGGTCTCCAGGATCGCCGTCCCGGAGGTGTACGCGGCGTAGTCCAGCGCGAGCCGACCGCCGTACGCGCCCAGGGTCTCCGCCTGCGTGATGATCGGCAGACCGCGGCCCGGGAAGTCGCTGCCCCGGGTGAAGAGCTGGATGTCGACGTGCGCGAACGGCTCGACCCGGGCGCCGAACTTCGACTTCGTCTTGCGCACCCCGCGTGCGACGGCGCGCACGATCCCGTGGTCGCGGGTCAGGAGGGTGATGATCCGATCGGCCTCACCCAACTTCTGGGCGCGCAGGACGACACCCTCGTCACGGAGGAGGCTCATGCTCCCATTGTGCCGCGCTCGGCCGACGCGCCGGGTCCGTGCTCACGGCTCGCGGCCGGCCGCGGGCGGCTCAGGGCCCTGCGAGCACGTGATCGACGCGGGCCCGGCCGAGGCCGAGTCGGTCGCCCGCGTGGTAGAGGATCACCCGGTGCGCCGGGTCGTACGCCCCGCCGGCCAGCGCGACCCGGGCCGCGAGGCCGACCAGGTGCTCGCGCCCGGCGACCGCGAGGTGCGGCGCGATCTCGGCGAGCGCCCACGCGGTGTCCTGCGCGATGTGCGCCCCGACGTCGGCGGCGAGCGTGCACGCGTCGTAGCTCGGCATGCCCGCGGCCCGGACCGTCTCCACCGCCGCCGCGCGCACCGCCTCCGCCGCGTGCGGCTCGTCGTCCACGGCCGCCACGACGGCCACCACGAGGGCACGCACCGCCTCGCGCAGCAGCAGCGTCAGAGCGCGCGCGGTCGGCGTCTCCAGCACCGAGACGTCGTGCCGCGTGCAGCACACCGCGCACTCGATGCCGGAGCCGGCCCGCCCGAGCGGGATCAGCGCGACGCCCAACAGCACGAGCCGGCGTCGACCGCCGCCCTTGCGAAAGCGCCGGTCACCACCGCACGCCGGACAGTGGAACTCGCCGTCCCCGATCGCCGATCGAATGGTCCGGATGCCCACGACGAAGAACATGGTGCAGCCCCCTGCGTCCCGCGCGACGGAATGCAGTATTTCCGCCTGCTCCGATGCTGCCACGATTTTCACGAAGCGTCATCGAAAGCGGACAGATGGTTACTTTTGTTCGCGCGGGGCGGCGCGCGGGCAGGGTGCGCGGGCCGTCGGGGCAGGCGGCCGGAGTGCTCAGTACGGACGGTCGCCCAGGATCGATGCGCGCTCCATCACCCGCACGTGCGGGTGGTAGTCGTTGACCGCGTAGTGCTGGGTCGCCCGGTTGTCCCAGAACGCGACGGTGTCCGGCGTCCAGCGCAGCCGGAACTGGTACTCGGGTGTCATCGCCTGGCGGAACAGCAGCCCGAGCAGTTCCTCGCTCTCCGCGTCCGGCAACCCGACGACGTGGTCGGTGAAGATGCCGTTGACGAACAGCGTGCGCCGACCGGTGGCCGGGTGGGTGCGTACCACGGGGTGCTCGACCGGCGGGAACTCGCGTCGCTTGGCCGCGAGTTGCTCGGCATCGAGGCCGTGCCCGAAGGCGAGGGTGAAGTCGTGCACGGCGCTCAGCCCGGCCACCCGTTCGCGCAGGTCGGCCGGCAGCGCGTCGTGGGCGGCGGCCATGTCCGCCCACACCGTGTCCCCGCCACGCTCGGGCACCTCGACCGCACGCAGCACCGAACCGAGCGCGGGCCGCTCGCGCCAGGTGACGTCGGCGTGCCAGATGTTCTCCACACCCACGGACGCGGCGTCCTTGGCGAAGCGCACCACCTCGGGCACGTCCCCGTGGGACAGGAAGGGGTGCACCTCCAATTCGCCCCAGAGCCGGGCGAACGCGCAGTGCTGCGCGGGCGTGATCGGCTGGTCCCGGAAGACGAGCACCTTCCATTCCAGGAGCGCCCGGTCGAGTTCGGCGAACAGTTCGGGACCGACCGGCTCGGCAAGCGAGACGCCGCGGATCTCGGCGCCGATCAGGTCGCCCTGCGGAACGAGTTCGAACAGGGTGTACGGCGCCGACTCGACGCCTTCGGGCAGTCGGCGGAGCACGCGCGGCCCCGGCATCAGCCTGCGGTCGGCGATCCGGCTGCGCATCGGCGTTGTGGGCGGTGTCATGGCAGTGCCCTCCCCGGGGGTAGAGCGGCACTTTAACTCAGCTGAGTTAACTTGGGAACGGGGTCGAGGCGATCTCGAGTCCGGTTCGACGCAGTCCCGGTCAACCAAGTGCGGGCTCGATGAAAACGGAACGGCGGTCCCCGGCCGAGCCGGGGACCGCCGTTCGGGAAACCTTCTCGGTCACCCGCGCGCGGCGCGGTTGACCGCGCTCACGATCGCCTTGAGCGACGCGCGCACGATGTTCTCGTCCACGCCCACACCCCACAGCACCCGGCCGTCGACCGCGCACTCGACGTAGGCCGCGGCCCGCGCGTCCTCGCCGCCGCTCATCGCGTGCTCGCTGTAGTCCAGCACCCGCGCGTCGAAGCCCAGGCCGCCCAGGGCCCGGACGAACGCGTCGATCGGGCCGTTGCCGGTCGCCTCCAGCGTCTGCACCGCGCCGTCCACGCTCATCTCGACGGTCAGCACGTCCTTGCCGTCCGCGCCGGAGACCGTGCGGTGACCGCGCAGCTCCAGCCGACCCCACGGGGCGTCCGGCGTGGGCAGGTACTCGTCCTGGAACGTGGCCCAGATCTGAGCCGGCGTCACCTCGCCGCCCTCGGCGTCGGTCTTGGTCTGGATGATCCGGGAGAACTCGATCTGCGCCCGACGCGGCAGGTCCATCCGGTGGTCGGCCTTGAGCACGTACGCGACGCCACCCTTGCCGGACTGGCTGTTGACCCGGATCACCGCTTCGTAGGTGCGGCCCACGTCCTTGGGGTCGATCGGCAGGTACGGCACCGCCCAGTCCAGTTCCTCGACCGGCTTGCCCGCCTCGGCCGCGTCCCGCTCCAGGACCTCCAGGCCCTTCTTGATCGCGTCCTGGTGCGAGCCGGAGAACGCGGTGTAGACCAGGTCGCCCGCGTACGGGTGGCGCGGGTGCACCGGCAGCTGCGTGCAGTACTCGACCGTGCGCCGGATCTCGTCGATCTCGGAGAAGTCGATCATCGGGTCGACGCCCTGGCTGAACAGGTTCATCCCCAGCGTGACCAGGTCCACGTTGCCGGTGCGCTCGCCGTGCCCGAACAGGCAGCCCTCGACCCGGTCGGCACCGGCCATCACGGCCAGCTCGGTCGCCGCCACCGCCGCGCCGCGGTCGTTGTGCGGGTGCACCGACAGCGCGATGAAGTCGCGACGGGTCAGGTTGCGGCTCATCCACTCGATCTGGTCCGCGTACACGTTCGGCGTCGAGCGCTCGATGGTGGCGGGCAGGTTCAGCACGATCTCGCGACCGGCCTCGGGCTGCCACACGTCCATCACCGCCTCGCAGACCTCCAGGGCGAAGTCCAGCTCGGTGTCGATGAAGATCTCGGGCGAGTACTCGTAGCCGAACGCGGTCTCGTCGCCCAGGTGCTTGTCCGCGAAGCGCATCACGTGCTCGGTGCCGGACACCGCGATCGCCTTGCACTGGTCGCGGTCGACGTTGAAGACGACCCGACGGAAGGCGGGCGCCGTCGCGTTGTACAGGTGGACCGTGGCCTTGGGCGCGCCGATCAGCGACTCCACGGTGCGCCCGATCAGTTCCTCGCGGGCCTGGGTCAGCACCGAGATGGTGACGTCCTCCGGTACCGCGCCCTCTTCGATGATCGAGCGGATGAAGTCGAAGTCGGTCTGCGACGCGGCCGGGAAGCCGACCTCGATCTCCTTGTAGCCCATCCGTACCAGCAGGTCGAACATGGTCCGCTTGCGGGCCGGGCTCATCGGGTCGATCAGCGCCTGGTTGCCGTCCCGCAGGTCGGTGGACAGCCAGCGCGGTGCCACCGTGATCGTCTTCGACGGCCAGGTGCGGTCCGGCAGGTCGACGCCCCGGAACGGCCTGTACTTGTGGATCGGCATCCCGGACGGCTGCTGCGTCACGGACGAGGCGGTGATCGGCGTGGGGCGATTCACGGAAGGCATGCGGCTGGTCTCCTGTATGCGAGGAACGGGCTGCAACGGCAGGTAGGCCGGCGACGGGAGGAAACGACATCCCGGAGGCTCCGACGTGCGGACATGCCTCTATCCCCGCGACGGGGGAGCCGGTCTGACCTCTGTCAGAGGGATGAGCCCCCGGCGCGGCGGCTAAGGAGAAGCAGCCACTGACGCATGATCTGGCAACCATACCCGACCGATCGCAACCGTCGGGCCGGCATCCGGCATACGAACACATGCGATCTTTTCGGCCGAGCCCCTCGCCCGCCGGCCGAGATCCTCCTACGCTCACTGACCATGAGCTACGACAACCAGGGCCCATACGGACAACAGCCGGGTCAGGGCCAGCCCGGCGGATACCCCCAGCAGGGCGGCCCGGGCTACGGACAACCGCAACAGGGCGGATACGGACAGCAACCCCCGCAGTACGGTCAGCAGCCGCCGCCCGGGTACGGGCAGCAGTCCGGCCCGTACGGTCAGCAGCCGGGATACGGGCAGCAGCCCGGTGGATATCCGCCGCCCACGCCGAGCGGAGGCGGCATGGGCGGCGGATTGGCGCCGTTCGCGCCGGCGGCGATCGGCGGGGCGATCGGTGCGGTGCTCGCGGCGATCGGGTCCTGCCTGGCCTGGATCGGCGCCAAGGGTGAGGGCGACCCGCTCAAGGGCCTCGAGGGCGACGGCAAGTGGACCTTGGCCGCAAGCCTGATCGCCGTGGTCCTGTTCGGCGTCGGCATCGCGCTGCGCAAGGCTCAGGTCGCCGCGGGCGCCGCGATCGCCGGGCTCGTGGCTCTGGGCTTCGCGATCTGGAACATCGCCGACAAGACTCGGCTGCCGCTCCAGGACGCGGACCTGCCCGACTCTCAGGTCGACCGAGCCAAGAAGATCCTGGAGAAAATCGATCTCACGGTCGAGTACGGCCTGTGGATGGTTCTGGCCGGCGCCGTGATCACCATCGGCGCGGCCGTATTCGTCCTGATGACCGCGAAGCGCAACCAGTCGGGCCCGTACGGCCGCTGATCCCCGACCGACCTCAGAACCCGAGCTTGCGGAGCTGCTTGGGGTCGCGCTGCCAGTCCTTGGCCACCTTCACGTGAAGGTCCAGGTAAACGGGCGTCCCAAGCAGCGCCTCGATCTGCTTGCGGGCGCGCGTGCCCACATCCTTGAGCCGCGCGCCCTTGTGCCCGATCACGATCGCCTTCTGGCTCGGCCGCTCTACGTAGAGGTTCGCGTGCACGTCGAGCAGCGGCCGGTCCGCGGGGCGGTCCTCACGCGGGATCATCTCCTCGATGACCACCGCGAGCGAGTGCGGGAGTTCGTCACGCACGCCCTCCAGGGCCGCCTCGCGGATCAGCTCGGCGGCCATCACCATCTCCGGCTCGTCGGTGAGCTCGCCGTCCGGGTACAGCGGCGGGCCCGCCGGCAGCAGCGGCACCAGAAGGTCGGCGACCAGGGTCACCTGGCTGTCGCCGACGGCGGAGACCGGGATGATCTCGGCCCACTCGATGCCGACGTCCTCGCCCATCTTCTGCACCGCGAGCAACTGCTGGACCAGCGTCTGCTGGTCCACCAGGTCGGTCTTGGTCACGATCGCGACCTTGGGCGTGCGCTTGGCCTCGGCCAACTCGGCCGCGATGAACTTGTCGCCGGGGCCGACCTTCTGGTCGGCCGGGATACAGAAGCCGATCACGTCGACCTCCGCCCAGGTGGCCCGGACCAGGTCGTTGAGCCGCTGGCCGAGCAGCGTACGCGGCTTGTGCAGGCCGGGGGTGTCCACCAGGACGAGCTGGCCGTCGGGCCGGTGCACGATGCCGCGCACCGTGTGGCGGGTGGTCTGGGGGCGGCCCGACGTGATCGCCACCTTCGTGCCCACCAGCGCGTTCGTCAGGGTGGACTTGCCGGCGTTGGGGCGGCCCACGAAGCACGCGAAGCCCGAGCGGTGGACGGGCGCGGAGGGGTTAGGGCGATCACTCATGGGTGACATTGTCGCTCAAGAAGCGAGCGCTCCTCGCGTCGCGGGTGCGCCGGACGCCCTTTCGACCCTTCCGACCGATCCCGGCGCGCCCTAGACGGTCGCGATCGCGCGCACGACCGCGTCCGGGCCGGCCGACAGGATCGGCGTGCCGGCGCCGCCGAGATCGCGCACCGCGGCCAGATCCGCCTCGGCCACCGGGCCCTCCGCGCCGACGATCGCCGCCGCCTCCAGACCGCGTGCGCCGCCCGCGACGGCCATCGCGACGGCCGTGCGCAGCGCCGACAACTCCAGCGAGGGCAGCGCGACCGTGGACGCCGTGTAGGTGCGCCCGGTCTCGTCGCGCACGGCGGCACCCTCGCTCGCCCCGTTGCGGGCCCGGGTGGCCCGGGCCAGGGTGACCAGCTTGGCGTCCTCGGGATCGACGGCGAACTCGGGCGTCTCGGCGCTCACGGGGGCTCTCCTGTTCGGCGCGGTACGGGTGCCGGCACACCCTAACTCGCGCTCGTGTGAAGGTCGCACCCGAGGCGGCGGGCCGGCCGGGCAGGTCAGCGGTTCCGCTCGGATCCCGGGCGGGCGTCCGCGGTGGTCGACGGGTCGTCCCGGTCCGGTTCGACCCGGCCGACCACGATCGTGCCGACCCGGTTGCGCCGGCCCGAGGGGCTCTCCGCGATCAGCCGCAGGCCCTCGACCACGGCCGTGGCGCCCGGGATGGGCACCCGGCCGAGCGCCTTGGCGAGCAGGCCGCCGACGGTCTCCACGTCCTCGTCGTCGAGTTCGAGGCCGAACAGCTCGCCCAACTCGTCCACGGGCAACCGGGCGGTGACCCGGAACGTGCCGTCGGGGAGTTGCTCCACCGGCGCGGTCTCGGTGTCGTACTCGTCGGTGATCTCGCCGACGATCTCCTCGAGGATGTCCTCGATGGTGACCAGCCCGGCGGTGCCGCCGTACTCGTCGACCACCACGACCATGTGCGTGCGATCGGCCTGCATCTCGCGCAGCAGGTCGTCGGCCGGTTTGCTGTCCGGCACGAAGGTCGCCGCGCGCATGATCGAGTCGACGCTCTCCTTGGCCCAGCCGGGATCGCCCATGGTGCTGCGCCGGGCCAGGTCCTTGAGGAAGACGATGCCCACCACGTCGTCCTCGTTCTCGCCGATCACCGGGATCCGCGAGTAGCCGCTGCGCAGTGCCAGCGACATCGCCTGGCGCAGCGTCTTGTGCCGTTCGATGAAGACCATGTCCGGACGGGGCACCATCACCTCGCGCACGATGGTGTCGCCCAGTTGCAGCACCGAGTGCAACATCTCGCGCTCGTCGTCCTCGATCAGCGAGTCCTTCTCGGCCAGGTCCACGAACGCGCGCAGTTCGGCCTCGGACGCGAACGGCCCCTCCCGAAAACCCTTGCCCGGCGTGAGCGCGTTGCCCAGCAGGATCAGCAGCTTCGGCAGCGGCCCGAGCACGCGGGCGAGCCCGAACAGCACGGGTGCGCCGATGGTGGCCACGGTGACCGGGTGCTGGCGGCCGACGGTGCGCGGGGACACCCCGACGGCGACGTAGGACACCACGACCATGATGCCGATGGTGACCAGCACCGCCTGCCAGGTCTCGGCGAAGTCGTCCATGCACACGACGGTGACCAGGACGGCCGCCGACAGCTCGCACGCGACCCGCACCAGCAGGGCCAGGTTGAGATACCGGGCGGGATCCTGAACCACCGTCAACAGGCGCTTGGCGCCCCGGCGTTCCTCGCGGACCAACTCCTCGGCGCGGACCCGGGAGATCCGCGCGAGAGCGGTCTCCAGGCAGGCGAAGAGGCCGGCCACGACGACCAGGACGATCGCACCGACCACGAGTTGCAGCACGCTGTCAGCGGGCACTGCCGCCCCAGGGCCGGTTCCGGCTCGGGTCGGATGTATCCGGTGGCGGGATCATCCGCGGTCTCCCGCGGCGCGACGGGCCTCCCGCCAGGATTCGAGCAACTCCTTCTGGAGCGCGAACATCTCGCGCTCCTCGTCCGGCTCGGCGTGGTCGTAGCCGAGCAGGTGCAGCACGCCGTGCACGGTGAGCAGGTGCAGTTCGTCGTCCATGGAGTGGCCGGCCGCCGCGCCCTGGCGCTGCGCGACGGTCGGACACAGCACGACGTCGCCGAGCAACCCCTGCGGGGGGTCCTCGTCGGCCTTGCCGGGACGCAGTTCGTCCATCGGGAAGGACATCACGTCGGTCGGACCGGGCAGGTCCATCCATTGGATGTGCAGTTGTTCCATCGCGGGTTCGTCCACGATGACCACGGACAGTTCCGCCAGTGGATGGATGCGCATACGGTCCAGCGTCCACCGGGCGACGTCCACGATCGCGTGTTCGTCCACCCCCGTGCCGGACTCGTTGGCGATGTCGATGGACATGGCCTTCAGTTCACTTCCCGTTCCACTGTTTGCATGTTCACAACGGTGTGCTTGCCCCGGCCATTCCGGTCGCCCGCCCGCCGCCCGCGCGACCCGGGCCCGTCACCGTTGCCGGTGCCGCCGTTCGCGCGACCGTCGGCCTCGACCAGGACGTCGTAGCGCGCGTACGCGTCCACGATCCGGCCGACGAGCTTGTGTCGCACCACATCCTCGCTGGTGAGGCTGCAGAATGCGATGTCGTCCACGCCACGCAGGATCTCCTGCACCACGCGCAGCCCGGACTGGGTGCCACCGGGCAGGTCGACCTGGGTCGTGTCGCCGGTGACCACCATGCGCGAGCCGAAGCCCAACCGGGTCAGGAACATCTTCATCTGCTCGGCCGAGGTGTTCTGCGCCTCGTCCAGGATGATGAACGCGTCGTTCAGCGTACGGCCGCGCATGTAGGCGAGCGGGGCCACCTCGATGGTGCCCGCGGCCATCAGGCGCGGGATCGAGTCGGGGTCGATCATGTCGTGCAGCGCGTCGTAGAGCGGGCGCAGGTACGGGTCGATCTTCTCGTAGAGCGTGCCGGGCAGGAAGCCGAGCCGCTCGCCCGCCTCGACCGCCGGGCGGGTCAGGATGATCCGGGTGACCTGCTTGGATTGCAGGGCCTGAACCGCCTTGGCCATCGCCAGGTAGGTCTTGCCGGTGCCCGCCGGGCCGAGGCCGAACACGATGGTGTGTTCGTCGATCGCGTCCACGTAGCTCTTCTGATTGAGCGTCTTGGGACGGATCGTGCGGCCGCGGTTGGACAGGATGTTGAGGGTCATCACCTCGGCCGGACCGTGCCCGTCGTTGGAGCGGACCATCGCCACCGAGCGCTCGACCGCCTCCTCGTTGAGCGGCTGGCCGGTGCGCACGATGACCAGGAGCTCGTCGAAGAGCCTGCGGACCAGGGCCACGTCGGCCTCGGTACCGGAGACGGTGACCTCGTTGCCTCGGACGTGGATGTCGGTGTCGGGGAACCCCTGCTCGACCACTCGCAGGAACGAGTCGCCGGAACCGAGGAGCGCCACCATGGGGTGCTTGGCGGGGATCGTGATCTTCGCCTGGGCCTGCGCGGCCGGAGTTTCGCGCGTGCTCTCGCGCGCGGTGTTCTCGGAGCTCGCGCCTCGCGCGTTCGTCGTGGGAGCCATGGGCGGCCTTGGCGGCCTGATCACGCCTCATTTCCGTGCTCGGGAAGCGGTTCGATGCCGCTCAATGGTAACTCTCCGGACCCGGCGGACCCGGGGATTATTCCGGCACCTGCCGCCGCCTGGGAACCTCGATCCGGTCCAGGTCGTGCGCCGCGACGGTGTCCGGGAAAACCTCCCCGGCCTGCTCCAGGAGCGGTGTCACGTCGGCGTAGCGCTGCGAGAAGTGGGTCAGCACCAGCCGGCGCGCGCCCGCCTCGGCGGCGATGCCCGCCGCCTCGCGGGCGGTGAGGTGGCCGACCTCACGGGCGAGGTCGGCATCGGCGTCGGCGAACGTGGACTCGCACACGAGCAGGTCCACGTCGCGGGCGAGCTCGACCGCGCCCGGACACATCCGGGTGTCCATCACGAACGCGAACTTCTGCCCGGGGCGAGGCACGCTGACCTGTTCGAGGGTGACCTCGCCGACTCGGCCCTCGCGCTGGATCCGGCCCACGTCGGGCCCGGACATGCCATGTGCGGCGAGCAGGTCGGGCACCATCCGACGGCCGTCCGGTTCGACCACCCGGTAGCCGTACGACTCGACCGGGTGGGAGAGCAGGCGTGCCTCCAGGGTGAACGGCCCGGCGGGCAGTTCGACGTGCTCTCCCGCCAGCGGGTGCTCGATCAGCACGGCGGTCTCGTGGAACGCGGTCGCGTGGTGCAGCCGGTCGAACCACCGCTGTCCGCTCGCCGGGTAGTGCGCGGTCACCGGGTGCGCGACCCGGTCCAGCGACATGCGTTGGATCACGCCGGGGAGGCCGAGGCAGTGGTCACCGTGGAAGTGCGTGACGCAGATCCGGGTGATGTCGTGCGCGGCCACCCCGGCGTGCAACATCTGCCGCTGGGTGCCCTCCCCGGGGTCGAACAGCAGCCCTTCGCCGTCCCACCGCAACAGGTAGCCGTTGTGGTTGCGGTGCCGGGTCGGAGCCTGGCTCGCGGTGCCGAGGACGACGAATTCCCTGGTGGACACGTTCGACTAGCCGGGAGGCCAGCTCAGCCCGCGACCGCCGAGGAGGTGCGCGTGCACGTGGAAGACGGTCTGCCCGGCGCCTGTACCGGTGTTGAAGACTATCCGGTAGCCCGCTTCGGCGAGGTCCTCGGCGGCTGCGACGACCGCCGCCTCGGCGAGCAGGGTGCCCGCCAGTTCGGGGGCCTCGGCGCCCAGTTCGCCCGCGTTGGCGTAGTGCGCGCGCGGGATGACCAGGACGTGTGTGGGCGCCTGCGGGTTGATGTCCCGGAAGGCCACCACGTCCTTGGTCTCGTGGACGATCGTGGCCGGGACGTCGCCGGCGAGGATCTTGCAGAACAGGCAGTCGGCCTGGGGTTCCCCCGCAGCCATGGGTGCCTCCATCGGGTCCGAGTCGATCACGGGCGGTCGCCCCGATCGTAGTCAGGTGTACCGCCCGACGCGTCAGCCCCAGCGGCCGGATCGGGCCAACAACACGGACGCCGCCGAGACGCCGGCCGTGGAGGTGCGCAGCACGGTCGGGCCCAGACGGTACGCGCTCGCGCCTGCCGCGGCGAACGCGGCCAGTTCGTCCGGCGACACCCCGCCCTCGGGGCCGACCACCAGGACCAGGTCGCCCTCGGTCGGCGTGGCGGCGGTCGCGATCGGCGCGGCGGCCGACTCGTGCAGCACGCCCGCGAACGCGGCGGCGCCGAGCAGCGCGGCCACCTGGCGCGTACTCATCTGCTCGGTGACCTCGGGCAGGTGCAGCCGGCGGGCCTGCTTGCCCGCCTCGCGAGCGGTCGAGCGCCACTTGGCCAGCGCCTTCGCGCCGCGCTCGCCCTTCCACTGGGTGATGCAGCGGGCGGCGGCCCAGGGCACGATCACGTCGACGCCGACCTCGGTCATCGTCTCCACCGCGAGTTCGCCGCGGTCGCCCTTGGGCAGTGCCTGGACCACCACGATCCGGGGGGCGGGGGCGGGTTCCTCGGTGCGCGAGTCGACGTCGACGTACAGCGTGTCCTTGCCCTCGGTGCGGTTGACCGTGCCGTGCACGGCCAGTCCGGCGCCGTCGGCCAGGACGATCGGCTCACCGGCGACGAGGCGGCGCACCGTGACGGCGTGTCGACCCTCGGCGCCGTCCAGGACGACCTGCCGGCCGTGCCGGATGGCCTCGCCGGGGGCGAGGAAGACGGGGGCGCTCACGCATGTGCCTTTCGGGCGGCGGCCATCTCGTCGACGAGCCGGTTGATCACCTCGGCGGCGGGCTCCTCGCGGGCGAGGCGCCAGCCCTGACCGGCCCACAGGGCCAGGCCGTCGGCCTCGCCCCGGGCGGCGGCGGCCTTGCGGATCGGCGAGACCAGGTGGTGGACGTAGGGGTAGACCCCGGGGGCCTCGGCCTCGTGACGGGCCACGAAACCGTTGCGCAGTCCCCGGGCCCAGCGGCCGGAGAACGCGCGGGTGAGCACGCTGCGGTCGAAGGCCGGATCGGCCAGCGCGGCCTTGTGCGCGGCGGGCGCGACGGCTTCCGGGCAGCGCAGGAAGGCGGTGCCCAGCTGGGCGGCACTCGCGCCGGCGAGCCGCACCGCCTCGATCTGCCGGCCCGTCATCAGGCCGCCGGCGGCGATCAGCGGCAGTTCGGTCTCGGCGGCGATCAGGGTGAGCAGGGTGAGCAGGCCGTACGGGGCGGGCTCGTCCGGATTGGCGAAGCCGCCCTGGTGACCGCCGGCCTCGGCGCCCTGTACGCACAGCGCGTCGACCCCGCCACCGGCGGCGACGCGGGCCTCCTCGGGTGTGGTGACGGTGGCCACGGTCAGCGTGCCGGCGGCCCGCAGCGCGGTGATCGCGGCGGGGTCGGGCAGGCCGAAGGTGAAGCTCACCACCGGGACCGGGTGGGCGAGCAGCAGCGCGAGCTTGGCGTCCCAGTCGTCGCGTTCCGAGCCGGGGGCGGGTGTGCCGACGGTGCCGCCGTAGTGCGCGGCGGCTCGGGCCAGCGACGCCGCGTAGCGCCGGGTGAGCTCGTCCTGGGCGCGGGTGGGCACGGGGTGCGGCATGAACGCGTTGACCCCGAACGGCGCATCGCCGATCAGCGCGCGCAGTTCGTCGATCTCGGCGGCCAGCGCGTCGGCCGAGCGATACCCGGCGGCCAGGAAACCGAGCCCGCCCGAGCGGATGACCGCCGCCGCGAGGGCGAAGCCGGCCGCACCGGCCATCGGTGCCTGCACGATCGGCAGCGCGGTCAGCCGGGTGGGGTCGGTCGTCGTCGGCATCATGCTCCCCGTTCGCTCGGAGGACGGCTCGGCTCGCCTCGTTCGACCAAGCCTAGGTCCGACCGAGCCCGGGACGTGCCTCGCCCCGACCTCGCGGCACAGGTCCGCCGCGGATACGCGCGCACGCGCCGGACGGGCCGATTTCGGCCCGTCCGGCGCGTGCGGACATCACGACACACCCACCCCGGACACCCGCGCGCGCTGTGCGTGCCGCGCGTCGGTTCAGCGACCGTTGAACGCGTCCTTGAGGCGGGAGAACAGGCCCTGCTGGCCCGGCGTGAACTGGCCGGAAGGCCGTTCCTCGCCGCGCAGCTTGGCGAGCCGTCGCAGCAGCTCCTCCTGCTCGGGGTCGAGCTTGCTCGGCGTCTGCACCTCGACGTGCACGACCAGGTCGCCCCGGCCGCCGCCGCGCAGGTGGGTGATGCCGCGTCCGTGCAGCGGGATCGACTGGCCCGACTGGGTGCCGGGGCGGATGTCGATCTCCTCGGTGCCGTCCAGCGTCTGCAACGGCACCTTGGTGCCCAGCGACGCCGCCGTCATCGGGATGGTGACCGTGCAGTGCAGGTCGTCACCGCGCCGCTGGAACGTGGTGTGCGGGACCTCGACGATCTCCACGTACAGGTCGCCGGCCGGTCCGCCACCGGGGCCGACCTCGCCCTCGCCCGCGAGCTGGATCCGGGTGCCGCTGTCCACGCCCGCCGGGATCTTGACGGTGAGCGTGCGCCGCGCGCGGATCCGCCCGTCGCCCGCGCACTCGGGGCACGGGTGCGGGACCACGGTGCCGAAGCCCTGGCACTGCGGACACGGCCGCGACGTCATGACCTGGCCCAGGAAGGACTTGGTGACCTGGCTGACCTCGCCGCGCCCGCGACACATGTCGCAGGTCTGCGCCGAGGTACCCGGGGCCGCGCCCTCGCCGTTGCACGTATTGCACGTGACGGCGGTGTCCACCTGGATTTCCCGGGTGGTGCCGAACGCGGCCTCTTCGAGGGTGATCTCGATCCGGATCATCGCGTCCTGGCCGCGGCGCGTGCGCGAGCGCGGTCCGCGCTGGCTGGCCTGGCCGAAGAACGCGTCCATGATGTCGCTGAAGCCGAAGCCGGCCTGGCCGAAGCCGCCGCCCGCGCCGCCCCCGGAGGACAGCGGGTCGCCGCCGAGGTCGTACATCTGTCGCTTCTGCGGGTCCGAGAGGACCTCGTAGGCGTTGTTGATCTCCTTGAACCGGTCCTGCGTCTTCGGGTCCGGATTGACGTCCGGGTGCAGCTCCCGAGCGAGCCGGCGGAAGGCCTTCTTGATTTCCTCCGGGGTGGCGTCCCGCCGCACCCCGAGGACCTCGTAGTAATCGGTAGCCAACTCTACGACTCCGCGAGGATCTGTCCGACGTACCGTGCCACGGCGCGCACCGCTCCCATCGTTCCGGGGTAGTCCATTCGGGTCGGCCCGAGCACCCCGAGCTTCGCCAGCGTTTCCTGCCCACTGCCGTATCCGACGGCGACCACCGAGGTCGCGGCCAGTCCTTCGTGCATGTTCTCGTGTCCGATCCGCACGACCATGCCCGGGTCGGTCGCCTCACCCAACAGGCGCAGCAGCACGACGTGCTCCTCGAGTGCTTCGAGGACCGGGCGGATCGTGTTCGGGAAGTCCATGCCGAAACGGGTCAGGTTGGCCGTCCCGGCCAGGACGACCTTCTCTTCCTTGTGCTCGACCAGGGTGTCGAGCAGGGTCGCCAGGATGTCCGCCACGATCGGCCGTTCCTCGGCGGTGAACGGCTCGGCGAGATCCTGGACCAACAACGGCACATCGGCGAACCGCTTGCCGGTGATCCGGCTGTTCAGTCGCGCGCGGACGTCGGCGAGCAGGTTCTCGCCGACCGGGCCCGGTGTGTCCATCACCCGCTGCTCGACCCGACCCGTGCTGGTGATCAGCACGAGCATCACGCGCGTGGGCGCCAGGGTGAGCAACTCGACGTGCCGGATCGTCGAGCGGGTCAGCGAGGGGTACTGCACGACGGCGACCTGATGGGTCAGCTGCGCCAGCAGCCGCACCGTCCGGCCCACCACGTCGTCCAGGTCCACCGCGCCGGCCAGGAAGGTCTGGATCGCCCGGCGCTCGGCGCCCGACAGCGGCTTGACGCCCGCGAGCCGGTCGACGAACAGCCGGTAGCCCTTGTCCGTGGGCACGCGGCCGGCGCTGGTGTGGGGCTGCGTGATGTAGCCCTCCTCCTCCAGCGCGGCCATGTCGTTGCGAATGGTGGCCGGGGAGACCCCGAGGTTGTGTCGGTCCGCGAGCGCCTTGGAACCCACCGGCTCCTGGGTCGCCACATAGTCCTGCACGATGGCACGCAGCACGTCCTGCTTGCGATCGTCGAGCATGGTGCGCACCTCCCTGACCCGTTCTTCCACCCGTTGCCGTGTCCCGTCGGCGGTGGTTCGTCCCACTGGTTGGCACTCCGTCCCGCCGAGTGCCAGTGTACGGGTCACCCGATCCGGACCGTACCCCTGAGTCCGTGCCAAGGTTGACGCATGCTACGCGCCGAACAGCCGAAACACGCCACCTGGGAGCCGATCGCACCGGGCGTCCTGCGCCGCCGGCTGCCCGGCCTGGAACTGAATGTGGCGGTCGTCACGGGTCGCGAGGGGATCCTGCTCGTGGACACCGGTTCGCACGACCACGAGGCCGCCGACCTGTTGGCCTCGCTGGCCCGCGAACTGCCCGCGCACGGATTGCCCGACCGGGTGGTCGCGGTGGTGAACACACACGGTCACTTCGACCACTGTTACGGCAACGACGAGGTGCTGCGTGCCTTCCCCGACGCCGAGGTCTGGGGCCACGCGGATCTGCCGGCCTATCTCGAGCGGTACGCCGACGCCGGTCGGGCGAGCGGCATCTCGCACGGCTTCGACCCGGAGCTGATGAACGCCGCGCGGATCGTGCCGCCGACCCGCACGGTGACCCGCGAGCAGCCGGTGACTGTGGACCTGGGCGGGCGCGAGGTGGTGCTGTACGCGCCGGGCCGCGGACACACCGACCACGATGTGGTCGTGCACGTGCCCGACTGCGGCGTGCTGATCGCCGGCGACATGGTGGAGGAGAGCGGGCCGCCGGTGTTCGGCTCGGACGCGTTCGCCGCCGAGTGGAGCGATTCGCTGGCACGGGTCCGGGCGCTGGACGCGAGTGTCTGGCTGCCCGGGCACGGTGCGGTGGTGGACGAGGAGTTCGTGATCCGACAGAACCACTGGCTGGCCGAGGTCGCCGCCGGGCGCGTCGTACCGGACTGACGCACCGTCACCCGGCTAGCGTCACTCTCATGCGCAGCTATGGACCCGAGTCGCTGATCCCGGGATGGAAGAAGGACAAGCCCGTCCCCGAGGTCGAGGCCGAACGCGATCTGGTGGTGGAGGAGGCGTCCACCGGCTTCTGCGGTGCGGTGGTCCGGGTGGAGAAGACCCCGGAGGGGTTCACCGTCACCCTGGAGGATCGGCACGGCCGGCTCCGGGTCTTCCCGCTGGATCCGCGCGGGTTCCTGATCGACGGCGAGGTCGTCACCCTGGTCCGCCCGCGCACGCCCGGACCCGCGCGCACTCCCGGGCGGACCGCGTCGGGTTCGGTGGCGGTCCGGGGCGCCCGGGCCAGGGTGGCGCGGGCCGGCCGGATCTATGTGGAGGGCCGGCACGACGCGGAGTTGGTCGAGCGGGTGTGGGGCGACGACCTGCGGATCGAGGGCGTGGTCGTGGAGTATCTGGAGGGCGTCGACGATCTTCCGGCGCTGGTGCGCGAGTTCGCGCCGGGCCCGGGTCGACGGCTGGGCGTGCTGGTGGACCACCTGGTGCCCGGCTCGAAGGAGAGCCGGATCGCGGCGCAGGTGACCGGTGATCAGGTGCTCGTGGTGGGACACCCCTATATCGACGTGTGGCAGGCGGTCCGGCCGGCGTCGGTGGGCATCGCGGCGTGGCCGGACGTACCGCGCGGTGTGCCGTGGAAGGAAGGGGTCTGCGCGGCGCTCGGCTGGCCGGTGGATCCGCCGCAGGCGTGGCGTCGCATTCTCGCCGCGGTGGATTCGTACCGCGATCTGGAGCCCGCGCTGCTGGGGAGGGTGGAGGAACTGATCGATTTCGTGACATCCCCGTCCGAGGTGTGAGTCGCGTCCGCCGCCCGATGCCCGTTTCCCGGCCGCGGCGCTAGCGTGCTCCGATGCGACAGGAACAGGTCACGCTCGTGCTGCCGGACTCGGCCGGGCCCAAGTACCGGAGATTCGGCGTGTCCGGGGCCGAGTTCGTCCGGGCCGCGTGGTCGGGGAACGGGAAGGCCCGGGAGACGCGCAAGGAGTTCACGGACCCGGCCGCCGCCGTGGTCGCGCTGCGGCGGGAGGCGGACAAGGCGCTGCGGGCCGGGTTCGTCCGGCTGGGCGGGGCGGAGGATCCGGTGGCGCTGGAGTTCATGCCGCCGGGCAAGACCTCGTCGCGGGCACTGGACCTGCATCCGGACGGGCACACGGTGCTGATCGCCTACGGCGGTGCGATCCGTCTCGTGGACGTGGCCACCGGGGTTCGGCGCACGGTGCACGCGGTGCCGACGGCCGAGCGGCTGACCGGCATCGACAGCGTGTTGTTCGACGCGACGGGAACGGCCGTGGTCTACACGGTCGGCGGCGCCACACGCCGGCTCGACCTGACCACCCTGCATGAGGAACAGCTCGCCTGTTACCGGCAGTTCGAGGATGCCCTGTTCAATCCGTACACCGTGCAGCCGTCCTGGGACGCGGCCCGCCGACGACTCGTGGTGTTCGACGCCGGCGACCGGGTGCGCGTCCTGGACGCGGCCGGCACGCAGGTGTTCGAGGTTTCGACGCAGTCGGCGACCACCGAGTGCCGGGGGGCCGCGCTGTCGCCCTCGGGCCGGTTGTTGGCGGTGTGGCGGGTCAGCCGCGGTGTGGTCTACGGGCACCGGGACGCGACCGACGATCCGACCAACGAGGTCGAGGTGTGGGACGTGGAGACCGGTCGCCCGACCGCTCGGGTGCCGCTCGCGTGGGAGATCGGCGACCTCGGCTTCGATCCGAGCGAGACCCTGCTCCTTGTCAACCAGAGGCGGGTGAACGGGCCGTTCGCACTCTCGATCGACACCGGCGAACCGGCCTGGCACTTCACCAACCCGCACCACCCGAACGGCTGGGCCACGTGCTACGCGTGGGCCTACTCGCCGGACGGCGGGCGGATTGCGATCGGCGGCCACCGCACGGGCGCGCTGCACGTGTACGACGCGAACCTGCGCGAGGCGTCCAGCCGCCCGCTCCCCGGCTACGACGACCAACGCGTACGCCGCCTGGCCTTCTCCACCGACGGCACCCTCCTGGCCACGGGCGGCGACTTCGGCCGGGTATTCGTACGGCGGGTGTGAGCGCCCCCGACCGAAGTGCCGCCGAGCGTCAGACGAACCTGGTGGTGTCCAAGGCCGTCGAGAACGGCGCGGGCAGATCGATCTGCTTGCCGAACGGGCCGGTGTAGCTCTCCGTGTAGTCGTCGCCCTTGGGCGCCGAGAAGAGCGTCAGCGAGCATGAAGAGCCACTCGGGCAGGTGACCGGACGTTTGGCGCCCGATCACCCGACCGAGTGAACGACCACGGGGGAAGGGTCTACGGCGTCTTCGCCGACGCCGTCAGGGCGGCGATCGAGTCGTCGGTGCACGTGGCCCAGAAGGTGCCGACGAGGTCCTCCAGGTGGGTCATCGAGTGTGCCGCGTACAGGATGTCCTGGTAGTGGGTGATGTCGTACTGCATCGTGCCCATCGCCACCAGGTCCAGTTCGCGGATGTCGACGGTGCGGAACTCGCGGATCTCGCCGTAGGACGACAGGATCCCCGCGCCGTAGGCCTTGAGTGCGCCCCCCTCGTGCATGACGCCGAATTCCAGGGTGAACCAGAAGACCTTCGAGACGAACTCCAGCGCCTCGCGGCTCTCCACCCGGCGGGCCGCCTCGCCGGCCACCCGGTACAGCGCGGCGAACCGGTCCGAGGCGAGCATGTTGGCGTGCCCGATCACCTCGTGCACGACGTCCGGCTCGGGCGTGTACAGCGGCACGCTGTGGTGGCGGATGTACTGGGTCGAGTGGAAGTACGAGTCGGCCAGTGATCCGTAGAAGTCGCGCAGCGGGACCAGACCGGCCGCGGGCAGGTAACGGAACCCGGTGAGCGGTTGCAGCGCGCCGCTGACCTCCTCCAACTGGGGGATCCGGTCGGTCGGCAGTTTCAGCCGCGCCGTGCCCTCCAGGTAGTCCGAGACCGCGTACTCCGCGTGGGAGACGGACAACTCGTGCGAGACGAGGCGCCAGACCTCGTGCTCCTCTTCGGTGTACTCGACCTCCGGGATCGGGTCGCCGCGCCGGTGGTCCAAGGCCAGCTCCGCGATCCGATTCCGGCGCTCGCGGTACACCGCGTCCGCGAACCCCGGGTGGCTGCGGGACAGCTCGACCTCGACGCCGCCGTCGGCCCTACGGGTGACCGGGGCCAGATACTGGGCCTCCTCGAACATGCCATCTCCTGATCGCATCGGAATCGACTCGCCGGACGAGCCGAGGCACCCACACGCAACCAGTATGCGTCGAATTCCTACCATTCATACCGATCGGGCCGAATGGGGCGACGACGTGGATCAGGTACGAGGGATCGCCTCGGCGCCTATATCGCACCATTTCGACGGCCGTCTCACAAGGGCCACAGGGGTTCCACGGATCGGTCCGGCCGGCATCCGAATCCACCGAGACGGGATTCCGGACCTCGTGACAGGATCGCCCGTACATCGGGGAGGGCACCGTCGGGAGGGGGCGCGGTGGTGGATTCTCGCGGCATGGCCGGGGATCGTTCGAAGCGACGCGATGTGGTCGAGGCGCTCACCGAGACCTCCGACCACCTCGACTTCGCACTCGCCATGGTCCGCCGCATCGTCGGCGATCAGGAGCGACTGACCCAACTGACCGAACGTATCCGCGAGATCGAGACGCGCCTGCGCGACGACCGGTACTACCTCGCCGTGATCGGCGAGTTCTCGGCCGGCAAGAGCACCTTCATCAACGCGCTGCTGGCCGAGGACCTGCTGCCCACCTCGGCGCTGCCCACCACCGGCGCCGCGACCAGGATCACCCACGGTGACGAATTCTCCGTCGAGGTGCGCTTCAACGGCGACGGGATCCGCTACGTCTACCCCTCCGGGCGATACACCGGCGCGGCCAGTCCGCTCGGCCGGATGCTCGCGCATCTCGCCCCGGACGTGCCCGTTCCCGACGACACGGCCGGCATCCTGCGGCTGCTCACCGCCGACGACACGATCGCGCCACGGGTACAGAGCCTGGAGGTCCGCCACCCCGCCGACGCACTGCGCGACGGGCTGGTGATCATCGACACGCCCGGCACCAACGCCCGCGTCGGACACACCGAGATCACCCGCGCGGTGATGCGCGACATCGCCGACGTCGCGGCGGTGCTGACCGCGTCCACGTCGCCCTCGCCGGTGTCGCTGGCCGAGTTCCTGACCGACGCGCTCGACCCCGGGCAACTGCGCCGCTGCATCGTCCTGGTCACCAAGATGGATCACATCGACGAGGACGAACGCGAGGACCTGCTCGCGCACGTCCGGCAGCGGTTCGCCCGGATGCTGGGCACGGCCGACCCGGTGGTCGAACCGGTCGCCGCCGAGCCGGTGGTCCGACTCGCCTCAGGACGACCGCTGCGCGGCCCGGAACAGGCCTACTGGGCCGAGGAGTTCCCGCGCACGGTGGCCCGACTCCGGGACCTGATGCAGCGTCAGCGCATCGTCGCGGTGTCCGACCACCTGCTGCGGCTCCTGGAGGACCTGCTCGACGAACTGCGCCGCGAGGTGACCCTGGCCGAGCAGCGGCTGGACGCGGAGGAAGCCGAACTCGCGGATGCCCGCATCGCCGACATGGCCGCATTCGTCCGGGCCCAACACGGCGAGACCGCGCGCCTGCTCGGCGCCGGCGCCCAGCGTGCCCAACAGGCGGTCGGCGGCATGGCCCCGCAGTGGTGGCGCTACACCCAGGCCGAGATCGACCACGCGCTCGACGGCGCGGAAACCCCGGACGAACTGCGCGCGGTGATCGCCGTCCGCGCGCCGGAACTGATCCGGCAGGGCCTGCCCCGGATCGGCGACATCGTGCAGCAGGCCGTCACCGGCGCGCTGGCCACCGCCGCCGAGAGCGCCCGGTCGGCCGCCGACGCCGCGTTCGAGGCGGCGTACCGCAAGCTCGGCGCCATCCACCGACCGGCCGGACCGGACCGGGTCACCGTGCTGACCGGACATCAACTCGCGGACGCGGCGATGCGCGCCTATCAGGACTCGGTCTCCGGGGTCACCCAGCAGATCCGCGCCGTGCGACTGGACCCGACCACCCCGCGCACCCCCGGCGCGCGGATCGGCGGCGCCCTGGACCAGTGGTTCGGCGGCGCCCGAAACGGCGACCCGGGCACGCCCTCCGGCCGGGCCGGCTTCGGTGGATTCATGGCCAAAGTGGCCGATTCGCTGTCATCCACTGACATGACGGCTCTGCGGAACCGCGCACGCGCCGAAATGCATCAGACACTGCGAACCGTCGCCGACGGTTTGTCCCGACAGATCGACGAGGCCGTCGGCACGGCCACGACGCACTACTCGCTGGACGTCTCACAACACGTGGACCGCTACCGGGCCAGGTACGAGGCGACGGTCGCCGAACTGGTGACCGAGCATCACCGCCGTGAGGATATTCTCGCGGCTCGCAGAAGCCTGTTGCAGGACGCGGACAGGCAGACGGAACGGCGCCGCGACACGGTGAACAACCAACGCGAGCGCCTCACACGCCGGGGGGAATTCGGCAGATGAGCGACTACACGCACGACGACGACCTGTTCGCGGTGGTCTCCGACGACACCATCGACACACTGGACACCGCCGACGGGGGCACTGTAGCGGCGGCACCACTGTGGGAGACCGACGCGGGCGGCGAGAGCAACGGCGGTACCTACCCCAACTCCACTCTGCCGTACACGGACCCGAACTTCGATCCGCTCAACGACCCGAACTACGACCCGTTCCACGCGGACAGCGACGGCGACGGCCGGATCGACGCGTACGACCCGCACATGTTCGACCCCAACGACAACAACGAGCCCGTCCCCACGCCCAGTCGGCAGTGGTACGACGACCAGGTCGCCAACGACCCGTACGCCGATCCCTACGGAGACCCGTACGCGGACCCCTACGGCGACCCGTACGGCATGGATCCCTACGGCGAGCCGCAGGGCAACGACCCGTACGCGGACCCGGCGAGCTACCCGGGCACGGGCAACACCGAGCCCGGCGTGCCCGCCGCGTGGGGCGCGGTCTCCGACGAGCAGGGCAACTGGGAGTACCACGCGCCGGACAACTGGACGCCCGCGCAGTTCGACGGCTTCGGCGACCCGGTCGGCGACGCGCAGTACTGGCAGCAGCAGGTCAGCCCGACCAGCTGCGCGGTGGTCTCCCAGGGGATGATCCTGGAGAAGCTCACCGGTCTGCCGCTGGACGAGAACGCGCTGATGACCGAGGCCCAGCAGGCCGGCATCTACGACCCCGAGAACGGCACCAGAACCGACGACATCGGCAAGCTGCTCGAAATGCACGGCGTGGACACCGACATGGTGCCGGGCGCCGACATGCGGCAGATGCTCGACGCGCTGGAGAAGGGCGACCAGGTCATCGTCGCCCTGGACGCGCAGGAGATCTGGTCTCCGATGCAGGACCCGGCCACCGGTGCGCCGCTGGAGCAGGACCCCACGATGGGACACGCCGTGTGGGTCACCGGCATCGACACCCAGCCCGACGGCTCGGTCTACGTCCTGCTCAACGACCCGGGTGCGCCGTTCGGCCAGACCGAGCCGATTCCGCTGGCGGACTTCGTCAACGCGTGGCAGGACCGGGACACCACGATGATCGTCGCCCACCCGACGCACGCCTGATCGTTCGACATCACAACGGATTCGATGGGAGTAGGGACAACACATGTCGTTCGATCGTGAACACGTGCTGCGCCAGGCCGCACAGGTACAGCCGCGCCGCCGTCCGGGCGTCGCGGGCCTGTTGAGCGGGATCCACCGCAGCGACGAGCTGCGCGGCTGGGTCACCATGGAATCGGTGGCACTGCCGCCGGTGCCCGAACGGACCGCGAACGGCTGGACGTTGTGGAGCCTGATCGGGGTCGGCAAGGCCGTCCCGGGGCGCCGCGAACTGCCGATCCACCCGGTGTGGGGCGCGGTCCAGTGGGGCTGGCCGTCCGAGGACGTGCTGCGGCACGTCAAGCTGACCGAGTTGCCCGAGGTCGCCGCGTCGGTGGAGAGCACCATCGGGGACGAGGCCGCCTGGGCGCTGTCCATGCAGCCGGAGGCGCTGGCCGAGCGGGCCCGCTTCTTCCAGTCGCTGGGCCGCTTCCTGGCCGACCCCGACGCGGACGCGAAGGGCGGCCCGAAGATCCTCGCCGGACTCTACGCGCGGGTGATGCCCGCCGGCGCGGTGGCCGCGTATCACCGACTCGTGCCGAGCACGGCCTCGTGGCTGCGTGCCGGCGCACCGCGTGAGGCGGCGGCGCGGCGCGACTCGGGCGACTCGCCCACCGGCCGACCCGGCCCGTCGGGGCAGACGGCGGACCGGAGGCAGGCCCCGGCTCCGGGTCCGCGCCCGGCGGGCGATGCTTCGAGTGCTCCGGGGCCGAACCCGGGCTGGGCGGGTCGCCTCGCGGGCGGCCCGTCCGGCGCGGGTGGGTCGGCGGCACCAGCCGCGCCGCCGGCTGCCGCTCGGGTCGCCCCGGCGGCGCGGGTCGCGCCCGTGACGCCGGCTCCGCGTACGCCCGCGCCGGCCGCCGCCGTGCCCGCCGGGTCGGTGACCAGCCTGGTCAAGCAGGCGCCGTCGGCCACCACGCTCGGCCGACGGATCAACGACGCGCAGGCGATCGCCGGCGACTTCGGCCTGGACGCCATCGCCGCCGAACTCGACCGGTTGCGGGCCAGGATGCGCCGGCCCGGTCTACGGATCGCGGTGGTGGGCGAATTCGGCCGCGGCAAGTCCTCGCTGATCAACCGGCTGCTCGGCGTCCCGGTGCTGCCCGAGGGTCGGCACACCCCGGTCCCGCTGGTGATCGCCGCCGGGCCGGAACCGCGCCTGGAATTGCAGTTCGCCGACGGGCGGGCCGAACCCAGGCCGGCGGTGTCCGCGTCGTGGGACGAGGTGCACCGGCTGAGTGAACATCGGGATCCGGACCAGGCCCGACTGGTCGGCGTGCGCGTGCTCGTCGCCGAGCCGGAACTGGCCCGACTGGACGTCGAGTTGGTGGACACGCCCGGCGTCAACGCCGGGCGCGGCAAGGGCACCGACGCCGAGGAGCACGACCGCCGGACCGAGGACCTGGTCCGGCGCACCGTCGCGGCCAGCGACGCGGTGCTGATGGTGGTCTCCGCGAGCGCGCCGCTCGGCCTGTCCGAGACCGCGTTCCTGGAGGAGGAGGTGATCGCCCGGCACGTGCCGCGGATCACCGTGGTGGTGTCCAAGCTGGACACCGTCGACGAGGACGAGCGCGAGGACATCGTCGACTACCTCGGCGGCCGGGTGCGCCGCATCTCGCCGACCCTGCAGGTGCTCGCCGGCCCGCATCGCGAGGACGTCTCGCCGGTGGCCGGCGTGATCGAGCGGATCACCGAGTACACCACCTCCGCCGGCCGGCGCAGCATGCGCTCGCGGCAGACCGCGGGCCAACTGCTCGCGCTGCTGGCGGAGATGGCCCAGGTGGGTCGGGACGGCCTGGCCGCGGCCGAGCTCGGTGCGGCCGAACGACAGCGCGCCGTCGAGCAGTCCGAGGTCGAGATCGACCGGATGTCCGCCGAGTGGGGCAAGGTCCGGGTCGAACTCCAGCAGCGGCGCACGCAGACCGCGGAGAAGTTCCGCGAGCACCTCCAGCTCTCGCGCGGCGACCTGTTGGACACGCTGCGCTACGAAATGGAGCGCGCGCCCGACCCGCGGACCTGGTGGGAACGCGACCTGCCGTTCCGACTCCGCCGCGAACTCACGGCGCTGGCCAAGAAGTTCGAGGCCCAGCTGCATTCCAGCGTGCAGGCCGACGTGCAGTGGCTGGACGCGAAGATGAAGCTGCACTTCGGACGCGGCAGCGGATACCGGCTGGAGAAGGTCGAGCAGCTGTCCACCGAGTTCGAACTCGGCGAGGCGGAGTCGCTGGGCCTGAAGGACCTCAAGAGCCGCAAGCTCGCCTGGCGAATCGGCCCGACCGGCCTCGCCGTGCTCGGCGCGCTGCTGATCCCGCTCACCGGCGGCGTCTCGGCGCTGCCGATGGGCGCGAGCATGGCCGCCTCGGCGGGCGGCATGGTGCTCGGCGAGGTCAAGTCGACGTCGCTGACCGAGGGGCAGCGCGCGCAGGCGATGAAGGCCCTGGAGCCGATGGTCGAGGAGGTGCTCGGCGGCTTCTCCGAGGAGGTCTCCAAGCGCCTGCACACGCTCTACGCCGGGGTGATGGACGAGGCGGTGCGCGGCCAGAAGGCATGGCGGAGCGATCGACAGACCGCGCTGGCCAAGGTCGGCACGGATGGACCCGCATGGCAGGATCTCGTCTCGCGCAGCGAGCAGCTCGGGGTCCAGCTCGACACCATGCTGGGCGCCAGAGGCTGAGCAGCCGTCGAGGAGGGGAGCGTTCAGGGTGGACAGGGGTCATGGGGCGGCCGATGGGGCCTACGCGGGTTACGGCGCGTGGCGGGCACGGCAGGAGACCCTGGTCGGCCTGATCGACCGGCTCACGCCGATCGTGGCCGGACTGCGGATCGGCGCGGGCGTCAAGAAATTGGACTCGTTGAAGCAACGGGCCGCGT
Source organism: Embleya sp. NPDC008237 (assembly GCF_042956465.1). Lineage (NCBI taxonomy): Bacteria > Bacillati > Actinomycetota > Actinomycetes > Kitasatosporales > Streptomycetaceae > Embleya > Embleya sp. NPDC008237. Next base: position 537,264 of record NZ_JBIBGL010000003.1, read on the forward strand.
CCGAGGCGTTCAAGGTGATGATCGTCGGCGAGTTCAAACGCGGCAAGAGCACGGTGATCAACTCGATGCTCGGCGAGAAGGTGCTGCCTTCCTTCGCGCGTCCGTGTACCGCGATCATCAACGAGGTGACGTGGGGTGACACCCGCTCGGCGCTGATCTATCCGCTGGAGGCGGACGGCACGGCGGGCGACCCGCTGACCGTCGGCGTGGACGAGATCGCCGACTACGTCACCATCGGCGCGGACGACGACAACACCCCGAACCCGTACGAGCGGGCGGTGGTGCGCTGGCCGCTCGAACTGTGCCGCAACGGCGTCGTGGTGGTCGACTCGCCGGGCCTGAACGAGGCCCCCGAGCGCGAGAAGGTCACCCTGAACTACCTCGAACAGGCCGACGTGCTGGTGTTCGTGGTGGACTGCCAGGCCGCGATGTCGCGCAGCGAACAGCTCTTCCTGGACGTGCACGTCAAGGCGCGCGGGCACGAGGACGTGTTCTACGTCGGGAACAAGATCAACCTGGTCGAGGAGGAGGAGCGCGAGGACGTACAGCGGGAGATCCGCAAGCGCCTCTCCCCCTACCTCTCCCGCCCGGACCGGGTCTTCTTCGTCAACGCCCGGGCCGCGCTCACCGGCCGGCAGAAGGGCGACCCGGACCTGCTGGCCGGCTCCGGGATGCCCGAACTGGAACGCGGCCTGGAGGACTTCCTGACCCGCGAGCGCGGCCGGGCCAAGATCCTCTCGCCCGCCCGGGAGCTCAAGTACCTGCTGATCGAGGCGCGCGAGCAGATCGACCGCAAGGAGGCGCTCCTGACCCAGGACGTCGAGGAGTTGCGGGCCACCTACGAGCGGGTCCAGGGTCCGCTGACCCGGCTGGAGCAGAATCGGCGGGTGATCGTCGCGCAGATGGAGGAGCACCTGCGCGAGACCCGCGGCGAAGTCGAGGCCGCGACCCGGCGGTTCATGGACCGGGTCGCCGCGAACATCCCGAACTGGGCCCAGGAGTACGACCCGAGCAACACCATCGGCGCCAATCCGTTCAACGCGCGCGAGAAGATGGAGGCGGCGGTCAAGGAGATCACCGACCATCTCTCCGGACGGGTCCAGGTCGAATTCGCACAGTGGCAGGAGAGCGAGCTCAAGCCGCTCGTCGCGCGTCGCGTCGAGGACATGGAGCGGATGATCGACGACGACGTGAAGCAGTTCGTCACGCGGATCGACGAGATCCGTGCGTCGCTCACCGCAGGCCCGGTCGGCACCGACGAGGACGGCAAACCCTCGACGCCGATCGAGCGGTTGCTCGCGGACGCGGTCAGCTTCGTGCTCGACCCGGCGACCGCGGTCTCCGGCGGCAAGTTCAACCTCAGGTCGATGCTCACCGCACTCCTGCCGCAGATCGCGGTCGGCACGGCGGCGTTCCTGGTCGGCCTGGGCCCGTTCGTGATCCTCGGCGCGGTGCTCGGGTCGACCGTGTTCAAGGGCGCGCTGCAATTGAACAAGGCCAACCGCCGACTCAAGGAGCAGGTCGCCGAGCAGGTCCAACTGGAACTGCGCAAGCAGGCCGACACCGACGTGACCAACCTGGGCGAAGAGGTGGTCAAGCAACTCCGCAAGATGCGCGACGCGATCGCCCAGGGTCTGGACGCGGAAATCAAGTCGATCCGCGACGAGGTGGGCGCAGCCCTGCGCACCAAGGAACAGGGCGAGTCGGATGCCAAGCGCGAAGGCACCGAGATGCGCCGCTACGCCCAGGAACTGAACCGCATCGACGAATCCCTGGCCGACCTGATCATGGACGTGGCGATGTAACCACGGACCCCGTCACCGACCACCGGCCGGGCCGACGACAGCCCGGTCGGCGTTCGAGGCCGAAGGCGCTCATCGCCTCCTAGTCGACCAAATCCCGCACGACGGCGTCGGCCAACAACCGCCCGCGAAGCGTGAGAACCGCCCGATCCCCCGCAATGGGCTCGAGCAGGCCATCGGCCACGGCCCGGTCCGCCGCCTTCCGCCCCACCTCCGTCAGGAGCGAGCGCGGGACGCCGTCGGACAGCCGCAGTTCGAGCAGGATCCGCTCGACCCGACGGTCCTCCGCGGTGAGCAGCTCGCGCGCCTGCGCGGGAGAGGTGTCCGCGGCCAGCCGCTGCGCGTACGCGGCGGGATGCCGGACGTTCCACCACCGCACGCCCCCCACGTGGCTGTGCGCACCCGGCCCCGCACCCCACCAGTCCGCGCCGGTCCAGTACAGCTCGTTGTGCCGGCAGCGCGCGGCGGCATCGGTCGCCCAGTTGGACACCTCGTACCAGCCGAGCCCGGCGCCGGTGAACGCCTCGTCCGCCATCAGGTATCGGTCCGCGAGCACGTCGTCGTCCGGCATCGGCAGCTCGCCGCGACGCACCCGGCCGGCCAGTCGAGTACCGTCCTCGACGATCAGCGCATACGCCGAGACGTGGTCGGGACGGGCACCGAGCACCGCGTCCAGCGAGGCCCGCCAGTCGTCGTCGGACTCTCCCGGCGTGCCGTAGATCAGGTCCAGGTTGACGTGCTCGAACCCGGCCGCGCGCGCGTCGGCCACGCACTGCTCCGGCCGACCCGGGGTGTGCCTGCGGTCCAGGATCTGCAACACGTGCCGGCGCGCGCTCTGCATGCCGAACGACAGCCGGTTGAAGCCGCCCGCGAGCAGCGTGTCCAGATAGGCCGGATCCACCGACTCGGGATTGGCCTCGGTGGTCACCTCGGCCCCGGCGGCGAGGCCGAACTCGTCCCGGATCGCGCCCAGGATCCGGGCCAGGTCCGAAGCCGGGAGCAGGGTGGGCGTGCCCCCGCCGAAGAACACCGTCTCCACCGGCCGGTCCACCTCGCCCAGCAACCGCCGGGCCATCCGGATCTCGGCGATCGCGTCGTCCGCGTACGACCCCTGCGAAGCCGATCCGCCCAGCTCGGTGGCGGTGTAGGTGTTGAAGTCGCAGTAGCCGCACCGTGACGCGCAGTAGGGCACGTGCACGTAGAAGCCGAACGGGCGACTCGCGCCCGCGAACTCGGCGAGTGCGGACGCGGGCAGCGAACCGTCTTCGGGCACGGGCAGACCGTCGGGGGGTGCGGAGGGCATCCTCCCATTGTCCACGAGCCGGCGACCGGGCCCGGCGGCCGTCGACACCTTCGGGCCGACCCCGGACTGGGTGACCGGCCGTGCCCCCGGCGCTCAGGTGACCAGCGTGCCCTTGTACATGTCCTCCAACAGCTCCGCGTACTGCCGCTCCACCACCCGCCGCTTGACCTTGAGGCTGGGCGTCAGCTCACCGTGCTCGACGCTCAGGTCGCGCGGCAGGATGGCGAATTTCTTCACCGTCTGCCAGCGCTGAAGACCCGCGTTGAGCTCGTCGAGACATTCGGCGATGAGCGCGCGGGCCTCGGCGCTGCCGGCCAGTTCCTCGTACGACTTGTCCCGCAGTTCCGGCCGGTCGGCAGCCCAGCTCCGGATCGCGTCCGGGTCCAGGGTGATCAGCGCGGTGCAGAAGTTGCGGCCCTCGCCGTGCACGAGGATGTTGCCGACGTACGGGCACATGCCTTTGAACCGGCCCTCGATCTCGCTGGGCGCCACGTACTTTCCGCCGGACGTCTTGATCAGGTCCTTCTTGCGGTCGGTGATGCGCAGGAAGCCGTCCTCGATCACCGCGATGTCGCCGGTGCGCAGCCAGCCGTCCTCGGTGAGCACCTCGGCGGTGGCCTCCGGGTCGTTGTGATAGCCCTGCATCACCGCCGGCCCGCGCACGAGCAGCTCGCCGTCCTCGGCGATGCGCAGCTCGGAGCCGGGCAGTACCAAGCCGACGGTGCCGATGCGGTGCGCGTCGTAGCGGTTGACCGAGCTGCCCGCGCTGGCCTCGGTCAGGCCGTAGCCCTCCAGGATGGGAATGCCGATCGCGTCGAAGAACTCCGCCACGTCGGGCGAGAGCGCCACACTGCCGGAGATACAGCCCTTGAGCCGGCCGCCGAACAGGTCGCGCAGCTTGCCGAAGACGAGCCGGTCGGCCAGTCGGTACTTGGCGTTCAGCAGCACGGAGGGGGTGCGACCGGCCTGCCGGGTCTGCGACATCTCCCGGCCGACACCGACCGCCCAGCGGAAGATCCTGTACTTGAGCCCGCCCTCGGCCCGCATCCGCACATGCACGGAGTTGTACACCTTCTCGAACACCCGCGGCGCGGCGGCCATGAAGGTCGGCCGCACGATCGGAAGGTTGGTGATCAGCTTGGGAATCCGACCGTCGATCGCGGTCGGGTAGCCGATCCGGATCTGGCCGGACATCATCACCTTGCCGTAGCAATGCGCGAGCGGCAGCCACAGGTACTGCAGCTCGTCCGGGTCGGTCATCCCCATCGCGGCCTGCGCGGCGGCCTGATAGGCCCACGTGTCGTGCGCGAGCCGAACACCCTTGGGCCGGCCGGTCGTCCCGGAGGTGTAGATCAACGTCGCGAGCTGGTCCCGGGTGATCGCGGCGACCCGGGTCTCGATCAGGTCGGGCTCCTTCTCCAGCCGGGCCCGGCCGAGTTCCTCCAGGTCGGCGAGGGTGATCACCCAGTCGTCGGCGCCGCCGTCGGCGTCGGGCGCGTGGTCGAAGACGACGACCTTGCGCACCGCGCCGAGGGCGGCCCGCTCGCCGCGCAGCTTGGCGAGTTGGGCGTCGTCGGCGACGAAGGCCAGCACACTGCCGGAGTCGGCCAGGATGAAGGCCGCCTCGTCGGCGTTGGTGGTCGGATAGACGGTGGTGGTGGCCGCGCCGGCGCACATGATGCCCAGGTCCGCGAGCACCCAGTCGAGCCTGGTCTCGGCGACGATCGCGACCCGGTCCTCGGGCTCGACCCCCAGCACCACCAGACCGGCGGCGATCGCCTTGGCCCGATCACCGGCCTGCCCCCAGGTGATCGAACGCCATTCCTCGCGGTCGCCGTCGCCCACTGCCACCGGATGCCGATACGCCTCACGTTCGGGCGTCGCGCGAATGCGCTCCAGAAAGTCCACGGCGATGGACGGCGGGCGATTGTCGATGCCGACTGACTCTGGACTCACTGCGGCCTCCATGTCCTTGGGCGCATTGCAGCCTGGGCGGATCTCAGGGAGTGCTGGCGATGCCGAGTACTGGTGTCGATACCGGTATCGACGGCGACGAGAGCCGGATATCGGCAGCGGACGGAGTGCGGGGGGCTCGGTATAGCGGGAGTAAAAACAAAGCGGGTGCATCGGGTTGTGCCCGATGCACCCGCAACGTACGCCGCCACAGGGCTACGCGGTAGTAGCTTCGCCCGGATCCGCCTGCGAATCCGCGTCGCCAAACTCCGCCGGCCGACCCGGCCGTGCCTGCCGCTCCCTGCCTCTGCGCCCCGCGTACCGCTACTTCCTGCCGCCGCCGTCTACTTCTTGCCGCCGCTGTCGTCGGTGGACAGCGCCGCGATGAAGGCCTCCTGCGGCACCTCGACGCGGCCGACCATCTTCATCCGCTTCTTGCCTTCCTTCTGCTTCTCGAGCAGCTTGCGCTTGCGGCTGATGTCACCGCCGTAGCACTTGGCAAGCACGTCCTTGCGGATCGCGCGGATGTTCTCGCGGGCGATCACCCGCGCCCCGACCGCCGCCTGGATCGGCACCTCGAACTGCTGACGAGGAATCAATTCGCGCAGCTTCTTGGTCATCTCGACGCCGTAGTTGTACGCCTTGTCCTTGTGCACGATCGCGCTGAATGCGTCGACCGCCTCGCCCTGGAGCAGAATGTCGACCTTGACCAGCGCGGATTCCTGCTCGCCGGTGGTCTCGTAGTCGAGCGACGCGTATCCGCGCGTCTTGGACTTGAGCGCGTCGAAGAAGTCGAACACGATCTCCGCGAGCGGCAGCGTGTAGCGCAGCTCGACCCGGTCCTCGGAGAGGTAGTCCATTCCGATCTGGACCCCGCGCCGGGTCTGGCACAGCTCCATGATCGTGCCGATGTACTCGCTCGGCGCCAGGATCGTGGCCCGCACCACCGGCTCGTGCACCTCGGCGATCTTGCCGCCGGGGAACTCGCTCGGGTTGGTCACGGTGTGCTCGGTGCCGTCCTCCATGACGACGCGGTACACCACGCTCGGCGCGGTGGAGATGAGCTCCAGGTTGAACTCGCGCTCCAGCCGCTCCCGGACGATCTCCAGGTGCAGCAGGCCCAGGAAGCCGCAGCGGAAACCGAAGCCGAGTGCGACCGAGGTCTCCGGCTCGTACACCAGCGCGGCGTCGTTGAGCTGGAGTTTGTCGAGCGCGTCGCGCAGCTCGGGGTAGTCCGATCCGTCCAGCGGATACAGACCGGAGAACACCATCGGCTTCGGGTCCTTGTAACCCCCGAGCGCCTCGGTCGCACCGTGGTGCAGCGAGGTGATCGTGTCACCCACCCGGGACTGCCGAACGTCCTTCACGCCGGTGATGATGTAGCCGACCTCGCCGACGCTCAGGCCGTCGGAGGGCTTGGGCTCGGGCGAGATGACCCCGATCTCCAGGAGCTCGTGGGTCACCCCCGTCGACATCATCTGGATCCGCTCGCGCTTCTTCAGGTCGCCGTCGATCACGCGGACGTAGGTGACCACGCCCCGGTACGAGTCGTAGACCGAGTCGAAGATCATCGCGCGGGCGGGCGCGTCCTTGGCGCCGATCGGCGGCGGGACCAGGCGTACGCACTCGTCCAGCAGCTCGGCCACACCCACGCCGGTCTTCCCGGAGACCTTGAGCACATCCTCCGGGTCGCAGCCGATGATGTGCGCGAGCTCCGCCGCGTACTTCTCGGGCTGGGCGGCCGGCAGGTCGATCTTGTTCAGCACCGGGATGATCTGGAGGTCGTTCTCCAGCGCCAGGTAGAGGTTGGCCAGCGTCTGCGCCTCGATCCCCTGCGCCGCGTCGACCAGGAGGATCGCGCCCTCGCAGGCCGCGAGCGAACGGGACACCTCGTACGTGAAGTCCACGTGGCCGGGGGTGTCGATCATGTTGAGGATGTGGATTTGGCCGTCGGGGGCCGTCCACGGCAGCCGCACCGCCTGCGACTTGATGGTGATTCCGCGCTCACGCTCGATGTCCATGCGGTCGAGGTACTGCGCGCGCATCTGTCGCGCATCGACCACACCGGTGATCTGAAGCATCCGGTCGGCGAGCGTCGACTTGCCGTGGTCGATGTGGGCGATGATGCAGAAGTTCCGGATCAGCGCCGGGTCGGTACGGCTGGGCTCCGGCACGTTCACTGGCGGGGTCGCGGGCACGCGGGCTTCCAGATTCTCGATCGGGTGGACTGGCGAGGGGTTGCGGGGTCTGCGGTCTGCGGTTTGCGCTCTGCGGTCTTGCGGGGTCGTACGGCCTTGCGGTGTGCGGTCTTGCGGAGGTCCTGCGGTGTGGCGGGGGTCCTGCGGTCCTGCGGGGGTCCTGCGGTGTCGAACGTCCTGCGTCCTGTGCAGGTCCTGCGGGTGGCACGTGGGATCGGTGTGGGATCGCCGGTGTTCCCTACATGGTCCCATGCGGCATGGGTGAGCCGTGTTGGTGGAGCCGGCCGAGCCTGTTCGGGTCGCCACCCACACGGGTGAACAAGGTGGGCGTGGGCCGCGGACGGGGGCGGATCCGGCCGGGATGGCCGACCGTGTCGTGGAAGCCCGCCGATGGCTGGTAATCTGATGGATCGCGTGTGGCGTACGTGTCTCTGCCACGCAAGTCAACGTCCGAACGGGCCCTCTCCCTGGATCGGATCCCGACCTAGTACTCAGAAGGCTCTTTCGTGGCGAACATCAAGTCCCAGATCAAGCGCAACAAGACGAACGAGATTGCGCGTCAGCGCAACAAGGCCGTCAAGTCGGAGCTCAAGACCTTCGTGCGCAAGGCGCGCGAGGCGGCCGAGGCCGGCAACGTCGAGCAGGCCGAGGCGCTCACCCGCCTCGCGGCCCGCAAGCTCGACAAGGCCGTCAGCAAGGGTGTCATCCACAAGAACCAGGCCGCCAACAAGAAGTCGGCGCTGGAGAAGCGTGTCGCGACGGCCAAGGCCTGATTCGCGCATCCGCACCGTGTGACACCCGAGCGCTTGCGCTCGTAGTGACTTCGAAGGCGCCGTCCCCGGATCTCTCGGGGGCGGCGCCTTTGTGGTGTCCGCGGGGGTGTGGGATGTCGCGTGTGGGCGGGCGAGCGACGTCTTCGGGCTTCCGGGTGGGGTGAGGCTGAGGGCCGGGGACGAGGGCCGAGAGTCCCGGTCAGATGTTGCGGACCGTGGAGACCGTCACGACGGCCTTCTCCAGCGCATAGGCCGGATCCGTACCGCCACCCTTGACCGCCGCATCCGCGTCGGCGACGGCGCACAGCGCGCGCACGATGCCGTCCGGGGTCCAGCCGCGCAATTGTTGCCGCACCCGGTCCACCTTCCACGGGGGCATACCCAGGTCGCGGGCCAGGTCGTTGGGCCGGGCATTGCGCGGGGCGGCCCCGACCCGAGCGATCTGCCGCACACTCTGCGCGAGCGCACTGGTGACCATGACCGGCGCGACACCGACCGAAAGCGCCCAGCGCAACTGCTCCAGCGCCTCGGCGGTACGGCCCTCGACGGTCTTGTCGGCGACGGTGAAGCTGGACGCCTCGGCGACCCCGCTGTAGTAGCGCGCGACCACTTCCTCGTCGACCACGCCGTCGGTGTCCGCCATCAGCTGGCTGCACGCGGACGCCAATTCGCGCAGGTCGTTGCCGATCGCCTCGACCAGCGTGCGGCAGGCGTCCTCGGTGAGCGAGCGACCTGCGATCCGGAACTCGGACCGGGCGAAGGCGACCCGATCGCCGACCTTGGTGACCTTGGGGCACGTGACCTCGCGCACGCCGACCTTGCGGACGGCGTCCAGGAGGTTCTTGCCCTTGGGTCCGCCGAGATGGGCGAGCACGAGCACGATCTCGTCGGCCGGATCGGCGATCAGCTTCTTGACCTCGCCGGCCAGGTCCGCCCCGAGGTCCTGCGCGGACCGGATCACGATGACCTTGCGCTCGCCGAACAACGACGGACTGGCCAATTCGGACAACATCCCCGCCTGCAGCGCGCCCGGCGCGAGGTCGCGCACATCGGCATCGGGGTCCAGCGCCCGCACGGCGCGCACCACTTCGCCGATCGCCCGATCCACCAGCAATTCCTCGGGCCCGACGACGAGCGTCACAGGCGCGAGCGGGTCATCCTGCATTCTCCTGGCCACCCGACCAAGCATCCCACGCCCGACGGACACCGATCCCCCGACGCCGGGTGATCACCACACACCCGAGGAGCGGCGGATGCGCACGCGGTCACCACGTCGAATACGGACGGCGGCGCCGCTCGCCGCCCTGTGCGGGTTCGGCGGCGGACGGTCGGTCGCCGTCGATCGGAACGGCACCCGCACAGGGCGGCGACTCAGGCCGTAGGCCGGACATGCGCGGGCGACGCGGAGCGGGTCGCCGTCCATCGGGACAGGAAAAGCAAGACCTGCCCGAGCCGATGCGCGGCGCCCACAGTGCGCTACGCGCACCCGATCCCCACGCGAAGCAGCCACCCGCAACCCGAAAGGAACCCACACGGGCGGCATGCGGAGCATGCCATGCACTGCACGCACGCCCAAGCAATGCGCGGTAGCCGCCGATCGCGGCCGAACCCGCGCGGGAGGCGGCGGGGGCGGGCAGCCGTCACGGGCGGACGCGACGTCCGGCACCACCACGGGCGTGAGGGCGGGTGACCGGTCTGCCACACCGGCCGGAGCCGAACCCGCGCGGGAGACGGCCGGCGCGGGTGCCGGCGGGAGCGGATGGCCGTGGTCGGGCAGGGGCAATGACCTGCACCGACGCAGGGATGGGGGCGGGTGGGTGGTCGGCGCGGGTGGCTGTGTCGGGGCCGCGGGCCACCGCGTTCAGATGGGTCGGAGAGCCGGATACCGCGATCGGGCCGTCGGTGTCGGTGCGCAGGAGGCGGGCGCCGGTGGCCGCCACCAGGGCGCGGGCGGAGGGGGACGGATGGCCGTACGGGTTGCCCTTACCCACCGAGACGAGCGCGAGGCGTGGGTGCAATCCGAGTACGAGCCCCGGATCCTGGCGGGCCGAGCCGTGATGAGCGACCTTGAGCACGTCCACCCGTACCCCGGCCAACCGCGCCCGCAGCACCTCTTGGGCCTCGGTCTCGGCATCCCCCGTAAGCAACATCCGAACGCCGTGCCGCTCCGCAAGGACCACGAGACTCGCGTTGTTGGCCACCGACCCACCCGGCACGCTCCCCACCGGAAGTCCCGGCGCTGCTGCCCACTCCCGTACGTCGGGCCCAACCGGTACGTCCGATGGCGACGAAGCGGGCCCCCGACCCGGGCCCTCGGCCCTGGTGGCCGGAGGGTTGGGCGGCGGGGCCGGAGTCGGTCCGGAGGCAGGGGGTGGGCTGGGCGAACGGGCTTCGGAGAGTGGGGAGTTGGGGCGGGTGGGTGTCCCGGGTGCGGGTCTGGGGCGTGGGGTGTTCGGGGGTGGGGTGAGGGTTTGCCAGGTCAGGGCGGCCCGGGTGCGGCGTTCGCCGTCGGTGGGGGTGGAGAGCGGGATGCCGGCGGCAGCGGCCCAGCGGCGGACTCGGATGACCTCGGCCATCGGTTCGAGGACCGACGTGCCCTGGATCAGGCCCACCGCGCGACCGCGCAACGCGCCCGGCAGGCCCTCGACATGGTCGGCGTGGAAGTGGCTGAGCAGGATCAGCGGCAGGCGCCGGATCCCGAGGTCGCGCAGGCAACGATCGACCGCATGCGGGTCGGGTCCGGCGTCGATCAGGATCCCGGTGCCGGGGCCCGCGTTGAGCACGATGGCATCGCCCTGGCCGACGTCGCACATCACCAGGTGCCAGTTCGGGGGCGGCCAGCCGGTCAGCGGGCGGACCACGGCCGGCGGGCGCAGCAGGAGCACCACCGCGAGTGTGGCGAGCAGCGCGGCGGTCATGGCGCGCGGCCATCCGGTGGGTCGAGTCGACCGTGGACGGCGCAGGACACGCAGCGTCGGCACGGCCGCGACGGTGATCGCCGCGAGCACCACACCGCCGAAGACGCCGGTCGGCCAGGTGACGGCCGCGCCGGGCAGCGCGGCGCCGGTGTGGGCCACGGTCACGATCCACCGGATCGGCCAGGAAGCCAGCCACGCGGCCGACTGCGCAAGCGGTAGGCATACCGGCGCCGTCACCAGGGCGACGAAGCCGAGGATCGTGGCCGGCGCGACCGCGAACTCGGCGAGCAGGTTGCACGGGACGGCCATCAGGCCGACCCGGCCCGCAAAGGTCACCACGAGCGGTCCGCACACGGCCTGCGCGGCCAGTGGCACGGCGACCATGACCGCAGCCCACTTCGGCCAACCTCGGGCACACAGCCGCGCCGCCCAGTGCGGCGCGAGCAACAACAGCGCACCCGTGGCCAGTACGGACAACGCGAATCCGTACGAGCGGGCCAGGGTCGGATCGAACAGCACCAGGCCCAGCACGGCGACGGCCAGCGCAGGAAGCCCGCGCCGGGGCCGGCCGGTGTACAGCGCGACCACGGTGACCAGACCCATCACCGCGGCGCGCAGCACGCTCGGTTCGGGCCGAGCCACGACCACGAAGCACGCCACGGCCACCGCGCCCGTGATGGGCAGCGCCCGACCGCGCAGACCGCTGCGGCGGAGCACCAGGAGGACGAAGCCCAACAGGATCGTGATGTTGGTGCCGCTCACCGCCGTCAGGTGGGTGAGTTCGGTGGTCTGGAAGTCGGCTTCGAGGTCGGCGGGCAGCATGCTCGTATCGCCGACCACCAGACCCGGAAGCAGACCGCGGGCAGCGGGCGGCAGGTCCGCACACGCCGCGCGGAGGTCGGCACGAAGCCGCCCCGCGAAGCGCTGGTGAGCCGCGGGAACGCCGATGCGCTCCGGGGCGGACCGCACCAGGAGAAGGGCCCGCCCGTCCCGCCCCGGAACGAGGCGACCATGGACCCGGATCGGCGTACTCGGAAGCAGACCCATCCAGGACCCGGCCTCGGCCCCGCTGACCATGACGGTGACGGGGGTACGAACTCGCGTACCAAGCGGGCCAGTCGGGCCAGTCGGGCCCAGGAGGCCGGGTCGGCCGGATCGGCTACCGGCTGGGCCGAGTTGGACCGGTGCGCCGAAGCTACCCGACAGTTCGGATCGGCCGAATCGGCCACCGACCAGGCCGGGTTGGGCAGGTCGGCCGGACCGGAGCAGGTTGCCCGACGGGTCGGATCGGCCGTCGGCTGGGTCGGGTTGGGCTGGTTGGGCTGGTTGGTCGGGCCGGATCAGGTTGCCTGTCGGGTCGGGGCGGCCGGGTTGGGTCGGTGGGGTTGGTGCGGTGCTCAGGTGGTCGATGCGCGCGGCGAAGATCGTGGGTGGTTGGCCGAGTTCGCTGCCTCGGACGCGGGTGACGCGGCGTTCCGGGTCGGTGCGTACGGTCAGGTCGACGGTGGCCTCGGTGCGGTGGCGGGCAGCGGCGGCGACGGGGCCGGCCCGGTCGGCGGCGGTGCGCAGGCCGGCCACCAGGCCGCCGGCCGCGAGGCATACGAGGACGACGGCGAGGACCGCCCGGCGACGGATGGTGGGCACACGCGCGAGCGCGGCGGCGCCGAGGACTGCGCAGGCGCTCGTGGTCGTGGTGGCCCAGAGGGGAACCAGCGGCGCGGTCCACGCCGCTGCCCAGGCGGCGATCGCGCCGGGAAGCAGCCGAGCATCCGTCGGCCGCTCGCGCCGGCCGGCGGGAGTCGGACGGCTACGGACCATGAGCGGCAGTCACGTCTCGGTCGGGCCGAGAGCATCCCCGCCCGCGCCCCCGTCGCGTTTCGGCACGGAGACCACGGAAACCACGGAAACGGCGGTGGCCACGGATGTACCGACTCGGACCGGACCCGACCGGACCCCGCGCTCCTGCCCCACCGTCGAACCCATCCCGACTCCGCAACCCACCGACGGCCGCGCTCCGCGCCCCTCGCAGGCCTGCACCGGGCGGAGCCGGCGGTCGCGGTGCAACGCCGGGCAGGTGGGCGGGCGATCCATGCCTGCGAACGGACCGCTCATACTCGGACCTTTGGTTTCAGGTCGCTGTACTTGCGCTCGCCGATCCCGCGGATCTGGCGGAGCTGGTCGATCGTGGCGAAGCGGCCGAGCTGGGTGCGCTTCTCGATGATTTGGCGGGCCAGGACCGGCCCTACGCCGGGAAGTTGCTCCAGTTGTTCGGCCGTTGCCGCGTTGATGTCGACGAGCGCGCCCGGAGCCGTCGGGCCACCCGTCGGGGTCGGAGCGACCTGGATCGGGGCGCCCGGGACACCGACCGGGATCTGTTCGCCGTCGGCCAGTGGGCGGGCCAGGTTCAGCGTGGCCAGATCCGCCGCCGGCAGCGCACCTCCCGCGGCCTGTACCGCGTCCGCCACCCGCGCCCCCGGCGGCAACACCACCACCCCCGGACGCGCCACCTTCCCGGCCACGTGCACCGTGATCGGCCCGACCGCGGGCGCCGGTCCGGCAGCCGACGACGGCGCCGGCGAGCCTGCCGTCGTCGCGAACCCCGGCGCCGGGACGCCCGTCGCCTGCCCGGCCGGCGCGGGCGCCGCCACACTCTGCGGACGCGCCCGCCACCATCCGCCCACCGCAAGGGCAACCGCCACCAGTGCGAGCACCGCGACCGCGGCCACCGCACGCCGATCCACGCCCACCCGCAGTCGAGCCGGCAGCCGATCCGCGACCGCCTCGGCCATCCGCCGCCCGGGGGCCGGCCCCCGAGGGGCATCCGGCTCCCCCGACCCGAGCAGCGCGGCGACCCGCTCGGCACTCGACCGCGGCAACGCCGAGGACGCACGGTCGGGCGACGCAAGATCGTGCGACTCACGATCAGGGGAGGCACGAGCAGGGGAGGCACGGCCAGGCGAGGCGCGACCGGAAGACGCATGTCCGGCGGACGGCGCCCAACGCCCGAGAACCGAAAAGCCGGGCGGCGGCGAAGAGGCGAAGGACGACGGCGACGGGGACGGGGACGGCGGGGACGAGAACGGCGGCGGTGAAGAAGGCGGTGGCGATGACGGAAACGAGGACGAAAACGAGGGCGGCGATCCGGACATGCCTCGAAGCTAGGTCTCCCCGCTCACCCGCTCCCGCTCACCGAATCCGCCTGTGCACAACCCGGCAGGCTGTGGAAACGGAACCCACCCACGTGGGTGACCCAACCCCCAACCCAGCCCCATCACACCCCGAGCAACCCGACCAAACCCGACCAAACCCGACCCCAACCCCATCCGCCCCCACCTCTCACCGAGGCGCAACCACCACCGCCAACAACCCCGGCCCCGCATGCGCGCCGATCACCGCGCCCACCTCGCTCACATACAGCTCCCCCAGCCCGGGCAACCGCTCCCGCAACCGCCCGGCCAGCGCCTCCGCGCGCTCCGGACTGGCCAGGTGATGCACCGCGACGTCGACCTCCCCGGCCCCCGCCCGCTCCACCGCCAACTCCTCCAGTCGGCTGATCGCGCGCGTCGCCGTGCGGACCTTCTCCAGCGGCCCGATCAACCCGTCGCTCACGTGCAACAGCGGCTTGACCGCCAGCGCCGTGCCCATGAACGCCGCCGCCGCCCCGATCCGCCCGCCCCGGCGCAGATACTCCAGCGTGTCCACGTAGAACAGCGCGGACGTGGTCTGCGCGCGCTTCTCCGCCGCGATCGCCGCCTCCTCCAGGGATGCGCCGTCGGCCGCCGCCTCCGCCGCGGCCAGCACGGAGAAGCCCATCCCCATGCCCAGCGTGCGCGAGTCCACCACGCGCACCGGCACGTCGGCGTCCCGCGCCGCGAGCAGCGCGGCCTCGTACGTGCCGGACAACTCGCCGGAGAGGTGGATCGAGACGATGCCCGTCGCGCCCTTCTCGGCGAGTTCGCGATAGACCTCGGCAAACGTCTCGGGCGCCGGGCGCGACGTGGTCACCACCCGACGCCCGCGCAGCGCGTCGGTGAGTTGGGCGGGCGTGGCCTCGATGCCGTCGTCCAGCGGCCGTCCGCGCAGGACGACCTTGAGCGGGACCACCACGAGGCGGTGCCGCTCCACGAGCTCCTCGGGTAGGTAGGCCGTGGAGTCCGTGACCACGGCAAGATCGGTCGGCATCGTCGGCATGAGCGGGCAACCACCCGGATGTGAGACGACAGGGGGGCGGGGTCGGTGTCTCGGCTACCCCGTGTCGGGTCGCTGAGTCGAGACACCACATTCAATATTCGGTCACCATGCCACGCCCCGACGCGCGGGTGACGCGCGCCGCGGTGCGGCCGGCGCGTCCCGTCGTCGGGGCCCGCCGGCGGCGGCTGCTCAGGTCAGCCGCTTGCTCTCGGATCGGCTCTCGTCCGCGTGTGCGCGCAGGGCCGCGGCCTCGCGCTCGACGTCCGTGCCGAGCCGGTCCAACTCGTCCTCGCCCAGGTGGCGTTCGCGATCCTGGACGGCCCACCGCAGCGAGGCCGCAGCGTGCTCGATGCGGTCCGCGCGGTCCTTGAGGCCGGGCAACTCGCGGGCGACCCGGTCCCGATCGGGCTCGCGCTCGACCAGCTTGAGATCGGTGTCCAGGGCCTTGGCGAATTCGTCCAGCCGACGCAGCAGCGCGACCGCG
Source organism: Embleya sp. NPDC008237 (assembly GCF_042956465.1). Taxonomy (NCBI): domain Bacteria; kingdom Bacillati; phylum Actinomycetota; class Actinomycetes; order Kitasatosporales; family Streptomycetaceae; genus Embleya; species Embleya sp. NPDC008237. The sequence goes on from NZ_JBIBGL010000003.1 coordinate 552,886, forward strand.
TCGGAGAGCTGCGCATCCTGCGCGTAGCCCGCTTCCAGCACCCGGCGGGTCTGGTCCAGCGAACGCCGCATCGACCCGCGCATGCGCGCCGCCTCGCCCGCACCACCCGTGAGGGTGTACGCACGGGCCTTGGACGTGGCGTCCTCCACGAGGCCGCGGACCCGGGGCGCATGCCGGTCGATCCGGCGGCGCACCGCCCGCCGCGTCATCGTGATCAGGCCCACCACGACGCCCACGAGCACGAGACACGCGAGCACACCGGCGCCCAGCACGACGCCGAAGGTCTCGGCGCCATCGGCCAACGAGTCGGTGGTCGCGGGAACGTCGGCGAGGGCCACGAGGCGTCTCCTGCCTGGTCGGGGCCGGAAGGTGTCCCCTCACACTAACGCCGCCGGGCCGCTCCGATACGCACGCGGCGGAAAACACCGCGTTCCAGACCGATCGTCACCGACCGGAAACGGTCCGGACACAGCCCGGAAATCGCTTACCGCGCACGACCGACCGCCCACCGAACGAGCGGCCGACCCCACCGACGGAGGCCGACGGGAAGCGGACCGTAAGCCCCCCGGAAGCCATCCGGACACGGCCCGGGAATCGCCCACCAGGCACGGCCGACCGCCCGCCGAACAGGCGGTCGGCTCCCACCGACCACCCCACCCGGCAGGCGACCGACCCACCCGACCGACCCCGACTGACTCCCACCGACCGATGCCAACCGACCAGCCGACGCCAACCGACACCAGCCGCCCCCATCGACCGACCCACCCCACCGACCTAAGCCGGAACGATGTTCACCAGCTTCGGCGGCTTGACGATCACCATCCGCACCCCGGCCCCGTCCAGCGCGGACAGCACCGTCGGATCGGCCAGCGCCAGCGCCTTCAGCTCGTCCTCGCCGATGCTCGGCGGGACGTCCAGGCGGGCCCGTACCTTGCCCTTGATCTGCACGACGCAGGTGACCGTGTCCTCGACCAGGTAGGCCGGGTCCGCCTGCGGGAACGCCTCGTAGGTGACCGTGTCGCCGTGCCCCAGCCGGGACCACAGCTCCTCGGCCACGTGCGGCACCAGCGGCGCGACCATCAGGACCAGCTTCTCCGCGATCTCGCGCGGCACGGCCGGCAGCTTGACCAGCGCGTTGTTCAGCTCGATCGCCTTGGCGATGGCGGTGTTGAAGCGCAGCGCGTCCATGTCCCGCCGCATGCCGTCGATCGCCTTGTGGGTGGCCCGCAGCGTGGCCTCGTCGGCCGGCTCGTCGACCACGGTCGGCATGCCCGTGCGCTCGTCCACCATGTTGCGCCACAGCCGCTGCAGGAAGCGGTACGAGCCGACCACCGCGCGGGTGTCCCACGGCCGGGAGATCTCCAGCGGGCCCATCGACATCTCGTACAGGCGCAGCGTGTCCGCGCCGTACTCCTCGGCCATCTGGTCGGGCGTCACCGAGTTCTTCAGCGACTTGCCCATCTTCCCGTACTCGCGGCTGACCGCCTGCTCGCCCAGGAAGAACTTCCCGTCCCGCTCCTCGACTTCGCTCGCCTCGACGTACACGCCGCGCTCGTCCTTGTACGCGAACGCCTGGATGTAGCCCTGGTTGAACAGCTTGTGGAACGGCTCGGACGAGGACACGTGGCCCAGGTCGAACAGCACCTTGTGCCAGAAGCGCGAGTACAGCAGGTGCAGCACCGCGTGCTCGACGCCGCCGACGTACAGGTCCACGCCGCCGGTGTGACCCTCGTGCCTCGGCCCCATCCAGTACTTCTCGACCTCGGGGTCGACCAGCGCCTCGGTGTTGGTCGGGTCCAGGTAGCGCAGCTCGTACCAGCACGAACCGGCCCAGTTGGGCATGGTGTTGGTCTCGCGGCGGTACTGCCGGGGCCCATCGCCCAGGTCCAGCGTGACGTTCACCCAGTCGGCGTTGCGCGACAGCGGCGTCTCCGGCTTGGTGTCCGCGTCGTCCGGGTCGAAGGTGCGCGGGCGGTAGTCGTCGATCTCGGGCAGCTCGACGGGCAGCATCGAGTCCGGCAGCGCGTGCGCGACACCGTCCTCGTCGAACACGATCGGGAACGGCTCGCCCCAGTAACGCTGCCGGGAGAACAGCCAGTCGCGCAGCTTGAAGTTGATCGTGCCCTCGCCGATGCCGCGCTCGGCCAGCCACTCGGTGATCGCCTTCTTGGCGTCGACCACGCCCAGGCCGTCCAGGGAGATGCCCTCGCCGGAGCTGTTCACCAGCTTCGCGTCGTAGGACACGAACGCGTCGGCCCAGTCGGTGGTGTCGTCGATCGAGCGCTCGTCGGTGGGCTGCACCACGCAGCGGATCGGCAGCTCGAAGGCGCGCGCGAACTCGAAGTCGCGGTGGTCGTGCGCGGGCACCGCCATGATCGCGCCGGTGCCGTAGCCCATCAGCACGTAGTCGGCGATGAAGACCGGCACCCGCGCGCCGTCGACCGGGTTGGTCGCATAGGCGCCGGTGAAGACGCCGGTCTTGTCCTTGCCCTCGCTCTGTCGCTCGACGTCGCTCTTGGAGCCGGCGAATCGGCGGTACGCCGCGACCGCCTCGGCCGGGGTGGCCGCGCCGCCCGTCCACACCGCCGGGATGCCCTCGGGCCAGGCGTCCGCAACGATGGCGTCGACCAGTTCGTGCTCCGGCGCCAGCACCATGTAGGTGGCGCCGAACAGCGTGTCGGGCCGGGTCGTGAAGACCTCGATCGGCGCCGCGTCGGTCGCGAAGGAGACCTTGGCGCCCTCGGATCGGCCGATCCAGTTGCGCTGCATGATCTTGATCGGCTCGGGCCAGTCCAACTTGTCCAGGTCGCCCAGCAGGCGGTCGGAGTACGCGGTGATCCGCATCATCCACTGCCGCAGGTTGGACTTGAACACGGGGAAGTTGCCGCGCTCGCTGCGGCCGTCGGCGGTGACCTCCTCGTTGGCCAGCACGGTGCCCAGGCCCGGCGCCCAGTTGACCGGGGCCTGCGAGACGTACGCCAGGCGGTACTCGTCCAGCACGGCCGAACGCTCGGTGCCGGTCAGGTCGGCCCACGCGCGCCCGTCCGGGGTGGCCCGGTCGCCCTTCTCGAACTGCTCGACCAGTTCGGCGATCGGGCGGGCACGACCGACGCCGCCGTCCGCACCGGGCGCCTCGGGGTCGTACCAGGAGTTGAAGATCTGCAGGAAGATCCACTGCGTCCAGCGGTAGTACGCCGGGTCGGTGGTGGCCACCGAGCGGCGCTGGTCGTGGCCCAGGCCCAGCCGGCGCAGCTGGCGGCGCATGTTGGCGATGTTCGCCTCGGTGGTCACCCGCGGGTGCGTGCCGGTCTGCACCGCGTACTGCTCGGCGGGCAGGCCGAACGCGTCGTAGCCCAGGGTGTGCAGCACGTTGTGGCCGGTCATGCGCTTGAACCGGGCGTATACGTCGGTCGCGATGAAGCCCAGCGGGTGTCCGACATGCAGGCCCACACCCGAGGGGTAGGGGAACATGTCCATCACCATCATCTTGGGCCGGCCGGCGACCTTCTCCGGCTCGGCCAGCGGACCGGCCGGGTTCGGCGCCTCGAACGTGCCGTCGGCCTCCCAACGGTCCTGCCACCGCGCCTCGATGTCGCCCGCCAGGACGGCGTTGTAGCGGTAGGGCTCGGTCGGGGCGTCGGTGTTGCCGGCAGAACCCTGCGTCATCTCGGTCATCGTCCTCAACCATCGGGGTGTGGGCAGCCTTCGGCTGCTTCCGGTTTCGTCGCTTGCGCGAAGCGACCGTTTCTGGAAACGAAAAGACCCCTCGCTCAGGAGGGGTCGCCGCGCCGAGTCGGGTGGGAGCGGTCCTCCACCCGGCCTGCTCAGCGCGGCCCGGTAAGCAGCAGTACGGCACGCATGCCCTCAGGTTACCGCAGGCGGCCCGAGGTTACTTCAATACGGTCGCGGCCCGGTGGCAGTACCCGGGCCGACGCGGTCACGGTCCCGAGGCGGCCACCACGATCCCCGGCCCCGCGCCGCCCCGGTCCGGTCACAGCCCCGGAGCCGGCCCGGTGGACAGCGACAACACCAGCAACATCTGGGCGAGGTGGTAGGCGACCACGATCAACACCGGCGCGTACGGCGTCGGGGCACGGAACCGGTTCCAGCCGACCAGGGTGTCGGAGACGTAGAACAGGAACGCGCCGGCCACCGCACTCGGTCGGCCGGTGGCCGCCGCGGCGACCACCATCAGCGAGACCACGCCGACGTAGAGCAGCACCATGCCGACGTAGGTGGGCGCGCTCTCGCGTGCGCCGGTGACCAGGCGCACCGCGTAGGCAGCCGCCGCGAACAGCACGACCACGATGCCGGCGGCGGCCCACAACCAGGACCACCCCATGCGTTGGAAGCCCGCGACGTAGCCGACGTGGGCGAGCAGCGAGGCCGCGACCGCGCCGGCGAACCAGCGCGGGGCGAGCAGGTCGCGCAGCAGCGACAGCGCGAGCGCGACGCTGAACAACGCGCGCAGTGCCCCGTCGACCTCGTCGAACGACCAGACGACGACCACCAGGGCACAGATCACCGCGGCCTTCAGGAGGCGATCGAGGGGGAGCCGATCGAGCGGGAGGCGTCCCCGCGCGACGACCACCCAGTCGGCGACCGCGAGCAGGCTCGCGAGCACCAGCACGAGTACTGCGGTGAGGGTCACGTCCGGCGACACTACTGGCCGGAAACCGGACCATTCGCCCACTCGTTCGACCCGTCACGCAACCGTGACGGGAAAGACCTCAATCGTGATCACCCGGTGCCCGAGGAACCGGTCCGCGCCCGCTCACCCGCCCGCCCGCGCCCGCTCGGATCCGACCGATCAGGGCTCCCGACGAGCGGCCGGACCGCACCTGCGCGCGGCCGCACTCACATGCGCTCGAAGCGGTGGAACAGTTCCCCGTCGGTGACCGCCGCGTCGTGGGCGGCGAGTTCGACCCGGGCGGCATGTCGGAGCCGACCAGGGGCACGTACGTGGCGACGGCCGTCGAGCGGGTGCGGCTCGCACTGCTCGTACCGTTCGCGATCGACATCGACTCGGCCTCGCCGGTGCGCCGAGTGTTCACGCCTGCGGCGGATGCGGCGGTGTCGCTCGGGTGTAGCGGGTGGCCAAGGTGCGTAGGTGGGCGACCAGTTCCGGGGGGTCGGTGACGTCGAAGTCGTGGCCGAGCATGCCCAGGTGCACGGCCAGGTTGTCGAGCGAGTCGGCGCCGGTGTCCAGGACGCAGGTGTCGGCGTCGATCGGCTCGACCGTGCCGACGGCCGGGTTGATCCGGTCCAGGATCTCGGCGGCAGGCGCGTGCACGAGGACGCGGGCGCGGTGGCGCCACGCGGCGGCGGAGACCTTGCCCGCGACGTAGGTCGCCGCGTCGCCGTCCGGGTCCTCGCGCGGCGCGAACCTGGGGCCGGTGGGGGTGCGCGGGGTGATCCGGTCGACCCGGAAGGTGCGCCAGTCGTCGCGGTCCACGTCCCACGCGACCAGATACCAGCGTCGGCCCCAGTTGACCACGCGTTGCGGCTCGACGGTGCGCCGGGTGACCTCCCCGGCGTGGTCGAGGTAGTCCAGGCGCAGTCGCTCGCGGTCCCGGCAGGCCGCGACCAGGGCGGTGAGCACGTCGGTGTCCACCTTCGCGCTCGGCCGGTCCGCGGGCACCGGCACCGCGTACCGCTGCAACGTCCGCACCCGTCGGCGCAGCCGCGCCGGCAGTACCTGTTCCAGTTTGGCCAGTGCCTGTATGGAGGTCTCCTCCATGCCCGCCATCGCGCCTCGGGCGACCGTGCCCAGCCCGATGGTGACCGCGACCGCCTCGTCGTCGGTCAACAGCAGCGGCGGCATCGCGGCGCCTGCGGCCAGCCGATAGCCGCCGGTGGACCCGCGGGTGGCATCGACCGGGTAGCCGAGTTCGCGCAGCCGCTCGACGTCCTTGCGGATCGTGCGACCGGTCACGCCCAGGCGTTCGGCCAGTTCCGAACCGGGCCACTCCCGCGAGGTCTGGAGCAGGGACAACAGGCGCAGCAGGCGCGCGGAGGTTTCCAACATTTTCTCAGCCTGACGCTTCAATAGGAACGTAGTGTTCCCAATGGGATCCTAGTCTTCTTCTCATGGAGACCAGCAGCAACACCGCAGCCGAGACCGTCACCGCCGACGCCACCGCGATCCGCCCCTTCCGGATCGGGATCGCCCAGGCCGATCTCGACGACCTGCGCGATCGCCTCGCCCGCACCCGCTGGGCCGCCGACGTCCCGGGCGTGCCCGGCTGGACGCGCGGGGTGCCGGCGGACTACCTCCGGGGGCTGGCGGCGTACTGGGCGGACGGATTCGACTGGCGCAAGGCGGAGGCCCGGCTGAACGAGTTCCCGCAGTTCGTCACCGAAATCGACGGCCAGGACGTCCACTTCGCACACGTGCGCTCGGCCCGGCCCGACGCCCCCGCGCTGTTGTTGATCCACGACTGGCCGGGCTCGTTCGTGCAGTTCGTCGACGTGATCGAGCCGCTGTCGCGCGACTTCCACGTCGTGGTCACCGACACCCCGGGAGTCGGCTTCTCCGGCCCGCTGTCCGGTCCCGGGTGGAACACCGGCCGGATCGCGGGTGCGTTCACCGAGTTGATGGCGCGCCTGGGCTACGCGCGCTACGGCGTGCAGGGCAACGGTGGCGGTGCGTGGATCGCCGGTGAGATGGGTCGGATCGCGCCGGAGAACGTCATCGGGATCCACGTCAACGGCCTGGTCACCTTCCCGTCCGAGGACCCGGCCGACTTCGTCGGGTTGACCGAGGGCGAACAGTCCAGGCTCGCCCGGCTCCAGGAGTTCCGGGACGACAAGATGGGCTTCAACGCGATCCAGTCGACCCGGCCGCAGACGCTCGCCCACGGGCTGCACGACTCCCCGGTCGGCCAGCTCGCGTGGATCGTGGAGAAGTTCAAGGAGTGGACGGACGCCGCGAGCGAGCTGCCCGAGGACGCGGTGGACCGGGACACCCTGCTCACGAACATCAGCCTGTACTGGTTCACCGGCACGGCCGGTTCCTCGGCCAACCTCTACTACGAGATGGCGCACGACCCGAGTGCGTGGGCACCCAAGGAGCGCGGCACGGTACCGACGGCGGTGGCCGTGGCGCTGCCGTCGGACGTGGCGATCCGTCGGTTCGCCGAACGCGACCACAACGTGGTGCGCTGGACCGAGTTCGAGCGGGGTGGCAACTTCCTGTCGCTGGAGCAGCCGGAGCTGCTGATCGGCGACATCCGGGAGTTCTTCGCGGAGCTGGAGCGGTAACGCTCGTCGAACCGATCGGGCGGGCCGAAGCGCACGGGCGGGCGCGAACCGATCGGGCGACCCGAAACGACCGAAGGCCGCTTCCTGAGGGAAGCGGCCTTCGGGATTGCCGTGGAGCTACGGAGAATTGAACTCCGGACCTCTTGCATGCCATGCAAGCGCTCTACCAACTGAGCTACAGCCCCGCGTGAATACGTCACAAGTCTACCGGGTCGGCCGCAGTGCTCACGACCAAGGGGGTCCGCAGCGGCGCCGGTTTGCGCAGCGGCCCGACCATCCGCAACAGCACTGCGGCGGCCAGGCCGCACAGCGTCGCGAACAGGTGGCCGAAGTCCCAGATGGTGTGGTCCACGATCACCGGCAGGCCGACCGAGACGAACATCACCGCGGCGCCCGCGAGCCGGATCCAGCCGGACATGATCAGCACCGCCGCCGCGCACGAGCCCACCTCGACGTAGCTCACCCCCACATCGGTCGCGAACGCGATCCTGTCCGGGAGACGGCCCGCCTCGATCGCCCCCTTCTCCACGGCGGCCGTCAACAACGACCCGAACACGTGCCCGCTCGCCCCGATCAACAACATCCTGGGCGACCCGTAGCGGCGTTCCGCCCAGGCCACCAGCGTGCCGAACACGACCACGTAGCCGGCCAGTCCCGAGCCGTGGTCGGCGACCCAGAACGCGCTGGTGAGCAGCGCCTCCAGCGGATCGTCGCCGAGCCGGAACAGGTTGGTGCTGTTCAGCTTGGTGAGCAGGTCGATCAGCCGGGGCGGCGACGTGCGTTGCACCACGGTGGACGCGGTGAAGACGGCGATGTAGGTGAAGGTGATCGGCGCGGACAACACCCACGCGTGCAACCGTGCGGTCCACGGGCTCAGCACCCGCACGCAGCGCCGGGCCCAGCCCCAACGGCGGCCGAGACCGCGTAGTACGTACCACGCGACGACAAGGCCCAGCCCGAGTCCGACGGTCACCCGCCTCCGGTGCCCGCACACGATCGAACGCAATCGTGGGGGGTGGCATGGGGCGCGGCACTACGCCGTGGTGCGGAAGCGGGCGCGGTAGGTGGAGGGGGTGATGCCGAGGCGGCGGAGGAAGGCGCGGCGGAGCGACTCGTCGCTGCCGAGGCCGCTGTGGGTGGCGGCAGCGGTGACCGTGGCGCCGGCGGCCAGGAGGGATTGGGCTGCCTCGATGCGCACGGCCTCGACGTAGACCGCGGGGGTCGAGCCGACCCGCTCGTGGAACAGGCGGGTGAGGTGGCGTGGGCTGAAGCCGCTCAGCCGGGCGAGTGCGGGCAGCGAGTGGTCGGCCGCCGGGTCCGCGGCCACCGCGTCCAGGACCGGGCGCAGCGGGTCGTCGGCGCCGGCGCGGGCCCGGGAGGGCACCGAGAACTGCGATTGGCCGCCCGGTCGGCGCAGGAACACCACCAGGTCGCGGGCCACCTCGCGGGCCAGATCGGCGCCCTCGTCGGCCTCGACCAGGGCCAGTGCGAGGTCGATGCCGGCGGTCACCCCCGCGGACGTGTAGACCGAGCCGTCCCGGACGAAGATCGCGTCCGGCTCGACCGAGACGCTCGGATACCGCCTGGCCAGCACCGCCGTGTGCCGCCAGTGCGTCACGGCCCGACGCCCGTCGAGCAGCCCCGCCCGGGCGAGCAGGAACGCGCCGGTGCACACCGACGCGATCCGCCCGGAGGTCGCGGCGAGCGCGGTCACCGCCTCCAGGAGTTCCGCCGACGGCGCCCGGTGCGGGAAGTCGACCGACCCCGGCACGACCAGCGTGTGGGCGCCGTCGATCTCCGTCGCGGCCGCGTCGACCACCAGCCGGGTGCCCGCCGACGTGGTCACCGGCGCGCCGGTCGGCGAGCACAGCGTCAGCGTGTACGCGCCGCCCAGTCGCTCGGCCGTGCCGAACACCTCCAGGGGCGCGGTCACGTCCATCAGCCGGACCCCGTCGTACCCGAGCACCGCCACGTTCCTTCGTCGCATGACCTCGACGCTACCTGGCGGCCGTGTCCGAATGCGAGGGATCGGTGTCCGGATGGACATGGCGCCGATCGGGCCCGCGGAGAGAGGCTCGAGGCACCGAAACAAGCCGCCTCACCTCGGAAAGGACCGCCCTCATGCCCGACCGCATCGCCGACGTCGACATCCCCGACAGCGCGCTCGCCAAGGAGGCCACCGAATTGGTCCGGGACACCGCCGGACCGCTGCTGTACGACCACTCGCGCCGCGTCTACCTGTTCGGCGCCCTCCAGGGACGCCGAAGAGGGCTGGACTTCGACCCCGAACTGCTCTACGTGGGCGCGATGTTCCACGACCTCGGGCTGACCGCCGGGTACCGGGCCTCGCAGCAGCGCTTCGAACTCGACGGCGCGGAAGCCGCCCGCGACTTCGTGCTGCGGCACGGCCTGTCCGCCGACCGCGCGCGGATCGTGTGGACCGCCATCGCGCTGCACACCACCCCGGAAATCCCGACCCGGATGGAGCCGGAGGTGGCACTGGTGACCGCCGGTGTCGAGCTGGACGTGCTCGGCCTGGGCCTCGACGACATCCCGGCTCCGGCGCGCGCCGCCGTGGTCGCCGCGCACCCCCGCCCGGACTTCGCGCGGCGGATCCTGCGGGCCTTCACCGAGGGCATCGAACACCGCCCGCAGACCACGTTCGGCAACGTCAAGGCCGATGTGCTCGACCGGTTCGTACCGGGCTTCGAGCGGACGAACTTCGTCGACGTGATCGAGCAGTCGGGGTGGTCCGAGTGAAGCCGCCGCTGCCCCCGTTCACCGAGGCCGACGCGCGGGCCAAGGTGCAGGCCGCCGAGGACGCCTGGAACACCCGCGATCCCGAACGCGTCGCGCTCGCCTACACACCCGACTCGGTCTGGCGCAATCGCGACCGGTTCGTCACCGGGCGCGCGGCGATCGTGGCCTTCCTGACCGAGAAGTGGGCCCGCGAGCACGACTACGCACTGCGCAAGGAACTGTGGGCGTACACCGCCGATCGGATCGCGGTGCGCTTCCAGTACGAGTGGCACGACGGCGCGGGCGGCTTCCGGCGCAGCTACGGCAACGAGTTGTGGGAGTTCGCCGAGGACGGTCTGATGCGGCGGCGCGAGGCGAGCATCAACGACGTGGTGATCACCGAGGCCGACCGCCGCATCCACGGGCCGCGCCCGGTCGAGGAACACGGGATCACTTTCCCGCTCGCGTGACCGCGCCGGGTTGGGCCCGGGCCGGGGCCGGGGCCGGGTGGAACCGGACCTATGCCTGGTCCGCGCGGCTGCCGCACTCGGCTGCCCACGGGTGGGTCAGTTCCTGGCAGCGGCGCCAGAACCAGGCCCGGTCCGGCCGGCTCTCCCGGGTCGCCGTCCGGTAGTGGGTCGGCCGCGGGGCCCGGTCCTGCCAGAACAGGCCGGTCTCGCGGCCCGGTTCGTCGGCCGCGCACAACCACACGGCGGTGTCCGCGCCCTGTTCCGGAGTGCGCAGCAGGGGCGCGGTCAGCCGGCGGAAGGTCGGCATCGACGCACGCAGGCCCGGGGTGTCCACCCACCCCGGGTGGGTGGCGTGCACGACCGGGCCGCCGGCGCCCAGGTGTTCGGCCCACAGCTCGGTGAGCACGACCTGCATGCGCTTGGTGCGCGCGTACGCGACGGTCGCCCGGTACGGGCCGCGTTGGTACTCGATGTCGTCCACCGGCAACCGCTGGGTGTACATCCCGCCCGAGCTCATCCACACCACCCGCGCGCAGGACGCGGGGTCGGCGGCCACGAGGCGGCTGAGCAGGTGCGGCCCGAGCACGTGCACGGCGAGCGACAACTCGTGCCCCTCGGCGGTCTCGGTGCGCTCGGCGGGCATCGCACCGGCGTTGTGCACCAGGGCGTGCAGCGGGCCGTGTTCGGAGCGCAGCGCCTTGGCGAACCTGGCCACGTCCGGCAGGCTGCCCACGTCGCAGCGGCGCACGGTCGCCTCGGCGCCCGGGACCCGGTCCAGCACTCGCCGACGGGCCGCCTCGGTGCGCTCCTCGTCGCGTCCGACCAGGACCACGGTCGCGCCGAGCCGGGCCAGGCCGGTCACCGCCGCCTCGCCGATGCCGGAGGACGCGCCGGTCACCACGACGGTCCGCCCCTTGAGCGCCGCCGGCTCCGGATCGCCGGGAAACCCGGTTCGCCGGCGCACCCCGTACCCGATCCGGCTGTATCCGGGCACGATCGTCCGGTCCATCGCCCGCTCCCAGAATCGACTCTCCGTCATCGCACGCTCACCTTCGTCGTAGTCACGGAGAGACAATGCCCGGTACGGGGCTTTCATACTATTTACGGCGGGCTCGGCGCCGATCCTGCCCCCACCCGTATGGCGCCCGCCTGGTCCGCCGCCCCCTCACGAAGGGCCCGGGTACGAAAAAGACCGCCTCCCGGACGGATCCGGGAGGCGGTCTTGTCTGTGGAGCTACGGAGAATTGAACTCCGGACCTCTTGCATGCCATGCAAGCGCTCTACCAACTGAGCTACAGCCCCGCTATTCAACTGGGCCGACCGGCTTACCCGCTCGACCACGAGTACTTTACACGCTCCCCCGCGCCGCATCCAAACGCCTTTGCCGGGGCCGGTCCCGGGAGGCCCCGGGGTTCGCGGTGTCTTCCCCGCGAACCCCGGAGGCGACTCAGAAGCTGCCGACGGGCCGGGTCATCCCGGCCATCGCACCGCCGTCGACGACCAGCTCGGTGCCGGTCAGGTAGGACGCCGCGTCGGAGGCGACGAAGGCGACCACCTCGGCGACCTCCTCCGGCGCGGCGATCCGGCGCAGCGGGACGGAGGGGAACCGGCCCGCACCCTGTTCCAGGCCGACCGCGGCGATCATCGGGGTGTCGATCGTGCCCGGGTGCACCGAGTTGACCCGGATGCCGTGCTCACCGACCTCCAGGGCGACCGTCTTGGACAGGCCGCGTACGGCCCACTTGGTCGCGCCGTAGGCCGCATGCCCCGGCATGCCCTCCAGGCCGGCCTGCGAGGAGATGTTGACGATCGAGCCGCCGCCGCGCTCCTTCATCGCGGGCAGCACCGCCTGCATGCCGTGCCAGACGCCGAAGAAGTTGACCTGGAGGATGCGCTCGACCCGCTCGGGCGTCTCGTCCGCGAAGCCCTTGGTCCAGTAGATCGCGGCGTTGTTGACCAGGATGTCGAGGCCGCCGAACTCGGCGACGGCGACGGCGACCACCTCGGCCCAGTCGGCCGGATCCGAGACGTCGTGCCGGACGAAGCGCGCCGCCTCGCCCAGCTCCGCGGCGATCTTCGTACCCTCCTCCACCAACAGGTCGGTCAGCACGACCCGGGCGCCGTGCGCAACGAACAGCCGGGCCTCGGCCGCGCCCTGGCCGCGTGCGGCGCCGGTGATTATCGCGACCTTGCCGGTCAGATCCGCCATGGGATGCCACCTTTCCTCGATCGATGCGAACGCTGCGACGGCACGGCCGCCATCCCGTCAGCCACCCATCACGTACTTCACCGTCGGCCCGGTGGTCCAGCCGCCGTCCACGGCCAGCTCCGCGCCGGTCACATAGGACGCGGCGTCGGAGAGCAGGAAGGCAACCGCCGAGCCGATCTCGCTCGGCTCGCCGACCCGGCCCATCGGGGTGTTCGGGTAGTTGCCCTCGCCGCGCAGGATGCCCACCGACGAGGTCATCGGCGTGTAGACCATGCCGGGGTGCACCGAGTTGACCCGGATCCCGGCCGTGCCCAGTTCGACCGCGGCGACCTTGCTCATTCCGCGCACCGCCCACTTGGACGCGCCGTAGGAGCCGGTCATCGCCAGGCCCATCAGTCCGGCCGCGGAGGAGATGTTGACGATCGAGCCGCCGCCGCCCGCCTTCAGGTGCGGGATGACCGCCTGCATGCCCAGCCAGACGCCGGTCAGGTTGACCTTGATCACGAACTCGAAGTGTTCGAGCGTCTCGGTGTCGAACATCGCGCCGGTGGACACGCCCGCGTTGTTGACCAGCCCGTCGACCCGGCCGAACTCGGCGATCGTGAAGTCCACGACCGCCTTCCACTGCTCCTCGCTGGTCACGTCGTGCTTGTGGAAGCGCGCGTTCGCGCCCAGGGCGGCGGCCGTGTCGGCGCCCTCGTCCAGCAGATCGGAGATCACCACGCGCCCGCCGCCGGCGACGATCTGCTCGGCCGCGGCGGCGCCCAGCCCGCGGGCACCACCGGTGACGATGACGACCTTGTCGGTCAGGTTGGGGCCCTGGAGTTCAGCCATGATGTGTTCCTTCGATCTGTGCCTGCCGACTTCTCGGCTCGCATTTGCATAGTACAACTAAGCAAATCCGACAAACAAACGAACGGTTGCCGAGTGGCCACCGCGTGCCGCGGCCGTTACCCCCGCACCGGCGGCACGATGCCCGCCATCGAGCCCCCGTCGATGACGAACTCGGTCCCGGTGATCCAGGAGGACTCGTCCGACGCGAGGAAGACCACCAACTCGCCGATGTCCTCCGGCTCGCCGACCCGACGCAGCGGCACGGTCGGGAAGTTGCCCGCGCCGCGCGTGAAGCGGTTGCCGATCATCGGCGTGTCGACGGCGCCGGGGTGCACCGAGTTGACCCGGATCCCGTACTCGCCCAGTTCCAGCGCGGCGGTCTTGGTCAGTCCGCGGATCGCCCACTTGGAGGACCCGTAGGCCGCATGCCCCGGGATGCCCTGGAGCCCCGCGAGCGAGGAGATGTTCACGATCGACCCGCCACCGTCGGCCCGCATCAGCGGGGCCACCGCCTGGATGCCGTGGAAGGTGCCGAACAGGTTGACCTTGAGAATGCGATCCAGCCCCTCGGGCGTCTCCTCCAGGATCGGCTTGGTCCACAGGATGCCCGCGTTGTTGACCAGGACGTGCACACCGCCGAACTCGCGCACGGCGACCTCGACGACCGCCGCCCAGTCCGCCGCGTCCGAGACGTCGTGCCGCACGAACCGCGCCGCGTCCCCGATCCCGGCGGCGACCGCGGTCCCCTCCTCCACCAGCAGGTCGGTCACCACGACCTTCGCCCCGCGCGCGGCCAACAACCGCGCCTCGGCCTCCCCCTGCCCCCGCGCCGCCCCGGTGACGATCGCCACCTTGCCCCTCAGATCAGCCATGCGTACCGCCTCCGCAGGTTCCGTCCTCGACCCGACCACATCCGCGCCCGACAAGCGGCCCGGTCGGACCCGGTCCTCCGCACCGGATCCGACCGGGCCGGTCTCGTCCGGGACGACCACGGCGTGCGTACCACGTCCCGAACGAAGTCTCGATCCCCGTGCACCGACCCACCGGGGCCGGCCCGCCCGTCAGGCCCCGTACTTGGCCCGGAAGTGCGGGATGACCTTCTCGCCCCAGATGCGGATCGTCTCCATGCAGTCCTCCTGCGGGATCGTGCCCATCTGGATCAGGCACATGATCTCGTCGGCGCCCGCGTCGATCAGCTTCTGCACGTAGCCGATCGCGTCCTCGGCCGTGCCGTAGGCGTGGTTGATGTTGTACGTGGCGGTCGCGTTCACCGTGACCGGGATCTTCGCCTCGTGCAGCATGGCGACCTGCTGTTCGGCGGCCTCGTTGATGATCGCCACCTCGTCCCGGCCCTCGACCACGGCCTCGTCCGGGATGCCGGACTTGCCGCCGGAGAACCAGTGCGCGATCGACTGCGCGAAGAAGCGCTGGCCGCGGGCGCCCACCTGGCGGGCGCGGGCGCCGTCCTCGGAGACGATCGTCGGACACAGCGCGACCAGGTGGTCGTTGGTCACCGAGGACACGAACCGCTCGCCGGTGCGCTCCTTGATCGCGTCCCGATAGATCTGGTTGAGGTTCGCCACCTCCTCGGGACCGGCGAACCCGAGCACCAGCGCGCCGACGCCGTACTCCGCCGCCTCGACCAGGCTCGGCTGCTTGCTGCAGGCCAGGAACAGCGGCGGGTGCGGGGTCTGCACCGGGCGCGGCAGGATCGGGTGCGAGCCCTCGATGTCGAGCACGTCGCCGTGCCAGACCAGTTCGTCCTGCTGCCACGCGGCGCCGATGATCCGCAGCGCCTCCTCGACCTGGGCCTTGGTCTGCTCGATGTCCACCCCGCACAGCGAGGACTCCTGGAGCGTGCCGCCGCGGGCCGCGCCGACGTCGAGCCGGCCGCCGGAGAGCGTGTCGAGCATGCCGATCCGCTCGGCGACCCGGGCCGGGTGGTTGAAGTTGAACGGCATGCAGACCGCGCCGTGCGCGATCCGGATCCGGCTGGTCCGCGCGGCCACCCAGGTCAGGAAGATCTCCGGGGCGCTCATGTGCGAGTACCACTTGGTCGAGTGATGCTCGACCGCCCAGATCCGGTCGAAGCCCATCTGCTCGGCGTACACGGCCTGATCCACGGAGTTGAGGATGACCTCGCGCTCGTGCTCTGCCGTGGGGTTGGCCATCTGGGCTTCGAAGATCATCGAGAACTGCATGCCGTACTCCTGGTGCGCGAGGCGTGGAATACTTCAATTAGATATATGACGACCAGTCAGGTCAATAGGCGGCTGACGTAGAATCAGAAAAAGTTGACGCGTACCGATGGAGGCCACGATGACGGGGGATCCGCTCCCGAAACTGCCCGCAACCGCGTGGGCCGTACTCGGCCTCTTGTCGTTCCCGGGCGAGCGCTCCGGATACGACCTCAAGAAGTGGGCCGACGCGTCCCTGCGCTTCTTCTACTGGAGCCCGGCGCTGAGTCAGATCTACAGCGAACTCAAGCGCCTGGAGCAGCTCGGCTTCGCCGTCTCCCGCATCGCGTCCCAGGACGAACTGCGCAACAAGCGGCTGTACAGCATCACCGCATCCGGCCAGGAGGCCCTGGCGGCCTGGACCCGGGAGACCCCGGCCGGACCGCCCGTGCTCAAGCACGGCGTCGCACTGCGGGTCTGGCTCGGCCACCTCAGCGAGCCGGAGGAACTGCGCAAGACGCTGGTGGAACACCGCGACTACGCGGCGGGCACGCTGGACGAGGTGCGCGCAAGCGAGGACTCCGCCCAGGACCGCTGGCCCTTCCCGGCCCTGGTGCTCAAGTGGAGCGAGCGCTACTGGCAGGCCGAACGCGATCTCGCCGACGGCATGCTCGCCGACCTGGAGGAGCTGTACCGCAAGCAGGCCGGGGAGGGCTGAGCACACGCACCGCCGGCGCCGGACGACGAAAACGATCCCGGAGTCGAGGGAAGCGGCCCCATCGGGGCGCCCTCGACTCCGGGATCGTTCTCGTCCGCGACCGGATCGGTCGTCCTGGTCGCGGCCGGCTCAGACGTCGTCGCCGATGACCGGCTCGGGCAGGGTGCCGGCGTTGTGCTCCAGGAGCCGCCATCCACGCGCCCCGGGGCCGAGCACCGACCAGCAGCAGTTGGACAGCGCGCCCAGCGCGCTCCAGGTCTCCCGGGGCAGGCCCAGCATCGCGCCGAGGCCGCAGCGAATCGCGCCGCCGTGCGAGACGACCACGAGCGTGCCGTCCTCCGGCAGCTTCTCCACCGCGAGCCCGATCGCCTCGGCCATCCGCTCGGCGACCTCGCTCTCCAACTCGCCGCCGCCGCGCCGCACCGGTTCACCGCGCCGCCAGGCGGCGAACTGCTCGGGGAAGGTCTCCTCGATCTCCCGGTTGGTCAGCCCCTGCCACTCCCCCGCGTACGTCTCGCGCAGCGCGGGATCCAGGGTGACCGGGACGTCGACCAGCCGGGCCAGTTCGGCGGCGGTGTCCACCGCGCGGGTCAGGTCGGACGCCACGATCACGTCCGGACGCAGCGCCGCGAGCAGCCGGGCCGAGCGCCGGGCCTGGCCCAGCCCCTCGTCGGTCAGCGGGATGTCGGTCTGCCCCTGGAAGCGCCGCTCGACGTTCCACGTGGTCTGGCCGTGCCGCCACAGCAGGACACGGCGCCCCTTCCCGCTCAGAGCGCGCCCTCCGCCGCCTCCGCGGCCTTGGCCTGCTCGTTGCCCAGCCGCACCGATTCGGGCAGCTCGATGCGCGGGCAGTCCTTCCACAACTTCTCGAGCGAGTAGTAGGCCCGCTCCTCGGCGTGCTGGACGTGCACCACGATGTCGATGTAGTCGAGGAGGATCCAGCGCCCTTCGCGCTCACCCTCGCGACGGACCGGCTTGGCGCCGAGCCCGCGCAACGCTTCCTCGACCTCGTCCATGATCGCCTTGACCTGGCGGTCGTTGGACGCGGAGGCGAGCACGAACACGTCGGTGATCGTGACGACCTCGCTCACGTCGTAGGCGACGACGTCGGTGGCGAGCTTCTCTGCACATGCCACGGCAGCCGCGGTGGCGAGCTCCAGGGCGTGGGGGGTTGCGGTCACGATTCGCTTCCTGCGGACGACAAGGGGATTACCGTTCAGGGTCTCACACGCGGGGCATGCGACGGCCACTCGTTATTCGCGCGTTCCCGACCGACGCCCGTTCGCGGACCACGGTGTCGACCCGCCGCCGACCCGCCGCGGCGAAGTGCTGCCGACCCCGAACCGGTGTCCGGGGTCGGCCGCACCCGTGGCTAGGGCTTGTTCGGGGTGTAGTCCTGCCCGAGCGTGACCACCACGTCGGCGAGCATCTCGCCGGTGGCCTTCTTCACCGCGGTCGGTGGCAGGCGCAGGGTCAGCGCGACCTGGTCCGCGTCGCCCTTGCGGGCGTCGTCGGCGTACTGCACGGTCGACGCCGGCTGGGTGCGCTTGCCCGCGGCACCACCCGGGACGTACGTGACACCCGCGTTGAGCAGCCGCACGTTCGCGTCCTGCTGGGCGCCGGTCTTGCCGCTGGCGTCCTCCACCATCACCCGGACCGGTCCTGTCGCGACCTTGCCCTGGCGTACCGTGCCGCCGAGCAACTCGCGCACGATCGGCACCGCCGCCGGGCCGTCCAGGATGCCCTCCGGGGACACCGGGAGCGCCCGGACCTGCAATTGCTTCGCCTGGGTGGCCTTGGCCAGATTCGCCAGCAGCACGCTGAGCTTGTCGTCCGGCAACGAGGGGTCGGGCAGGTTGGCCATGTTGGCGAGCAGCGTCAGGATCGCGTCCGGCTGGGTCGGGAACGAGGCCAGCAGGCCCTGGAGGACCCGGCCGAACCGATCGCCGACCACCGCGGGCGCCTCGTTGGGCTGCTTGTAGGTGGCGAAGGCCAGCGCCGCGACGCCGTTCGCGGGATTGCGGCCCTGCCCGACCAGCACCTTGCCGTCCGGGCCCTTGACCTCGACGTCGGCGTTGAGCTGGATGCCGCCCGCCAGGTCGACCAGCCCCTGCAGGACCGGTTCGGAGATCACCCACGAGCCGTCCAGCTTGACGCCGAGCAGGTCGGAAAGCGCATCCCGGGACGCCCCCGGGCCCTCCTCGGCCATCAGCCGGCCGAGCGGGAACGAGTTGTTGTCGGAGTTGACGACCACGACCGAGGACACGCTGACCATGGACGCGGTGTTCTTCGCCGGGTCGACGGTGAGCAGTGCGTTGGCCGAAGCCTGGCCGTCCTTGGCGCGCAGTTGCACCAGCACGCCGCCGTTCTTGCCGGGCGCGGCGACCGCCTTCTCCTCGCGGATCCAGGTGTCCCAGGCGAAGTAGCCGCCGACGCCGAGCAGGGCCACCGCGAGCACCACCGCGAGCGCGATCAGTCGCTGCCGGATCGCCCGGCGCTTCTCGTCCCGGCGCTCGGAGCGGGTCTCGGCGAACGACAGCCAGTCGATCACGTCCTCGGCCTGCTCGCTCTCGTCGTCGACGAACGCGAACTCGTCCGAGCCGTAGCCGGGTCGGCCCGGCCGACCCGGTCCGGGCCGCCGTGCCCTGGGCGCCGGCACCCGGCCGTCCTCGGTCGACGACCCGGACCTGCCGCCGCCGGACCCGGATCCGGACCCTGCCTCGACCGAACCCGGTGCCGAGGACGTCGGCGCCGAAGCCCCGGAGGCCGCGGACCGCGAACGGTCGGATCGTGAACGGGTCGGGCCGGCCGGCGGGCGAACCGGGATCGAGCCCGCCGCGATCCCGGTCGAGGCCGGATCCGCACCGGCCGCCGGCAGCGGCCCGGCGGGCGCCGGCCGACTCGCAGGCACCTGCGGTGCGGGCGGTGCGGGCGGCTGCTCGTAGTGGGCAGCGGGCTGCTGCGGTTCGTAGTAGCCCTGGACCGGCTCCGAGTACCCGGTCGCGCCCTGTTGCGGGTCCGGGTAGCCGCCCCGGCCGCCCTGCTGCGGAAACTCCGGGGCGGCATAGGCCGTCGGGTCGTAGCCGCCCTGCGCGGCGCCGCCGTACCCGTTCGGGTCGTACGTCCCGGTGCCCTGGTCGTACCCGTTCGGGTCGTAGCCGCCCGACGGATGGGTCCCGGACCGATAGGCGTTCGGGTCGTACGCGTTCGGGTCGTAGCCGCCCCGGCCGTATGCGTTCGGGTCGTACGAGTACTGCTGCGGGGTGAAGCTCACCGGGTCGAGCCCGTCCGGCCCCGGCTGCCCGGGCTGCACCGGCTGCACCGGCTGCCCGTCGTACCCCGGGTAGCCGCCGTCCGGACCGTACGAGCCGTACCCGGGCTGCTGCCCCTGTGCCTGCGCGCCGTCGCCTCGCCCGGTGTCGTAAGGCTCCTGCGCCTGTCCGCCGTCCCCTCGCTCGGTGCCGTAAGGCTCCCACTCGCGCCGGTCGTCGTTGCTCACGAAGCTCCCCGGTACAGCCGCCGCTTGCTGATGTATTGGACGACCCCGTCCGGCACCAGGTACCAGACCGGATCACCCCCGGCCACCCTTGCACGGATGTCGGTCGACGAGATGGCCAGTGCGGGGACCTCCACCAGGCTCACGCCGCCGTCCGGGAAACCCGGGTCGGACAGAGTGTGCCCCGGACGGGTGCAACCCACGAAATGCGCCAGCTCGAACATCTCGTGCGCGTTGTGCCAGGAAAAGATCTGGGACAGCGCGTCGGCGCCGGTGATGAAGAATATTTCGGTCCCCTCCGGCGAGGACTCGCGCAGGTCGCGCAGCGTGTCGAGGGTGTACGTCTCGCCCGCGCGGTCGATGTCCACCCGGCTCACCGAGAAGGTCGGGTTGGACGCGGTGGCGATCACCGTCATCAGGTAGCGGTCCTCGGGCGAGGACACGTCCTCTGCGGACTTCTGCCACGGCCGCCCGGTCGGCACGAACACCACCTCGTCGAGCCCGAACTGGCCCGCCACCTCGCTCGCGGCGACGAGGTGTCCGTGGTGGATGGGATCGAAGGTGCCGCCCATGACACCGACACGTCTGTTCCGCTCGCTCATGGCGCGAGAATCTATCGGTCCCTACTCCTTGACCGCGCCCGAGGTGATGCCCGCAACGATCCGCTTCTGGAAAACCAGCACCAGGGCGACCACCGGAATGCTCACCACGACCGACGCCGCGGCGATCGCCGCGGTGGGCTGCTGGAACTGCGAGGCACCGGTGAAGAAGGCCAGTGCGGCGGGCACCGTACGCGAGCTGTTGGTCGAGGTCAGCGACACCGAGAAGACGAAGTCGTTCCACGCGAAGAAGAACACCAGGATCGCGGTGGTCACCACGGCGGGCACCGCCATCGGCGCGATCACGTAGCGAAACGCCTGCCATGCGGACGCGCCGTCGATCCGCGCGGCGTCCTCCAGGGCCCACGGGATCTGCTTGAAGAACGAGGTCAGGGTCCAGATCGACAGCGGCATGGTGAAGGACAGATACGGCAGGATCAGCCCGATCCAGGTGTCGAACAGGCCGATGCGGCGCCACATGTCGAACAGCGGACCGACCACCGCGATGGTCGGGAACATCGCGATCGCCAGCGCGCCGAGCAGGATCAGCTTCTTGCCCGGGAACTCCATCCGCACGATCGCGTACGCGGTGCCGGTCGCGCAGGCGACCGCGATCACCGTGGCGATCACCGAGATGCCGATCGAGTTGCGCAGCGCGTCGGTGAACAGGTCGTTCTTGAAGACGGTCCGATAGTTGTCCCAACTCCAGGTTCTGGGCAGGAACTTCGCGTTGTTGATGTCGTCGCCGCCCTTGAACGACAACGACACCATCCAGGCCAGCGGAAGCACGGTGATCGCGATCACCAGGACGCTGACCAGGACACGGGCGCCCTCCCGGGCCGGGTTGGGCTGACTCACGCGGGACTCCCGAGCTTGCTCACGTCGGTACGGAAGAGCTTGATGAACAGGAACGCGATCAGCAGCACGCAGGCGAACAACAACACCGAGATCGCCGAACCCAGACCCAGCGCGGTGCGGCTGACCAGTTGCCGGTAGGCCAGGAAGGACACCGTCTCGGTGTCGTTGGCGCCGCCGGTCATCACGAACACCGAGTCGAAGATCCGGAACGCGTCCATCGTGCGAAACAGCAGCGCGACCAGGATGGCCTGCTTCATGATCGGCAGGGTGACCCGGGTGAGCCGCTGCCACGGACCCGCGCCGTCCACCCGCGCCGCCTCGTGCACGTCCGGGGAGACCTGGATGAGGCCACCGAGCAGCAGCAGCGACATGAACGGCGTGGTCTTCCAGATCTCCGAGAGGGCGATCACGAACAGCGCCGACCAGCGGTGGTCGAACCACGCGATGTCGGTGCCGAACCAGTCGTTGACGAACCCGGTGGACGGGTCGAACGCGTAGCGCCACGCATAGGCGGAGACCACGGTGACGATGCCGTACGGGATCAGCACGATCGTGCGCAGGCTGCGGCGCAGGTACAACGCGCGCTGCATCAACTGGGCGAGCCCGAGTCCGATCACGAACTCCACCGACACGGTGGCCACGGTCAGCGCCAGCGTGGTCCACACGTCGGTCCACCACAGCGGGTCCTTGAGCACCACCCAGTAGTTGGACAGGCCCGCGAACGAGTTCGCATCCGGTGTGGTCAGCCGCTTGTGGAAGAGCGAGAGCCAACCCGCGTCGACCAGCGGCGCGATCGCAACCAGGATCATGATCGCCACGGCGGGCGCGGAGAGCAGCCACCCGGTGCGCCGCATCCGCTGGGCGTGGTCGAGCTGCTTGCGGGGCTTCTTGTGCCGAGGCGCGGCGTCGGCCGTGGATACCGTGCTCACAGCAGCACCTTGTCGTGCAGGACCCCGGTGATCAGGTCGTCGGTCTCGCGCGGGGCGGTGTTCGGGTCGACGTTCGCGGGCGGGTGGTACATGCGCTGTACGGACGCGGAGACGTCGTTGTAGTACGGGGTGCGCGGGCGCGGGCCGGCCTGGTCGAGCGATTCCTTGATCAGATCGGCCATCGGCAACGCCTCGCGCACTCGCGGATCGTCGTAGGCGGCGGCCTTGGCCGTGGTCTCCTTGGACTCCAGCATGTAGGTGATCTGGTTCTCCAGCGTGCCCGCGCAGCGCACCGCGCTCACCGCCGCCGCGGTGTGCCTGCCGTACTTGCTGACGCCCAGCGCGATGCCGCCGAAGGGGGGCTTGGAGGCCTTGCCGACGTCGGTCTGCGGGTAGCGCGCCCAGCCGTAGTCGTCGAGCACCTCGCGTGCGAGTTGACCGTCGGCCACCGCCTCGACCGCGGCGCCGCGTGCGTACGTCCAGTTGACCATGAAGCCGCCGGAGCCGGACTGGAACGTGGTCCGGGTGTCGTCCTCGATCGAGGTGGCCAGGTTGGGCGGCGCGGCGGACGAGCGGCCGAGTCGGCGCATGATCTCGGCGGCCCGCTTGCCCGAACCACCCTCCTGGAGCGTGGCCTTGAGGTCGACGCCCTTCTCCACGTCCCGCACGATCGCGCCGCCGGCGCCGGTGACCAGGCCGTTGACCCAGACGGTGATGCCCTCGTAGCGCTTGGCGGGCACCGCGAGGGTCTTGTGCGTCTTCTCGGCGGCGCTGATCACCTCGTCCCAGCCGACCGGCCGGCTCAGGTCGAGCCCGGCTGCCGCGGCCACCGACTTGCGGTACCACAGCAGTTGGGTGTTCGCCCGGAACGGCGCGGCGACCAGTCGATCGCGCCAGCCCGAGGACTCCACCGCGCTGCTCAGCATGCCCTCGGTGAGCGCCGCGGCCTCGGCCGGATCGAACGGGCGCAGAAAGCCCGCCTCGGCGAACTCCGGTACGAAGACCGGGTCGAGCGCCATCACGTCGATCGAGGAGTCCTTGGCGGCCAGGCGCCGCACCAACTGCTCACGCTGCCCGGACGCGTCGGTGGGCAATACCGAGACCTTGACCCGATAGGCGCCGCCCGACGCCTGGCTGCACCGGTCCGCGAGCTTTTGGTAGGCCCCGTTGTCCGGTGGCACATACCAATTGAGCACCGGTGGGCCCGAACTGCCGCCTCCGCACCCGACGACGGAGGCGACGAGTGCGAGCGCGACGGCCCAGAGCCCGCGACGACGCAGCATGTGGTTCACCGGGTCAGCAGATCAAGCAAACCGCCCTTGTCGCTTTATTTACCCCCAACGGTGGCGTGTCGATGCCGCTGGGCTCAGCCGGCGACGGGGGTCAGGGACCAGTCGCCGTCGGCTTCGAGTTCGATCAGGCACGGGCCTTTGGGCAGGATCGACTCACCCTCGTAGTCGCCGATCGCGTTGGCCAGAGTGCCCAGGTAGGCCTCGTCCCCGCCGTGTTCGGCGAAGGTGCCGACGATGAAGTTGCTGACGCCCGCGTGGGTCATCGCGAGCACCGTGCGCGGGCCGGTCCAGCGCACCGTCTCCGGGCCGCTGCCGGTCAGCCGGTCGGTCAACACCCGGGCCGCCCCGGGAGCGAGCAGTCGCACGGTCCACTCGCCGTCGGCCTCGATCTTCAGCCGCGAGGTGTGGCCGCCGCGTTCGTCCACCAGGGCCCGGCCCCGGTAGGCGCCGATCGCGTTGGCCAGCAGCTTGTCCGTCTCCAGGTCGGCATCCAGCGTCCACACCACGAAGTTGTCGCTGCCGCGGGCTTCCAACTCGACCAGGAAGGGGCCGACTTCGACCGGACGGGTGATCGAGAGCACCTTGTCACCGCGACCGTCGTACACGGCGGCGGGAGCGGACGGCTCCTCGACGGCGGCGGATCCGGACTCCGGCTCCGGCTCCGGTTCCGGCTCTCGCGTCGGTTCCGTGTGGGACGTCGGTTCCCGGTCCGCCTCCGCCCCCGGTTTCGCACCCGATGCCGCCGATGCCGTCTCCGCGGCCGATTCCGCACCCGATGCCGTCTCCGGCACCAACTCCGACGGCGCGGCCGGCTCGGCGTCGCGCTCCGCGGCGATCGGCTCGGCGGGCTCGGGATTCGCCTGCGGCTCGGGGTGCCCGGCCGTCGGGTCCGGACCGGCCACGTCCGGCCTCGCGATCACCGGCGACGGGCGCACCGGCTCCGCGTCGGCCGGTATCGCCGCCACGATCAACGTCTGTTCGGGATCCCCGCCCAGGTCGCGGACGAGTTCCTCGACGCCCGCCTCGTAGCCCTGGCCGACCGCGCCGAACCGCCAGCCGTCCCGCCGATACACCTCGGCCAGGATCAGCGCACGTTCGCGGGTCAGATCCGCCACCGGCAGCACGAAGCGTCCGATCTCGCCGTCGGCGCCGGACAGGCGGATCAGCGACCCGGCGCCGAATCCGGGCTCCTGCGCGCCGATCGCGAACACCAGGCGGTCCACCGCGTCGTCCACGGCGGACAGGTCCACATGGAACTCGGCCGTTCCGGCGCCGCCCGCCACCAGCGCGACCGCGCTCGTCAGCGACGCGGGCCGGGCCGTACAGACCACATCCAGATCCGCCGTGCCCAGGCTGAAGCAGTACGCGGCCAGGCCCTCGCCCGAGACCTCGAACTCCACCCCGATGGCCGAATCGTCCAGCTTCGTCTTCTCGCCCATGGCGAATGTGCGCATCGCGTCCTCCCCCGGCCGCCCCTGATCTGGCGTCACCTTAACGCGCACGGCAAAGTGCCGGGACGGCAAAGGGCCGCCTCGGCCGGCGGGGGAAGGAATCGACGAACCGGACGCCCGCGCCCGGCCTCGGCAACGGGTGCTCAGCGGTCCTTGTTGTACCGCGTCACCACGAACAGCAGGACGAGAAGCACGGCCAGCGCACCGATGCCGGCGCCCAGCGGGTTCAGGTTGTCGTGCTTGCCGCTCTCGCCGGCCAGCGTGGTCAGGACGGTCGTCGCGTGCTGGGTCATCCGTGGTCAGCCCTTGCGTAGTTTTTGCCGACGTGTGCGCACGACATCGTACGGGCGCACACAACGAATCGCGCGTCCAGGCCCCGCCCTCACCACGGCCGACCCGACCACGCGACCTCACCCGCCCCGGCGCGTCGGCACCCCCGACCCTCGCGCGCCCGACTCACACACCCCAACTGCCGCCCGACTCCCCGTGACTCGGATGGTCCGCGTTGATGGGCCCTACTGTGGGAGGCACGTTGGTCGAGGCAAGGGGGCACGGAATGCCGGACGACAAGACGATCGAGGCCTTCGAGGGGCGCAGGCGCTTCCCCGGGATCTCCTCCCGGGCGTACGAACATCCCGCCGACCGCACCGCGCTGGTGGCGATGCGCCGGCTCAGCGGGTTCGACACGGTGCTCAAGCAGATGTCGGGCATGGTGTCCGAACGGGCCATCCGGCTCGCCTTCCTCGCGGGCTCGGTGCGCACGAGCGAGCAGCAGTTCCGCCGGTTGCACGAGATGGTCCGCGAGGCCGCGTACATCCTGGACCTGCCCGCCGTGCCCGAGCTGTACGTCAGCATGGACCCGCAGCCGAACGCGATGGCGATCGGCATGGACAGGCCGTTCATCGTGGTCACCTCGGGCCTGGTCGAGTTGCTCGACGACGACGAGATGCGCACGGTGATCGGGCACGAGACCGGGCACATCCTGTCCGGGCACGCGGTGTACCGCACGATGTTGCTGATCCTGACCCGGTTCGCCTCCGCGCTGTCCGGGATCCCGCTCGGTTCGCTGGGTGTGCACGCGATCATCACCGCGCTGCAGGAGTGGTTCCGCAAGTCCGAACTGTCCTGCGACCGAGCCGGTCTCCTGGTCGGCCAGGACCCCGAGGTGTCGATGCGCGCGCTGATGAAGGTGGCGGGCGGCTCGCAGTTGCACGAGATGAGCACGGACGCGTTCCTGGAGCAGGCCGCCGAGTACGAGGGCGCCGGCGACCTGCGCGACAGCGTGCTCAAGTTGATGAACCTGCTCGGGCGTTCGCACCCGTTCCCGGTGGTCCGGGTGGCCGAACTGCGCAAGTGGGCGGACGGCGGGGAGTACGCACGGATCATCGCGGGCGAGTATCCGCGTCGCGCGGACGACCCGAACGCGTCGGTGCGCGAGGAGGCCAAGGCCTCGGCGAGCGCCTACCGCGAATCGGTACGCACCACCACCGACCCGCTGTTCGGGCTGCTGCGCGACCTCGCCGACGGCGCGGCGGACGCGGGCGGCAAGCTCCGCGACAGGTTCACCGGGCGCCGCGAGGAACCGGGGGCGACCTCGACGCACGGCGGCGGCGCCTGACCGGTCGTCAGGGCGGGCCCGCCAACCGGGCGCACGTGCCGGTCGGGGCCGAGCGGAACGGATCCACCTGCTCGGCCGCCGGCGGCGCGTCGCTCGGTGCCGGGCCGGTGAAGGCCGGCCGGAACCAGACCGAGGTATCCGCGTCGCACGCCTGCGGCCCGGCCAGCGTGACGATCCGGCGGACCTGGAGCAGCCCGTCGCGCAACATCGCCGGGTCCAGATGGAAGTCCCACACCCGGTGCAGCACGAATCGGGTCCAGCCCGGCCCGCCGACCTGGGCGACCGCGTACACGAACACCACGTCGGCGGTGATCACCAGGTCGGTGCGCGCGTGCTCGGCGACCGCGAGCGTGCCCGCGACCTTCACCGGCGCGTCCAGGACCTTGACCGCCGCCGGATCGAATCGGGTGATCCACCCGGTGGGCGCCGACGTGTCGTCGTCGCGCGGAGCGATCAGCGCCGCCT
The DNA here is from genome assembly GCF_042956465.1 of Embleya sp. NPDC008237. Classification (NCBI taxonomy): domain Bacteria; kingdom Bacillati; phylum Actinomycetota; class Actinomycetes; order Kitasatosporales; family Streptomycetaceae; genus Embleya; species Embleya sp. NPDC008237. The sequence continues at coordinate 580,004 of NZ_JBIBGL010000003.1, forward strand.
CGAGTTGATCGCGCTGCTCCGATCGCAACAGCGGCAGTGCGGCCCACGGTCGGCCACCCGCGAGCACGGTCGGGTCGAGCTGGGTGCCGACCACGAACTCGCGCACCAGGTCCAGGGCTTGGCCGACCCGGGTGGCGGAGAAGTGTGCGGTCGCACGGCGTTCGCCCACGACGATCCCGGCGGCGCCCTGTGCCCAACCGGCGGCCGGACCACCCGCCATCGGATCGGCGGGCAGCGCACCCGTCGCATAACCCACCGGGGGCAGCAGCGAGACCCGGTGCAGCACCGCCGGGCCGATCTCCACCCGCGGGCCGGGCGCGGCGGCCCGCCGCGCGCCCAGATAGCTCGCACCGCCGATCACCAGCAGCACGAGCAACGCGCCCAGCGCGCCGCGCAGCGTGCGCACCCGTACGCCGAACACCCGACGCTGCCGATGCGGACGCTTGCCTCCGTGCAGTCGTTCCCGCGCCGACGGCTCGTGCAGTCCCGCGGCGCGCACGAAGGTCGCGTCGAATACGACGGCGCTGAACTCGTCCTCGCCGTCGGGCCCACCCCGGTTCGGGCCTTCGGGGGGCACTCCCCGTCCGGACATACACCCAGCCTAAGTCGCCCACGAGCGGGTGGATATGCACCCGGGCAGGGGGTTGCGCCCGGTCAGCCGGGCCCCGAACGGGCCGAACCGGGCAACGACGGGGCCGGTACGGACCGGTCCGTCACACCGGGGTCCGCAGGCGGCACGGTGACCAGCACCTGGGACGTGTCCTGCCCCGGAAGCGGCGCGAACACCGGGTTGTTGTCGGTCGTCGCACTCCGGCCCGAGCCCACCGAGGGCTGCCGGGGCGTGGTGGGGCCCTGGGAGGATCCGCTGCGGTAGAACGCGGTCACCGCGATCGCCACCACACCGACGCCCATCAGCAGCGCCAGCACCCAGGCCACCCCGCGCCGCCAACGAGTGGACCGCGCGGATCGGGTCCACGGCTCGCTCGCGAACCAGGTGGGCACGTCCGCCGACAGCGGCGCGTGGTCGTGCCCGGACAGGGTCCGGGCCCGCCATGGGTCCTCGCCGTCCGCCGGATACCCGTCGTCGAACCAGTCGGAACGATCGGCCTGTTCGGCCTTCTTGTCGGTCCGCTCGGGCGCGGCCGGGGTGGGTGTCGGCGCAGCATCGATCGCCGCGCCACGCTCGTTCGCCGAGGGCTCGTGCACGCGGGCGGCGCGCACGAACGACTCGTCGAAAACGACGGAGGAGAGCTCATCCTCCGAGAACTCGGGAAAGTCTGGGCCGTCCGGGAACTCTGGCCCTGGTGATTCGGGCACTCCTAGACAGTATTACCGCAGGCGCCCGGATGGGTACCGATTCATCGCACCGGTCGAGCGCCCGTGCACGATCCGGGCCGATCGCGGGTCCGCCGACCCCGGTCCCGGTGCTCCCGGATCAGGCACGCACATGACCGTCGCCGGTGACCACGTACTTCGTGCTGGTCAGCTCGGGCAGACCCATCGGCCCGCGGGCGTGCAGCTTCTGCGTCGAGATGCCGATCTCCGCACCGAAGCCGAACTGGCCGCCGTCGGTGAACCGGGTCGACGCGTTGACCATGACGGCGGTCGAGTCGACCAGGCTGACGAACTCGCGGGCCGCGGCCTGCGACGTGGTCACGATCGCCTCGGTGTGGCCGGAGCTGTGCCGGCGGATGTGTGCGACCGCGTCGTGCAGCGAGGGCACCACGGCGGCGGCGATGTCGTAGGAGAGGTATTCGGTGTCCCAGTCGGCGTCCGTGGCGGGCACCACGTCGGCCGAGAACGCCTGCACCGCGGCGTCACCGTGCACGGTCACGCCCGCGTCCTTCAGGGCGGCCAGCGCGAGCGGCACGAAGGCCTCCGCCGCGTCCCGGTGCACGAGCAGCGTCTCGGCCGAGTTGCACACGCTGACCCGGTGCGCCTTGGAGTTGACCAGGATGTTCACCGCCATCTCCAGGTCGGTCTGCGCATCGACGTAGACGTGGCAGTTGCCCACGCCGGTCTCGATCACCGGCACGGTCGAACCCTCGACCACGGTGCGGATCAGACCGGCCCCGCCGCGCGGGATCAGCACGTCCACCAGGCCGCGCGCGGTCATCAGCTCCTTCACCGAGTCGTGCGTCTCGCCCGGCACCAACTGGATCGCGTCGGCGGGCAGGCCGGCCGCGACGATCGCGTCGCGCATCACCGCGACGAGCGCGGTGTTCGAGCGGTAGGCCGACGAGGAGCCGCGCAGCAGCACCGCGTTGCCCGACTTCAGGCACAGCGCGGCGCCGTCCACCGTGACGTTGGGACGGGCCTCGTAGATGATCCCGACCACGCCGAGCGGCACCCGCACCTGGCGCAGCTCCAGACCGTTGGGCAGGGTCGAGCCGCGCAGCACCTCGCCGACCGGGTCCGGCAGACCGACCACGTCGCGCACGTCCGAGGCGATCGCGGCGATCCGCTCGTCGGTCAGGGTCAGCCGGTCGATCATCGCCTCGCCGGTGCCGTTGGCGCGGGCCCGCTCGACGTCCTCCGTGTTGGCGAGGACGATCTCGGCCGAACGGGCCACGAGGGCGTCGGCGAGCGCGAGGAGCGCGTCGTCCTTGGCCCGGCGGGACAGTGGCGCGAGGACGGCGGCGGCCTCCCGGGCGCGACGGGCGGTGTCGAGGACTGCGGAGGCTTCGCTGCTGGTCATGTGGGCAAGCCTACCTAGCCGGATCGGTAATCAACACGAGGATTTCGGCGGGCGAGACGCTTCCCCCCGGCGGCCGTGCCGGACACAATGACGCCTCCATGTGCTGCACAGAGGCAAGGAGCCATCCGTGACCGCTGTACAGGCCCGCCGGCACGGCGTCGCCGACCTGCTCGCGCGCACCGCCGCCCGGCTGCCGAACCGGCTCGCGATCGTGGCCGGCGACCTGCGACAGACCTTCGCCGAGTTCGACGCCGCGGTATCGGCCGCGGCCGGTGCGCTCGCCGCGCGCGGCATCGGCAAGGGCGACCGGGTCGTGCTGCTCTCCCGCAATTCGCACGGCTTCGCGGTGGCCTACTTCGCGCTGGCCCGGCTCGGCGCGATCTCCGTCCCGGTCAACTTCATGCTCACCGCGCCCGAGGTGGGCTACGTCCTGGAGCACGCGGGCGCCCGCGCCGTCCTGGCCGGTCCCGAGCTGACCGACACCGCCGACGCCGCACTGGCCGGCCGCGAGGCGCTGCGCGTGGTGTTCGGCCCGGCCGTCCCGGGCTGGGAGCCGTTCGCGACGCTGCTCGCCGAGGGCGGCCCGGTGCCCGATCTCGACTTGGACGACGACGATCCGGTGCAGATCATGTACACCTCCGGCACCGAGTCCCGGCCCAAGGGCGCGGTGATGACCAGCCGCAACCTGATCGCGCAGTACGCGACCGCGATCATCGACGGCGGGATGGCCGCGGACGACGTGGAGATCCACGCGCTGCCGCTCTACCACTGCGCGCAGCTGCACTGCTTCCTGACGCCGGACGTCTACCTGGGCGCGACCTCGATCATCCTGCCCGCGCCGGACCCGGCCACGCTGCTCGCCACCGTCGAGCGCGAGCGGGTGACCAAGTTGTTCTGCCCGCCCACGGTGTGGATCGCGCTGCTGCGCCATCCCGACTTCGACACGCGGGACCTGTCCAGTCTGCGCAAGGGCTACTACGGCGCGGCCGCGATGCCGGTCGAGGTGCTGGCGGAACTGCGCCGCCGGCTACCGCGGTTGCGGCTGTACAACTTCTACGGCCAGACCGAGATGTCGCCGGTCGCCACCATCCTGGGCCCGGAGGAGCAGGAGCGGAAGGCCGGCTCGGCCGGACGCGCGGGGCTGAACGTACAGACCGTCGTGGTCGACGAGCAGGACCGGCCGGTGCCGCCCGGCGTGGTCGGCGAGATCGTGCACCGGGGCCCGCACACGATGCTGGGCTACTGGAACGACCCCGAGCGCACCGCCGAGGCGTTCCGCGGCGGCTGGTTCCACAGCGGTGACCTGGGCGTGCTCGACGACGAGGGCTACCTCACGGTGGTGGACCGCAAGAAGGACATGGTCAAGACCGGTGGCGAAAACGTCGCGGGCCGCGAGGTCGAGGAGGTCATCCACGCCCACCCCGCCGTCGCCGAGGCCGCCGTCTTCGGTGTCCCGCACCCGTACTGGATCGAGGCCGTCACCGCGGTGGTCGTCCCGAAGCCCGGCGAAGAGATCACCCCGGAACAACTGACCGAACACTGCCGATCCCACCTCGCCGGCTTCAAGGTCCCCAAGTACGTGGTCCTGACCGACGCCCTCCCCAAAAACCCGAGCGGCAAAATCCTCAAACGCCGACTCCGCGAAGAACACGCATCCCTGGCCACCGAAAACCCCTGACCCACCCAACGCCCAAAACCCCCACCCCCAAACGCCGGCCGAGCCGACGCTCGAGACCAAGCAGCCCGGCCGGCGCATGAGACCAAATCAGCCCCGCCGGCGCTTGAGGCGAATCAGCCCGGCCGGCGCTTGAGGCCACCTCGGCCGAAGGCCGGGTCCAACAGCCCGGCCGGCGCTTGAGGCCACCCAGCCTCGCCGGCGCTTGAGGCGAAGCAGCCCGGCCGGCGCTTGAGGCCAAGCAGCCCCGCCGGCGAAGGGGCGAACCCACCATCGGCTCACCCGTGCCAGGACCGCCAGAGCGCAGCATAGGCACCGTCGGCCGCAATCAACTCCCGATGACTGCCGAGTTCGGTGATCCGCCCGTCCTCCACCACCGCAACCCGATCCGCGTCGTGCGCCGTATACAACCGGTGCGCGATCGCAATCACCGTCCGCCCCGAGATGACCGCACCCAACGACCGCTCCAGATGCCGCGCCGCCCGCGGATCGATCAGCGAGGTGGCCTCATCCAGCACGAGCGTGTGCGGATCGGCCAGCACCAGCCGGGCCAGCGCCAGCTGTTGCGCCTGCGGCGCGGTCAACTCGTGGCCCTTGGGCCCGACTCGGGTGTCCACGCCGGCAGGCAATGCCGCCACCCAGTCCGCGTCGACCGCCCGCAACGCATCCCGCATCTCGTCGTCGGAGGCGTCCTCGCGGGCCAGCAGCAGGTTGTCCCGCAGTGTGCCCCGGAAGACGTGGTGCTCCTGCGTCACCAACGCGACCCGGCCGCGCAGCTCGTCCAGCGGCAGACCGACCAGTGGCACCCCGCCCACCGTCACGCTCCCGGACGTGGGCGCGTTGACCCCCGCCAGCAGCCGCCCCAGCGTGGACTTCCCGGCCCCGCTGGGGCCCACCACGGCGATCCGCTCCCCCGGCCGGATGGTCAGGTCGATGCCGTGCAGCACCTCGCGGCCCGTCGCATAGGCGAACCGCACATCGCGCACGGTCAACGTCTCGTCCACCGGCTCGGCGTCGGTCGGCTCGCGGTCGGAGGGCACGTCGGCCACGCCCAGCAACCGGGCCAGCGAAGCCGCCGAGATCTGCACCTCGTCCAGCCAGTTCAGCAACTCGTCCATCGGCCCGATGATCAACTGCACGTACAGCACCGCGGTCGCCACCTCGCCGAGCGTGGCCCATCCGTGCAGATACGCCCACCCGCCGAAGGCCGTGGTGGCCACCACCGGCAGCACGTAGCCGAAGTCGACCGTCGGGAACCAGATCGTGCGCAACCACAGCGTGTACCGCTCGGCCGCATACGCCTGCGCGACGTCCTCGTCGCCACGCCGCCGGCGCCGGTCCGCCAGCCGCAGCGCCTCGACCGTGCGCGCCCCCTCGACCGTCTCCGCCAGTGAGTCGGTCACCTGCGCCCACGCCGCGTTCTCGCGCAGGTAGCCGGCCGGCGCGCGGCGCAGGTACCAGTACGTGATCGGCACCAGCAGCGGCAGCGTGATCAACAGCGGCAGCGCCAGCAGCGGATTGAGCAGCAGTAGTCCGGCGAAGGTGAGCACGATCGTCACCACGGCGACCAGCACGGACGGCACCGCCCGCCGGGCCGACCGGGACATCGCGGCCACGTCGCGGTTCGCCCGCCCGAGCAGGTCGCCGGAGCCGGCCCGCTCGACGGTGGACAGCGGCAGGTCCAGAATCCGGTCCACGAACTCCTCGCGGACCTGCGCGAGCAGTCCCTCGCCCAGCCGTGCGGCGGCCACCGCGGCCTGCCGCACGATCAGCGCCTGGAGCAACAGCGCACCGGCGATGCCCAGGCCGAGCAGGTCAATCGTGCGGGTCGGGCTGTCCGCGCGGACCTTCTCGATCAACACCCCGAGCAACCGCGGCGCAACCAGACCGGCCACCGCGGCGAGCGCGTAGAACAGGACGGTCAGGATCAGATCGCGGCGCCGCTCGCGCAACAGTCGCACGGCGTGCCGGCCGACCTCGGCAGCCGGCGCGATCGGGAGCAGTTCCCGCGCGCTCACGCGACCTCCTCGCTTTCGTGACCCTTGTCGTCGTTGTCGTTGTCGTTGTCGTCGTTGTCGCCTTCGTCGTCCCGGTCGTCCCGGTCGTCCCGGTCGTCCCGGTCGTCCTCGTCGACCCGGGTGACCAGCGCGGCGTACCGCGGCTCGGTCGCCAGCAGTTCGCGGTGCGGACCGACCGCCATGACCTTGCCGTCCTCGACGTAGGCGACCTCGTCCATGGTGTCCAGCACGAGCGGACTCGTGGTGGCGACCACCGTGGTGCGGCCTCGCCGGTGTGCGGCGAGCCGGGCGGCGATCCGCGCCTCGGTGTGCGCGTCCACCGCGCTGGTGGGTTCGATCAGCACCAACGTCTGCGGGTCGGCGACCAACGCCCGGACCAGGCGCAGGCGTTGCACCTGCCCGCCGGAGAACTCCCGGCCGCGCGCCGCGATCTCGGTGTCCAGTCCCGCGTCCAGAGCGTCGATCACGTCGTCGGCGCAGGCCACCTCGACCGCTGTCGCCAGATCGCCCGTTCCGCCGCCGCCCGGCGTCAGTTCGCGGCGCAGCGGCCCGGAGAACAGCCCGGCGTCGTGATGTCCGACCAGGATCCGCTCCCGCACGTCGGCGAGCGCGAGGTCGGCGAGCCGTACGTCGGCATAGAGCACGTCGGCCTCCTGGTAGCGCCCGAGCCGATCGGCCAGCGCGGGTGCCTCCTGCGGGTCCTCGCAGGCGATCCCGAGCAGCACACCGGGCCGGACGAGCAGGCCCGAGCGCCGGTCCACCAGGTCTCCCGGCGGCGGCCACGCGACCGGCTCGGCGGTCTCCGTCACTTCCGGCTCCAGGGCGAGCACGCGCGTCACCCGCCGGGCCGCGACATGGCCGCGCACCACCCGGTCGGCGAACTCGGTGATGGTGGACAGCGGCACGGTCAGGAACGCCGCGTAGCCGTAGAAGGACACCATCTGACCGATCGTCAACCGGCCGTCGAGGGCGAACCGGGCGGCCAGCCAGGTACCGAATGCGACGAAGAAGCCCGGCACCAGGAACTGGGCGGCCTCCAGCAGGGATTCGACCCGGGCGGTGCGTACGCCGGCCGCCCGCAACTGTTGCGACTCGCGCCGGTAGCGGGCACCGAACGTGCGCTCACCGCCGATCCCGCGCAGCACCCGCAGGCCGGAGGCGATGTCCACGGCCCGATCGGCCAAGCCGGTCTGCAGGTCGCGGTAGGCGTTCTGGCGTCGGTGCAGCGGACGCAGCAGCAGCGAGACCAGGCCCATCAGCAGCGGCACGCCGATCAGGACGAGCAGGCCCAGCGGCACCGACATGTTCAGCAGCACCACGGCGACCACACCGAGCGTGACGACCGATGCGCAGCCGCGGGCGGTGATGTCGAGCACGCCGCCGATCGCGTCCACGTCCGAGGTGCCCACACCGACCACCTCGCCGGAGGCGATCCGGTGCTGGAGGGCGGCCCCGAGCCGGGACGAGTGCCGGGTGACCAGTTGGATCGTGCGGAACGCGCCGTCCAGGAAGTTGGCGACCGCGTTGCGGTGTCGCATGATCCCGGTGAAGCCGATCAGGATCGCGATGCCCAGCAGCGCGCCGGACCACCCGAGCAGTCCCTGCTCGTCGCGCGCCTCGATCGCGTCGATCGCCCGGCCGACCGCGGCGGGCATCAGGGCTTGCGCGACCATCCAGACCGACGCCCACAGGATGCCCATGGTGATCGTCCGGCGGCAACGAGCGGCGAGCCAGATCAGGTATCGGCCCGCCGACCGGATATCGGGATCGCCTGGGTCGGCGACGGGAAACGTACGCATTGTTCCGCGACGCTAACGCGCGAGAGTTTTTCGGGCCACGCATTATTCGCCCACGCCCGAGCGCACGACCGGCGCCGATCGGCTCGCCGACGGCGCGGGGGGCCACGGACCGGGACCGCCGACGAGGCGCGATGCCAAGCGCGCGTGGCCCCCACCAAGGCTCGCCGCCAGGGGCCTAGAAGGGCTGCACCCGGCCCGGTTGCACCGGCAGCGGAGCCGGTGCGCCGGCCCGCTTCTGGTACGTCGGGCGGTCCACCACCTCCAGCCCGATCAGTTCCCACGGCGGCAGTCCCGCGCTCTGCCGGTGCTCGCCCCACAACCGAAGCGCGATCGCCGCGGCGTCGTGCAGGTTGGGCGCCTCCTCCCAGTACCGCACCTCGGCGTGGTCGGCCGCGTAGCGTCCGGCGAGCAGGAAGGGGTGTTCGTGGGCGAGTCGTTCCAGCGCGCGCCGCACGTCCTCGGGGTCACCCGGCTTGCCGGCGAGGGTCAGCGTGATGTGCCACATCCGGCCCGCGTCCTCGTGCTCGACCCGCGCCGTCGTATTCGGCTGTCCCCAGGGGCGTTCCCCACGCTCCGGCACTGCCGGCCTCCCGTCGGCGAGCTGCTGATCTTCGGTGGTCGTCGCTCAGCGGCGCAGCAGCACCAGGTCGTCGCGGTGGACGACCTCGCGCTCGTAGGCCGGACCCAACTCCCGAGCCAACTCTCGAGTCGATCGCCCGAACAGGCCCGGCAGTTCCTTCGCATCAAAGTTGACCAGTCCGCGGGCCACGATGTGACCGTTTTCGTCAACCAGGTCCACCGGATCGCCGGCGACGAAACCGCCCTGGACACCGGTGATCCCGGCGGGCAGCAGCGAGCTGTGTCGCTCGACCACGGCCCGGACCGCGCCCGGATCCAGCGTGAGCCGACCGCGTGCGGTGCTTGCGTGGGCCAGCCACAGGAGTCGGTCGGCGGTGCGAACTCCGGTGCGGTGGAAGAGGGTTCCGGTGTCCTTGCCGGCCAGCGCGTCGGACGCGAAGCGGGCCGCGGTGAGCACCACGGGGATGCCCGCCGAGGTCGCGATGCCCGCCGCCTCGACCTTGGTGACCATGCCGCCGGTACCCAGGCCGGCCTTGCCCGCCTTGCCGATCTCGATGCCTTCGAGATCCTGCGGTCCGGCCACGAACGGGACCCGGGCCGAACTCGGCTTCGCCGGGTCGCCGTTGTAGAGCCCGTCCACATCGGACAGCAGCACGAGCAGATCGGCGTGCACGACGTGCGCGACCAGCGCGGCGAGCCGGTCGTTGTCGCCGAACCGGATCTCCTCGGTGGCCACCGTGTCGTTCTCGTTGACCACCGGCACCGCGCCCATCGCGAGCAGCTTGTCCAGCGTGTTGTAGGCGTTGCGGTAGTGCGCGCGGCGGGTGACGTCGTCCACGGTCAGCAGCACCTGGCCGACCCGCAGGCCGTACCGGGCGAACGACGCGGTGTAGCGGGCCACCAGCAGCCCCTGGCCCACGCTCGCCGCGGCCTGCTGGGTGGCCAGGTCACGCGGTCGGCGCGGCAGGCCCAGCGGGGCCAGCCCGGCGGCGATCGCACCGGAGGAGACCAGTACGACCTGGACCCCCTCGGCCCGCTTGGCCGCTATCACGTCCACGAGGGCGTCGACGCGGTCCGCGTCGAGGCCCCCCTGCGCGGTCGTCAACGAGGACGAACCGACCTTGACCACGATGCGGCGCGCGGAGGTCACGTCCTCGCGCGCCGCGTCGTCCCCAGTGAGCACTTCAGGCCCCGCCTTCCCTGTTCGAAAAGCATCCGGCGCTCGAAAGCATCCGGAGTCACCCAAAAACGTCGGGAATCACCGTCGTGCGCGCGGCACCCGTCGGTCAGGAGTCCGAGAAGGGGTCGAACTCCTCGTACTGCGACTCGATCGCGTCGCGCTCGCGTCGGCGGTCCACCGCCGGGCGGTGCGTCTGCAGACGGTGGTCCTCGCCGCGGCGACCCAGCATCTCGGCGCCGGCCGCCACGGTGGGCTCCCAGTCGAAGACCACACCGTTGACGTCGTCGCCGATGACGACCTCGGCCCCGGGAACGGCGCCGGCCGACCACAGCGCCTCCTCGACGCCGAGCCGGGCGAGCCGGTCGGCCAGGTAGCCCACCGCCTCGTCGTTGCTGAAGTCGGTCTGGCGCACCCAGCGTTCGGGCTTGGTCCCGCGCACGATGAACGCCTCGTCGCGCCGGGTGACGGTGAAGCCGCTGTCGTCCACGGCGGTCGGCCGCAGCACGATCCGGGTCGCCTCGGGCGCCGGCGCGGCGTCGCGCGCACCCTGCACCTGGGCGGCCATCGCGAAGGACAACTCGCGCAGGCCGGCCCGGCTGACCGCGGAGACCGCGAACACCTGGAGCCCGCGCGCCTCCAATTCGGCCTTGACCATGTCGGCCAGGTCGTTGCCGTCCGGCACGTCGATCTTGTTCAGCGCGACCATCCGCGGCCGGTCCTCCAAGCCGCCGTACGCCTTCAGCTCGGCCTCGATCGTGTCCAGGTCGCTGATCGGGTCGCGGCCGGGCTCCAGCGTCGCGCAGTCGAGCACGTGCACGAGCGCCTTGCAGCGCTCGACGTGCCGCAGGAACTCCAGGCCCAGGCCCTTGCCCTCGCTCGCGCCGGGAATCAGCCCGGGCACGTCGGCGACGGTGTAGACCACGTCGCCGGCGGTGACCACGCCCAGGTTCGGCACCAGCGTGGTGAAGGGGTAGTCGGCGATCTTGGGCCGCGCGGCGCTGAGCGTGGCGATCAGCGAGGACTTGCCGGCGCTCGGATAGCCCACGAGCGCGACGTCCGCGACGGTCTTGAGTTCCAGGACGAAGTCGCCGGCCTCGCCGGGCTCGCCGAGCAGCGCGAAGCCGGGGGCCTTGCGGCGCGGGGAGGCCAGTGCCGCGTTGCCGAGGCCGCCGCGACCGCCCTGGGCGATCACGTAGCTGGCGCCGTTGCCGACCAGGTCCTCGACGAATTCCTCGTCGCCGTTGGGCAGCAGTCGCTTGACCACCGTGCCGTCCGGCACCGGGAGGATCACGTCCGCGCCGTTGGGGCCGGTCCGGTTGGCGCCCGCGCCGGGCTTGCCGTTGGTGGCCTTGCGGTGCGGGTGGTGGTGGTATTCGAGCAGCGTGGTGGTGTTGGCGTCCACGACCAGCGTGACGTCGCCGCCCCGACCGCCGTTGCCACCGTCGGGGCCGCCGAGCGGCTTGAACTTCTCACGGTGGACGGAGGCCACGCCGTGGCCCCCGTTACCCGCCGCGACATGCAGCACGACGCGGTCGACGAAGGTCGTCACGTGGATTCCTCCTCGGCTCCCCGAGCGGGGAGCGAAACACTGTGGACAAACACCCGAGGGCGGACCGCATGGGGTCCGCCCTCGGGTGTCAAAGCGAATGCCGCGGCGTGATTATTCCGCCGGGACGATGTTCACGACGCGGCGACCGCGCGCGGTGCCGAACTGCACGGCACCGGCCGACAGCGCGAACAGCGTGTCGTCGCCACCGCGGCCGACGTTGGTGCCGGGGTGGAAGTGCGTGCCCCGCTGGCGGACGATGATCTCGCCGGCGTTGACGACCTGGCCGCCGAAGCGCTTGACGCCGAGGCGCTGAGCGTTCGAGTCACGGCCGTTCCGGGTGGAAGATGCACCCTTCTTGTGTGCCATGTCGCTTCTCCCTACTTCCCGGAGTTGATGCCGGTGATCTTCAGCTGGGTGTGCTGCTGGCGGTGACCCATGCGCTTGCGGTAACCGGTCTTGTTCTTGTACTTCAGAATGTCGATCTTCTTGCCCTTGGTGTGATCGACGACCTCGGCCGTCACCTTCACACCCGCGAGGACCCACGGGTCACTCGTCACGGCTTCACCGTCTACGACGAGGATGGCCTGGAGCTCAACTGCCGAACCGGCCGCACCGCGAATGCGGTCGACCTGGACGACGTCACCGACGGCAACCTTGTGCTGCCTGCCACCGGCGCGAACGATCGCGTACACCGTGGATCTCTCTCTCTGCAGGGTCCGAGCCCCTGAAGCCAGCCACACCGAACAGAAATCGGGGGCCTCCTCCGAAGCTTGCGTTCCGGAGGGTGGTTGCTCAGGAGCCTGTGCCTAAGCACACCAAGGGCAAAGGTTACAGGATCCCCGGGGGCGAAGGCCAAACGGGTCCGTCCCGGGGGTTTGAACCCGGGACGGACCCGTGGTGACTCAGGTTCCGCTCGCCGCCGAAACCGGCTCGGCGCCGTCCACGGCGCCCTCCGGCGGACCGGCGGGCCGGGTCGCCCGCCGCGACGTCTTGCGCGGCTTGGCGGCTGCCTTGGCGGGCTTGGCCGGCTCGGCTTCCGCCTCGGCCGGGGCCTCGGCGGCGGCCTTGGCCTTGGCCGCGGTCCTGCCCGCCCGGGTCGACCCGGCCGCCTTCGGGGCCGGTTCCGGCGTCGGCTCGGCTGCCGGCTGCTCGGCCGGTACCTCGCTCGCCGCCGCTGCCTCGGCCGCCTCGGCGGCGATCTTCTTGGCCGACTTCCGCGGCGTCTTGGCGGCGGCGGTCTTCTTCGCCGGTGCGGTCTTGGCCGCGGCCTTCTTGGCGACCGTCTTCTTGGCGGCGGCCTTGCGTACCCGCTTGGCCGGCGCCGGGGCCTCCTCGACGGCCTCCTCCGGCTCGGCCTCGACCACCGGCTCCGCCGGGGTCTCCTCGGCCGGTGCCTCGGTGGTCACCTCGGCCTCGACCGGCGGGGCCGGCTCGGGCTCGACGGCGACCTCCACGGCCTCCACGGTCTCGATCGCCTCGGCGACCTCGACCGGCTCGACCGAGCCGAGGGCGGCGACCTCGGGCAGCTCGGTGTCCACCGCGACGTCTTCGAGCTCCGGCCCGTCCAGCTCCACCGTCTCGTCGGTGTCGACGATCTCGGTGATCGGACCGCTGCCGTTCTTGTCGGCGTTGCCCTTGTTGCGCTTGCGCCGCCCGGAACCCGCGGGGGCTCCGTTGCCGTTGCCGCCGTGGATGTGGCCGCCGTTGCCGTGGCCCTTGGTCTCCGGCGCGTCCATGTGCACGATCACGCCGCGCCCGTTGCACCGCTCGCAGTTCTCCGAGAAGGCTTCGAGCAGACCCTGGCCGACCCGCTTGCGGGTCATCTGGACCAGGCCGAGCGAGGTGACCTCGGCGACCTGGTGCTTGGTCCGGTCCCGGCCCAGGCACTCCATCAGGCGCCGCAGCACGAGGTCGCGGTTGCCCTCCAGGACCATGTCGATGAAGTCGACGACGATGATCCCGCCGAGGTCGCGCAGCCGGAGCTGGCGCACGATCTCCTCGGCCGCCTCCAGGTTGTTGCGGGTGACGGTCTCCTCGAGGTTGCCGCCCTGACCGGTGAACTTCCCGGTGTTGACGTCGACCACGACCATCGCCTCGGTGCGGTCGATCACCAGCGAGCCGCCACTGGGCAGCCAGACCTTGCGGTCCAACGCCTTCATCAGCTGCTCGTCGATGCGGTACGTCGCGAAGACGTCCACCTCGCTGGTCCACCGGGACAGGCGCGGGGCCAGGTCGGGGGCCACGTGGCCGACGTAGTCGTGGATGACGTCCCACGCCTCGTCGCCCGAGACGATCAGCTTCGAGAAGTCCTCGTTGAAGATGTCGCGGATGACCCGAACCGTCATGTCCGGCTCGCCGTACAGCAGCGAGGGCGAACTGGTCGTGATCATCTTGGACTTCTTCTTGATCTCTTCCCACTGGGCCTGCAGCCGCGTCACGTCGCGGGTCAGGTCCTCCTCGGTCGCGCCCTCGGCGGCGGTGCGCACGATGACGCCCGCGTTCTCCGGCACGATCTTCTTGAGGATGGTCTTCAGCCGCGCCCGCTCGGTGTCCGGGAGCTTGCGGCTGATGCCGGTCATGGTGCCCTCGGGCACGTAGACCAGGTAACGACCGGGCAGCGACACCTGGCTGGTCAGCCGGGCGCCCTTGTGGCCGATCGGGTCCTTGGTGACCTGCACCAGGACCGACTGGCCGGGCTTGAGCACGGCCTCGATCCGGCGCGGGCCGCTGAAGCCCGCCGCCTCGAAGTTGACCTCGCCGGCGTACAGCACCGCGTTGCGGCCCTTGCCGATGTCGACGAAGGCGGCCTCCATCGACGGCAGCACGTTCTGGACCTTGCCCAGGTAGACGTTGCCGACGTACGCGGACTGGTTGTCCTGGCTGCGGCTGACGTAGTGCTCGACGAGCACGTCGTCCTCGAGCACGCCGATCTGGGTGCGCTCGCCGTTCTGGCGCACCACCATCACCCGCTCGACCGCCTCGCGGCGGGCCAGGAACTCCGACTCGGTGATGATCGGCACCCGACGCCGGCCCTGCTCGCGCCCCTCGCGGCGGCGCTGCTTCTTGGCCTCCAGGCGGGTCGAGCCCTTGACGCCCTGGACCTCGTCGGTCGGGCTTTCCGCGAGCGCCTCGCGCTTGCGCGGCTCGCGGACCTTGACCACGGTGCGCTCGGGGTCGTCCTGCGGCTCGGCCGCCGGCTCGTCGCCCGCACCGTCACGGCGCCGCCGCCGACGCCGGCGCCGGCTGCTGGTGGTCGCCCCGGCGTCGCCCGGCTCGTCGGTGTCCTCGTCGTCGTCGGGACCGTCGCCGACGCCTTCGGCCTGCTGCTCGCCGTCCTCGTCGGAGCCGTTGTCCTCGGCACCGTCGTCACCGCGGCCGCGACGCCGACGGCCACCGCGCCGACGACGCCGGGTCGGGCGCTCGCCCTCGGTGTCGTCCTCGTGCGCCTCGGAGCCCTCCGGCTCCTCCGTCGGCTCGGGCTGCTCGGTCGCGGCGACCGAGCGGTCCACGTGCCGCTCCTGCTCGTCCTGGTAGCGCGAGTCCTGCGGCTCGGCCTCGGCGGCCGTGTGCACCTCGTCCACCGGCAGCGCGCGCCGGCGGCGACGCCGACCACGCGGCTCGTCGGACTCGGTCCGGGCCTCCGGCTCGGGCTCGGCGACGGCCGGCGCCGGGGCGGGGGTCGGCTCGGCCGCGCGCTGGGGCGCGGCGAAGACGGCCGCCTGCGGAGCCTGGAACAGCGGCTGGAACACCGGCGGCGGCGTCTTGCGGCCACCCCTGCCCCGCGGCTCGGGGACAGCCTCCGGCTCCGGCTCGGGCGGAACGACCGGCTCGGCCTCGGCGATCGGGGTCTCCTCGGTCACCTCGACGGGCACCGCACGCTTGCGGGTACGCCGGGTCCGTCGCGGGGCCTCCTCGGCCGGCTCGGCCTCGGTCTCCGGCTGCGCCGGCTCGGCCTGCGCCGACGTGGCGGCAGGCTCGGGCACGACCTCGTCCGGGGTTGCCTCGGGAGCGACCGCCGCCCGCTTGCGGGTGCGCCGGACGCGCCGGGGCGCCTCCTCCGGCTCCGGCTCGGGCTCGGCCGCCACCGGTGCGGGCTCGGCAGCCTCCACCGGTGCGGACGCGACCTCGGCCGTGTCGGTGACCGGCGCGGTCACCCGCTTGCGGGTGCGCCGCGCACGTCGCGGGGCCTCCGGCTCGGGCTGGGGCTCGGGGGTGGTCTCGGCCACTGCGGCCTCCTCGGCCTCCGGCTCCTCCTCGTCGGAGGGCGCGGGAACCTCGGGTGTCACGGCAGCCTGAACCGGCGCGGCCTCGGCAGAGGGCACGCTCGGCGGTCCTGCGGGGCGACTGGCGGCGCGGCGGCGGCGCGGGGCCGGCGTCGTGGCCGTGTCGTCCTTCGTGCTGTTGTCGTTGTCGGAAGTACCGGAGTTCACAACCCCGGGTGTACCTGATGTCTCAGGCGTGTCGTTGGGCTCGGTGTCGAGCATGCGGGTCTGTCTCCCGTCACGCTTCCGGGCGCTCCAACGCAGGGCGCCGCGCGGAAGCTTCTCTCTCACTCGCCGGTCCCGACCTTGCGGCCGTGATCCGGGCGATAAGTCTGTCGGAAATTCAAGCCTTGGGCCTCGTGTACCCGGTCGTCACCGATTCGAGGCTTCGACGACGGGTTCTGCACCGCCCTGCGGGCCGGTCCGGAGTTCCTCGCCCCCCTGCGAGGTGTGCTCCACCGCCGATGCTGCGCGGTCGGGCGCGAGCGGGTCGGTCACCGAATCGGTCGCGGTGTCGAGCGGCCCCTGCGCCAGGCGGGTGACCGCGGCGGCGGTGGGCGTAACAAGTTCGGCGACCGAGCGAAGACCGGACAGAACGTCGTCGGGTCGAACGGCGGGTGTGGTGTGCCGGACAACCAGTCGCAGTATCGCACAGGGTGCGGCACTACCCGCATCGACACCCTGGTGACCTGCGTCGTTCCCGTCGGGGGTGGTGACGGTCAGCGCGATCACCGCCTCACGGGCGTCGAATGTACGCATTCCGTTCTTGCTCATCCGCTGCACCTCGACGGCCTCGGCGGCCAGGAACACGCCGACCGCGCGCTCGGCCTCCTCGCGGGTGACGCCCGCGAGGACCAGCTCCCAGACCGACGCCTCCAGGCGTTCGGGCAGGTTGCCGCCGTGTGCCTCGACGATCTCGAGCACGTCGAGACCGGTCGGCAGGGACGCGTCGAGCAGGTCTCGCAGACGCGCCGGGTCACAGTGCGTGGCCACGCCGATCTCGAGATACTCGGCCTCGCTGGCGACGCCGGTGGGCGCCGCTCCCGCGTAGGACACCTTGGGGTGGGGGGTGAAACCGGCGGAGTAGGCCATCGGCACTTCCGCCCGACGCAGGGCCCGCTCGAACGCGCGCTGGAAATCCCGGTGGCTGGTGAACCGGAGGCGGCCGCGCTTGGTGTACCGGAGGCGCAGTCGCTGGACCGTCGGCGCGGGCGGCGGTCCCTCGGGCGTACGTCGTGCCAGTTTCGCTCAGTCCTTGGCTCAAGTGGGTGGGCAGAAGTCGATCCAAGCCTACGGCCATCGCACGGGTCGGGTCAGCGCCCCCCGATTCCGAGCGCTCGCAGCACCTCCGCGGTGGCCCGACCGATCGGCCGGAGCACGTGGCGGCCGACCCAGCGCAGCGGGGCCACGACCACGAATCGCCAGACGGCGCGGATCGCCCTGCCGATCGGCGCGAGCACGTTGCGCCAGGCCCAGGACACCGGCAGCACGACCAGGTGGTGCCAGACCACCGCGATGCCGCGACCGATCGGCACCAGCACGGCCCGCCACAGCCAGGACAGCGGCCGCACGATCAGGAAGTTGAAGACGGCGGTGGACACTTCCCACGCGAACCGCAGCGCCTGGAGCGTCGCGCGTCCGACCGGACGCAGCACGTATCGCCACAGCAGCACCGCGGGTTTGTACAGGAGGTGCCGGAACACGAAGGCGAGCGGTCGCACGATCACGTGGACGACCACCCACGCGATGGCGTTGCCGATAGGAACCAGGATGTAGCGGCCGACGAAGCGCAGCACCGGGTACAGGAACCAGTCCCACAGCAGGATCTTCAGGCCCTTGAGAATCGGGCGCAGGAACCAGTCCCAGAACAGGAATTTGATCCCCCTGCCGATCAGTCGCAGCAGCTCCCACAACAGGCGCAGCGGCACCACGACGATCAGCGCGATGATCCGGGCGGGCCAGCGGACCACCGCGTACAGGCAGCCCTCACCCGGTTCGGGACCGGCGCCGGTGCGCGGTGGGTACGCGTGTTCGGCGTGCTGCTGCCATCCGGGCGGCTCGGGCGCGCCCGGTGGGTTGTTGTGGGTCGATGGTGTCCACGGCACCCGATCCGGTTGGTCCCCGTTTGCATTCACCCGGGCAGATTAGTGGCCCCGCCCCCGGAGAGGGAGCGGGACCACGGATGCTGCTTTGCGTGATTATCCGACTACTTGACGACGCTCAGCGGCAACAACTTCTGTCCCGTCGGGCCGATCTGGATCTCGGTTCCCATTTGCGGGCAAACACCGCAGTCGAAGCACGGGCTCCAGCGGCAGTCGTCGACCTCGGTCTCGTCGAGCGCGTCCTGCCAGTCCTCCCACAACCAGTCCTTGTCCAGGCCGGAGTCGAGGTGGTCCCACGGGAGCACCTCGTTCCACTCGCGCTCGCGCGTGGTGTACCAGTTCAGGTCCACCGGCTCGTCGGCCAGCGCCTTCTCCGCGCAGCGCACCCAGCGGTCGTAGCTGAAGTGCTCGCTCCAGCCGTCGAATCGGCCGCCGTCCTCCCAGACCGCGCGGATGATCCGACCGACCCGCCGG
This sequence comes from Embleya sp. NPDC008237, assembly GCF_042956465.1. NCBI lineage: Bacteria > Bacillati > Actinomycetota > Actinomycetes > Kitasatosporales > Streptomycetaceae > Embleya > Embleya sp. NPDC008237. Next base: position 598,340 of record NZ_JBIBGL010000003.1, read on the forward strand.
TCGCCGCGGGAGAGCAGGCCCTCGATCGCGCCCGGCTTGCCGTCGTGGTAGCGGAAGCCGATCGACTTGCCGTACTGCCGGTCCGCGCGGATCGCGTCGCGCAGCTTGTGCAGCCGCGCGTCGGTGGCCGCGGGATCCAGTTGCGGCGCCCACTGGAAGGGGGTGTGCGGCTTGGGCACGAAACCGCCGATGGACACCGTGCACCGGATGTCGCGGCTCCCGGAGACCTCGCGGCCCTTCTGGATGACCTTCTTGGCCATGTCCGCGATCTGGAGCACGTCCTCGTCGGTCTCGGTGGGCAGGCCGACCATGAAGTAGAGCTTCACCTGCCGCCAGCCGTTGCCGTACGCGGTGGCGACCGTGCGGATGAGGTCCTCCTCGGACACCATCTTGTTGATCACCTTGCGCAGCCGCTCGCTGCCGCCCTCGGGCGCGAAGGTCAGCCCCGAGCGACGACCGTTGCGGGTCAGCTCGTTGGCCAGGTCGATGTTGAACGCGTCCACCCGGGTGGAGGGCAGCGACAGGCCGATCTTGTCGTCCGTGTACCGGTCCGCGAGGCCCTTGGCCACCTCGGCGATCTCGGTGTGGTCGGCGGAGGACAACGACAGCAGGCCGACCTCCTCGAAGCCGGTCGCCTTCAGGCCCTTGTCGACCATCTCGCCGATGCCCTTGATGCTGCGCTCGCGGACCGGCCGGGTGATCATGCCGGCCTGGCAGAACCGGCAACCACGGGTGCAGCCGCGGAAGATCTCCACCGACATGCGCTCGTGCACCGTCTCGGCGAGCGGGACCAGCGGCTGCTTGGGGTAGGGCCACTCGTCCAGGTCCATCACGGTGTGCTTGGACACCCGCCACGGCACGCCCGAGCGGTTCGGCGCGACCCGCTGGATGCGCCCGTCGTCGAGGTAGTCCACGTCGTAGAAGCGCGGCACGTAGACGTTGCCGGTGACGGCGAGGCGGAAGAGCAGTTCGTCCCGACCGCCCGGCCGGCCCTCGGCCTTCCAGGCCCGGATGATGTCGGTGATCTGGAGCACGGCCTGCTCGCCGTCGCCGACCACGGCGCAGTCGATGAAGTCCGCGATCGGCTCGGGGTTGAACGCGGCGTGTCCGCCGGCGAGCACGATCGGGTGGTCCTCGGTGCGATCCGCGGCCTCGATCGGGATGCCGGCCAGGTCGAGCGCGTTGAGCATGTTCGTGTAGCCCAGCTCGGTGGAGAAGCTCAGCCCGAACACGTCGAACGCACCGACGGGCCGGTGTCCGTCCACGGTGAACTGCGGCACGTCGTGCTCGCGCATCAGCTTTTCCAGGTCGCCCCACACCGCGTAGGTGCGCTCCGCGAGCACGTCGGCGACCTCGTTGAGGACCTCGTACAGGATCATCACGCCCTGGTTGGGCAGACCGACCTCGTAGGCGTCCGGGTACATCAGCGCCCAGCGGACCGCACACGCGTCCCAGTCCTTGACGGTCGAGTTGAGTTCGCCACCGACGTACTGGATGGGCTTCTGCACCTGGGGCAAAAGCGGCTCCAGACGCGGGAACAGGGACTCGACGGGCATGGCGGTCCTTCCGATGGGCTGGGAGGGGGATCGACCTCCCAGCCTAACGCGAAGCGGGCGGACCCCCTACCGAGATCCTCGGTGGAAGCCCGCCCGCGGGGGTGGTCCGGTGTCGGTGCCACGGGGATCCGCCGGGTGCGCCCGGCGGACGCACGGGTCGGTCGGGCGCGGTCGCGACCGCGATCAGGCGGACTTGAAGGCGCCGGCATGGCGCATGTGCACCGACTGCAACAGCCCTATCCCCATCCAGATCGCGAACATCGAGGAGCCGCCGTAGGAGACGAACGGCAGCGGCAGTCCGGCCACCGGCATGATGCCCAGGTTCATCCCGATGTTCTCGAAGGCCTGGAAGGCGAACCACGCGACCACGCCCGCCGCGACGATCGTGCCGTACAGGTCGTCGGCGTGCAGCGCGATCCGGATCCCGCGCCACAGCAGTATCCCGAACAGCGCGATGACCACGCAGCAGCCGATGAAGCCCAACTCCTCGCCGGCCACCGAGAAGACGAAGTCGGTCTGCTGTTCGGGCACGTACTGGCCGCTGGTCTGCTCGCCGTGGAACAAACCCTTGCCCATGAGCCCGCCCGAGCCGATCGCCAGTCGGGCCATCGCGGTGTTGTAGCCGACGCCGCCCGGGTCGAAGTTCGGGTCGGCGAAGGCCCGGAACCGGTCGATCTGGTATTCGCTGAGCAGCCCGAGGTGTACGACCGCGACCGCACCGGCGGCGGCCATCGCGATCAGCGCGACCATCCACCGCGCCCGGGCGCCGGACGCCAGCAACACGCCGAGCACGATCATCGCCAGCACCATGACCGAGCCGAGGTCGGGCATCAGCATGATCACCGCCATCGGCACGGCGGCCACCACGAGCGCCCAGAACACCGCCTTGTCGCCCGGCTTGGCCAGATCCCCGGTGTCCACCCGTTCGGACAGGATCATGCCCATGCACAGGATGATCGCGATCTTGGCCAACTCGGCGGGCTGCACCGAGAAGCCCGCACCCAGTTGGATCCAGGCCCGCTGACCGTTGATCGTGCTGCCCAACGGACTGAGCGCGGCCATCAGGCCGAGCACCGCGGCGATCCCGACGAACGGCGCGAAGGCCCTTATCCGACGGTGACCGATTATCGCCACCACGGTGGCCAGGACCAGCCCGATCGCCAGGTTGAGCAGGTGCCGCTTGAAGAAGAACTGCGGATCCCCGCCGGTGATGCCGCGCCGATTGCGGGTCGCGGACCACACCAGCAGCGAACCCACCACCGACAGCGCGAGCGCGGGTCCCAGGAGTATCCAGTCCAGCCGACGCACCGGGGCGTCGCGCTGGATGATCTGTCGGGTGATCGACCGGCGCGGGGTGAACACCGGCGCGAGTCGGCCCAGATCCGGCGTACCGAATCCGGCCACCCGCGAGGCGGGTCGCAGTTTCAGGCTCATGTCCCTCTCCCCGTCCGGTACGCCGGCCGCTCGGGGGGCAGGGCCCCGGGCGCGGACAACGCGGTGGTGGTGGGGCCTTGACCACCGCCGGGGTGCGGCGGCAGCACGTAGGAGGCGGGCACGACGGTGCCGTCCTCCTTGACCTGTGGCAGCCCCGCGGGCGGGGCGGGCAACAGCGCCTTGCTCGGGTCGATCACGCCCTTGTCGTCGACGCCGAGCAGGGCCTCGTAGATCTTGCGCACGGACGGGCCCGAGGTGCCGGAACCGGTGCCGCCCTGGCTGACCATCATCACCACGGCGTACTGCGGGCCGTCCTTGGGACCGCCGTACGTGGCGAACCAGGACGTGCTCTGCTTGCCGTACACCGAGCCGGTGCCGGTCTTGGCCGCTATCGGCATCTGGGCATTGGGCCAGTTGGCGAACACGCCGGCCGCGGTGCCGTTCATCTCGACGCCGATCAGCGCGTTCTGCAGGTACTTGATCGTGGCGTCGCTTATCGGCAACTTGGCCGCCGCCTGGGGCTGGATCTCGCGTACGAGCTTCCCGCTCGGACTGATCACGGCCTTGCCCAGGGTCGGCTTCCACAACGTGCCGCCGTTGGCGATCGCCGCGTAGACCCGGGCCATCTGCAACGGGGTGACCGTGGTGTCGCCCTGGCCGATCGCGAAGTTGATCGCGTCACCGGCGCGGAACTGCCAGCCGTCGACGCAGTTCTCCTTGGCGATCTTGTCCACGTACTCGTTGCCGGTGTTGCCCTGCTTGCACCACGCTTCCTTGTTCTGCTCCCAGTTGCGCTTCTTCCAGGCCCGGTCGGCGATCCGTCCGCCGGACTCGCCGGGCAGGTCGATGCCGGTGGGGGCGCCCAGGCCGTAGTTCTTGGCCATGGTGACCATCGGGTCCTTGGGGTTCTTCCCGAAGATCCCGCCGTCCTTGAGCCACATGTCGTAGCCGATGCCGTAGAAGACGGTGTTGCAGGAGACCTCCAGGGCGCGCTGGAGCGAGATCGGGCCGTAGCCCCTGGACTCCAGGTTGTTGAAGGTCGTGCCGCCGACCGTGATGCTGGGCGAGCAGTCGTAATTGGCCTTGGTGGAGTAGCCCGACTCGGCGGCGGCCGAGGTGGAGATCACCTTGAAGATCGAGCCCGGCGCGAACTGACCCTGTATGGCCCGGGCCACCAGCGGCACGCCGGCCTTCTCGTCGGTGAGCGCCTGGTAGTCCTGCGGCGAGATGCCGCCCACCCACACCGACGGGTCGTAGCTGGGTGCGCTGGCCATCGCGATCACCCGGCCGGTCTTGATGTCCATCACCACGGCCGCGCCCGCGTCGGCGATGAAGTTCTTGTGCGTGTTGCCCGCGTCGAAGGTCGCCCGGGCCCGCTTCATCGCCTCGTCGAGCTGCTGCTCGGTGATCGCCTGGATCTTCGCGTCGATGCTGGTCACCAGGTGGTTCCCGGGCACCGGCGGGGTCTCCGAGACGGTGCCGGTGACCCGTCCGAGGTGGTCCACGGACAGTCCGGTGACCCCGGACTTCCCGCGCAGGTCCGCGTCGTAGCTGCGTTCGAGACCGCTGCGGCCGACCTCGTCCGCCCGCTGGAGGTCCTTCCTGCCCTCGGCCTTCTGCTTGTTCAACTCGTCGTCGGAGACCGGCGAGAGATAACCCACGACGTGTGCGGCGTTGGCTCCCTCGGGTGCCGGATACTGGCGCACCGCGGTGGGCTCGGCGGTCACCCCGGGGAAGTCCTCGCGGTGCTCCATGATGGTCAGCGCCTGCTCGGTGGTGGCGTTGTCGGTGACCGGGATCGGCTGGTACGGCGAGCCGTTCCAGCACGGCTTGGGCACGTTTCGCTCACACAGCCGGGTGCGTGCCTTGACCTCGTCGGCGGGCAGTTGCAGCACGTCGGCCAGCCTGCTCAACACGCCGGCGCCGGAGTCGGGCATCCGCAGCAGTTCGGTGCGGCTGACCGAGACCACCAGCGCGGTGCGGTTGTTGACGAGCGGGCGGCCCTTGTCGTCGAGGATCCGACCGCGCACCGCCGGGGTCACCACGTCCCGGACCTGGTTCTGCGAGGCGGCCGCGGCGTAGTGGTCGCCCTCGCGGATCTGCAGGTACCACAGCCGGCCGAAGAGGGTGATCATCAGCGACAGGACCAGAACCTGCAGGATCACCATCCGCACGCGCACGCTGTGCGCGCCGTCTCCCCTGGAGCGGCCGGCGTTGAGCAAACTCGGCATGCGTTTACGCATCTTGGGCGTTCACCCCCTATCGGGACAGGCCCGAGAGCATCGGTTTCGGATCCACCTTGCGGGCCAGCGCCATCACCCACGGCACCACGAACGGCGCCAGGATCGCGTCGTAGACCACCGCCGTCAGCAACAGCTTGGTCAGCCCCACCTGGCGCACCGCTCCGTCGCCGACCAGCGCACCGACCGCCGCGTACAACACCGTGGTGCCCGCCGCGGCGAATGCCACCACGGCGATCGGCGCGAGCACCGAGCGTCTGGGGCTGCGCGGCACGAACAGGCCGGCGATGTATCCGGTCAGGCACAACACGAACGCGTACCGGCCCGCCGCGTGGTCCGCGGGCGGCGCGAGGTCGGCGCACAGGCCGGCCGCGAAGCCGATCACGCAGCCCGAGGTCGGCCCGTAGGTCAGCGCGAGCCCGACCACCACCAGAAGCAGCAGGTCCGGCACCGCGCCGGGCAGACCGAGCCGCGCGAACACGCTCACCTGGACGACGAGCGCGACGACGATCAGCAGCGCGGCATAGAACACGCGGGAGATCCGCACCGTCTCAGTCCCTTCCGGTCGGTGGGGCCGTGCCGCCGGGCGGCGGCTTGCGGCGGCCGTCGCCGGCGGCGGTGTCGGCCGCGTTCGCGTTGGTGCTCCGGGTGCCGCCGGCGGGCGGCTTGGCCGCCGAGGCGCCCTTGGGCGGCTCGGTGGACGCGGGCGGGGGCGGCGGCGGTGCGGCGCTCGGCGGCGTGGCGACCTCCTGGGCGATCGGCGGCAGCACCGCGTCGCGCGGATCGGTGCGCGGCGGCTCGATCACCACGCCCACCGTGTCCAGCCTGGAGAAGTGCACGTACGACTTCACCTCGACGCTGCGGGTGAGTTCACCCGGGGTGTTGCGCACCTCGGCGACCTCGCCCACCGGTACGCCCGCCACGAACGGCTTGCCGCCCTGCGAGCCGAACGTCACCAGCCGGTCGCCCTTCTTGACGTTGGCCTGGCCGTTGAGCAGCTTGAGGTTCATCGGCTTGTCGCCGCGGCCGGAAGTGATCCCTATTTCCATCGATCCGGCCAGCCGCGTGCCGACCGCGAATCCGGGGTCGGTGGCGAGCAGCACGGTCGCGGTCATCGGACCCACCTGGGTCACCCGGCCGACCAGTCCGTCGCCGTTGATCACGGTCATGTCCGGCTTGATGCCGTCGCCCGCGCCCGCGTCGATGGTGACCGTCCAGGAAAAGCCCTGGGCGGGGCCGATGGCGACCACACGCGCGGGCTTGATCTTGTACTGCCCGGCCGAGGAGACCTTGAGCAGTTTGTCCAACTCGGCCGCCCGATTGCGGTCGAACTCGATGTTGTCCACCTGTTGACGAAGCTTGGCGTTCTCGTCCTGCAGGCGCTTCTTCTCGCCCTCGTGGGATCCCGCGTCCTTGACCGCGTTCACGGCCCGACCGACGGGGTCCACTGCGGCGGACACGCCGCGTTCGGCGGGACCGAACACGGCCGAGGCCCAGTCGCGGACGTTCGCGATGGGCGAGTTCCGGCCACCGCGAATGTCCACGGTGATGAGGGCGAAAGAGATCGCTAGCAGCAGCACGAGGACCAGCCGACCGTGCCGGGAGTCCCTCACGATGCGCGCCCGCCCCTTTCGTACGTTGCGGCGCTTGTGGGCAGTTGTGGTGTGTGGCCGTGCCGGGCCGAACGCGGTGGGCGGCGGTCCGACCGACCGCCCCCGCGTCCTCGGTCAGCGGCGCGGTTGGGCATCCAATACCTGCTGGAGCTTCTCGTACTCCTCGACGCACTTGCCCGCGCCCAGAGCCACCGAGTCCAGCGGGTTGTCGGCGATGTGGATCGGCATGCCGGTCTCGGTGCGCAGCCGCTCGTCGAGGCCGCGCAGCAGGGCGCCGCCGCCGGTGAGCACGATGCCGCGATCCATCACGTCGCCGGCGAGTTCGGGCGGACACTGGTCCAGCGTGCTCTTGACCGCGTCCACAACGGTGTTGACCGGTTCCTCGATCGCCTTGCGGACCTCCGAGGTGGAGATCACGATCGTCTTGGGCAGGCCGCTGACCAGGTCGCGACCACGAATCTCGCTGTGCTCGTCCTCGCCGAGGTCGAAGGCCGAGCCGATCGACATCTTGATTTCCTCGGCGCTGCGCTCGCCCAGGAGCAGCGAGTACTCCTTCTTGACGTAGGCGATGATCGCGTTGTCCAACTCGTCGCCGGCCACCCGGATCGACTGGGCCGTGACGATGCCGCCGAGCGAGATCACCGCGACCTCGGTGGTGCCGCCGCCGATGTCGACGACCATGTTGCCGGTCGCCTCGTGCACCGGCAGACCGGCGCCGATCGCGGCGGCCATCGGCTCCTCGATGATGTGCACGCTGCGCGCACCGGCCTGGCTGGACGCCTCGACCACGGCGCGGCGCTCGACGCCGGTGATGCCCGAGGGCACGCAGATCACCACGCGCGGACGGGCCAGGTACCGGCGGCGGTGCACCTTGAGGATGAAGTAGCGCAACATGCGCTCGGTGATCTCGAAGTCGGCGATCACGCCGTCCTTGAGCGGCCGGATCGCCACGATGTTGCCGGGCGTGCGGCCGATCATCTTCTTCGCCTCGGCGCCGACCGCCAGGATGCCCCCGGTGGTGGTGTTCTTGGCGACCACCGACGGCTCGTTCAGGACGATGCCGCGGCCTCTGACGTACACCAGCGTGTTGGCCGTACCGAGGTCGACCGCCATGTCACGACCGATGAACGACAAGTTGTTCGCCATATAAAGAACCTAGGGCCTTCCCGAGCTCGTAGCCATGAGGACATGAGCCGGCCGAGGGACGTCGTACCGAGAACGCCGGATCGACCGACCACAATCGTAGGCACGGTGTACCGGCGGCAGAACCCGCGACGTACCGGGGCACGGCTGCACCCTCCATCCACCATGACGTGATCACGGTGCGAGGGGTTGCGTGCCACGCGCGGCAAGTGGAGGGATTTCCCTCTAACAGCGCACGGTCGGGGCCAGATAGGCACCCCGGCGGGGCGCGCGGAGGTCCGCCCGGCGTGGTCGCGAAAAAAATCGATTTCCCGCGCAGTCCGCGCGCGTCGCGCGACCTTCGGGCACGGTGGCGGCGCGATCGTCGCGGCGGGGATCGCGAACCGATTCCGCGCGGCGCACCGGGCGCCGCGACGAAATCGTCAGGCGTGTTCGGGGAAGAAGTTCTTGATCTCGCGCTCGGCGGATTCCGGCGAGTCGGAGCCGTGCACGATGTTCTCCCGGGTGATCGTGGCGAAGTCGCCGCGAATGGTGCCCGGCAGAGCCTTGATCGGGTCGGTGACGCCGGCGAGCACGCGGAAGGACTCGATCACCCGCTCGCCCTCGACGATCAGCGCCACGGAGGGGGCCGAGGTCATGAACTCCACGAGCGGGGCGTAGAACGGCTTGCCCTCGTGCTCGGCGTAGTGCCGCTCGATCGTCTCGCGATCCATCACGCGCAGATCGAGCGCCGCCAGGGTGAAGCCCTTGCGCTCGATGCGGCCGATGACCTCGCCGACGAGACCACGCCGGACTCCGTCCGGCTTGACCAGGACGAGCGTGCGCTCGGACACGTTTGGCTCCTTGCTTCCTCGAAGAGGGGGTACGGGTACGAACCTTGCGACCCGACGAACGGTCAACGCCCAGAGCCTATCCGGGGTAACGCATCAACCTTTCGGCCGTATGTCGCGACTCAGTCCGCGAGGGCCGCGCGGGCCGCCTTGGCGTCGTCGATGACCCGCCCGACCCGGACGCAGCCATACCAGATCACGGCGAACACCACGCCGATCAGGAACATCATCGGGACCACGAAACCGGTCAGGAACAGGCCGAGTTGCAGCACCCAGCCCGCGGTGACCGCCCACGGCCGGCCGAGCTTGGCGCACAGCCAGACGCAGACGAGGGCGGACGGTCCGGCGACCGCCCACAACACGCCCGTGGAGATGTCGGTGAGCTGCATCGCCACCAACGCGGCGAGACAGATCACCAGGGCCTGGCCGATCAGATGGGTCGAACACAGCGCGCGCATGCTCAGGCGTCCCTTCCGTTGCGGTTGCCTCCGCCGCTTCCGCCGGATGGGCCGGCCCCCGGGCCCGCGCCCGGTTCACCGCCCTTGAGGAGCACCCGGGCCTCGCCCACGGTGACCACGGAGCCGGTGATCAACACGCCCGCACCACCGAGGTCGCCCTCCTCCTCGGCGAGCGTGACGGCGGCCTCGATGGCGTCCGGCAGGCTCGGCTGCACCTCGACCCGATCCGCGCCGAACACCTCGACCGCGAGCGCGGCGAGTTCGTCGACCGGCATCGCCCGCGGCTGCGAGTTCTGCGTCACCACGACCTCGGCGAGCACCGGTTCGAGGGCCTCCAGGACACCTCGGACGTCCTTGTCGCCCATCACGCCGACCACGCCGACCAGATGCCGGAAGTCGAACGAGTCGGTCATCGCCTGCGCGGCGGCCAGGGCACCGGCCGGGTTGTGTGCGGCGTCGATCAGGACGGTGGGGCTGCGTCGCACGATCTCGAGCCGACCGGGCGAGGTGACCGATGCGAACGCCTCCCGGACCAGGTCGGCGTTCAGCGCGCCGCCGCTGGTGAGCCCGGGCCGGTCGGCCACGCCGACGCCCAGGAACGCCTCCACCGCGGCCAGCGCGACCGCGGCATTGTGCGCCTGGTGGCTGCCGTGCAGCGGCAGGAAGACGTCCTCGTACTCCCCCGCCAGGCCGCGCAGGGTGAGCAACTGCCCGCCGACCGCCAGGTCGCGCCGGACCACGCCGAACTCCATGCCCTCGCGGGCCACCGTCGCGTCCACCTCGACCGCGCGCCGGATCAGCGCCTCGGCGGCGTCCACCGGCTGGTGTGCCAGCACGACCAGGCTGTCCTGCTTGATGATCCCGGCCTTCTCCACCGCGATCTCGCCCGGCGTGTTCCCCAGCCGGGCGGCGTGGTCCACCGCGATCGGGGTGACCACGGCGACGGTGCCGTCGACCACGTTGGTCGCGTCCCATGTGCCGCCCATGCCGACCTCGACCACCGCGACGTCCACCGGCGCGTCGGCGAAGGCCGCGTACGCCATTGCGGTGATCACCTCGAAGAAGGACAGCCGGTACGGCTGCGCGGCGTCCACGATGCCGATGTAGGGCTCGATGTCGCGGTAGGTCTCGACGAACCGCTCGGCGCTGATCGGCTCGCCGTCCAGGCTGATCCGCTCCGTCATCGACTCCACGTGCGGGCTGGTGAAGCGGCCGGTGCGCAGTTGGAAGGCGCGCAGCAGCGCCTCGATCATCCGGGCCGTGCTGGTCTTGCCGTTGGTGCCGGTGATGTGGATGACCGGGTACGCCCGCTGGGGTTCACCGAGCACGTCCATCAGCGCGACCACGCGGTCGGTGGACGGGTCGAGCTTCGTCTCGGGCCAGCGCCCGATCAGCTCGGCCTCGACGGCGCGCTGCGCGGCCAGTGCCTCGGCGGGGTCTGTCACAGGTGTCACCGGTTCTGATCGAGTTCTGCGGGAGCTGGTGGGTTGCTGATGGGTTGCTGGTGGGGTGGCCGCCCGCACGGCCCGGGTGGGTGTGCCCGGGCCCGTGCGGGCGATCGGGTCAGCCGGTGGGCAGCCGGTCCAGCTGGCCCTTGATGCGTTCGATGTCGGCCTCGGCGCCGGCCAGCTTGTCCCGGACCTTGTCCACCACGTCGGGGGCGGCCTTGGCCAGGAAGCCCGCGTTGCCGAGCTTCTTCGTGTTCACGTCGCGGACCTTCTCCGCCTCGGCCAGGTCCTTGGACAGGCGCTTGCGCTCGGCGGCGAAGTCGATCGCGCCGGAGAGGTCCAGCTCGATCACGGCGCCCGCGACCGGGAAGGACGTGGTCGCCGAGAAGCCCTCGCCGGCCGGCGTGCAGCGGGCCAGCTGACGCAGCGCCGCCTCGTGCGCGGCGATCGCGGTGCCCGCGAGCGAGATGTTGGCCGGCACCCGCTGACCGGGCTTGAGGCCCTGGTCCGAGCGGAACCGGCGGACCTCGGTGACCACCTGCTGGAGCGTGGTGATCTCGGCCTCGGCGGCCGGGTCGGCGAACCCGCTCGGGGTGGGCCACTGGGCCACGACGAGCGACTCGCCACCGGTGAGCGTGGTCCACAACTCCTCGGTCACGAACGGCACGATCGGGTGCAGCAGCCGCAGCGTCACGTCCAGGACGTGGCCCAGGACCCGCCGGGTGGCCTGTGCGGCGGCCTCGTCGTCGCCGTTCAGCGGCAGCTTGGCCAGCTCGACGTACCAGTCGAAGACCTCGTCCCAGGCGAAGTGGAACAGCGTGTCGGAGAGCTTCGCGAACTGGTAGTCCTCGTAGTACGCGTCCACCTCGGCCACGACCGCGTCCAGCCGGGACAGGATCCAGCGGTCGGTCGCCGAGAGCTGCTCGGCGGCCGGCATCGGGCCCTCGACGGTGGCGCCGTTCATCAGCGCGAACCGGGTGGCGTTCCAGATCTTGTTGCAGAAGTTGCGCGAGCCCTGGACCCAGTCCTCGCCGATCGGCACGTCGGTGCCGGGGTTGGCGCCGCGGGCCAGGGTGAAGCGCAGCGCGTCGGTGCCGTACGCGTCCATCCAGTCGATCGGGTCGACCACGTTGCCGAACGACTTGGACATCTTCTTGCCGAACTGGTCGCGAACCAGGCCGGTGAGCGTGATGGTGTGGAACGGCGCCTGCCCGTCCATCGCGTACAGCCCGAACATCATCATCCGGGCGACCCAGAAGAAGATGATGTCGTGCCCGGTCAGCAGCACGTCGGTCGGATAGAACTTGGCCAGGTCGGCGGTCTGCTCGGGCCAGCCCAGCGTGGAGAACGGCCACAGCGCGGAGGAGAACCACGTGTCGAGCACGTCGGTGTCCTGCGTCCAGCCCTCGCCGGTGGGCGCCTCGTCGTTCGGGCCCACACAGACCGTCTCGCCGTTCGGGCCGTACCAGACCGGGATTCGGTGGCCCCACCACAACTGCCGCGAGATGCACCAGTCGTGCATGTTGTCGACCCAGCCGAAGTAGCGCCCGGCCAGCTCCTGCGGGTGGATGGCCACCCGACCGTCGCGCACCGCGTCGCCGGCGGCCTTGGCCAACGGCTCGACCCTGACCCACCACTGCATGGACAGCCGCGGCTCGACGGTGGTCTTGCAGCGCGAGCAGTGCCCGACCGCGTGCGTGTACGGGCGCTTCTCGGCGACGATCCGACCCTGCTCGCGCAGTGCGGCCACGATCGCGAAACGCGCCTCGTAGCGGTCCAGGCCCTCGAACGGGCCGTGCACCGTGATGATCGCCCGCTCGTTCATGACCGTGGGCATCGGCAGGTTGTGCCGGCGGCCGATCTCGAAGTCGTTCGGGTCGTGCGCCGGGGTCACCTTGACCGCGCCGGTGCCGAACTCCGGGTCCACGTGCTCGTCCGCCACGATCGGGATCCGCCGCCCGGTGAGCGGCAGTTCGATCTCGGTGCCGACCAGGTGCGCGTACCGCTCGTCGCTCGGGTGCACCGCGACGGCGGTGTCGCCGAGCATGGTCTCGGCGCGCGTGGTGGCCACCACGATCGCGTCGTCGCCGTCGCCGTAGCGGATCGAGACGAGTTCGCCGTCGTCGTCCTGGTGCTCGACCTCGATGTCGGAGATCGCGGTCAGACAGCGCGGACACCAGTTGATGATCCGCTCGGCGCGGTAGATCAACTCGTCGTCGTAGAGCCGCTTGAAGATGGTCTGCACGGCCTGGGACAGGCCCTCGTCCATGGTGAAGCGCTCACGCGACCAGTCCACGCCGTCGCCGAGGCGACGCATCTGGCCGAGGATCTTCCCGCCGTACTCTTCCTTCCACTGCCAGACCCGGTCCACGAACGCCTCGCGGCCCAGGTCGTGCCGCGACTTGCCCTCCTTGGCCAGCTCGCGCTCGACCACGTTCTGGGTGGCGATGCCGGCGTGGTCCATGCCGGGCAGCCACAGCGCCTCGAAGCCCTGCATGCGCTTGCGGCGGGTGAGCGCGTCCATCAGCGTGTGCTGGAACGCGTGGCCCAGGTGCAGTTGTCCGGTGACGTTCGGCGGCGGGATGACGATCGTGTACGGCGGCTTGTCGCTCTTGGCGTCGGCCTCGAACCAACCCGCGGCTACCCAGCGCTCGTACAGCTTCCCCTCTACCTCGGCGGGGGTGTACTGGGAGGGAAGGGCCTGCGGCTGCTCGGCGGCAGCGGCTGCGGGAGTGGTGTTCTCGGTCACCGCCCCAGTCTACGGAAGGCGCACGGGCACCTTCGACGCGCCGGCGGCAAGGCGGGAACAGGGCGGTGGGCGGCGCGGGCGGCGGCCCTGGGGCGACGTCGCCGGACCGACCGGTTGTCGCCGGTCGGGGTCCCGCCGCCGGCGTTCCGCCTTTGTCGCCGGTGGCGTCCCACCCTTGTCACCGTGGTGTCACCGCGACGCCGGCGGGGGCCGGGGACCGCTAGTTTGCGCCGTGGGCCGGTATCCGGGTTTCGACGATGGGGGCATCGGTCGGAGCGCCGGAGCGGGGCCCGTATCCGTGACTTCGTGAATCCGGGGGGATCTCGTGCGCACTCGCACTCACACTCGTACTCGTGTCGACTCTCGTCCTCGTGCCGGCTCCGGTACTCGTGCCGGCTCTCGCACTCGCACACTGTTCGTCGCCGTCACCGTCTCCGTGCTCGGGACGGCCGTACTGACGGGGTGTCAGGCCAAGGACGGCAAGGACGACAAGGCCGACAGAAGCGGCCCGGCGGTCACCGCGACGACCCAACCGGTCGACCCCGGGACGACCGCGTCCGTGACGCGGCCGGCGGAGGTGCCGACCGGCAAGGCCAAGCCGACCGCGTCTGCGCCGTCGACGTCGGTCCCGTCCGGGCGACCCCCGACCGCGGCCGGCCCGCACAAGCTCCGGCCCGCCGCCCGGGCCGGAGACCTGGCCCGGCTGCTCGACGGCGGGCCCACCGACGTCCCGGTCGACCCGGGCGAGGTGCGCTCCCCGGCCAACAACGTGCTGGTCGCGGCGTACGGCGCGACCGGGGCCGGACCGCGCTCGGTGCTGTTCGTCGGGGTGGACGGGATGACCGGGATCGACGGCAAGCGCATGGAGCACATGGTCCGCGGCATGGTCGAGTACGTGAACGGCAGCGGCGGCAGCGTCCCGGACGGGGTGACGATGAAGGGCTATGATCCCGGCCCGCTGGGCGGCACGCTGGAGTGCATGCCGGCCTCGGTCGCACAGCCGGCGGCGATCTGCGGGTGGGCGGACCAGGACACGACGGCCGTGGCGTATTTCGATCAGTTGTCGGCGGACCGGGCCGCGGCGAAGTTCAAGGCGATGCGCGCGGATCTGGAGCGGTAGCGACCCCGTGCGGCGGCGGTGGTTCGGGGTCGAACGCCGGTTCGCGCGTCGCCTGGCGGCCGTAGCGTCGTTGTACCGGGTACCGATGACGTTCGGCCGAACCGCGGGTGGTGGGGGCGATGGGCGACGGATACGGCGGGTGGCAGGGGCCCGGGACCGGCGGGGCGGGGTATCCGACCGGGCCGCCGGGGGCCGCGCCGCCTGCGGAGAGCCGCTCCCGGGACCGGATCGCGATCCTGGTCGGCGTACTGGGCAGCGTGGCCGTGGTGGTCGCCGCCGTGGTGGTCGTGGTGCTGCTGCTCGACTCCGGCGGCGACGACGCCCCGGAGCCGCGCGGACTGCCCACCGCGCCGGCGAGCACCCGCAGTGCCGGACCGCTCGTCATGCCGGCCACGATCGGGGCCCGCGGCCCGGTCGCCCGGACCGCACTGCCGTCGACGGTCGCCGATCTGAACGCGACGATAGGGCGTACCTTCGCGGACGTCCGCACCGAGGTCTTCGGCGGCGGGCAGACCAGCGAGACGGTGCTGCTGACCCTGGCCGCCCGGCGCGACCGGGTGCCCGCCGAGTACGTCCGGGACTTCGTGCCGGCCGTCCCGGTGGCCGAGGACCCGGCCGTCCCCGGCCCGCCGGGGGTGCTCCGCTGCTGGAGCAACCCCACCACGGCGATGTGTCTGTGGGGCGACGACCACGACCTCGTCTACGTCAGCGACGGAGCCGGCGTCGCACACGCCCGACTGGTGATCGCGAACGTGTATGCGGGCAGTGCCCGCTAGGGCCGCCTGTGCGGCGACGGCAAGTGGTCGCGGACGGGTGAGCGGGCTGTGCCCGCCGGTCGGGCGCGGGGTGCGAACGTGCGGCGCGGGGTGCGAATGTGCGGGCGAGCCGTGCCGCCGGCCGGAACCCGGCCGGCGCCTCGCCGCTCGACTCAGGCGCTCTTGTCGCGCCGCTCGCGCTTGACCACGTCACGCGGCACGAGCGTGGGATTGACGTGCTTGAGGACCACCTGGTCGGTGACCACGACGCGGGCCACGTCCTTGCGGGACGGGACCTCGTACATCACCGACTGGAGCACCTCTTCGAGGATCGCCCGCAGGCCGCGCGCACCGGTGCCGCGCATGATCGCCTGGTCGGCGATCGCCTCCAGCGCCTCCATCTCGAAGTCCAGCTCGACGCCGTCGAGTTCGAACAGCCGGCGGTACTGCTTCACCAGCGCGTTCTTGGGCTCGGTCAGGATCTGGATGAGAGCCTCGCGGTCCAGGTTGTGCACCGAGGTGAGCACCGGGAGCCGGCCGATGAACTCGGGGATCATGCCGAACTTGAGCAGGTCCTCCGGCATCACGTCGGCGAACGAGTCGGCGCTCTCCACATCGCGCTTGGAGCGGATCTGCGCGCCGAAGCCGATGCCCTTGCGGCCGACCCGGCCCTCGATGATCTTCTCCAGGCCGGCGAACGCCCCGCCCACGATGAACAGCACGTTCGTCGTGTCGATCTGGATGAACTCCTGGTGCGGGTGCTTGCGCCCGCCCTGCGGCGGCACACTCGCGGTGGTGCCCTCGATGATCTTCAGCAGCGCCTGCTGGACGCCCTCACCGGACACATCGCGGGTGATCGACGGGTTCTCGCTCTTGCGGGCGATCTTGTCGACCTCGTCGATGTAGATGATCCCGGTCTCGGCCTTCTTGACGTCGTAGTCGGCCGCCTGGATCAGCTTCAGCAGGATGTTCTCGACGTCCTCGCCGACGTAGCCCGCCTCGGTGAGCGCGGTCGCGTCGGCGATGGCGAACGGCACGTTCAGCATCCGGGCCAGGGTCTGCGCCAGCAGCGTCTTGCCGCAGCCGGTCGGCCCGAGCAGCAGGATGTTCGACTTGGCCAGTTCGACGCCGTCGTCGCGGGACGCCTTGGCCGACTCACCGGCCTGGACCCGCTTGTAGTGGTTGTACACCGCCACCGAGAGCGCCTTCTTGGCGACTTCCTGCCCGACCACGTAGCCGTCGAGGAACTCGTAGATCTCCCGTGGCTTGGGGAGCTCCTCGAACTTCAACTCGGAGGACTCGGAGAGCTCCTCCTCGATGATCTCGTTGCACAGGTCGATGCACTCGTCACAGATGTAGACACCCGGACCGGCAATGAGCTTCTTCACCTGCTTCTGGCTCTTTCCGCAGAACGAGCACTTGAGCAGGTCGCCACCGTCACCGATGCGTGCCACGAGGTGCATCTCCTTCGCCTGGGCCCCGGATGTCCCGGACCTGGTGCCTGGTCTTTCGACGGTACCCCGCCGGAATCTCCGATCCCCCGGTTTTGACCATCAACCGGTCACCGTTGTCCGGTCGGCGGCAAGCCGCCGACCGGGCGGGGACACTAGCCGATGACCTTCCGAGGTGCGGTGATCTCGTCGATGAGGCCGTACGCAAGCGCCTCTTCGGCCGTCAGAATCTTGTCGCGCTCGATGTCGTCGCGAACCTGCTCGATCGGCCTCGTGCTGTGCTGCGCGAGCATGGTTTCCAGCATGGTGCGCATGCGCTGGATCTCACGAGCCTGGATCTCCAGGTCGCTGACTTGCGCGCGCCCGGTTTCACTGTACGGCTGGTGGATGAGGATGCGGGAGTTCGGCAGCGCCATTCGCTTGCCCGGAGTTCCCGCGGCGAGCAGAACGGCGGCTGCGGAGGCCGCCTGGCCCATGCACACCGTCTGGATGTCGGGGCGCACGAACTGCATCGTGTCGTAGATGGCGGTGAGCGCCGTGAAGGAACCGCCGGGCGAGTTGATGTAGATCGAGATGTCCCGATCGGGGTCCATCGACTCCAGCGTCAGGAGCTGCGCCATCACGTCGTTCGCGGACGCGTCGTCGACCTGGACGCCCAGGAAGATGATGCGCTCTTCGAACAGCTTGGTGTACGGGTCCTGCTCGCGGAAACCCTGCGACGTGCGCTCGATGAAGCGCGGCAGGACGTAACGGCTCTCGGCGCTGCGCGAGGCAAGCGGTGCCAGGCCCTCGGGCCGGTGGAACAGATTGTCATTCATGGAAATCTCAGCCCTCCGGGACTGCGGACTCGACTCAGTGGCTGGGCGACTGAAAGCTGGATCGGCTTTCCCCGGCTGTTCTTCGGCCGGGATCAGCTGTGTGCAGCCGCCGGTGTCAGCTGGTGCTGCCGGTGTTGGGAACCTCGGCCGCACTGCGAACCACGTGGTCCACCAGGCCGTATTCCTTGGCCTCCTCGGCGGAGAACCAGCGGTCGCGGTCCGAGTCGTGCTCGATCTTCTCGGGGGTCTGCCCGGAATGGTGCGCGATCAGGCGAGTCATCTTGCGCTTGGTGCGCAGGAGCTGCTCGGCCTGGATCTTGATGTCCGACGCCGAGCCGCCGAGACCGGCGGACGGCTGGTGCATCAGGATCTCGGAGTTGGCGAGCGCGATGCGCTTGCCGGGGGCTCCGGCGGTCAACAGGAACTGGCCCATGGAGGCGGCCAGGCCCATCGCGACGGTCGCGACATCGTTGCTGATCCACTGCATCGTGTCGTAGATCGCCATGCCGGCGGTGATGGAGCCACCCGGCGAGTTGACGTAGAGCCAGATGTCCTTTTCCGGGTCCTCTGCGTTCAGCAACAGGAGCTGGGCGGAGATCGCGTTGGCGATCTGGTCCTCGACCACCGAGCCGAGGAAGATGATCCGCTCGCGCAGCAACCGGTTGTAGACCTGGTCGTCGAGCCCCATCCCACCCGGCTGAGATGCACGCGAAGTGGGCACCGCGAGCCCCGGAGTCACGATCTGCGGATTCGTCACGTATCCACCTGCTCGTTTCCGACGGCAATCCCGAGCCGTCACGAAGTCGACCTTGGGAGGCACCTGCGTTCGTGGCGGGTGACCCCCTTCGTACAGCGACCCTAACGCGCGGATCGTCGCAGGCCATCCCAGACTCAGGACTGTTCGCCCAGAGCGCAGCAAGGCGGTATCCGGGCGGTATCGGGGTAGTCGCGCGGATCGTACGGCGGGTGGGCGGTCGGGTCGGGTCGGCCATGTCGGCGCGACGGAGGCCGGCGCGCCGCGGGGACGGGGACGGGGGCCGGAGCCCGGAGCCCGGCCGGGGTCGGGTCGGGGCCGGGTCGGGGCCCGGAGCCGGCCGACGACCGCGTGCCGCTGCCGGTGAGGGACGATTCGCCCGTGCCCGGCCCTGGTGGGCCGGTGTGCGCGTGTACAGACGGGCCGTGGGGCGGTGGTCCTGAGAGTGGCGGTCCTGAGGGTGGTGGCCTGTGAGCGGTGGCCCGAGAGCGGTGGCAGTAGGGCGGTGGCCTGAGAGCGGCGGTCCCGAGGGTGGCGGTCTGATAGCCGTCACAAGCCGTGTCGGAGGTTCTCGCGGCCCATCCGGATGAGGAGCATGAGCACTCGGCCCCTTCAACGTCGAGGGGCGGGCAGCGCCCGTTTCGCGCTCTCCGCGCAGCCGTTGACGGCGGGCACCATCCCGCCCAGCCAGGCGGGTCGGCTCCGAATGCAGCGCCTTTGCGAGGCGTCGTACGCCACGGACGGGTCGGCCCGGCCGGGATGCTCGGGCGGGACGGTATCCGAACGGGTTGGGTCGATCGAGTGACGGGTCATCACGATCCGTACCCGTACGGAACGCACACGGCCCCCTCGGAACGCACACGGCCCTCGCAGTACACGCAGGCCCTCGGAACGCACGCGGGCCCGACCACCGGCTGACGGTGATCGGGCCCGGGTGACGGGTCCTGCGCGAATTCCGCGCGCCGCGACGTACGCGGCGGTCGCGGATCGCCCGGGTGGATCAGGCCTCGGCCTTCTCCTCCGAGGCCTCGTCCGACGCCGCGGCGACCTCTTCGGTCTCGGCGTGGTCGTGGCCCTCGTGGTTGTCCGCGTCGTCCGCGTGCAGGTCGACACCGAGGCTGACCTCGTTGCCGGACGCGTCCTTGGCCTTGGCGCCCTTGGCGATGACCTCGAGGGCCTTGCCGCGAGCAACCTCGCCGACCAGGACCGGCACATAGCCGGACTGCATGACCTGCTGCGCGAACTGGTCCGGGCTCATGCCGGACTGCTGCGCGCGCTGGATGAGGTGCTGGGTCAGCTCTTCCTGGTTGACGGAGAGCTGCTCCTTCTTCACGACCTCGTCGAGCACGAACTGGGCACGCATGCCCTTGCGGACGCTCTCCTGGAGTTCGCTCTCGTACTCCTCGGCGGTCTGGCCCTGGATCTCCAGCCACTTGGCCAGGTCCATGCCCATCATGCCGAGCTGCTGCTCCAGCTGACCGCGACGCTGCTCGATCTCCTCGGTGACGATGCTCTCCGGCAGCGGCACCTCGATCTGCTCGAGCAGGGCTTCCAGAACCTTGTCCCGGCCCTCGTTCTGCTGGTCGTGCAGCTTCTGGTGGTCGAGCTTCTCGCGCAGGTCCGCCTTCAGCTCGTCCAGCGTGTCGAACTCGCTCGCCAGCTGCGCGAAGTCGTCGTCGAGCTCGGGGAGCTCCTTGGCCTTGACGGTGGTCACCTCGACCGTGACCTCGGCCGTCTGCCCGGCGGCGCTGCCACCCTGGAGCTCGGTCTCGAAGGTCTTGGTCTCACCGGCCGACGCACCGATGACGGCGGCGTCGAGGCCGTCCAGCATCGTGTCGCCGCCGATCTGGTACGACATCGCCTTGGCGACGCCGTCCTCCAGCACCTCGCCGTCGACCTTGGCCTCGATGTCGATGACGACGGTGTCGCCCTCGGCCGCGGCCCGCTCGACGGTGTTCAGCGCACCGAAGCGGTCACGCAGCTCTTCGATCTTCTCGGCGACGTCCTCGTCGGTGACGGTGATGTCATCGACCTCGACCTCGATGCCGGAGTAGTCCGGCAGCTCGATCTCGGGACGGGTGTCGACCTCTGCGGTGAACTTCAGATCGGCGCCGCCGGCCAGCTCGGTCACGTCGGTGACCTCGGTGACCTCGGGCTGGCCCAGGACGCGCAGCTCGTTCTCCTCGACGGCCTTGCCGTACGAGGAGGAGAGGATGTCATCGAACGCCTCGACGAAGACGGCCTCACGGCCGAAGCGCTGGTCGATGATGCGCGCAGGGATCTTGCCCTTACGGAAGCCCGGGACCGTCACCTGCTTGCCGATCTTCTTGTACGCCGCGTCGAGGCTGGGCTTCAGCTCCTCGGAGGGAACCTCGACGGTGAGCCGAACCCGGGTCGGGTTCAGCGTCTCGACGGCGCTCTTCACGGTAAGGGTCTCCTTGCTGCGGGCTGTTCTTCCGGGCCTGTGCATCTTGCCTGACGGCACACTGAAGGTTCAGAACCGGTGGTACCGATCCATCCTGCAGCGAATTCATGATGTGGTGGTCGGGGCGGGGAGACTCGAACTCCCGATCTCCTGCTCCCAAAGCAGGCGCGCTAGCCACTACGCTACGCCCCGTGGCGCCCGATGAAGTCTAGAGGACGACACGCTAGAGTCTGCACTGGCCGCGCACCAATCCGCTAACCTAGGCGCCACGTGCACGCCACACCAGCTGCGGGTGTAGCTCAATGGTAGAGCCCTAGCCTTCCAAGCTAGTGGTGCGAGTTCGATCCTCGTCACCCGCTCCAAAGGTAAAGGCCCAGGTCAGAGGTTGTTTCTCTGATCTGGGCCTTTGTCGTGCCCGGACTGTGGGTGGCGGGCTGGGGGCTTTGGTCCCGGTAGCGGGCAGGGCTGGGGGTTTCGCTTTGGGCTGTCGGGGGTGGGTTTCGGCCGTGGGGGCGGTATGGGACGGCTGCGCGTGAGGTGTCTGTGATGTCGGGAATCTCACGGTTGTGGTTTGGGGGGCGGGCGTCGGTCGAGTGTTCGGAGGGCGTCGGGCAGATCGGGCAGACGGGCGCACCGCGACCGGCGGGCGGGCGGACTTCGGTCGCGGTTGGGCTGTGTTCCTCATCGGGCTGCCGCTGCGTTTCGGGGGTGGTGCGGTTTGGGTCCCCGCCGGCGGCCCGGGTCCGGGTCCCTCGATGAGCCTCCTCTCGGTGGGTTCCGGCCGGGCCGTGGACAGCGCCCGGCCGCGTGCAGCTGCGGCACCACCACCATCGGTCTCCGGCACGACGCCGGGTCGGTGGTCTCCCCACCGGTCCCGGGCTGTCGGGCCCGGGTCAGGTCACGTCACGTCACGTCGGGTCTGGCCCGGCCTGGCCTGGCCGGGTAGGTCACGTCCGGGCAGGTCCGGTCAGGTTTGGTGGGGGGTGAGGAGGGGGGCTGCGGCTTCCAGGGTTGTGCGGTCTGATTCGGGGCGTTGTAGGCGGGTGGAATCGCGGTAGCGGGGGTCGAGGAGGACGTGGTCGATGCCCAGGGCGGCGAGGGTGGACAGGTCGGCCTCGATTTGGTCGAGGGTCCCTTCGCAGGGGAGGCGGTCGGCGTCCGGGAGGGGTGTGGCGGTCACCTGGAGCGGGGTGCGTAGGGCGACTGTGGGGATGGGCCGGGCCGCTTGTTCCGCGGCGGCGCGGAGTGCGGGGAGGCCCTGCTTTTCGAGCCACTCGGTGGTGACGCCGAGGGGGTGCCAGGTGTCGCCGTGGCGGACCGTGCGGCGGATCGCGGCGGGGCTGTTGCCGCCGATCCAGACGGGTGGGCGTGGGGACTGGAGCGGGCGCGGGGCCGTGTGCACGTCGTGGAAGGAGGTGTGTGCGCCCTCGAACGAGGCGACGTCCTCGGTCCACAGGGTGTGCAGGGCCGCGAGGTATTCGTCGGTGATCCGGCCGCGCTCGGCGAACGGGATCTTCAAGGCGGCGAACTCGTCTTCGGCCCAGCCGACGCCGACACCCAGGACCAACCGGCCGGCGCTGTAGCGGTCCAGGTTGGCGGTCACGCGAGCGGTGAGCAGCGGGTCGCGGTAGGGCAGGATCAGTACGGTCGTGCCCAGTCGGATGCGCTCGGTACGACCGGCCAGCCAGGCGAGCGCGGTCAGCGGCTCGTAGAACGGTGCCGGGTATTGGGCCGCGACGTCCGGGGTGACCGCGATGTGGTCGGACAACATGGCCAGGTCCAGGCCGAGATCCTCGGCGTGCCGGACCGAGGCGAGCATCGCGTCGGGGCTCGCGGTCGGCCCGTAGTTGGGGATGTTCACGCCGAATCGCACGTACGCCTCCGGTTGGTCGGTGGTCGGGGGTTGGTGGTCGATGCTCGGTGCTCGGTGGTCAATCGGGCGGTTGGTCGGTTGGGTGGTTGATTTGGTCGACGGGCGGACGGGCGGACGGGTCGACGGGTGGACGCCGACCATTCGACCGTATGGCCTGAAACCCGGGTGAGGGCCGGAACGCGGAAGGTGTTCGGTAGGCATTTGCCGGCCACGAAAGCGATACGCACCCACCCCACCGGACGACCAACCGGCGACCCACCCCCGCCGACCGGCCGACGACCGCGACCCCCGCCACGGCCTCACGACCTCACGACCTCACGCCACGGCCTACGGAATGTTGATCGCCGTAATGCCCCCAGGACCAGCACCGTCGCGGCTATTCGGTATCGGCCGTACGTTTCGTGGAAGATCAGCGTCCCGATGATCGCGCCGATGACGACCGATGTTTCGCGCAGTGCGGCGATCGTGGCCAGGGTGCCTCGGGTCTGGGCCCAGATGACGAGGGTGTAGGCGGCGAGGGACATGGCGCCGCCGAGGAGGCCCCAGGCGCGTTGTCGGTTGGGTGCGGCGGCGGGGTCGCGGCGGCGGTGCAGGAGCAGGATGGTCGGCGCCGATTGGAGGACGAACAGCCAGGCCGCGTAGGACATCGCCGAGCCCGAGGAGCGTGCGCCGACGCCGTCCAGGACGGTGTACAGCGCGATCGCGCAGCCCGTGGCCAGTGCCGCGAGCACCGCGGCGGCCTCGGTGCGGCGCGGGATGCCGCCGGCCAGGGCGAGGACGAGCATGCCGGCCGAGATCACCACCACGCCGACGGTCTGCGTCACCGTCAGGTATTCGTGCAGCAGGGTCACCCCGATCAGGGCGGTGACCCACGGGGAGGTGCCGCGGGCGATCGGGTACACCTGGCCGAAGTCGCCCAGCCGGTAGGTCTCCAGCAGGAGCAGGTTGTAGGCCACGTGCAGCGCCGCCGAGCCGAGCAGCCACGGCCAGGCGCCGGCGGCCGGAGCGCCGACGAAGGGCAGCCAGGACAGGCCGATGGCCAGACTCGCCGCCTGGATCATCACCATCGTCCCGAGCCGGTCTTCGAGCCCGTGCGCAAGCGCGTTCCAGGCCGCGTGCAACCCGGCCGCACCGAGTACGACGGCGGTGACCGCCGGGGTCACGCGTGCCGGTGGGGCCGGTGGATCGCCCCGAAGGGCGTCATCCCGGGAACCGACCCGCACGCCGGCTCCGGGAAACCGAGCACACGGACGGCCGCCCCAGGCACCCGG
Source organism: Embleya sp. NPDC008237 (assembly GCF_042956465.1). Classification (NCBI taxonomy): domain Bacteria; kingdom Bacillati; phylum Actinomycetota; class Actinomycetes; order Kitasatosporales; family Streptomycetaceae; genus Embleya; species Embleya sp. NPDC008237. The sequence continues at coordinate 622,278 of NZ_JBIBGL010000003.1, forward strand.
GCTGCCCTCCCGAACACACGGTCAGCCGCCCCGAGCGCACAGGCAGCCACCCAGGGCTGCCGATCGACCATCGGCGGCACGTGGTCGGCCATCGTCCGAGCCCCGTGTACGCGCAACTCGGCGGTGGCGGTGGCTTCCACGATCCGAGGAGACGTCATCCGGGACATCCAAGCATGGGTGGCGGAATAATGACCGCCCATATGACGCACACCTCTTCCGCCCTTGCCTCGCTGCGCGGCCTCGCGCTCGGCGACGCGCTCGGCGCCCAGTTCTTCGTCCCCGACAACCTCCCGCACCTGGCCGAACGCAGCCTGCCCGAGGGCAGTTGGCCATGGACCGACGACACCGAGATGGCCTGCGTCCTGCACGCCGAGTTGACGCTGCGCGGCACGGTCGACCAGGACGAGTTGATCAAGGCCTTCGCCCGCCGGCACGACTTCGATCGAGGCTACGGTCCGACCACCAATCGCATGTTGCGGCTGGTGCGGCAGGGCGGTGACTGGCGCGGCCTGGCCGCCGCACCGTTCGACGGGCAGGGGTCGTGGGGCAACGGAGCCGCCATGCGGGTCGCCCCGTTGGGTGCGTGGTTCGCCGACGACCTGGACGTGGTGGTGGCGCAGGCCGCGTGGTCCGCGGAGGTGACGCACATGCATCCCGAGGGCATCGCCGGCGCGGTGGCGGTGGCCGTCGCGGCTGCGGGTGCGGTGACGCTGGACCGGCCGGGTGCGGGCGACTTCGTGAGCTTCGTCCGCGATCGCACACCCGCCGGCCTGGTGCGCGAACGGCTGGGCGCCGCACTGGATCTGGTGGGCCGTCAGGACTCGCGCGAGGTCGGCCGGCTGCTCGGCAACGGCCGCCAGGTGAGCGCCCCCGACACCGTCCCGTTCGCGGTGTGGTCCGCGGCCAGGCACCTCGACGACTACGCGGCGGCGTTCTGGTCCACCGCGAGCGCGGGCGGCGACGTGGACACCACGTGCGCGATCGTGGGTGGAATCGTGGGCATCCGCGCCGAGTTGCCCCCGGGGTGGGTGAAGTACCGCGAACCACTGCCGACTTGGTGGCAGGAGACGGTTTCCCCGGAGCCCGCTCAAATGGTTGGCGGAGTCGACGACGCTGCATCATGATGGGCGCGCTCTCGTCACTCGAGCGCGACTCCCGTGCTCTGTGGGCCGGTTCGTGCCGCGCTGGACGGGAGTCCTCGGCCTCTTCGCCGTCGAGCGCACGTTTCGTGGGGGGACGTCGATCGGCACGCGGTCGCTGCCACCGCTTTTCTCGACGGCCGATCACATCCCGTTCATTCCGCCTCGCGCACTCCCGCGTACGACGCGGTGCTGCCCGGTGTGCAGCCGAAACACCCCGGAGGATCCTTTTTTCATACGCAAGTCCCTGTTTCGACTGAGTTCGGTCGCGGTCGTCGGTTCGGTACTGTTCGCGGCGACCGCGTGCGGTTCCGCCGACGACGACAAGAAGGACAGCGGAAAGCCGGCCGCGAGCACCACGACCACCGGCGCGCCGGCCGCCGCACCCTCGCCGGGCGCGGTGGCACCGAGCGCGCCCGCGCCCCTCTCGTCGAGCGCTCCTGCGGCAACTCCTTTGACCGCCGCCCAGTTGGAGAAGGCGGTACTCGCAGCGTCGGACCTGCCACAGGGGATGTACGTCACCCGGGAACCGAAGGGCGCCCGCGAGCGGGTGACCGCGACGTCGCCCGAATGCCAACCGCTCACCGACCTGTTCCTGCCGCGACAGGGCGCCACCAAGCCGGTCGGCGTGGCCCAGGCCGGCGTGACGATCGGCGCCCCGATGCCGTCGGCGATGATCACCACCGAGCTGTTCTCCTATGCGGGCACCGACGCGGAAACGATTCTGGGCAAGGCGCGCACCGCGCTCGGGAAGTGCGGCTCACTCTCCACCAAGGACGAAGAGGGCGAGACCTCGACCGTCAAGCATGCCGAGGCCGCTCATCCCAAGCTCGGCGACGACACCCTCGCGACCGTGAGCACGCCGGCGGATGGCGGCGCGGGTGGGCAGATCGTGGTCCGCGTCGGCTCCACGTTGATCGTCGTCAGGTCCGTGGAGTTCACCGGCACCACCCCCGAGTTGCCGGACACCGCCCTGGTGACCAAGCAGGTCGAGAAGATCGTGACGGCGGCCAAGGGCTGACCCGAGCCGGTGGGTCGGTCGGCGCCGTCGACCGACCCACCGCCATCCCCTCACCCACTCACCCACTCACCCACTCGCCCACTCACCCAAGATCGAACCTGGCGACCTTCAAGGCTTTTTGACGGTTGATCAGGTGCCACGCGGCCGACCACCGGGCCGGCATCGGACGGTTGGCAAAGCCGAGCGGCGTCCGCGATGATGAGGCCCCTCGCGTCGCCGACTCGACGACGCACCACCCGCACCGGACCGGGCGCCATCGTTCCGGGGCACGACGAGGGACCGCACTCCGCCGCCTCGAGGGGCACCCGGTCGGCTCGTGGGTGGAACGAGCACGCGGCCGGCGGCCGCGGGTTCGTGTCCTGATGGCTCATCGGATCCCCGTCGCCCCGTCGCCCGCCTCGGCAGGCGAACCCACGGCGGGCCGGGCCCGTTGCTTCGGAGGAAGCCGCCTATGCGCAAGATCGTGATCCGGGTGGGCACGGCGGTGATCGCCGGGAGCCTGCTCCTGGCGGCCACCGCGTGCGGTCGTGACGAGGAGGCGTTGGCGCGCGAGTACGCGAACGCGCAGACAGCCGCGCCGGAGGCGGGCACCGCGGGCGCCCCGGCACCGTCCGCGGGCACGCCCACCGGCTCCGCCCCGCCGGCCGCCGCGCCACCCGCCGCGGCCTCCTCCCCCGGCGAACCCCCGCCCGCGCAGCCACCCACGGACGAGTCGCCCGCCCCCTCCGGAAACGGAAGCGGGAACGCGAACGGCAACGAGAATGGCAACGGGAACGGAAACGAGAACGGCTCCGACCCGGCCTCCAAATCCCGCCTCACCGCCGCCCTGTTGACCGCCGCGGAAATGCCGGCGGGCGCCTACGAGGTCGACTCGGACGGCACCGAGACCCGGGAGACCGCCCGGGAGGCCGGCTGCCAGCCCCTCATCGACCTGATGCGCCCCGGGCAGGCGGCCTCGGCGCCGGCCGCGTCCGCCCAGGCATCGGTGACCCGGGGTGATCCGACGCCGACCGGCTTCACCATCATCGAGTTGTTCTCCTTCGCCGGCACCGGTGCGCAGGACCTGTTCGCCCGGGGCCGTGCGGCGCTCCCGAACTGTGCGTCGGTCACCTCCACCGACTCCGACGGTGCCACGAGCACCGACGCCTACGCCGCGATCCCGCACGCATCCCTCGGCGACGAGTCGCTCGCGATCGGGATGACTCCCCAGGCGGGCGGCGCGCTGGGCTTGATCGTGGTTCGCGTCGGCCCGACGCTCGTGGTGGTCAGCAACGCGGATCTGTCCGCGACCAAGCCCGCCCTGCCCCCCGACGACGTCGTCGTCCGCCAGATCACCAAGCTCCTGGCGAGCTCGCGCGCCTAGGCCGTGTCCGGTGGATCTTGGTGGATGAGGTCGCGTCGTCCGGTGCCGTGGCTCGGCGTGCCGGAGAAGCAGCCGCATAGTGGTTCCATTCGGCTGTTTCTCCGGTGCGGCGAGGTGCGGTGCCGGGCGGCGCGGCCCCACCGGGATCCGCCGGACGCAACCCAGCCTCCCGCTCTCGGCCGGCGGGACGTCGACACGCAGCCGCGCCGCGGAATCAGCTCGACCATCGATACGCACCGCGCCGCGCCGCCGAATCGACTCGACCAGCGACACGCACCCGCGCCGCGCCGCCGAATCGGCTCAACCGTCGACGCGCACCGCGCCCCGCCGCCGAATCAGCTCGAGTCCCGGGCCCGCAACGTCATCTGCCACAGCGTCAGGTCGTCCTGGACAGCCCCTTCGCCGGCCGCGACGATGGCCGCCGCCACCGCGCTCATCGGCAGCAGTTGTTCGAACGCGACCGAGGTCAATCGGGGGCGGACCATCTCGCACAGCGTCAGGTCGTCCGTACCGACGACGGCGACCTGTTCCGGAACCCGGACGCCGACGTCGGCCAACGCGCCGAGCAGCAGCGCCGCGTATTCGTCGTTGTAGCCGTACACCGCGTCGGGGCGGCCCTCGGCCCGCCACTCCCGCGCGAGCCGCGCGGCCTCGGCGGGATCCTCGGCCATCTCGACCATCCGGATGGTGCCACCCGCGGGCTCCGCCACGGCGCGAAAGCCCGCGAGCCGCGCCAGGCCCAACGCGGCCAGGCCCGACTCGCGCGGCACCACCACGGCGAAATCCCGTCGGCCCCGGGCGATCAGGTGCTCGGCGGCCCGGCCGCCCGCCGCCACGTGATCGACCTTGAGTCCGAGCGCGATCGGCGCGGAACTCTCGCCCAGGGCCACCACGGCGATGCCGCGGGCGACCAGGTACTCGACGCCGTCGGCCGACATCCGCTCCGGCAGCACCAGCACCACCGCCGGATTCAGCGCGCCCCACGCCTTCGCCGCCTCGATGCCGTGCGTGGCGGGATTGCCGTGGATCACCAGGGTGTGTCCCAGGCCGTGCAGTTCGCGGGCCAGGCCGTCCAGGAAGCGCTGGATCAGTTGGCCGAACGGCACCTCGTAGGTCGGTACGAGTACCAGATCGGTGCGCCCGCGCCGAAGCGAACGGGCGTCCGAGCGCGGCTCGTAGCCCAGGCCGGCCGCGATCTCACGGACCCGGCGCCTGGTCTCCTCCGGGATCCGGCTGTCCTGGACGTCGTTCATCGCGTACGACACCGTCGCGCGCGAAACGCCTGCGGCACGGGCCACGTCGGCCCCGGTCGGGGGGCGTCTCGTTGTGCTCATGGGGCGATTGTCGCCCAGGTCGAGACCGCATCCGACGCACGGGCGGCCCCGTCACTTTCGTGTCGAGGCACTCGTCCCGGAATGGCTGACTGTGTATCAGAAAGGCCCGGCCGCACCGCGACCGGGCCTTTCACGAACATCCGACGAACCTCGCCCGCCATCGACGGACCTCACCGGAAGCGGACGAGCTTCCCCCGAACGAGGCCGACCTCGGCCGAATCGCACCGACGTCGGCCGGTCGAGGCCGACCTCACGCGAACCGATCGACTCGGCCGGTCGAGGCCGACCTCACCCGATGAAGGTGATCCGGTCCGCCGCCGGCGGCGCAAGCGGCGCGCTCGCCGAGGAGTGGGCCGCGAAGTACGCCAGCAACGCCTCCAGGTCGGACCCGCCGACGCGCTTGTTCACGCCGGTCTTGAAGGCCGCGAAGCCGTCGCCGCCACCGGCCAGGAACTCGTTCGCGCTGACCTTGTAGGTCGCCGCCGGGTCGATCGGCACGCCGTTCAGCTTGACGCTGCCCGGCACGATCCTGGCCGCGCCGGTCTGCGACCGATCCACCGTGTAGGTCAGGCCCTTGGAGATCTGGAGCACCTTCGGGTTGGCCGCGTTGCCACCGGTGTACTGCTGTGCGAGCAGGTCGAGCACGGCCTGACCCTTGAGGTCCAAGGTCTGCATCATGTTGGTGAACGGCTGCACGGTGAATGCCTCGCCGTAGGTGACGACGCCGTCCCCTTCGCTGCCGGCCGCCGCGTATTGCAGGTCGGACCGGATCCCGCCCGGGTTCATGAACGCGATCTGCGCGCCGCCCTTGTCGGCCGGTGCGGTCGCCTCCAGTTGCGCGTCGGCGATCACGTCGCCGAGCGGCGACTCGGGCGTGGTCGCGCCGCGACCGCGGATGTCGGCGGTGATGTACCCGATCGAGCGGTTGGCGACCGGAGCCGCGAGCTTCTGCCAGTCGGCGAGCAACTGCGTCAGGTCCGGGGCCTTCGGGGTGTCCCGGCGCACAACCGTGTTCTGCGCCTTGACCGAGGTCCGCACGATGTCGCGGGTGCGCTTGTCGTAGGTGGCGTCGATCTTCGTGTACATCTTGCCGAACGACGAGGCGCTGGTGACCATCCGCGGCTGCCCTGCGGGGTCCGGGATGTTGCACGAGTACGCCTGGTGCGTGTGGCCGGTGACGACCATGTCGATCGCCGGGTCCAGGCCCTTGGCGATGTCCACGACCGGTCCGGACAGGCCCAGGTTGCCGCCCGCGTTGCAGTCGTAGTTGTACGCGTTGCTCGTGGGCAGGCCGCCCTCGTGCAGCAGCACCACGATCGACTCGACGCCGATCAGGCGCAGCCACGGCACGATGGTGTTCGCGGTCTTGATCTCGTCCTTGAACTTCAGGCCCTTGACGCCCTCGGCCGTGACGATGTCCGGCGTGCCCTCCAGGGTCATGCCGATGAAGCCGATCCGGGCACCGCCCACGTTCTTGACGCTCACCGGGGCCAGGATCGGCAGGCCGGTGCGCTCGTCGAGCACGTTGGCAGCCAGGTACTGGAAGTCGGCGCCCTCGAACGTGCGTCCGGGTGTGTAGCACCCCTCGGTCGGGTGGCAACCGCCCCACTGCATGCGCTGCAGTTCCTTCTTGCCCTCGTCGAACTCGTGGTTGCCCACCGAAGTGACGTCCAGGCCGACCTTGTTCAGCGCCTCGATCGTCGGCTCGTCGTGGAACAGCCCCGACAGGAGCGGACTCGCGCCGATCATGTCGCCGGCCGCGATGGTCAGCGAGTCGGGGTTCTTCGCCCGCTCCGCGCGCAGTTGGGTCGCGAGGTGCTCGATGCCGCCGGCCGGGATCACGACGGGCTTGCCGTCGGGACCGAGCTCGGTGACGGTTCCGGCGGAACCCTGCGGTTCCTCCAGGTTGCCGTGCAGGTCGTTGAGTGCGAGGAATTCGAGGTCCGTCGTGCCGGAGGGCCGGCCGTCACCGGTGCGGGCGTCGGCCGTGGCCGGGCCGCTCATCGCCAGCAGGCTCGCGGCGACCAGACCGGTGAGGGCGAGCCGACCGCGGCGTCGTTTGTTCCCGAGCATGGGATCCCTTCCGAGGGCGCGCGGTGGTGACGCGCGTAGAAATGGGGCCTGAAGGTGTCTCGCAGCCAGAGATTAGGGGCAGTTCGCCGATCGACACGAGACCTCGCACGAAACCGATGCGTGAAACCGCTGTGAACTTATGTGGCCGCTACCGCGCACAGGGCATGATCAACCACCGTTTCCCACCCCCGAGGGCTGGGCAGCCGTACGGCGTGGCACCTAAAAGGGAGGGATGTCCGCGATGCGCGTGGAATTCGCGACAGAACCGGGTCATCCGGGCAAACCGAACGAGGACTTCGTCGTCGCGGGGCCGACGACGGTGGTGCTGCTCGACGGCGTGACCTCCAGTTCGGACAACGGCTGCAAACACGGTGTGCCGTGGTTCGTCCAGCGGTTGGGCACCGCCCTGTTCACGCACAGCGGCGGGCGGCCGGACCGCTCCCTGGCCGAGTGCCTGCACGACGCGATCGAGGACACCTCGGCGCTGCACGTGGACGGTTGCGACCTGGGCCGGCCGGACGCGCCCGCCGCAACGGCGGTGGTGGTGCGGGTGGTCGAGGATCGTTTGGAATACCTCGTACTGTCCGACTCGACGCTGTTGATCGAGCGCGACGAGGACCTGACGGTGGTCACCGACGATCGCCTGGACGTGATCGGCGCGGCGGCACGACGGCGTCGGGACGAGCACGCCGTCGGCTCGGAGGCCTACCTGACGGCGCATCAGGAGTACCAGGACACCCTGCGGGCGGCGCGGAACGTCGCGGGCGGCTACTGGGTCGCGGCGGCCGATCCCGCGGCGGCCGACGAGGCGCTGACGGGTGGTCTGGCGCTGGGCGAGGTACACGCGATGGCGGCGCTGAGCGACGGTGCCAGTCGGCTGGTCGACCGGTACGGGCTGAGCGATTGGGATCGGCTGATGACCACGCTGCGACACTTCGGGCCGGCCGAGTTGTTGGCCCGGGTGCGGGCCGCGGAGAACTCCGACGCGGACGGGTCCAGATGGCCGCGCGGAAAGATCTGCGACGACGCGACGGCCGTGTGGGCGTTGGTCTAGGTCCGCCCGCGAAAGAGTCCGCGGCGCGAAGACGTCCGCGGCGCACGACGCGAAGCCGTCCCGCGAACGCCACCCGCACCCCGGTGGGCCCGCGAACACCGGCCGGGCCCCCGACGACCCGACCGGCGTTCGACCCACCCGCCGCCTTATTTCGGCAGCACGCTCTCGATCGCGGCGATCAGGTTCGGGTCGTGCGGGTCGGTCTGCGGGCGGAACCGGCCGACGATCGCGCCGTCGGCGGAGAGCAGGAACTTCTCGAAGTTCCACTGCACGTCACCCGAGCCGCCCTCGGCGTCGGAGGCCGCGGTGAGCACGTCGTAGAGCGGGTGCCGGTCCGGACCGTTGACGTCGATCTTCTCGGTCAGCGGAAACGTCACACCGTAGGTCGTCGAGCAGAATTCGAGGATCTCCTCGGCGCTGCCCGGTTCCTGGCCCATGAACTGGTTGCACGGCACGCCCACCACGGTGAAGCCGCGTGCGCCCAGTTCCTTCTGCAATTCTTCGAGGCCGGTGTACTGCGGGGTCAGGCCGCACTTGGACGCGACGTTGACGACCAGTGCGACCTTGCCCTCGGTGATGCCGCCCAGGGTCGTGCCCTCCCCCGCCAGCGTGGCGATGGGGGTATCGAGGATGGCCATGATCGTTGTCCTTCCTGCGTGGTGCCGCTCGCAGCGACGCGATCCGATGAGGTGGAGCGCTTCGAGACGGCGCGAGTAAGACCTGAAGACTCGACGCTATCGAGCACAGCCGTAGGCTGCCCGACCCGGTCAGGCCGAATCACCGCGGCGGGCGGCGTGGACATCCGCCAGCCCCGCGCGCCACCCCACCGCACACGGCCCGGTGATCGCCGCGCGCCTGGCGGTGTCCTGCACCTGTCCGCGCAGCGTGCCCGGCTGCTCGCGGACCACCACCTCGGCGGGCAGCCCGCTCAGGTCGGCCATGTGCGCCGCCCACTCCTGCACGCTCACCGGCTCGTCGCCGCCCCAGTTGACCACCGTCGCGGGAGTGGACGCCGCGTCCAGCAGGGCCGCCGTCTGGCTGTTGATGTCGTCCTGGTGGATCGGGCTGTACATGCACGGATCCCAGCGGGTGACGATCGGCTGCCCGGCCAGCACGGCGTCCAGGTGCATGGTCGGCAGGCCGCCGCGCGGGCCGTAGGAGGCGTTCATCCGGGCGATCACCACCGGCAGGTCGAACGCGCGGGCGCAGTAGCGCGAAACGGCTTCCTCGGCGGTCTTGGACACCGAGTAGGTCGGTGCGTGCGAGACGTTGGCGTCGCCCAGCGGGTCGCTCTCGTGGAAGACGTGCATCGGGTCCGGGTGCGGCTTGAGCACCGACGCGGTGGACATCACCAGCGCCGCCTTGGCCCGGCGACAGTGCTGGAGCAAGAGCCCGGTGCCCTCCGCGTTGACCCGCAGCGCCTCGTCGTAGTCGAGTCCGGGGCCCTGGAAGGTGGCCAGGTGCAGGACGTAGGTGAAGTCCTGGGGCAGTTCGTCGAACGTGCCCGCGCCGAGGTCGACGGCGCGCGTGGTCACACCCAGTGCGTCCACCCGCTTGCGGTCCTCGGCGTTCGAGAAGCGGGCGATGCCCCACACCTCGTTGTCCCGGGCCAGGTACTCGGTCAGCGGGTAGGCGATCTGGCCCGCGGGGCCGGTGATCAGGATCTTCTCGCCGGACAGCATGCGGCTCCTCGGGTGACTCGGGTACGCGATCCGTACGGGATCCGGCTGCGATCCGTACGCGACATACGGCGTCGAGCTCGACGGTACATCTGACGTACCGTCATATCCGAGACGGTGCGGGGAGGCCAGGGGGTCCGCACGTGTCGCCGGACACCCCGAAGGCGCCCTCCGCACGGGGGTGGCGGAGGACGCCCGGGGTATCGAGGATGGGCCTGCGCGCCCCGACGGCGCGCCTCGGCGCGTCGGCGGAGCGCGAACTCAGACCTCGATCTCCTCCTCGATACGCTTGAGGCTGTGTCGGGCCAGCGCGAGATTGGCGCGGTCCTTCAGCAGCACGAGGTACAGGAACAGGCCCTTCCCGGCCCGCCCGCTCAGCGGCCGAATCACGTGGTATTGCTTGCCGAGCGTGATCAGGACGTCCTCGATCTGATCGCCGAGGTGCAACATCTCCATCGTGCGCATCTTGGCGCGCATCACGTCGGTGTTTCCGGCGGCGGCCACATTCAGGTCGAGTTCCTTGCTGCCGCCGAGAATTCCCAGCGCCATTCCGCTGGTGTAATCGACCAGGGCCACACCCACGGCGCCCTCGATCGTCATTGCTTCCTTGAGGGCCGTTTCCATATTGGCCATGATTGCCTCCGAGGCGATCGGCGGTGCGGCTTTCCGGTGGACTCCGACGGGCTCGTCCTCGGGCGGTGCGATCCCCGGGGCAGGCATGGCGACCGGAGCGGGCTCGATCGGTTCGGCATCGCCCGCCACGTGCGGATCGGCCTCGATTGTTGCGATGACATCCGCCTCGGTCACAGCACCCCGCTCGGTGTCGGACCCGGCCGGCGGGCCGCCTGATCTGCGTCGGGACGGCCGCGACCGCCTCGGGGGTTGTGCCATCTCCGGCCGGCTCCTCGCCATCGGGCTGCGCGGCGTCGAACCCGGCGCGAGCGGCCCCCGCCGGCCCGGGTCCGCCCGGGCCCGGTCCGCCCTGGCCCGGGACGGCCCCGGATCGGCGCGGCCGAACCCGGGCCCCGCGGGTGCCCGGGCGCCGATACCGACGACCTCCGTCGAATTCTCGCCCCCGTCGCTCACGTCACGCGCCCCTTCCATCTTTTGTGCGCCGACTTCCGCGCGTCGCCGGCGACTTCGTATGTCGCCGCGACGGCGCGTGGCCGGTGACACATGCGCATCGCCCGCAACTGTGCGCCGCCCGCAACTCGCCCGTCGCCTGCAAATGTGTGCATCGTCGTGCGGGCCCGGTGAATTCGAGTTCGACTGCTTCGAACTCGACCTCCCGGACTCGCTGAACGGCAGCGTAGAAGCAGCCCGAAGCGGACTGCGGGCAATATTCGCTTAATTCCCGGAAACCCGACCCGGACGACCGTGGGTCGCTAGAATCCGCGGCTTCGTGCGAAGGCGCGTCCACCGAGGGCTGTCCCCGGATGTGACTCGCCGGTAGCGTCGGCCGAAGTCCCGCGCGACCCGAGTCCGAGGAGATGGACATGTCCGGCACCGATGCGCAGCAAGCCCAGGACGTGCAGGCAGGGCGGGTGACCCCGCCGCGGCCGACCCCGCCGCGGCCGGTATCGCCGGCGGACCTGAGCTTCGCGCTGCCGCCCACCTTCGAGACCGTCGAGCAGGAGCGCCGGCACCGCAAGGAACGCTTGACCGCCGCGCTGCGACTGTTCGGCCGCTTCGGCTTCGAGGAGGGCGTGGCCGGGCACATCACCGCACGCGACCCGGAGCTCACCGATCACTTCTGGGTCAACCCGTTCGGGATGTCGTTCAAGCACATCACCGTGGACGACCTGATCCTGGTCAACCACGAGGGGCAGGTCGTCGAGGGTCGATTCCACGTCAACCAGGCCGCGTTCGCGATCCACTCGCAGATCCACGCGGCCCGCCCGGACGTGGTCGCGGCGGCGCACAGCCACTCCGTGCACGGGCGGGCGATCTCCGCGCTCGGCATCAGGCTCGAACCGATCACCCAGGACGTGTGCCCCTTCTACGAGGACCACGAGCTGTTCGACGACTACGCGGGTGTCGTGCTCGACGCCGAGGAGGGCCGCCGGATCGCCGAGACGCTCGGCCCGCGCAAGGCGCTGATCCTGCGCAATCACGGCCTGCTCACGGTCGGGCAGTCGGTCGACGCCGCGGCGTGGTGGTTCATCACCATGGAGCGCTCCTGCCAGGTGCAGCTGCTCGCCCAGGCGGCCGGCGAACTCAAGCCGATCTCGCCGGAGAACGCCCGGCTGACCCGCGAACAGCTGGGCAACGACACGGTGGCCTGGATCAACTACAAGCCGCTGTACGACGTGATCAGCCGCTCCGAGCCGGACCTGTTCGGGGCGGACGGTCCGATGACGCCCTGATCGGCCGGCGCCGCGCCGGACCACGTCCGCCGCGTCGCGGCGCGGGCTCGGCTCGATACGGCGCGGCGCGGCACCGCACGACTCGGCTTCGGGTCATCGAACGACGTCCTCCGGTCGATTCCGGTGACCGCCCGCCTCCCCTCCGTGTCCGGTCGGCCTCCATGTCCGCCGACCGGGCGCAATCTCTGCGATATCCGGCCGCGCCGGGAGTCAACTCGCCCGGTAGCGGAAAGTACAAGGACATGTACGAACGGAGCCTTCCGCAGCACTTCGCGCGCTCGGCACGTCCCGCCCGGTCGGGTGCCCGACTGTGGCTGCCCGCGGTCGAGAGCCCGCTCGTCCCCTCGGTGCTGTGGCGCCGAATCGGCCAGTTCCTGGTGGACGTGGTGGCCTCCGCGCTGTTGCCCGGAGCCGCGATGTTCCTGTTCGTCCTGCTGCCCACGCACCCCGACGGCTCGATCCGCAGCGGTCCGCTGACCACGACGATCACCGCCGGCGTGATCGTCGTCGCGGTCGCGATCCTGTTCTGGTACTGGGTGCTGCGTCCCGCCGAGCACGACGGGCGCACGTGGGGCATGCAGGTGTTCGGCATCCGCGTCGTGGACGTGTCCGGCGGACGTGCCGGCCGGCGCCAACTCGGGATCCGCTGGCTGCTGTTGGCCGTCGACGCGTTCGCACTCGGCGCGATCGGGCTGACCGCGGTGCTCGGCAGCGAGCGACGGCAGCGGGTCGGCGATCGGGTGGCGGGCACCCTGGTCGTCCGCGGCCGCGGCCCCGGCCTGGACTGAGCCGGCCGCACGGCACTCGTCCGCGCCGCCTGCGACCCGGGTCGCCCTCCCGCGGGCCGCCCCGGATCGTGGACCGCGCGAGTGCGCGCAAGGCCAGGACAGCTGCGGCCCGTTTCCGGAATGCGGCTATTGATCGGCCGCTCCGCCCATCTTGTGGTCTTGCGCACGGTTTGCAAAAGCCACCTTGTCGCCATGTCCATCCGACCACTAGTGTCGGCTCGCCGTGGTGTTCGGGAAGCCGGTTCGATGCCGGCGCGGCCCTCGCCACTGTGATCGGGAAGTTCTCCTCCACCCCCGCGAAAACGTTGATTCGTCGTCTCGGGGAAGCCACTGGGACCGCTTGCGCGGCCCCGGGAAGGCGGAGACGTGAACGTACGACCCGTCAGCCAGGAGACCGGCCACGGCGATCGTCCGTCCACGAGGTGTTGGAGAGGGACCCTTCCTCATGCATATCGCCGAGGGCTATCTGCCCTGGGAACACGCCGTCGCCTGGGGCGTCGCGTCGACCCCGTTCGTCGTCCACGGTGCCCGCGCGCTCACCCGCGAGGTACGCGACCGCCCCGAGAACACCCTGCTGCTGGGCGCGTCCGGCGCGTTCTCGTTCGTGCTGTCCGCACTGAAGATCCCCTCCGTCACCGGGAGTTGCTCGCATCCCACCGGTACCGGACTGGGCGCCATCCTGTTCCGACCACCGATCATGGCCGTGCTGGGCACGATCACCCTGCTCTTCCAGGCGTTGTTGCTGGCGCACGGCGGGCTGACCACACTCGGCGCGAACGCGTTCTCGATGGCGATCGTCGGCCCGTGGGCGGGTTACGGCGCCTATCGACTGGCCCGCTCACTACTCGATCGACGCGGCGGCACCATGCCGCTGGATGTCGCGGTGTTCCTGGGCGCGTTCGTCGCGGACCTGAGCACGTACTGCGTGACAAGCGTGCAACTGGCCCTCGCCTTCCCCGACCCCGACAGCGGATTCCCCGGCGCCCTGGCCAAGTTCGGCGGCATCTTCTCGCTCACCCAGATCCCGCTGGCGATCAGTGAGGGTCTGCTGACCGTCCTGGTCGTGCGCTTGCTGCGGCAGTCCAGCCGAGGCGACCTGATCCGCCTCGGTGTGGTCACCGACGCGCGGGTCGCGCGCGAGGAGGAGAAGACCAAGTGAAGCGCTCGACGAAGATCAACCTGCTGATCGTGCTGGCCGTGGTGCTGCTCGCGGCGCTGCCCGTGGTGTTCGGGATGGGCGACCACAAGGACGAGCCGTTCGCGGGCTCCGACACCCAGGCCGAGACCGCGATCACCGAGAACGACCCGGACTACGAACCGTGGTTCAGCCCGCTGTACGAACCGCCGTCCGGCGAGATCGAGTCCGGCCTGTTCGCGTTGCAGGCCGCAGTCGGCGCAGGCGTGGTCGGCTACGTGTTCGGCGTCAAGCGCACCCGTCGCCGACTCGCGCCCGAGGCCGCGGACACACCCGACGAGCCGGCGGACGCCGCCGCCGAGGCACCGGTATCGGCCCCGGGTCGCTGATCCCGTGTTGCCGATCGATGCGGCGGCGCACGCGAGTTCGTGGCGCCGCCGCCACCCGGCCGACAAGGCCGTGCTCTCCTTCGGGCTGCTCGGCTGCGCGGTCGCGCTGCCGCCGTGGCCGGGCGCGGTCCTGGTCGCCGGGACCGTCCTGGTCGTCGCGTTCGGGTTCGCCAAGGTGCCCGCCCGGCGGTTGTGGCGGGCCGCCCGCGCCCCGCTCGGCTTCGCCGCCACCGGCGCCCTGACGCTGCTCGTGAGCATCGGCGCGGACGGCGTCGGGTGGGCCGAGGACGGACCGCGCCACGCGGCCGAGTTGCTCGCCCGCTCCGGTGCCGCCGGCCTCGCGATGTTGCTGTTCGCGTTCACCACGCCGCTGTCGGACGTGTTGCCCCGGCTGACCCGGGTGGGTGTCCCGGCCGCCGTGGTGGACGTCGCGGCGGTGATGTACCGGATGTTGTTCGTGCTCTACGACACGACCGCGAGGATCAACCAGGCGCAGGCCGGCCGGCTGGGCCATCGCACCCGTCGGGCCCGGTGGCGCTCGGTGGCCGGGCTCGGCTCGGCGGTGTTCGTGCACGCGTTCGCTCGCGCCCAACGCCTGGAGGCGGGCCTGGCCGGGCGCGGCTACGACGGGCGCCTGCGGGTGCTCGTGGACGAGGTACGAATCTCGCGTGCCTTCGTCGTGGGCTCCCTGTTCGTGGTGGCGGCGGTCGTCGCCGCCACCCTTCTCCTGGTATCGGTGGTGCCGTGATTCCGTTGCGGGTACGAGAGATCGGCTACGCCTACGAGGACGGGCCGCCGGTGTTGAGCGGGTTGTCCCTGGCCGTTCCGGCCGGCCGCGCGCTGGCCCTGCTCGGGCCGAACGGCTGCGGGAAGACCACGCTGCTGCGGCTGTTGACCGGCGGCCTGGTGCCGGATTCGGGGCGGGTCGAATTGCACGGGGTGCCGATTCGGCACGACCGCAAGGGACTCACCGCGCTGCGTCGGGTCGTGCAGCTGGTCGTCCAGGATCCCGACGACCAGCTGTTCTCCGCGTCGGTGGGCCAGGACGTCTCGTTCGGGCCGCTCAATCTGGGCCTGGACCCGGCCGAGGTGCGTTCGCGGGTGGCCGAGGCGCTCGCCGCGCTCGGGATCACCGCGCTGGCCGAACGACCGGTGCACCTGCTGTCCTTCGGCCAGCGCAAGCGGGTCGCCATCGCCGGTGCGATCGCGATGCGGCCCGAGGTGCTGGTGCTGGACGAGCCGACCGCCGGCCTGGACCCGGCCGGACAGGAGGCCCTCCTGGACACCCTGGCCGAGTTGCGTGCGGCCGGGACCACGGTGGTGATGGCCACGCACGACGTGGACCTCGCGCTGCGCTGGGCCGACGACGCGGCCGTGTTGGCCGACGGGCGCCTGCACACCGGGCCGGCGGAGGTGCTGCTCGCGGACACCGCGTTGCTGGCCGCGGCGAGTCTGCGGCCGACTTGGGCCCACGCGGCCGCCGCCGTGCTGGCCGCGCACGGCCTGACGCCGACGGGCGGCCTGCCCCGGACACCGGCCGAGCTGGCGGCCCTGGCGGTCCGGCCGTCCACCGCCGAGACCCGCGCGCACTGATCGGACGCGGGCCCCGGACGCATGTCCGGTCCCGCAGCCCCGGCCGGCCGTGCGCTCCGGGCCGCCCGGGCCGAGTCCCGCGCGGCCCGGTGGGTGCCGCGCCCCGGGCACCCGCATCCCGCCACCGGACGACGCGGCCTGATCCGGCGGTCCTGTCCGGCGGCCTGATCCATCGGAATCCCCCGACCTGGCCCGGCCCGCTCACCGCCGGCGCAGCAGCACCACCGCGCGGTCGTCCCCCACATTGCGACCGGCCGCCGCCACGATCCGGCGCGCCGCGTCGTGGAAGTCGTCCCGGACCATGCGCTCGGCCTCACCGAGGAAGCGGTCGATGCCGGTGGCGATGTCCTCGCCGGGCATCTCCACCATGCCGTCGGTGAACAGCAGGAGCGCGTCGCCGGGACCCAACCGACCCTTGACACCTTCGAAACCGGCGTCCTCGATCACCCCCAGGAGCGGGCCGACCGCCTCCAGCACCTGCCAGCGTCCGGAGCCGGCGATCCAGTGCACGCCCGGCGGATGGCCCGCCGAGATCAACTCGTACTCGCCCGACTCCAGGTCGAGCACCACGTGCACCGCCGTCGCGAAGCCCTCCGCCCACTCCTGGCGCAGCAGGTAGTCGTTCGCCGCCGGCAGGAAGTCGCGTGGCGGCAACGACCCGAGCAGCCCGCCGAACGCGCCGGAGAGCATCAGCGCGCGCGATCCCGCGGCCAGCCCCTTGCCGGAGACGTCGACGAGCACCACCTCCAGCACCCGCCCGCCGCCGGCGCCCCGGGAGGCGACCAGGAAGTCGCCGGAGAACGACTGCCCACCGGCCGGCCGCAGCACCACCTCGGTGTGCCACTGCGGCGGCAGCACCGGCATCTCGCCCTGCGCCCGCAACCGGTCGCGCAGGTCGAACAACATCGACTCGCCGCGGGTCCACTGCACTCCCAGGCGGGTCCGCATCCGAGCCATCAGCAACACGATGCCGGCGATCGCCCCGACCACCAGGATGGTGCCGCCGGTGACCTCGTCGGTGTCGTGCACCTGATGCTGGGCGACCAGGACACCGGCGGTGGCCGCGTACAGGAGCAGCAGGCTGGGCATCCGCAGCACCAGCCCGCCGACCAGGATGGGCACCGCCGTCATCGTCGCCGGAAACCACGACGCGTCCACGTCCGACAGCAGGCCGCAGGCGGTGACCGAGGCCAGCAGTCCGGCCAGGGCGAACCCGTCCGAGGGCAACACCCGGTGCCGCAGCCAGGACACGACGCGCCGAGCGGAGCGCGCCAGTGCCGCGCGCCTCCCGGTCCTGCCCACCCGGTTTCCCCTGCTCGTCGGCGCGGCCACCCGGTGACCCTACCGAACGGTCATCAACCGGAGGTTACGCCGACGGCTGACAGGTGGGACACCAGAACAGATTCCGGCCGACCAACTCGACGGTCTTGATGTGGGTTTCGCATATCAAGCAGGGCATGTCGGTGCGCCGGTAGACGTAGACCTCGCCGCCGTGGTCGTCCTTGCGCGGCTCGCGGCCCATCGCCTCGGGGGTGTGCTCGGGCCGCACGGTGTCGATCCGACCCAGCCGCACGCCCTCGCGCATGAGCAGCACCAGGTCGGCCCACATCGCATCCCAGGTGGCCCGCGCGAGCCGGTTGCCGGGCAGCGTCGGGTCGACCCCGAACCGGAACAGCACCTCGGCGCGGTACACGTTGCCCACGCCGGCGAGCACGTCCTGTTCCATCAGCAGGGCGCCGATCGGCTTCGCGCTGCGCTGGATCCGGCGCCATGCCGCCGCCGGGTCGGCATCCGCCCGCAGCGGGTCGGGGCCCAGCCGGGCGTGCACCGTGTCCTTCTCGGCCAGGTCCAGGAGGCGGCACGCGGTCGGCCCGCGCAGATCCGCCCAGGCCGCCCCGCCGGGCACCTTCGCGGCCAGTCGCAGTCGGACCTGGCCGACCGGGTCGGGCAGTGCCTCGCCCTCGCCGAAGGAGAACTGTCCGTACAGGCCCAGGTGCACGTGGATGAAGCGCTCGCCGGAGAACTCCAGGAACAGGTGTTTCCCGTGTGCGTCGGTGGCGACCAGCCGCTCGCCGTCGAGCAGTGCCGCGCTCTCCGCGAAGCGTCCCTGTGGGCTGGTCAGCCGCAGCGGCAGGCCGGCGAACCGCTCCCGGTGGGCGGTGGCGAGACGGTGAATGGTGTGGCCCTCGGGCACGCGGCCTCCAACGCAGCGACGACGGTCGGACGGAATGTGGGGTGGTGTGACACCTCAACGCTACCGACCCGCACCGACATGCCGACGCCCCCGACCGGACGGACCGATCGGGGGCGGGTGGGTACGGCGTGGACTACGGCAGGGTCGGCAGTTCGCCGGTGTTCTCGTACTTGGTGAGCATGTTGATCCGGCGGGTGTGTCGCTCGGCCTCGCTGTACGGGGTGTTCACGAAGACCTCCAGGAACTTCGTGGCGTCCTCGAGCGAGTGCATGCGCGCACCCATGGAGATCACGTTCGCATTGTTGTGCTCGCGGGCCAGCGACGCGGTCTCCTGGCTCCACACCAGGGCGCAGCGCACACCCTTGACCTTGTTCGCCGCGATCGCCTCGCCGTTGCCGGAGCCGCCGAGCACGACGCCGAGGCTGCCCGGGTCGGCGGCCACCCGCTCGCCGGCCCGCAGGCAGTACACGGGGTAGTCGTAGGAGTCGGCCTGTACCGCCGGGCCGCAGTCGACGGCCTCGTGGCCGTTGGCGTCGAGCCACGTGACGAGGTGCTGTTTGAGGTCGTAGCCGGCATGGTCGGAGCCGAGGTAAACGCGCATGGGCCGCAGTCTCTCAGGCGCGGTCCCGAACGTCCCATCAGGGCCGGTATCCACCGGGTGGCGTGTCCGGCGCACCGGTCGGCCGCGGCGGCGCGGAGGGCGGCGGGCCGGCCGGCCGGATGGCGGTGGGGGCGTCGTGCGGCGACTGCGGCGGGAGGCCGTAGCCGAGGTTGCCCGGGGCGCCGGGCAGGCCGTAGCCGGCGGGTTGGCCGTAGATGTTCGACGGCGGGTAGCCGATCGGGCCGGCCGCTCCGCGCGACCCCGCGTATCCGGCCGCCGCGGCCAGGCCCACCAGCCATCCGGTGAGCAGACCGAAGAGGGCCCCCGCCTGCATCGCGGTCATCGCGCTGTGGAAGCCCGAGCCCTCGTGCCGGCGCCCGGCCTGGTCGTACGCGATCGCGAACACGGTCAGCGCGTGCAGGGCGCCGCCGAGCACCAGCGCGAACCAGCCGACGACGAACGCCACGAACCCGCCGGCGCGCTCGTTCAGGCCGCGCGCGCCCGCCGCGAGTACGGCGGCGACCACCACGAACAGCACCGCGATGCCGACATAGCCCGAGGTGACGTCCCTGGTGGTGAAGCTGAAGCGGAACTCGTCGCCGAGGTCGCCCTTGTCCGCGATCCACAGCGGATGGCTGAGGAACCGCAGCAGCTCCATGTACCACTCGTCGCGGTCGCTGCTCGCGCCCCATGCCTCCTTGAACACCCACTGGTTGCCCAGTCCGGCCACGATCAGGAACGCGACGACGGTTCCGCTGATGGTGATGCGCTTGGTTGCCCCCGGTCTCATGGGACGAGACTAGGCGCCCTCGGGGGCCGCTCGCCAAAGAAATCGGACCCCGCTTCCCCTATACGGGGAAACGGGGTCCGAACGGTGACCGGGGCGTCAGCCGCGCCGACCGACCAACTTCCAGGCGGCGGGCAGCAGTGCCATCGCCAGGGCGATCTTGACCGCGTCGCCGAAGAGGTAGTTCTGCATGCCGATCTCGTACGCCTTGGACATCGAGATGCCCAGGTCGTGCGCGAGGTAGGTGAGGCCTGCCGCGTAGATCACCGCGTTGCCCAGCACCATCGTGCCGGCGGTGCGCAGCGGGCTGCGGTCGGTACCGCGCTGGGCCAGGAAGCCGGCCACCGTCGCCGCGAGCACCATGCCGAGCACGTAGCCCAGGGTCGGGAACCCGGTGCCGGAGGTGCCCTCCGCGAACCACGGCATGCCCGCCGCGCCCAGGCCCAGGTAGAGCACCATCGCGGCGAGGCCGCGCCACGCGCCGAGCGCGCTGCCGGCGAGCAGCACGGCGAAGGTCTGGCCGGTCACCGGGACCGGCGAGCCGGGCACCGGGACGGAGATCTGGGCGGCGAGGCCGACGAACGCGGATGCGCCGACGACCAGCGCGGCGTCGCGCACGGCGGCGCCCTTGAAGACCTGGGCCGGGACCAGGTCGGCCAGGACGGGGCGGCGCGCGTCGAGAAGGGCAGTACTCACAGCGGACTCCACACTCTTGGGTTGCGGGACCCGATGAACTTAACCAATCGGACATCGAACGATCACGGGGGTGTCCGACAAGGTACCGATCCGTACTTTGTCGAACACCACCGAAAGCGTCGATCCCGGGTCACCGTCGGCGCGAGTGGTCGCCCGCGTCACAGTTGCAGTGCCTTGACCTCCAGGTACTCCTCCAGGCCGAATCGGCCCAGCTCACGCCCGTTGCCGGACTGCTTGTAACCGCCGAACGGGGCAAGCGGGTTGAAGGCGCCGCCGTTGATCTCCACCTGGCCGGTACGCAGCTTGCGCGCGAACGCCACCGCCGCCTCCCGGCTGGGTCCCCACACCGCGCCGGACAGACCGTACGGGGTGTCGTTGGCGATCCGCTCGGCCTCCTCCTCGGTGTCGTAGGGCAGGATCGACAACACCGGGCCGAAGATCTCCTCGCGGGCGATCGTCATGTCGCCGGTCACGTCGGAGAAGACCGTGGGCCGCACGTGATAGCCGTTCTGCACGCCCTCGGGCAGGTCCGCGCCGCCGGTCACCAGGGTGGCGCCCTCCTCGATGCCCTTGGCGATGTAGCCGCGCACCCGCTCGAACTGGGTCGCGTTCACCAGCGGACCGAGCTTGCCGGTCATCGCCGTCGCGGCCTCCTCGGCCAGCTCGACCGCACGCGGCAGGTCGTCGCGGTGCACCAGCATCCGGGTCAGCGCACTGCACGTCTGCCCGCTGTTGCGATACGCGCCGCCGATGCCCGCGCGCACCGCCTTCTCCAGATCGGCCCCGGGCAGGATCACATTGGCGGACTTGCCGCCGAGTTCGAGCGCGACCCGCTTGACCGTCGCGGACGCGAGCTCGGCCACACGGGTGCCGGCCCGGGTCGAGCCGGTGAACGAGACCATGTCGACGTCCGGATGCGACGCGATCGCCTCGCCGACCACCGGGCCGGTGCCGGAGACCAGGTTGACCACGCCCGCCGGGAAGCCCGCGTCGTGCAGGATCTCGAAGAACAGGTGCGCGGCCTGCGGCGCGACCTCGCTGGCCTTGAGCACCACGGTGCAGCCGGCGACCAGGGCGGGGCCGAGCTTGTTGGTGATCTGGTGCAGCGGGAAGTTCCACGGGGTGATGGCCCCGACCACGCCGACCGGTTCGCGCACCACGAGCGAGGAGCCGATGGTCTCCTCCCACTCGAACTCGGCGGCGAGCTCGACGAAGCTGCCCAGCACCACGAGCGGCAGACCCAGGTGCACCCGCTCGACCAGGGCCGCCGGGGCGCCCATGTCCGCGATGATCACCGCGGTCATCTCGGCCGAACGCTCGGCGAGCAGGTCCCGCGCCTTCGCGAGCAGCGCGGCCCGCTCGGCCGGCGCGGTCGCGGCCCACCCGGGGAAGGCGCGCTTGGCGGCGGCCACGGCCCGGTCCACGTCGGCGGGCGTGCACTGCGGCACGGTCGCCACGACCTGCTCGGTGTTGGGGTCGACGACGTCGATGGTCTCGGTCGACGAGGGCGCCGTCCACGCGCCGTCGATGTAGATCGTGTCGTAAGCCTTGGTCATGCCGCCGAACTCCTCGCCGCTTGCCACTGGGACATGGCACCGCGGCCGGGACGTTCACCGGTGCTCGGCCACGGCACCCGCCGAGGGTACGTCGACACGTGTGCAATCCCCAGGGCCGGCCCGCCTCGATTTCCGCACACCGACACGGCGACCGCGCAGGTCGCGGCTGCCGCCGGGTGCCTCAGCTCCCGAAGCCGTGCGGCCCGTTCGAGGTCCACACCAGTTCGCCGCTCCGGCCGGTGACCGGGAATTCGCGGGCCAGGCCGACCTCGTGCAGGCGCGCGAGCGGCGTGAAGGACACCCCGTACTCGCCCTGGCCCTTGTCGAAGCCCCAGTCCTTGTACACCTCGACCCGATACACCAGTCGCACGTCGGGCAACACCGGCGAGCCCGGGAGAGGCGTGCCGCCGGGCAGCACCTCGATCCGGCCGGTGATCCGGTACTGCAGGCCGCGCATGGCCAGCCACCAGTCGGTGTCGTCCGCGCGCCGGATCAGCACCCCGTGCCAGTGCGTGGTGGTCTCGAAGATGCTCTCGATGCCGCCGCTGTCGTGCCAGCGGATCGCCGCGAGCGCCCACCACTCCTCGAAGTGGGTGAGCGCCGCGCGGCGGAACGGCTTGGCCCGCAGCGGCTGGGCCGGGTCGATCACGAGCGGCGCGCCACGCCCGGTCAGGTAATGCCGCAGCGAAGCGGCGCCCGTGCGCAACCCCACACACCGCCACAGCGGCACGACCGCGCGCAGCCCGAAGGCGAGCGCGCGGTCGCGCAGCCGCGGCATACGTGAGGCGTAGGGGGCGTTGCCGTTGGGCGTGCGGGGATCCGGCCGCCCGGTACGGGAGGTGTGGATCACGCTGCTCTGGCGTTCCGGAGCCGTCATTTATCCAGATTAATTAGCTTTGTTTTACTTTGTTGTCGATTCGGAGTCGGACCCGACAGGTTTCATCCGGTCAGTCGAAACCGATCAGTCGAAGATCGGCCCCTGGTCCCGGGTGCGCTTTATCTCGAAGAACCCCGGCGTGCCCGCGACCAGGACCACGCCGTCCCAGAGCTTGCCCGCGTCCTCGCCCTTGGGCGCCGGCGTCACCACCGGACCGAAGAACGACACGCCGTTGACGCTGATCACCGGGGTGCCGACGTCCATGCCCACCCGGTCCATGCCGTCGTGGTGCGATTTGATCAGCGCCTCGTCGTACTCGGTCGAGTCGGCGGCGTCGGCGAGTTCGGTGGGCAGTCCGGCCTCGGTCAGCGCCGCCTCGATCATCTCGCGGGTGAACTCCTCGCCGCCCGGGTGCCGACGGTTGCCCAGCGCGGTGTAGAGCGGCAGCAACACCTCGTTGCCGAACCGCTGCTCGGCGGCGATGCACACCCGCACCGGGCCCCAGCCGCGCTCCAGCATCTCCTTGTACGCCTCCGGGATGTCGTCCCGCCCGCTGTTGAGCACGGACAGGCTCATCACGTGCCACTGCACGTCCACCGGGCGGATCTTCTCCACCTCCAGCATCCAGCGCGACGTCATCCACGCCCACGGACACAGCGGGTCGAACCAGAAGTGCGCTGTGTCGCGGGCAGGTCCGTTGTCCTTGGTGGTCACTGTGGAGTTCCTCTCGATCCTGATGCCTTGTTCACGATGCCCTGCACCCGGCCGCGCGATGCCCTGCGCCCGGCCGCACCGCATCCGGGGCGTGCCGGCGGACGGCGGTCCGGCCGTCGATGCTGTGCAACCGCCGACCGCACCCCGCCATTCCTGCGGATCGGGTCAATCCTGCCGTCCCGGGCCGGTGCCCGCACCGACGGCCCGTGCCCGACCGGGATTCCGGCCGGGGATCGGGCCGAGAACCGGGCCGACACTTCCGCCCCCGCCGTGAAAGGATCGCCCGGACCGCAGCCAACCAGGGAGTGATCCAGTGCCCGGCAGGAATCTGACCCGCGAGGAGGCCCGCACGCGGGCCCGGATCCTGAGCGTCGAGGACTACGACGTCAGGCTCGATGTCACCACCGACAGCACGGAGACGTTCCGCTCCGAGACGGTGCTCCGTTTCGGCTGCCGCGAGGCGGGCGCGGCCACGTTCGTGGACCTGCTCGCCCCGGACGTACACGAGGTCGTGCTCAACGGCCGCACGCTCGACCCCGCGCAGGTCTTCGACGGCACCCGCGTACTGCTCGACGACCTGGTCGAGGGAGCCAACGAACTGCGCGTGCTCGCGTCGTGCGCCTACAGCCGCACCGGCGAGGGCCTGCACCGCTTCGTCGACCCGGTCGACGATCGGGTCTACCTCTACACCCAGTACGAGCCCGCCGACTCGCGCCGGGTCTTCGCCAACTTCGAACAGCCCGACCTCAAGGCCTCGTTCCGGTTCTCGGTGACCGCGCCGGCCGACTGGCACGTGGTGTCGAACTCGACCACGCCGGACCCGGTGCCGGTCCGCGAAGGGGTCGCACGTTGGGACTTCGCGCCCACGCCGCGCATCTCCACCTACCTGACGGCGGTCGTGGCCGGTCCCTACCACGCGGTCTTCGACACCTACACCGGCCCGGACGGCCTCGTCGTCCCGCTCGGCGGATTCTGCCGCGCGTCGCTGGCCGACGCGTTCGACCACGAAGAGATCTTCGCGGTCACCCGGCAGGGCCTGGACCTGTTCCACGACCGGTTCGACTTCCCCTATCCGTTCGGGAAGTACGACCAGCTCTTCGTGCCCGAGTACAACCTCGGCGCGATGGAGAACCCGGGTGCGGTCACCTTCACCGAGGACTTCGTCTTCCGCTCCAAGGTCACCGACTCGGCGTACGAGAACCGCGCCAACGTGATCCTGCACGAGATGGCACACATGTGGTTCGGCGACCTGGTCACCCCGCGCTGGTGGGACGACCTGTGGCTGAAGGAGTCCTTCGCGGACTTCATGGGCTCCTACTCGCAGGGCGCGGCGACCCGCTGGACCGACGCCTGGACCAGTTTCGCCGCCCGCCGCAAGGACTGGGCGTACCGCCAGGACCAGTTGCCCACCACCCACCCGATCGTGGCGGTGATCAACGACCTGGAGGACGCCAAGCTCAACTTCGACGGGATCACCTATGCCAAGGGCGCCTCGGTGCTCAAGCAACTGGTCGCCTATGTGGGCGAGGACGAGTTCTTCGCGGGTGCCAGGTCGTACTTCAAAAAGCACGCGTGGGGCAACACCACCCTCGCCGACTTCCTCTCCGCCCTGGAGGAGACCTCCGGCCGCGACCTCAAGTCCTGGTCGGCGGACTGGCTGGAGACCTCCGGCGTGAACACGCTGCGACCGGCGATCGAGACCGACGCGGACGGTGTGATCACCTCGTTCGCGGTGCTCCAGGAGGCCGCGTCCGCGTTCCCGACGCTGCGTCCGCACCGGATCGCGATCGGCCTGTACGACGGCGCCGAGCGGGTCGCCCGGGTCGAGGTGGACGTGGTCGGCGCCCGCACCGAGGTGCCCGAGCTGGTCGGCCGGGTGCGCACGCCGCTGATCCTGCTCAACGACGACGACCTCACCTACGCGAAGGTGCGCTTCGACCCGCGGTCCTGGCAGGCGGTGCTCGACGCGCTCGGCGAGCTGGACTCCTCGCTCGCCCGCGCGCTGTGCTGGGGCGCGGCGTGGGACATGACCCGGGACGGCGAACTGCCCGCGCGCGACTACCTGGCCCTGGTGCTGCGGCACGCGGGTCGGGAGAGCGACGTGGGCGTGGTGCAAAAGCTCCAGGTACAGGTCAAAACCGGCCTGGACCGCTACACCGACCCGGCCTTCCGGGCCGAGGGCCTGCAACTGCTCGCGGCCGGCTCGTTGGCCGAGCTGGGGGCCGCGACCCCGGGCGGCGACCACCAGTTGGCCTGGGCCCGCTGCCTGGCCTCGGCCTCCGCCACGGCCGAGGAACTCGCCTTCCTGCGCGACCTGTTGACCGGTGACCAGGAGGTCGCCGGGTTGACCGTGGACACCGAGCTGCGCTGGGCGATGTTGCGCGCGCTGTGCACGGGCGGAGCCGCCGACGAGCCCGACATCGCCGCCGAGCTGGAGCGCGACGGCACCGCGGCGGGTCGCCGGCACGCGATCGAGTGCCGCGCCGCGCGCCCCACGCCCGAGGCCAAGGCCGAGGCATGGCGCCTGGTGGTGGAGACCGACGAACTGCCCAACGCGATGCTCAACGCGGTCATCGCGGGCTTCTCCACACCCGGTCAGGAGGACCTGACCGACCCGTACACCGACCGCTACTTCGCCGCCCTCGCACCGGTGTGGCGAGACCGCTCGATCGAGATCGCCCGCCGGATCGTGGTCGGCCTGTACCCGTCCGGTCGCATCGACGTCGACACGCTGCGTCGCACCGACGACTGGCTGGCCGCGACCGAGCCGGTGCCGGCGCTGCGCCGGCTGGTCCTGGAATGCCGCGACGACGTGGCCCGCGCGCTCCAGGCCCGCGCCCGCGACCAGCGGAACTGACCCACCCTCCCGGACCCCGCCGCCATCCCGGGCGGGGTCCGACCCGTCGGCCGCCCTTCCCCGGCGGCGCCCATCCCACAAGGAGCGCAGCGTGCCCGGAACCAACCTGACGCGTGACGAAGCCCGCGAGCGGGCCCGGATCCTGTCCGTCGACTCGTACGACATCACCCTCGACCTGACCGGCACCGGTGCGACGTTCCCGTCCACGACCGTGCTGAAGTTCGGTTGTACCGAACCGGGCGCGACCACGTTCGTCGATCTGATCGCCCCCGAGGTGCACGAGATCACCCTCAACGGCAAGGCGCTCGACGTCGCCTCGGTGTACGCGGACAGCCGGATCGCGCTGACCGACCTCGCCGAACACAACGAGCTGCGGGTGGTCGCGTCCTGCGCGTACATGAACACCGGCGAGGGCCTGCACCGCTTCGTCGACCCCGTCGACGGCAAGACCTACCTCTACACCCAGTTCGAGGTGGCCGACGCACGCCGGGTCTTCGCCAACTTCGAACAGCCGGACCTCAAGGCCACGTTCGCCTTCACGATCAGTGCGCCCAGCGAGTGGCACGTGGTCTCCTGCTCGCCCACCCCCGAGCCCTCGGCCGGTGCCGACGGCACCTCGGTGTGGACGTTCGAACCGACGCCCAGGATCTCCACCTACATCACCGCGCTGGTGGCCGGCCACTACCACGCGGTGCGGGACAGCTACACCGCCGCGGACGGCACGGTCGTCCCGCTCGGTGTGTACTGCCGGTCCTCGCTCGCGCCGTTCCTGGACGCGGACAACATCTTCGACGTCACCAAGCAGGGCTTCGACTACTTCCTGAAGCAGTTCGACTTCGCGTACCCGTTCGCCAAGTACGACCAGCTCTTCGTGCCGGAGTACAACGCGGGCGCGATGGAGAACGCGGGCTGCGTGACGATCCTGGAGGACTACGTCTTCCGCTCGAAGGTCACCGACACGTCGTACGAGACGCGTGCGGAGACCATCCTGCACGAGCTCGCGCACATGTGGTTCGGCGACCTGGTCACCATGCAGTGGTGGGACGACCTGTGGCTGAACGAGTCGTTCGCCACCTACGCGTCGGTGCGCTGCCAGGCCGAGGTGACCCGCTGGTCGCACGCGTGGGCCACGTTCGGCAACCGGATGAAGACCTGGGCCTACCGGCAGGACCAACTGCCCTCCACACACCCGATCTTCGCCGACATCCGGGACCTGGAGGACGTCGAGGTCAACTTCGACGGCATCACCTACGCCAAGGGCGCCTCGGTGCTCAAGCAGCTGGTCGCCTACGTGGGCAGCGAGAACTTCTTCGCGGGCGTGCGGGCGTACTTCAAGAAGCACGCGTGGGGCAACAGCCGGCTGGCCGACCTGCTCGGCGCGTTGGAGGAGACCTCGGGCCGGGACCTCAAGGCGTGGTCGCGCGAGTGGCTGGAGACCGCGGGCGTGAACACGCTGCGGCCCGCGATCGAGACCTCCTCGGACGGGGTGATCGCCTCCTTCGCGGTGCTCCAGGAGGCTCCCGAGGCGTGGCCGACGCTGCGCTCGCACCGGATCGCGATCGGCTTCTACAACCGCACCGACGCGGGCCTGGTCCGCACCCACCGGCTGGAGCTGGACATCACCGGCGCGCGGACCGAGGTCGCCGACCTGGTCGGGCTGGCCCGGCCGGACGTGGTGCTGCTCAACGACGACGACCTGACCTACACCAAGATCCGGCTCGACCAGGACTCGCTCGCCTTCGTCACCGACGCGATCGGCGAGTTCGTCGACCCGCTGCCGCGGGCGCTGTGCTGGGCCGCGGCGTGGGACATGACGCGCGATGCGGAGATGGCGGCGAGCGACTACCTCAAGCTCGTGCTGGCCGGCGCGGGCGGCGAGAAGGACATCAACATCGTCCAGTCGCTGCAGCGGCAGGTCACCAGCGCGCTGGAGCTGTACACCGACCCGGCGCACCGCGAGCGTTCGCTGGCCGAACTGGCCGTGGCGGCCGAGCGCTTCCTGCGCGCGGCCGAGCCGGGCAGCGACCACCAGCTGGCCTGGGTGCGCTGCCTGGCCTCGGTGGCGGCCCGGCCGGACCACCTGGCGATCCTGCGCGGTCTGCTCGACGGCTCGGAGCAAATCGAGGGCCTGGCCGTGGACGCGGACCTGCGCTGGGCGCTGCTGCTCCGGTTGTCCGCGACCGGGGTGGCCGGCGACGCCGACGTGGACGCCGAACTGGAGCGCGACTCCACCGCGGCCGGCCGTCGGCACGCGGCGGCGGCTCGTGCGGCGCGGCCGACGGCCGCGGCCAAGGACGAGGCGTGGGCGTCGGTCGTGGAGTCCGACGCGCTGCCCAACGCGATCCAGGCGGCGGTGATCGGCGGCTTCGTCCAGCCGGCCCAGCGCGACCTGCTCGCGGCCTACACCGAGCGCTACTTCGCCGCGATCGCGGACGTCTGGGCGACCCGCACCAACGAGATCGCCCAGCAGATCGTGATCGGCCTGTACCCGACCCTCCAGGTCACCCCGGACACCCTGGACCGCACCGACGCGTGGCTCGCGAGCGCCGAGCACCCGGCGGGCCTGCGGCGCCTGGTGGTCGAGAGCCGGGACGGAGTGGCCCGAGCGCTTCGGGCACAGGCGCGAGACGCGCGGTAGCGCGCGGGGCCGGCCGGCCAAGGGCCCGGCCGGTCTCGAACGTCGGACGGGCCGGCGTTCGAGACCGGCCGGTGTTTCGAGCCACCGGCCCGTGTTCGAGGCCGCCGGTTGTGCCGAGGCCCCGGCCGGGAGGCGGTTCGCACGGAAGGGTCAACCCGGTGCGTGGGTTCGTCCACCGGCCCGGTAGCGTGGGTTTCGTGGTGAACAGGAATGCACTTCGCGCCGGGGCCGTGTCGGCCGTTGTCACGCTCATGTCGCTGATCTCGGCGCCGGCCTTCGCGAACATCCGCGACGACGGCGACGACCCGGCTCCGAGCATGGGTATCGGCGAGACCCTCGGGATCTTCGTCGGCCTCCCGGTCCTGGCCTTCGTGATCATCGCGGGTCTCGTGATGCTTCCGGACATCATCAAGAAGAAGCAGCAGCACTGACCTTCCCCGAAGCCGCCGACCGGGTCCACACCCGCTCGGCGGCTTCGGCGCGTCCCGCCGTCGGCCTCGGCCCTACCGACCGCGGAAGGCCCTGGCCAGCGACACCGCACGAGGGTTGACCGGCAGGTCCTCCAGGTAGACGTGCCGCCCCTCGGCGTCGGCCACCGGCAGCAGCCAGTTCGGATACTGGTTCCAGGTGCCGGGCAGGTTCTGCGGGCGACGGTCGCCCACCCCGTCCGGCAGCCATACGCCGAGCATCCGGCACGGCGTCGCGGCGAGCAGCCGGTGCAGCGCCTCGACCGTCTCCCGCTCGCCCGCGCCGGGCCGCAGGTAGCCGCGCCGGCGCAGCAGTTCGAGCCACTGCTCGCGATCGGCGAGGTCCTCGGCCCGTTCGGTGTCCACGTCGCGCACCAGCAGGTTCAGCCGCTCCCACAGGTCGATGTGCTCACCGGCGAGTCGGGCCGCGGTGGGAGGCAGGTCGTGCGTGGTCACCGTGGCCAGCGAACCGGCCCGCCACTGCTCGGGCGGCAGCGGCCGACCCTTGTCGTCGCGTTCGAACCACAACACCGAGGTGCCCAGGATGCCGCGCTCGGCCAGGTAGACGCGCACCCACGGCTCCACCGTGCCCAGGTCCTCGCCGATCACCACCGCGCCCGCCCGGTGCGCCTCCAGGGCCAGGATGCCGACCATCGCCTCGTGGTCGTAGCGCACGTACGCGCCTTCGGCGGGGCTGTTGCCCTGGGGCACCCACCAGAACCGGAACAGACCGAGCACGTGGTCCACCCGCACCGCGCCGGCGTGCCGAAACACCGCGCGCAGCAGCTCCCGGTACGGCGCGTAGCCCGTCTCGGCCAGCCGCAGCGGATGCCACGGCGGCTGGTTCCAGTCCTGTCCGATCTGGTTCATCGCGTCCGGCGGCGCGCCGCCGGTGGCGCCGAGCGCGAGCACCCGGCCGCCGCGCTCAGAGCCGAGCACCCACGCGTCCGCGCCGTCGGGGTGCACGCCGACCGCGAGGTCGTGCACGATGCCCACCGGCATGCCCGCGTGCGTCGCCGCGTCCTGCGCGGCCTGCAACTGGTCGGCCAGCACCCACTGGGTCCACCGGTGGAAGTCGAGCGCGCCGGCGAGCCGTTCGCGCTCGGCGGCGACCTCGGCCGAGTCCGGGTCGTGCAGGTGCGCGGGCCAGTTCCGCCAGGACGGGCCGTACTCCTCGACCAGGGCGCACCACGTGGCGAAGTCGGTCAGCCACCGGCCCTCGCGCGCGACGAAGGCGCGGTACTCCGCGTCCCGGCCCAGGCTGCGCGGCACCTTGTGGACCAGCGCGAGCGCCTGCCGCTTGGCCACCCGCACCGCGTCCCGATCCAGGTGCTCGGCGCCGTCGTGCCCGTCCCCCGCCGCGGCCCGAAGCTCCTCGGCGACCGCCCGCTCGACCGGGGTCAGGTAGGCGAACTCCGGAATGGCCTCGACCCGGACGTACATCGGGTCCGGAAAGCGCCGGCTGACCGGCAGATACGGCGACGCCTCCACCGGCGGCACCGGCGAGGCCGCGTGCAGCGGGTTGACCAGCACGAACCCGGCGCCCTGGGTACGCGCCGACCACACCGCCAGGTCGGCCAGGTCGGCCAGGTCGCCGATCCCCCACGAACGGCGCGAGGGCAGCGAATACAGCTGGACCATGTATCCCCACGTGCGCTCCGCCGGCGTGGGCAACACCGCCGGGGTGATCGCGACCGGGCACGACGCGCGGGTGTCCTCGCCTGTCGCGCTCGGCACCCCGCCCGAGCCCAGCGATTCCTCGGGTTCGGGCGAGCAGCGGGCGTGCAGGGTGTGCCAGCCCAGCGGTAGATCGGGGGGAATGCGGTGTGCGCCGACCGGGTCGCCGAGCGGCCCGAGGTCGGGTCCCGGGCCGAGGTCGCGGCGGATCCCGCCGTCCTCCAGCTCGATCCACAACTCGACCCGATGGCCGGCCGGCACGTTGACGGTGAAGCCGGACGCCCGGCCCGAGCGCAGCACCAGCACCGGCGGCAACAGCCGGGTCCGGCGCAGTTCCTCGTGCGCGGCGAGCGCGGCCCGGGCGGCCTCGGGTGTCGACGCGTCCACGCCGAGTGCCCCGAGCACCGCTGTCACCGTCGCCGGGGCGGCGTGCACGGGCTCGCCGCGCCACCCCCGGTACTCCGTGGCCACTCCGAACGCGGAGGCGAGCCGGACCAATTCGGGAGACAACTGCGATACGCGTGGTTCCTCCATGCCCGCGAGCATCGCACCCGAACGGTCCCGGTGTCGGCGTGTCCGACCGACACGCGAGCAGGTGTGTCGGGTTCCGGAGCGCTGCTCCGGAGAACCCGCCGAAACAAAAACGGCGACGGGCTCCCCGGAGGAATCCGCCGCCGTCTAGGCGCTCGCGACCTGGTCGAAATGGTCGAAGCCCGCCTCCTGCGCACCGTACGGCGCCAGGTATGGCTCCCAGCGTGGATCGCGGAACCCGGTGCCCAGGATCCGCCACGCCAGACCGGTGGGTTGGGATGGGGTGCGCGGCATTCGCCAGCCCAGCTCGGCGATGTACCGGTCGCTCTTGACGTGATTGCAGCGACGACACGCCGAGACCACGTTGTCCCACGTGTGCTGCCCACCCCGGCTGCGCGGGACGACGTGGTCGACGCTGGTGGCGGCGCTTCCGCAGTAGACACAACGCCCGCCGTCGCGAGCGAACAGCGCACGACGGGTGAGCGGTACTTGGCCCCGAAAAGGGATACGGACGAAACGGGTCAGTCTGATCACACTGGGTACGGGAATCTCGGTGGTGGCGCTGTGCAGGATGGTGCCTGTTTCTTCCAGGCACATTGCCTTGTCGTTCAGCACGAGGATCAGTGCGCGGCGAACGGGCACCACGCACAGGGGCTCGTACGACGCGTTGAGGACCAGCGAATGCGGCACGTATGCCTCCCTGTGACGCCGACAGCGCGTGGCTCGCGCCGGGGACGATCGGCCTCCAGTGTCCATGCCGGGATACCCCCTGCGCTACCAGGAATCGACAAGGTCACAGAGCGTTCACCTGCACGAGTGGCCCCACGTGGTCGACCGGTGACGGTGCGCACCGATGGGCTCGGACGTCTAGGGTGCGCCCATGACGCGCTCTGTGCAGCCTGCGGAACACGCCCCCCACGAGACCCCGCGCGCCCCCGCCGCCGCCCGTGGCGACACGGTCGACGTGCTCTTCGGCCGCCCCGTGCCGGACCCCTATCGGGCGCTGGAGGACCCGGACGCGCCGGCCACCCGTGCCTGGTCCGCCGCGCAGGACGAGTGGTTCCACGCCCATGTGGACCATCTGGCCGGACGCGACCGGCTGCGCGCGCGACTGGCCGATCTGTTCGCCACCGGCCTGACCGGGCTGCCCTGCTGGCGCGGTGACCGGCACTTCCTGATCCGCCGCGACCCCGGTCGTGAGCACGCGGTGTTGTTCGTGGTCGAGCCGGACGGGACCGAGCGCGCGCTGGTGGATCCGGTCGCGATCGACCCGAGCGGCACCACCACGCTGGACCAGTGGATCCCCTCGGACGAGGGCGATCGGCTCGCCTACCTGCTCTCCACCGGTGGCGACGAGGAGTCGTGCCTGTACGTGCTGGACGTGCGCACCGGCGAGCGTGTCGAGGGCCCGATCGAGCGGGTGCGCGACACCTCGATCGCCTGGTTGCCCGGCGGCGACGCGTTCTACCTGGTGCGCCGGCTGCCGCCGGAGGCGGTGCCCGCGGGCGAGGAACAACACCACCGCCGGGTGTACCTCCATCGGGTCGGCACCGACCCGGCGACGGACGTCGAGGTGTTCGGCGCGGGCAGCGAACCGGCCACCTACTTCGGCGTCGGAGTCAGCCGCGACGGCCACTGGCTCACCGTGTCCGCGTCCGCGGGCACCGCGCCGCGCAACGACCTGTGGCTGGCCGACCTGCGCGCGAGCGCGCCGGACCGGCCGCGGTTGCGCCCGGTGGCGGTGGGCCTGGATGCGCTCACCGGCGTGCGGGTGGGCCGGGACGGGCGGCTGTACGTGTTCACCGACCTGGATGCGCCACGCGGACGGCTGTGCGTGGCCGACCCGTCGGCGCCTGGGCCCGAGGGCTGGCGCGACCTGGTGCCCGAGGAACCGGACGCGGTACTCACCGGCTACGCGATCCTGGACGGCCCGCACGCGCCGCGGCCGACGCTGCTGCTCACCCGGACCCGGCACGCGGTGGGCGAGTTGACCGCGTGCGACCTGGCCACCGGGGAGGTGTTGGCCCGGCCGGCGACGCCCGGCGGCTCGCCCGGTTCGATCGGCGGTCTGGCCGAGCACCCCGAGGGCGGGCACGAGGCGTGGTTCGGCTGGTCGGACTACACCGCGCCGTCGGCGGTGCTGCGTTACGACGCGCGCACCGGCGCGATCGAGACCTGGGCCGAAGCACCCGGCACCGCACGGCTGCCGCGCGTACACGTGCGCCAGGAGTCCTACCGCTCGGCGGACGGCACCACGGTCCGGATGTTCGTGATCGCGCCGACCGCCGAACCGGACCGGCCCAGGCCCGCCGTGTTGTACGGCTACGGCGGCTTCGGCGTCGCGCTCGGCCCCGCCTACTCGGCAGGCGTGCTCGCGTGGGTGGAGGCCGGCGGCGTGTACGCGATCGCGAACCTGCGCGGCGGCTCGGAAGAGGGCGAGGAGTGGCATCGAGCGGGCATGCGCGGGCACAAGCAACGCGTGTTCGAGGATTTCCACGCCGCTGCGGAGCACTTGACCACCCGGGGCTGGAGCACGCCCGAGCGGCTGGCCGCGTCCGGCGGCTCCAACGGCGGGCTGCTCGTGGGCGCCGCGCTGACCCAGCGGCCGGAGCTGTACGCGGCGGTGGCCTGCTCGATGCCGCTCCTGGACATGGTCCGCTACGAGCGGTTCGGGCTGGGCCGGTTGTGGTCCGACGAGTACGGCAGCGCCGAGGTGGCCGAGGAACTGGACTGGCTGCTGGGCTACTCGCCGTATCACCACGTGCGCGCGGGGGTGGCCTACCCGGCGGTGCTGTTCACCGTGTTCGAGGGGGACAGCCGGGTGGACCCGCTGCACGCGCGCAAGATGTGCGCGGCCCTACAGGACGCGACTTCGAGCGGGCGCCCGGTGCTGCTGCGTGCCGAGGCCGAGGTCGGTCACGCGGCCCGCTCGGTCTCGCGCACCGTCGAACTCACCGTGGACACCCTGTCCTTCCTGGCCGACCGCACCGGACTGGACCTGGCCACGCCGCACCTCGACGCGCTCGGCGGCAAGCACGGCGGGAACGGCGACCACGACGAAGGTGGGGATCGGTGACGTAGCGGTGATCAGCGACAGAAGGTACGAACCAGAGGTATCGCACGAGGCCCACCGCACTCGTGACTACTGTGGGGAACCGATCCCCCGCCGCAGGGGGAGGCTCCTCCGCTCGTCGTCCGAAAGGTCTCGTACGTGTCCGCGCCCGTCCCCGGAATCCTGCTGTCGTTCGACGTCGCCGAGGGCGACGGCAAGGTGTCGTCCTGGTTCGACCGACACGGCGAGGCCCTCGTGGTGACGCCGATTCGGATCCTCGTGATCATCCTGGTCGCGCTCATCCTGCGGGCGGTGACCCGGAAGCTGATCACCCAATTGGTCGGCCGGATGGCCAACAGCGGCACGGACAGCAGCGGGCGGCCGGTGACCGGCTTCCTGCTGAACGCCGAACGGCGCCGTCAGCGCGCCGAGACGGTCGGTTCGGTGCTGCGCAGCACCGCCTCGTTCGTGATCCTGGGCATCGCCGGACTGATGGTGCTCGGCGAGTTCAAGGTCAACCTCGCCCCGCTGCTGGCCAGCGCGGGTATCGCCGGCATCGCGCTGGGCTTCGGCGCGCGCAACCTGGTCACCGACTTCCTGTCCGGGATGTTCATGATCCTGGAGGACCAGTACGGCGTGGGCGACCTGGTCGACGCGGGCGCCGCGACCGGCACGGTGGTCGAGGTGGGCCTGCGGATCACCAAGCTGCGCGACGTGGACGGCACCGTCTGGTACATCCGCAACGGCGAGATCAAGCGGATCGGCAACAAGAGCCAGGGCTGGGGCACCGCCAAGGTGGACGTCCAGGTCGGCTACCACGAGGACCTGGACAAGGTGCGCGCGGTGATCGCCTCGACCGCCGAGGCGCTGGCCGAGATCGAGCCGTGGAACGAGCGCATGTGGGGTTCGGCCACCGTGGTCGGGATGGAATCGGTGACCCCGGACGCGGTGGTTCTCCAGGTGCAGATCAAGACCATGCCGGGTCAGGAGTTGCCGGTGGCTCGCGAGTTGCGCGGCCGACTCAAGCGGGCGTTCGACGACGCGGGCATCCGGATCAGCGAGCCGATCGCGAGCGCGACCGGGCCGGCGGGCGACGAGGGGCCCGCGCCGGCTCCGGCCGAGCCCGCACCGGTCCCGGTGAACCCGCCGCCGACCCCGCCGACACCGCAGGCACCCGGGGCGCCGGGCGCCTGAGTCGGGACCGAACGGGTCATCGCCGGGCGCGCCCGCACCGGATCCGTCCCGGGTGTCACCGACACTGGGTCGGGTGGACTCTCCCCTGTGTCTGGTCACCGGCGCCACCGGCTACCTCGGCGGCCGGCTCGTACCCGAACTGCTCGCGGCCGGCTATCGCGTGCGCTGCATGGCCCGGACTCCGAACAAGCTGCGCGACCACCCGTGGGCGGACCGCGTCGAGATCGTCCGCGCCGACGCGCTCGACCCCGAGGAGGTCCGCCGCGCCCTCGACGGCGTGGACGTCGCCTACTACCTGATCCACGCGCTCGGCAGCGGCCCGCGCTTCGCCGTCACCGACCGCGAGACCGCACGCACCTTCGCCGCCGCGGCCGAGGACGCGGGCGTGGGCCGGCTGGTCTACCTGGGCGGTCTGGGCCCGGCCGCCGGCTCCACCGCCCGCGACTCCTCCCCGCACCTGCGCTCGCGCGCCGAGGTCGGCGAGATCCTGCTCGCCGGTGCGGTGCCCACCGCCGTGCTGCGCGCCGCGGTGATCATCGGCTCGGGGTCGGCCTCCTTCGAGATGTTGCGCTACCTGACCGAGCGGCTGCCGGTGATGGTCACGCCCCGCTGGGTCACCTCGCGGATCCAGCCGATCGCGGTCCGGGACGTGCTGCACTACCTGGTGGGCTGCGTCGCGCTGCCCCCGGAGGTCGACCGCGCCTTCGACATCGGCGGACCCGACGTGCTCACCTACGAGCGGATGATGCAGCGCTACGCGGCGGTGGCGGGCCTGCGCCGACGCCGAGTGCTGCCGGTACCGATGCTCACGCCGTCGTTGTCCAGCCACTGGGTGGGCCTGATCACCCCGGTGCCCGGCGGCCTGGCCCGACCGCTGGTGGAGTCGCTGCGCAGCGAGGTGGTCTGCCACGAGCACGACATCGCCCGCTGGATCCCGGACCCGCCGGAGGGCCTGACCGGCTTCGACCGCGCGCTCGAATTGGCCCTCAAGCGCATCCGGGAGACGGATGTGGCCACCCGCTGGTCCTCGGCATCCCTGCCCGGCGCCCCCAGCGACCCACTGCCCACCGACCCGGACTGGTCCGGCGGCTCGCTCTACGAGGACGTCCGCGAGGCGCAACCGGCCGCGACCCCGGCGCAGGTGTGGCGAGTGATCGAGGGCATCGGCGGCGACAACGGCTGGCACTCGTGGCCGCTGGCCTGGTCGGTGCGCGGCGCGTTGGACCGGATCATGGGCGGCGTCGGGCTGCGTCGCGGGCGCCGGGACCCGCAACGCCTGCGGGTCGGCGATTCGCTCGACTTCTGGCGGGTCGAGGAGGTGGTGCCCGGCGAGCTGCTCCGGCTGCGCGCGGAGATGCGGCTGCCGGGCCTGGCCTGGCTGGAGTTCACCGTCTCGTCCGCGCACGGCAGGACGTACTACCGCCAACGGGCGCTGTTCCATCCGCGAGGACTGCTCGGGCACGCGTACTGGTGGGCCGTGTTCCCCTTCCACGGCATCGTCTTCGGCGGCATGCGCCGGGGCATCACCCGGGCCGCGGAGCAATCGGGCTGAGCCGCTCCCTCGGCCGGCGGCCCGACTCGAACGATCGGGCCGAGCATCCCCGGGCCGGCGGGCCATCTGGGAGGATGGGACGGTGACCCAGATGCGAGAGCCGGAACCGAGTCTCTACGAAGCCGTGGGCGGCGAGGAGACGTTCGTCAAGCTCGTGCACCGCTTCTACCAGGGCGTGCGCGAGGATCCTCTGCTGCGCCCGATGTATCCGGAGGAGGACCTCGCCGGGGCCGAGGACCGCCTGCGGATGTTCCTGGTGCAGTACTGGGGCGGGCCGCGCACCTACAGCGATCAGCGCGGGCACCCTCGGCTGCGGATGCGGCACGCGCCGTTCGCGGTGACCGAGGAGGCCCGGGACGCGTGGCTGCGGCACATGCGCGCGGCGGTCGACGACATCGCGTTGCCCGCCGAGCAGGAGAACACCCTGTGGGACTACCTGGTCTACGCGGCGCAGTCGATGGTGAACCGGCTCGACTGACGCGGCGGCAGCCACACCCCACCTCTGCCGGGGCGACGAGCAGGGCCTGCCCGAGCTGGAAATCTGCCCGCCGAGGTGCGCCGGGACCCGGCCCGGCGTTTCCGCGCTCGGGCGGGCGGCTCCCGGGCCCCGGCGGATGCCGGGTGCCGATCCGTGGGCCGACGACGCGCCACCGTTCGGGCGGTCGACTCGTCGTGCCGTCGGATACGGCCGTGTGGTGGTCGAGCGGGGATCGGCTCAGCGGGTGGTTCAGCGGGTGAAGAGCAGGCCGGGGGCATCGGGGCGGCGGACCGAGACCGAGCCGTAGCGGGCTTCGAGGCGCAGCCAGGCTCCGGCGGTCAGCACCTCGACTCGGCCCTCGGGATCCGGCGGGCCGAGGAAGCCGAAGGATTGGGCGGCGTGTGCGGCCCGCAGCGGGAGTCGGCCCGGCAGCGGACGGGTCCAGATGTCGGCGGCGATCCGGTCGAACTCCGCGCGCGGCATGCCGGGTTCGGTCCGGGAGCGGAACTCCGCGACACCGGCGGCCACTTCCCGGCCCAGGTCGAGCACGCCCAGTTCGGCGACCCGTTCCCAGCCGGTGCGCGGCGGCAACATGCCGGCCCAGCCCGGGCCGGTCACCGACGCCGGCAGGGTCACGCTCGCGTCGTCCGCGATCGCGTCCAGGAGCTGCCCCGCGGACACGGTCACGTCCGCGGTCGCGGGTACGGCCAACCCACTGGCCCGCAGCGTGATCACCCCCGACGCGGCCTCC
The DNA here is from genome assembly GCF_042956465.1 of Embleya sp. NPDC008237. Lineage (NCBI taxonomy): Bacteria > Bacillati > Actinomycetota > Actinomycetes > Kitasatosporales > Streptomycetaceae > Embleya > Embleya sp. NPDC008237. Next base: position 660,834 of record NZ_JBIBGL010000003.1, read on the forward strand.
CCGAAGGGCGGGTGGCCGAACGTACCGAGCACCGACCCCTCGGCGCGCATCCGCACCACCGCGCGGCGGTCGTAGCGCAGCAGTCGGGTCAGGTAGCCGCCCAGGTCCGCGGCGGCGGCCGAATCGGCGAGTCGCAGCACGGTCATGGCCGGACCGGCCGCCCCGCCGGCTCGTCCTGCGGCTCGACGAAGCGCTCCAGGTAGGCCCGCTCGTCCTCGTTCAGCCGCCGGGGACGCTGCTCGTCGAGCGAATACGGCACCAGTACGGACAACGCCGTCGCGTACACCTGCTCGTCGTCCTTGATCTCGTAGGCCAGCGTGAATCGGGCGGCCCCGATCCGGGTCACCCAGGTCTCCACCCGTACCGGCTCGGCGCGCCAGACCAGCGGTCGCTTGTAGTCGATCTCGTGCCGGGCGATCACCACACCCTCGGAGAGCGTCTTGGCCCCCTCGCGCTGCCCGAGGGTGAACATCATGTCCACGCGCGCCTCCTCCAGGTAACGGAGGTACTGCACATTGTTGATGTGCCGGTAGGCGTCCATGTCGGACCACCGAAGCGTCGCCTGGTAGATGTGCCTGGCCACGTGCCCAGTCCTCTTCTCTGTTCCCCGTCGGTCTTCCCCGTCGGTCTTCCCCGTCGATGCGACCGCGTGCCGCCGGGTGATGCCGGTGGCCTGCCGTATGCGGGCATACGACAGGCCACCGGTCACGCCGCGCCGACCGGGTCGGTCAGTTGCGCTTGAGCTTCTTGTACGTCGCCCGGTGCGGCCGGGCAGCGTCCGCGCCCAGGCGCTCGACCTTGTTCTTCTCGTACGACTCGAAGTTGCCCTCGAACCAGAACCACTTCGACTCGCCCTCGTAGGCGAGGATGTGCGTGGTCACCCGGTCCAGGAACCAGCGGTCGTGCGAGACGACCACGGCGCAGCCCGGGAACTCCAGGAGCGCGTTCTCCAGGCTGGACAAGGTCTCGACGTCGAGGTCGTTGGTCGGTTCGTCGAGCAGCAGCAGGTTGCCGCCCTGCTTGAGCGTCAGCGCCAGGTTGAGCCGGTTGCGCTCACCGCCGGACAGCACGCCGGTCGGCTTCTGCTGGTCCGGGCCCTTGAACCCGAACGCGCTGACGTAGGCCCGCGACGGCACCTCGACGTTGCCGACCTTGATGTAGTCCAGGCCGTCGGAGACGACCTCCCACAGATTCTTCTTCGGGTCCAGGCCGCCACGCGACTGGTCGACGTAGGAGACCTTGACCGTCTCGCCGACCTTGATGTTGCCCGCGTCCGGCGTCTCGGCGTCGATCAGCATCTTGAACAGCGTGGTCTTGCCCGCGCCGTTGGGACCGATGATGCCGACGATGCCGTTGCGCGGCAGCGTGAAGGACAGGTCGTCGATCAGCAGCTTCTCGTCGAAGCCCTTGGTGAGGTGGTCCACCTCGACCACGACGTTGCCCAGGCGCGGACCCGGCGGGATCTGGATCTCCTCGAAGTCCAGCTTCCGCATCTTGTCCGCCTCGGCGGCCATCTCCTCGTAACGGGCCAGGCGCGCCTTGCTCTTGACCTGGCGGCCCTTCGCGTTGGAGCGGACCCATTCGAGCTCGTCCTTGAGGCGCTTCTGCCGCTTGGCGTCCTTCTGCCCTTCGACCTTCAGGCGGGTGGCTTTGGTGTCCAGGTAGGTGGAGTAGTTGCCCTCGTAGGGGTGCAGCCGACCGCGGTCGACCTCACAGATCCACTGGGCGACGTTGTTCAGGAAGTACCGGTCGTGGGTGACCGCGACGACGGTGCCGGCGTACTTCTCCAGGTGCTGCTCCAGCCACTGCACGCTCTCCGCGTCGAGGTGGTTGGTCGGCTCGTCCAGGAGGAGCAGGTCGGGCGCCTCCAGGAGCAGCTTGCACAGCGCCACGCGACGCTTCTCGCCACCGGAGAGGTTCACGATGGGCCAGTCGCCGGGCGGGCAGCCCAGCGCGTCCATGGCCTGTTCGAGCTGCGAGTCGAGCTCCCAGGCGTTGGCGTGGTCGAGCTGGTCCTGCAGCTCGCCCATCTCGGCCATCAGCTCGTCGGTGTAGTTGGTCGCCATCTCCTCGGCGATGGCGTTGAACCGGTCCAGCTTGCCCTTGATCTCCTTGACGCCGTCCTCGACGTTCTCCAGGACGGTCTTGGACTCGTCCAGCGGAGGTTCCTGGAGCAGGATGCCGACGGTGTAACCGGGGGACAGAAACGCGTCGCCGTTGGACGGCTGCTCCAGCCCGGCCATGATCTTCAGAACGGTCGACTTACCCGCGCCGTTCGGGCCGACGACGCCGATCTTGGCTCCCGGCAGGAAGCTGAGCGTCACGTCGTCGAGGATCACCTTGTCGCCGTGCGCTTTACGCGCCTTGCGCATGGTGTAGATGTACTCAGCCATGCGTCCAAGCCTATGGTCTGCCGAGCAGTGCCCGTGCATGGGTGCCCGGAGGGCGCGGGATCGGCCTGCTTGCGTGGGTGCCCGGCCGGTACGTGATGACCTGTGGTCGGCTCGGCGGCCTGCGGCCCGCTTGTCCTCGAACGCCGGACGGGCTGGAGATGGCCGAGATTTGGGCCGGGGGCGGTGCGGTGCGATTCGAGCCCACGGTGGTGCGGTGTGGGCCTCTGGGGTGGGGTGACGTCGGGCCCCGGCGCACGGGGTGTGCGCCGGGGCCCGGCTGTCAGCGTGGTTCGAGCGGTGGTGCCTCTATCAGGCAGCGGCGCCGTTCGAGCCGTTGTTGCGGCGGCGCATGTAGAACACCAGGCCGCCACCCGCGAGGAGGAGCGCACCGGCGCCGCCCAGGATCGCGGGGGTGTTGCTGCTGTCGCTACCGGTCGCGGCCAGGTCCGGACCCTTCGGGTTCACCGGAGCCGGCGTCCCACCGGTGCTGCCACCCGAGGTACCACCCGTCACACCTTCGGTGGCACCGGCGGTCTTGCAGTCGAGCGTGCCGGTGAACTCCTTGGCGGTCTTGCCGTCGGGGCCCAGGATGGTGATCTTGTACGCCTGGTCCTCGGCGACCTTGACGACCTGGTCGACCGACTTGCCGGGCTGGACGGTGGTTTCCTTGCCGTCGAGCTTGAACTTGTACGACTCGTCGCCGCTGTTCTTGACGGTGACCTTGACGCCGCCGTCGACGCAGTCCTTGGTGGCGTTGATCTCCGGGAGCGGGCCCTTGCCGGGGTTGCCCCACTTGGCGATCGCCTTGTCGGAGGTCTGCACCTTCTGCTTGTCCGCGACGATCAGCAGCTGGCTGGTCGACCCGTCCTTGTTGACGCCCTGGAAGACCCGACCCGCCTGCACGGTCGACTCGCCGGAGACCTCGAGGGACTGGCTGCCCGCCTTGGTGGCCTTGGAGGCGTCCACATAGAGCTTGTCGCCGTTGCCGACCTTGGCGACCGGCTTGCCGTCGGCGTCCACCAGGGTGGCCTTGGCGTCGGTGTCGCCGGCGAGCAGCTTGGCGTTGATCGACTTGCCCTCGGCGTTGGTCTTGACCTCGAACGGGCCGATGCCGGGCTTGTCGTTGATCTTGCCGGCCTTCTCGCCCGGGGTCACCGAGAGCGAGACGGGGGGCTCGGTGACGTCGCCCTTGTTGGCGTCGCCGACCAGGTACTTGTACAGCTTGACGACATCGCCGTCGTTCTTGTTGTTGCCGTCGTCCAGGTTCTGGCCGTCGGTGAAGTGCCAGATGGCGGCCTGCGTGGCCGCGGCGGCCTCGCCCTCGGTCAGCTCCGGAGCGCTGACGGCCTTGCGCACGCCCGCCAGGTCCACGGTCGGGAAGGAGTTCAGCAGAACCCACTTGACCTTGGCCTTGTCGGCCTTCGTGCCGAAGGAGGTCTCCTTCCAGCCCGACTCGTCGTACTTCGCCTCGTCGCGCACCAGGGTGTGGAAGTCGATGCAGTAGGTGCGCAGGATCTTGCCGTCGACCTCGAGCTTCAGGATCGAGGCGCGCTGCGAATCCGCCTTGCCCTTCAGGTAGATGTTGGCACCGACATCGCCGCCCTTGTAGACGCCCTTGGCGCCTTCCGCACTGGCCGCACCCGCGAAACCGATCACGCCGGCCGCCGCCAAGCCGCCGGCAATGACCATGGCCGACAAGCGGGTGGCCGTCCGTCCCGGTGTACGGAACATGTGGTGGTCCCCTCGAAAAATGTAAGCCGACTCGCGCGGCGCATGGTTCCCCCGAGCGGGGCGCGAGTAAAGAACCGTTGAATGGTATGAGCAGCCGGGCCACCTCTCGCGACCCGGGGTAGTCATTTGTTTCACGTTCTTTACCTCGGGAGAAGATCCACGTCGAGGATGTCTTTTCGGATATCGCGAAGTCGACAAGTCTTCGACGGATATAGCCGCCTATGGGGCGCGGCAAGCCGCATAAGCGCCGATCAGGGCGATCTCGCTCACTATTGATTTGTCAAGGTGCAAACCCGCGCGAATCGGTCCTACTGTGATCAATGCCTTGACTCGGCCGCTATTCGCCTCCACGATCCGACTCTTTACGACCCTCCAGCCCAATGGTTGAGCGAGATGCGGCTATTGGTCCGATTGGGGCCTATCGTACCGCCGTCGGCGTCGTCACAATTCTGTTTCAAATTCGTCCCAGAAATCGACTTGAATTATCGCCGGTATCGCCAATGAATGGCTTTCGTGAACACGTGATCAGTCGTCCGCGCAATTCATGCGGCCTCCTCTTCGCCGACGGACCCGATGTCGGCCCCGATCGCGAGGGCGCCCTGTTCGGCCATCGGCCCGGCCACCCCGTCGTCCGCCACGACGGACAGGCGCGCCGGCCGACCCACCCGGCGGAACTCCGCGACCCCCCGGGTCAGGTCGTGTCCCACCGAGGACGCGTCGATCTCGGTGACGGTCCACCACCTCCCCTCCCGCTCCCACTCGCGCACCCGCAGCCGTCCGGTCACCACCAGCGGGTCGCCCTTGTCGATCGAACTCGTCACGTTCTCCGCCAGCCCGCGAAAGCACACGATCGTGTAGAAGGACGCGTCGCCCGAGACCCACGTGCCCGTCTCACGGTCGAAGCGCCTGGGCGACACGGCCATCCGAAAGCGCGCCAAGGGCACGCCGGCCTGGGTCATCTGGACCCGGACATCGCTCGCGGCGTTGCCGATCACCGTCACGTACGTGTCCACGCTTGCCTCCGTGTGTCACCGGCGTGCCCCGCAACATCGCCGTCCGCCCTCGACGATCCGGCATCCGGCGGTCGCCCGGCGAAGACCCCGGCGGGCTGTGCACAACTCGGCCCCTGTGCATCACGCGAGGTCGCCCACGTGAGGGACGCCCCGGCCGTCCGTCACTCACGTGGGTGACACTCCCGCCGCCCTCTCACCCACGTAGGCGCCCCCGGCCGCACCCCGCACCCCCTCACCCCCGCCGCATCGGCTCCCGAGCCGCCACGAAATACGCGTGCGCCTCCCGATACCGCGCCAACTCCGCCTCCGCCGGCCCCACCACCAACCGATCCGCCGCCTCCGCCACCCGCGTCCGCAGCGCCGCCGCCACCTCCGCCGTGCGCCGCTCCACGGCCGAGCCCGTCACCCGCCGCCCGAACCACACGCCCACCATCCCCACGACCAGCCCCGCCAGCACCACCCACCACGGCCCCGGCACCCCGAACCAACGCACCACCGGCACCCCCGTCCAGGCCGATCCGGCCGCCACCAATCCGGCCGGCACCGCAACCACCCCGACCCACTGCGCGCCCACCGCCGCCCGCGCCGCGACCGTCGGCGCCGCGGCCTCCGGCACCGCCCCCGCGGGCATCGCGTCCAACTCGTCCGGCAATCCCCGCAGTCCCTCGGCCAGCACCCGATGCACCCCGCCGGCCCAGTGCGCCGGCAACCCCTGCGTCAGCCTCGTCCCCGCCTGCCGGATCGCCTGCTCGGCGCGATGCGCCTGCACCGGCCCGGGCCGCACCGCGGGCCGCCGTACCCGACGCCGCGACAGCGGCCCCCGCGGAGTCCGCAACCCCGCGCCTGCGGCCGCCGCGACGACCCCCACCCCCGCCGCGTCGCACAGACCGTCCACCAGCGCACCGCGGTCCTCGGCGGTGAACGCGTCCCCGCCCGGCACCACACCGGCGAAATAGGGATCCAGGCGCTCGGTCAGCGCATCCAGGTCCGCCGCCAGCCTGGTCACCGACGCCTCGCCGGACCCGGCCGCGGCCACCACCACCCGGCGCAGTTCGGCGATCCCCAGCCCGGTCTCCGGCGACGTCGCCAACACCCGTACGCCCGCGAGCCCTTCCGCCGCCAGCAGCGCCCGCACATCGGTCAGGCACGCCGCGAGGTCCCCGGCCGGCAACCGGTCCGCGTGGTTGAGCACGACCGTCATGCTGTGACCGTGGTGCCGCAACGGCCGCAGATAGCGATCGTGCACGATCGCGTCCGCGTACTTCTGCGGATCGAGCACCCACACGATGTGGTCGGCGACCGCCACCACCGCGTCCACCTCCGCCCGGTGCGCGAGGTCGAGCGAGTCGTGGTCGGGCAGATCGAGCAGGACCAGACCGGAGGGCATCCCGCCGCCTCGCCGCGCGTCCAGCGATCCGTGCCGGGCCACCCGGCGCACCGGTTCGATGCCGAGCAAATCCAGCAACGGCGCCGCGCCCTCGGGGTCCCACGCGCACGCCAGGGTGGTTCGGGTGGTCGGCCGCCGCGCACCGGTATCCGCCAGCCGCAGCCCGGTGAGCACGTTGAACAACGACGACTTGCCACCGCCGGTGGCACCCGCGAGCGCGACCACGGTGTGCCAGCCGGCGGTACCCAGCCGGGTCTCGGCGTGGCCGAGCAAATCGTGGATCAACGCGAGATCGGCGTCGGGCAGCCGGTCCCGGGCCAGCGTCGCGGTCCGATCGAGTGCGGCCAATCGGGCCATCAGCCGCCCGGACTCCTCGGTCCCACTCGCATGCCGGGCCCGCCGCACGGCAAACCGATCGACATACTGCCCACCGGCGGTCATCCGCTCGTCCACAACACGTCGCACCACACGCCACACACCCGGGAACGCGCGCCGGCGAACCCACCGAAATCCACAACACCCCGGGCCCGGCAGGACACATCCATGTCACCGCGACCCTCGGGCCCCACGCGCACCCGTCCCCCGCCCGCGCCGCGACCCTTCCCCCACCCGTCGCGCAACACGCGCTCCGTGTGGCCCGCACCCGTGGCCCGCGCGCTCACGCGCTCCTCCGCACCGTGTCGAGCGCCTCGATCAGCCCCGTCCCGTCCTGCGCGGGCAGCGGGGTCATCGCCGCCACCCGGCGTGCCCGCTCGCCGTCGAGTGCCGCCGCGACGACGCCGCGCAGTCCCCGGTGGACGTCCAGGATCAGCCGTGCGGCGGGCTCGGATCCGATCCGGGTGCCGAGCCGGCCGGCCGCCTCCCGGCCGATGCCGGGCCCCGACACGGGGCCGCCGACCGCCGCGATCAGCGCGAGCGGCTCGCCATCGCCAGGCCACGCGAGCGGTTCCGGCGCCGACCGGCGCACCGCGCCCGGCGGCAGGCATCCCGCCGAGCGCTCGGCGCCTCGCGCGAACGCGTCCGCCACCAACGCGTCCAGGCTCTCCCGGACCGCCCGCGCGGCTCCCGCGACGTCACCGTCGGCCCAACGCCCCGCCGCCGCGCCGCACAACAACGACCCGTCGTCGAGCGCCCGGAGCGCCCACTGCGAGGTCGCCGCGTAGGCCGTGTCCACACAGGCCCGCGCCCGATCGACCGCCTCGTACTGTCGTCCCGCCGCCTGCGCGAGCGGCGGCACCCGCCGATCGAGGCTGTGCAGCAGCCCGCCGACGGTGCGCCGGACCACCGCGGCCCGCGCGTCGGGATCCGCGCCGCGCTCCGCGAGCCAGGTGCGAATCGGCACCACGTTGCGCTCGGGCAGCCCGGCACCGGGCTCGGTCTCCACGATCGGATACAGCGGCACGTCGCCCAGCCCCGCCTGCCGCAACAGCCGCACGAGGTCGGCCCGAACCCCGTCGAGCACCTCCGTCGGCACCCGGTTCAACACGATCGCCAGACGCGTGTTGCGCTCGCGTGCGAGCCGGAGCAGATGCCACGGCGCGGCATCCGCGTAGCGCGACGCGGTGGTGACGAAGATCCACAGGTCGGCGGCGCCGAGCAGACGTACCGCCACCCGCCGGTTGTCGGCGGAGACCGAGTCGATGTCCGGTACGTCGAGCAGCGCCATCCCGGGCGGCACCCGCTCGTCCAACCGCAGCCCGATCCCGGCTTCCGCGGCGAACCAGTGCCGATCCCCCGAGCGGCACACCAGGACCGGTACCCGCGTGGTCGGCCGCAGCGGCCCGGCCGGCGTGACCTCGCGCCCGACCAACGCGTTCACCAGGGTGGACCGGCCCGCACCGGTGGACCCGCCGACCACCGCCAGCAGCGGTGCGCGCGGCGCCGCGAGGCGGGGCAGCAGGTAGTCGTCGAGTTGTTCGATCAACTCGCGGCGGGCCAGCCGCGCCTGCACGGCGCCGGGCACGTCGAGCGGGAAGCACGTCGCCGCGACCCTGTCCCGTAGGTCGGCGAGGGCTGCGGACAAGGTGTCGCTTCCCATGATCACCACGGGCGACCACTGCCCGAATTGTCCGTATTCCCAACGCGCCGCCACCGTTACAGCGTGACGGTCACTCCGTCGGCGGAGGATCGCTGCGCCGCCTCGATCGTCTCCAGTACGGCCAGCGCCTCATCGAACGACACCGGCGGCTCACCCTCGTCGCGCACCGCACGCGCGAACGCGGCGTAGTAGTCCTGATAGGCGCCCGGCTCGGTCTCCACCGGCACCGTGTCGCCGGGTGTACCGAGCACTCCCCACGCCGCCGGCGGCTCGGTCCCCCACCCGGGCGTACCGACCTCGGCCCCGGCGCGCAGCAGTTCCTCCTGCGGGTCCATCCCGAACTTCACGTACGACGCCGTCGACCCGAGCACTCGAAAACGCGGTCCGAGGTCGGCCGCCGTCGCACTCATCCACAGGTGCGACCGCACGCCACCCGCGTGGGTGAGCGCCACGAAGCTGTCGTCGTCCACGAGCGCCCCCGGCCGCCGGATGCCCAACTCGGCGTACACGTGCGTGGGTCGCCCGAACAGCGCCACGGCCTGATCGATCAGGTGAGTCCCCAGGTCGTACAGGATCCCGCCCAGCGCCGCCGGATCGGCCTGCTCCTTCCACCCGGAGGTCCGCACCTGTGGACGCCACCGCTCGAACCGCGACTCGAACCGGTACACCTCGCCGAGTCGCCCCTCCTCGACCAGACGCCGCACGGTCCGGAAGTCACCGTCGAACCGGCGGTTCTGGTAGACCCCCAGCCTCCGATGCCGGCGGGTCGCGGTCAGAACCAGCTCCCGACCCTCGGCGACGGTCCCGGCGAACGGCTTGTCCACCACCACATGCAGCCCGGCTTCCAACGCACGGGTCGCCAGCGGGACATGGAAGCGGTTCGGCACGGTGATCACCACGAGGTCGAAGTCACCCGCGCGAGCGAACATCTCGTCGGTCGTCCCGATCACCTCGGCCTGCGGATGCCGCTTGCGCACCTGCGCCCCGCGCTCCGGATTCCCGGTCACCACGGCAACCAGCTCCAGCCCCTCCACGGCCTCGATGACCGGCGCGTGGAAGGCCGAGCCCCCCACGCCATAGCCGACAAGTACAGTCCTTGTGGGACCCACTGCGCCTCCCTCAGCCCGTTTCGGCCCTTCTCTGATCACATTCTGGCCGCCAACTGCGTCTGATCAGGTAACGGTGACCACCGGAACGCCGGTGAGGCATGCACACGGCCCTATTCTGTTGTGCCGCGACCGGATCCGGTGCAAGATCCTGATTCGCCCACGCCCTCGTAGCTCAGTGGACAGAGCAGGTGCCTTCTAAGCACTTGGTCGCAGGTTCGAGTCCTGCCGGGGGCACCGCCACGCCGCCGTCCGCCGCCCGCACCCCCGGGCGGCGTCCGCGCAGGTCAGAGCAGGTGCGCACGCGCATGCCCGGCGGCCGTACCGGTAGGCCGTCGGGTGCTCGCGGAACGGCCGGCACCCGACCGTGACCGAGCTTGCGCAAGCGGTGACGGGGTGCCTCCTCACGGCCGCCCGGATCCGCGATGTGCCCCCTTCGTGCCGTTTGCGCAAGGCGGTGTGCCGGCCGGAAACATACGGGTCCCGCAGTGCGGAAAGCCGGGCTCGGAAGCATGGAGGACCGGGTTCGGAAGGGCGTTGCTCGGGCGGTCGCGCGGCACGGGCGGGGCCGGGGCGGGACGGTCGTGGAGTTCGGCGGTGATCTCCTCGGGGCGGTGGTCTCCTCGGTGGTGCCCGGTTCGTGGCTGTCGGCGGTCATCGGATGCGCCGGGGCCGGAGCAGCGTCTCGGCGAGTGTGGCCGCCTCGGCGTCGGTCAGGTGGGCAATCGGGTACACCCGGTACCAAGGCGCCGAGGCCGATGTTGGGGATTTGCGACCGGCCGTCGTCGCGGATACCGGTGGACATCACACGGCGGCAGGTGCCCGGAACAGGGCCGGCCTCAGGCCGACTGCCTGGAGCCGGCGGCGGAGGGAACGCGAGGGGGCGCGCGTGAGGTCGCGGGGAACCTCCGCGTCGCCGTCGGCTTCCGGTCCCCGATGGCGGATCGGGCGGCCGGGCGACCGCGATGGTCGTTCGGCCGCCCGAGGGTGGTGGACCCCGGGTCCGATGTGGAGCCGGGCCCGGGGTCGGTCAGGATTCGCGGCGTGCGCCCGCCGACGGCACCGCCTGGAAGAACCGCGGTGCGGTGAAGCCGCGGGCCGCGAAGGCCTTTTCGACCGCCTCCTCGACCGCCGCGCAGCGGTCCGCGTCGACCAGCGCGATGGCCGAGCCGCCGAAGCCGCCGCCGACCAGCCGGGCGCCCAGCGCGCCGGTCGCCAGCGCGGTGTCCACGGCGGTGTCCAGTTCGGCGCAGGAGATCGTGTAGTCGTCCCGCATCGACGCGTGCGACGCGGTCAACTCGGGCCCGATCGCCCGGACATCGCCGGCCTCCAGCGCCTCGACCACACGCAGCACCCGCGCGTTCTCGGTGAGCACGTGCCGCACCCGACGGCGCAACGGCCCGTCCGGCAGCGCCGCGAGGGCCGCGTCCGGATCGGCCACCTCGCGCAGCGACGGCACCCCGAGCAGTCGCGCCGCCTCCTCGCAGGAGGTCCGGCGCTCCGCGTACCCGCCGTCCACGAGCGCGTGCCGGGCCCGGGTGTCGATCACCAGCAGCCGCAACCCCGCGCTCGCACAGTCGAACGGGACGTGTCTGCCGGTCAGATCGCGGCAGTCGAGGAAGAACGCATGGCCCGCGACGCAGCCGAGCGAGGCCATCTGGTCCAGCATGCCGACCGGGACGCCCACGAAGTCGGTCTCCACGCGCTGCGCGACCCGGGCCGACTCGACGCGATCCAGGCCCAGTTCGTACAGGTCGTCGAGCGCCAGCACGACCGCGCAGGACAGTGCCGCCGACGAGGACAGCCCCGCTCCCACCGGCACGTCGCTGTCGATCCTGATGTCGGCTCCGCCGACCTCGTGCCCCGCCGCGCGCAGCGCCCACACCACGCCCGCCGGGTACGCGGCCCATCCGTCCAGTGCGCCGGGCGCCAGGTCGGCGATCGCCAGGTCGACCGATTCGCTCCCGGCGTGCCCGGATGCCAGCCGCAGCCGGCCGTCCGTACGCCGTCCGACGGCGGCACGCGCGGTGTGCGGGATCGCGATCGGCAGTACGAACCCGTTGTTGTAGTCGGTGTGTTCGCCGATCACGTTGACCCGGCCCGGCGCCGCCCAGACGCCTTCGACGCGGAACTCGCTCACCACGCCGCCTCGCCGTCCCGCAGGAACGTCCACGCGTCCGCCACGATGTCCTCCAGCGAGGTCCGGGTCGGCCGCCAGCCCAGCACGTCGCGCGCCCGGTCGGCGGCGGCCACCAGCACCGGCGGATCGCCCGCCCGGCGCGGCGCCTCGTGCGCCGGTACCGCGCAGCCGGTCACCGTGCGGACCGCGTCCACCACGTCCCGGACCGAGAAGCCGGTCCCGTTGCCGAGGTTGCAGATCAGGTGCCCGGTCGCGGCGCCGCCCTCGCCGGTCGCGGCGAGCGCGAGCAGGTGCGCGTCGGCCAGGTCGGCGACGTGGATGTAGTCGCGCACGCACGTCCCGTCCGGCGTCGGGTAGTCGGTGCCGTACAGCGCGACCGAGCCGCGGGTGCCGTTGGGCACCTGGAGGGCCAGCGGGATCAGGTGGGTCTCGGTCGCATGCCGCTCGCCGTACCGGCCGTACGCGCCCGCGACGTTGAAGTAGCGCAGACTCACCGCCCGCAGGCCGTACGCGGCGCAGTACGAGGTGATCAGGTGATCGACCGTCAGCTTCGAGGCGCCGTACGGGTTCGTCGGCGCGCACGGCGCGTCCTCGGTGATCGGTGAGACCTCGGGGGCACCGTAGACGGCCGCGGTGGAGGAGAACACGAAGCGGGTGATGCCGTGCGTACGCAGCGCGTCCAGCAGCGCGAGCGAGCCGCCCACGTTGTTGTGCCAGTACCCGGCCGGCCCGGTGACGGACTCGCCGACCAGGGAGGACGCGGCGAAGTGCAGGACCGCGTCGAACGACGGGTCCAGGTGCCGGGCGGCGTCCTGGACCCGGCCCTCGACGAACACCGCCTTGTCCGGGACCGCGTCGCGATGCCCGGTGGACAGGTCGTCGAGCACCACCACGTCGTGGCCGGCCGCGACCAGGTGGGCGGCGACGACGCTGCCCACGTAGCCCGCTCCGCCGGTGACCATGAGCCTCATTCGCCGACCTCCCGCAGTCGTGCCGCCGCGGTCTCCGGCGGAACGTCGCTGATGAACACACCCATCCCCGATTCGCTCCCGGCAAGGTACTTCAGCTTGCCCGGTGCCCGTCGAATCGAGAAAAGTTCCAGGTGGAGCGCGAAGTCGACCCGGCCCGAGCGGACCGGCGCCTGCTGCCAGGCGGCGATGTACGGCGCGGGCTCGCCGTCGAAGAGGCGGTCGAAGCGGCCGAGCAGATCCAGGTACATCGGGCCGAACTCGGCGCGCGCGGCCTCCTCCAGCGCGAGCAGGTCCGGCACCCGGCGGTTCGGGTACAGGTGCACCTCGTACGGCCAGCGCGCGGCGGCGGGCACGAACGCGGTCCAGTGCTCGCCCTCGGCCACGATCCGCGATCCGTCGGCCCGCTCCGCGGCGAGCACGTCCTCGAACAGGTTGCGACCGGTGCGGTGCCGGTGCGCGGCCGTGCTCGCGATCATCGTGGCCGTGCGCGGGGTGACGAACGGGTAGGCGTAGATCTGCCCGTGCGAGTGCGGCAGCGTGACGCCGATCTCCCGGCCGCGGTTCTCGAAGCAGTACACCTGCTCGACGCCGGGCAGCGCGGACAATTCGGCGGTGCGGTCGGTCCACGCGTCCAGTACCAGGCGCACCCGCTCGGGGGTGAGGTCCTTGAAGGACGCGTCGTGCTCGGGGGTGAAGCACATCACCTCGCACCGTCCGCCGGACGGCCGGCTCGGGAACGGGTCGTGGTCCCAGCCGGGCTCGGGCCGCCCGGCCGCAGCGCCGCCGGCAACGGGTGTCGAAGGGTCCTGGCCTGCCCGGCCGGAGGTCGAGGACCCGGACATCGACGGGAAGCGGTTCTCGAAGACGACGACCTCGTAGTCGGCCTCGGCGACCTCGGTGGCCCGCTCGGGCGTGGACGGGCACAGCGGGCACGCGTCGGCGGCGGGCAGGTGGGTCCTGGTCTGCCGGTGCGAAGCGACCACGACCCACTCGTCGAGCAGTCGGTCGTAGCGCATCTCGGAGCCACTGACCACGGGGGCGAGATCACGCGGATCGACGGCGGTGCGGACCGCGTCGTCCCGCGTGTCGTAGTAGACGATCTCGCGACCGTCGGCCATGACGGCCTGCGTCTTCTTCATGTATTCAATCTTGCGAAGCTTTCCAAAACTTGTCAATCAGAAAGTCGTAGCGCCCAGGACGCTTGCCATTTCTGCCGTCCCGGACGCCATCCGCCCGGGACCACCTGCGGTTTGACAAGTTTCGGAAGGTGTCCGCAAGATGGCGGCCATGCCTGACGACGACACCGACGGTCTGCCCGCCGAGGGCCGCCGCGCCCGGATGGCCGCGACGATCGCGGATCGAGGCTTCGCCAAGGTCACCGACCTGGCCGAGGCGTTCGGCATCTCGCGCGTGACGGTCCGGGCCGACCTGGAGGTGCTGGAGCGCCAGGGCCGGCTGCGCCGAGTCCGCGGCGGCGCCATGTTCACCGGTCGCGATCCCCGGGTCGAGCCGTCCTTCGAGGAGGCGCTGACCTCGGCATCACCCGCGAAGACGCTGATCGGGCAGGCTGCCGCGGCGCTGGTGTCGCCGTCCGAGAGCGTGGTCCTGGACGTGGGTACGACCACCACGTTCGTGGCCCGGGCCCTGGTGGACCGCGACGACCTGCGCGACCTCGTGGTGTTCACCAACGGGCTGACCATCGCCCTGGAGCTGGAGCGGGCCATCCCCCGGTTCTCGGTCGTGGTCACCGGCGGCACCCTGCGGCCGTTGCAGCATTCCCTGATCAATCCGCTCGGCGACCACATCCTGGAGCGCATCCACGCCGACACGGTCTTCCTCGGCTGCAACGGCGTGCACCCCACGGGCGGCATCACCAACGTGAACCTGCCCGAGGCCGAGGCCAAGCGGGCGATGTTGCGGGCGGCCGGGCGTCGGGTCGTGGTCGCCGACGGGTCGAAGCTGGGTCGGGTCGAACTCGCCGAGGTATGCCCGCTGGCGGACATCGACCTGCTGATCACCAGCGGACCGGCCGACCCGGACACGCTCGACGCGCTGCGCGACGTGGGGCTGGAGATCCTGGTCGCCGAGTAGCGGCCGAAGCGACGGGCGGCGCCACGGGCTCCGGGCCACTCGGTCGGGGCGACCTCGCCCGGGCCGACCTCGCGCGGATCGGCCCGCCCCGAACCGCCTCGCCCGCCGATCCGGATCGGGCCGATCCAAGCCCCGGTGCCCCTGCTTGCGGCGACCCGCGCGGCCCCCTCGGTCGGCCGCCGAATCGACCATGGTTAGGCTGCCCTTGCGAACGGTTCACCCGGCTTCGACCGATTCCGGGTGTCGCAAGAGGGAATCCGGTGCGAATCCGGAACTGCCCCGCAGCGGTAAGTGGGAACGAAAGTCGCCATCACGCACTGGGCCCGGTGATACGGGATCCGGGAAGCGGCGACCGGTAGGAAATCCGGCCACACCCGTGGCGATCGGAACCCGCCCACGAGTCCGAAGACCTGCCGTCGCCCGCGTTCGCCTCGCGCACGCGGACTTCCGGGACCTCGCGGGCGGGTCCGTCGGACGACGGCGCCGCACGGTGTCCGCCGCCGCGCTCCCTCCCGAGTTCCCCGACGAGGACTCGCAAGGGAGAGCTTCGACGATGCCGACACGAATGTGGACACGGACGCCGATACCGGGGCGGACACGGACGCCGATTCCGAGGCGGACACCTGGGCGGATACGGACGCCGATGCCTGGGCGGATACCGACCCCGATGCCCCGCACCCGCACGTGGGCCGCCGCGGTTGCCGCGCTCGCGCTGTTCGCGACCGCGTGCGGCGGTGCGGTGCAGGACAAGAAGCCGAGCGCGCCCGCGCCCGTCGCCTACAAGCCGTACACCGACGCCGACAACTGCGGCGTCACCACGACCTACGACCGGCCGCCGCAACGCGCCGCCACGCTGACCTCGAACGCCACCGAGCTGATGCTCGAACTGGGGCTGGCCGACCGAATGGTGGGCACCGCGTACCTCAAGGGCCGCACCATCGGCGACAGGTACAAGGAGGCGTACGCGCGCATCCCGGTGCTCGCCGACGCGCAGCCCTCACTGGAGAAACTGCTCGAAGCCACGCCGGACTTCGTCTACTCGGGCTACCCCGACGGCTTCTCGGAGTCGTCCGGCCACACCCGCGCCCGGCTCGGCGAGCTGAACGTCAGGACCCACCTCAACCCCGAGGGCTGCGCCAAGGCGCCGGTCACCTTCGACCGGCTCTACGACGAACTCCGCTCCATCGGCGGCATCTTCGGCGTCCCCGAGCGTGCCGAACACTCGGTCGCCGAACTGCGCCGACGGCTGGACGCGGTCACCGCGCGGCTCGCGGGCACGACACCGGTCAAGGTGTTCGTGTACAACTCGGGCGCCGACGCCGCGCAGACCACGGGCGGCAACTCGATGCTCGACGAGATCATCACCCGCGCCGGCGGCACCAACGTGTTCGCCGATCTGAACGAGCGCTGGACCAAGGTCTCCTGGGAACAGGTGGCCGAACGCAAGCCGGACGTGGTGCTGATCTACGACTACGTGACGCCGTCGGTGGAAGCCAAGATCAGCACACTCAGGGCCGTTCCCGTACTCGCCGACGTACCCGCACTGCGCGCGAACGCCTTCCCGGTGGTCTCGCTGTCCGTCGCCCAGCCCGGACCGCGCTCCGTGGACGCGGTCGAGGAACTCGCGAAGCAGCTGCACCCCGACCGGTCATGACGATCGATCGGGACCCGACGGCGGTACGGGTCGCCATCCTGCGCGGCGGCCCGCCGGCGGTGCCGGGCCCGGGCCGCCCGGTCGACGTGCCGGGCGGCCGGGTACGGCTCCCGCTGGTGGTCGGTGCCCTGCTCGTGGCGCTGTTCGCGGCGGCGACGGCCGGGCTGCTGGTGGGATCGGTGCCCGTGCCGTGGTCGGAGACGTGGCGCATCCTCGCGCATCGGATCGGCGGCGACGCGTGGGTGCAACCGTCCTGGAGCCGCGCCCACGACCTGATCATCGCCGACACCCGACTGCCCAGGGTGCTGCTCGCGGCGGTCGTCGGCGCGACGCTGGCCGTGGTGGGCATGGTGATCCAGGCGATCGTGCGCAACCCGCTGGCCGGGCCGGACGTGCTCGGCGTCTCCGCCGGCGCGGCCGGCGGCGCGGTCCTGGTGATGCGCTGGGGCGTGGCGTCGGTCGGCGGCCTGTCGCTCGGCGCGCTCACCCTCAACGCGGCCGCGTTCGCCGGCGGCCTGCTCACCCTGCTCGTGGTGTTCTCGGTGGCCCGCTCCGGCGGCCGGGTCACCGCGGTACGGCTGGTCCTGGCCGGGGTCGCGGTCAGCGCCGTGTTGTCCTCGCTGACCAGCCTGCTCGTGCTCACCTCACCGGATCCGCAACTCGCCGCCCAGGTGCTGTTCTGGACGCTGGGCGGCTTCGGCGCGGCCCGCTGGACGCTGCTGCTCGTACCGGCCCTCGCGCTCGCGCTCGGCCTGGTCGTACTGCTCCTCCAGGCACGCAACCTCAACCTGCTCCTGGCCGGCGAGGAGAGCGCCGCGGCGCTCGGTCTGGACGTCCAGCGGTTCCGGCAGGGGATGTTCCTGCTCGCCGCGGTGCTCACCGGGGTCGTGGTCGCGGTCAGCGGGGTGATCGGCTTCGTCGGCCTGATGTTGCCGCACGTGGTCCGGCTGCTGGTCGGCGCCGACCATCGGCGGGCGCTGCCGGTGGCCGCGCTGCTCGGCGCGGTGTTCGCGATCTGCGCGGACCTGGTGGCGCGTACGGTGCTCGCCCCGCAGGAGTTGCCGGTGGGCATCGTGACCTCGCTGGTGGGCGGCCCGTTCTTCGTCTGGCTGCTGCGCCGGGACGCGCGCCGGGAAGCGGGCGCGCGATGAGCGGACCCGCGGCGCGCCTGGTCCTGGACGAGGTCACCTTCGCCGTCGGCGACCGGGCTCTGGTGGACGCGGTGTCGCTGACCGTGCTGCCCGGCGAGGTGGTCGGCCTGCTCGGTCCCAACGGCAGTGGCAAATCGACCCTGCTGCGCAGCGTGTACCGGGTGAACCGACCGACCTCGGGCCGGGTGCTTCTGGACGACGAGGACGTGTGGACCCATTCGGCGCGCTGGACCGCGCGGCGGATCGGCACGGTGCTCCAGGACATGCCGACCGACTTTCCGCTGACCGTGCGGGACGTGGTCGCGATGGGCCGCTCGGCACACAAGGGCCTGCTCGATCCGGACGACGCGGCCGACCGGGCGATCGTGACGGCGGCGGTCGAGCTGCTCGAACTCGCCGACCTGACCGAGCGGACGTTCGCGCTGCTCTCCGGCGGCGAGCGGCAACGGGCGCTGGTGGCAAGGGCGTTGGTGCAGCAGCCGGGCCTGCTGGTGATGGACGAGCCGACCAACCACCTCGACATCCACCACCAGCTCGGGTTGTTGCGGTTGGTCCGCCGACTGGGCGTGAGTGTGCTGGTGGCACTGCACGACCTCAACCTGGCGGCGATGTTCTGCGACCGGATCTGCCTGCTGGCCGACGGCCGGCAGGTGGCGACCGGCACACCGGCGGAGGTCCTGACGGCGCCGACGATCGAGCGGGTGTACCGCATCGACACGGAGGTCCGGACGCACCCGCGGACGGGGACGCCGTTGGTGGTGGTGCTGTAGGGACGCGCGCATCGAGCGGGTGCCCCGGGTACGCACCGGCGCCGCTTCGGCACCGCTCCGGTGGGCGGACGCTCGAGTGCGGGAAGTGAGTACTTGTACGGATGCCCGCGTCGGACCCGCCGCCTAGCGTGACCCGCATGACCTACACGCCTACCCCGAGCGGCAACGGCGACGGCTTCGCCCGTGCGGCGGCGTTCGTCGTCGGCCTGTTCGCGTTCGTCGTGGTCGCCATGACCGACCTGTTCGTCCTGATCGGCTTCGGCGGCGCCACCGAATCCTGCGCCAACCAGACGTGCCGCGACTGGTACGAAACCCGACTGCCCTGGGTCTTCGGCCTGTTCGCGATCAGCTTCGTGACCGCACTGATCGCGCTGGTACGACCCTCGCGCGGACCCGGCGGCCGCCGCGCCACGATCACCCTCCCCCTGGTCCTCGCCGCCGTCGCCCTCCAGGCCACCGCCTTCGCGCTCAGCCAGAACGGGCCGGCGGCCTGACCCGGACTATCCGGCGGCCAGGAGCGGTCGGACCTCTCGGGCCGTGCGGCGCATTGCGGGGAGCAGGGCGGCCGGCGGGAGGCGGGCCGGTTGGGTGTGGCAGAGGAGGTCGGTGGCGTGCGGGTAGCCGGGGTCGGCCATCAGGGAACGGGCCACGGATTCCGGGGGACCGGTGTACATGTTGCCGATTGCCAGGTAGTCGGTCGGCGTGAAATCGACCGGGAAGCGGCCGGCGGCGTGGGCTCGGGTGATCCAGGGAAGCAGGTGCTCGGCCAGGGTGTCCGGCGGGCCGGGGTGGATCGGGCGGGACAGGGCCACCCTGCCCGGGGTGTGGCGGGCCAGGTGTTCCGCCGCCTCGCGGTCGCCCGGCAGCGGGCCGGCCGGGCCACTGGAGCGGCGGCCGGAGAGGATGCCGAGGCCGCGGTCGACCGCCCAGGCGATGCCGTCCGGGCTGCCGGTGCCGAGCCATATCCGGTCGCGCAGCGTGGGTGCGGGTGGGACCAGGTCGGCGCCGGTCAACAGGTCGAGCACGGTGTCCACGGTCTCCCGGAGGCGGGCGTGGCGGTTCTCGTGCGCGATGCCGAACCGTTCGGATGTGGCCGGGTCGGAGCCCGCGCCCAGGCCCAGTTCGAGCCGGCCGCCGCTGAGCGTGTCCAGCACGGCGGCGTCCTCGGCGAGGCGGATCGGGTGCTCGGTCGGGCCCACCACGACCGCCGTGCCCAGGCGGATCCGGGTGGTGCGTTCGGCGATCGCGGCGAGCAGTACGAACGGTGACGGCGACAACGCGCCCTGTGCACCCAGGTGGTGCTGTGCGACCCAGAACGAGTCGTAGCCGAACTCCTCGGCGGCCACCGCGAGTTCGATGGTCTCGCGGTAGACCGTACGGGCGTCTCCGGCGCCGGCCACATGGGTGAGGAAGCCGAGCCGCACGCGTGTCGTCCCTCCGGGCCGGGAGAAGTCCCGGAGGAATTCGCGGGATCGTCCGTTTCCTGCCGATCCTAGAACCCGCCCTCGGACCGGCCCGCGCGGGGCCGGAGACACGGCCCCGGTCGCGCAGCGCCGAATGCGCCCTCTCCCGGTCCGCGTACCGTTGGCGCCATGAGCAATCTCGATACCCGACCGACCCTGACCACGTGCGGAGGCCGGGCCGATGTGCCCGGCGAACCCGTCCGCGAGTTGCTGAAGTCGCGCGATGTACAGCTGGGCGAGAGCACCATGGTCCGCCGGTTGTTGCCGAGCCTGGGTCGACGGATGATCGGCGCGTGGTGCTTCGTGGACCACTACGGGCCGGACGACATCGCGGACGAGCCCGGCATGCAGGTGCCGCCGCATCCGCACCTGGGACTCCAGACGGTGAGTTGGCTGCGCGAGGGCAGCGTGCTCCACCGGGACAGCCTGGGCAGCCTCGCCACCGTGCGGCCCGGCGAACTGGGGCTGATGACCTCGGGCCGGGCGATCTCGCACTCCGAGGAGTCGCCGCGCGAGCACGCCCGGTTGTTGCACGGCGCGCAGTTGTGGGTCGCGCTGCCGGACGCGCATCGGCACGTGGACCCGCACTTCGAGCACCACGCCGAACTGCCCTTGGTCACCGGCGGCGGACTGACCGCGACGGTGATCATGGGCACCCTGGACGGGTCCACCTCGCCCGGCACCACCTACAGCCCCCTCGTCGGCGCGGATCTGACCCTGGCGCCGGGCACCGATGTCCGGCCGCCGCTGGAGCCGGACTTCGAGTACGCGGTGATGTCGATGTCGGGCGAGGCCGAGGTGGACGGTGTGCCGCTCACCCCCGGCGGGTTGCTGTATCTGGGCTGCGGGCGGACCTCGCTGTCGATCCGGTCGGCGAACGGGGCCGATCTGATGCTGCTCGGCGGCGAGCCGTTCGCCGAGGAGATAGTGATGTGGTGGAACTTCGTCGCGCGCACCGGCGAGGAGATCACCGCCGCGCGCACGGCGTGGGCGGATGGGTCCGACTTCGGCACGGTGACCGGCTACGACGGACCTCGGATGGACGCGCCGGCATTGCCGTCCGTACCCCTGCGGGCCCGGGGCCGGGTGCGCTGAGTCGAGGGCGGGGCGGGGCCGGGCGCACCGAGCCGAAGCGGAGGCCGAGGCCGGGCCGGCCCTCGATCGCGAGATCGCGAGATCGGCACTCGTGCGGGCCGACCCCGCCCCGGGCCGACCCTCCGGGCCGCTCAGCCCGCCCGGATCAGCCCGTCGGCGTGGCAAACACCCCCGCCGGGAACGCGCCGTTGGCCAGGGCCGTACCGGTCAACATCGCGGCCAGGTCGGTGAGGCGGGCCGTGGCGGTGTCGCCGAGGTGGTCGAACGGGGCGCGGCCGAGGCGGTCGGTGTGTTCCTCGATGGAGCGCCGCAGCGCCCGGCCCGCGTCGGTGAGGGCGCCGGTCGGGTCGACCAGGCCGCGGCCGGCCAGCCGGTCGCGGGCCGCCTCCCACTGCTCGGCCGTCCAGCCGCGGCTGCCCACCGCGAACTCCGGGACGAACCCGCGCCCGGTCGCGGTGTGCGTGAACAGCGCCTCGATGCCGTCCAGTTCGGCATCGACCAGGGCCATCACATGCCCGTCGCCGCGATATTCGCGAATCAGCGTGGCGGCGTGCCACAGCGCCAGGTGCGGCTGTTCCGCCGGGTCGGGCGGGTCGAGTTCGGCGTACGCCGCGTACAGCGCCCGGCCCCCCGGGCCGCCCGCCCGCGCGCAGGACAGGGACAGGTCGGCCGCCTCGCGCAATTCCGCCGAGCGGATCACGTCCTCGCCCAGGAGTCGACGCAGCGCCCGGTCGACCACGCGCATCCGGGCCGCGTGCACCGCCTCCGGGGCGGCCAGGTCCCAGGCGGCCGGGATGTGCTTGCCGATCAGGTCCGGGCCGAAGTTGTAGAAGGTCGCCCGAACGACGGCCGCGCCGACCGCTCCCATCGGCGCGGCCCGGGACGCGAAGTAGCCCATCCGCCCCTTCTTCAGCCCGATGGCGGCGAACTCGACATCGCCTTCGGGTGCGAAGTAGACGAGCGAATGCAGCGGGTTCAGTACGTTGTGGCAGCGCCTAC
Source organism: Embleya sp. NPDC008237 (assembly GCF_042956465.1). NCBI lineage: Bacteria > Bacillati > Actinomycetota > Actinomycetes > Kitasatosporales > Streptomycetaceae > Embleya > Embleya sp. NPDC008237. The sequence goes on from NZ_JBIBGL010000003.1 coordinate 682,836, forward strand.
CGGTGCGAGCGTCCATGCCCCGACCGTAACCATCAGCGGATGCTCGCGACAGTACGCTGGGCCGCCTCCACGATCGCGTCCAGGTGACCCCCGTGCGCGCCGTGCCAGTACACCCGGTCGCACGCGCGGCACCGGGCGAACGAGTCCACCTTGTCCAGCGTGCCCGCCTCGACCTCGGACTCGACCTCCTCGCGCGTCGCCGCCCGCAGCTCGCCGTTGCACGCCGTACAGCGCGTCCAGGGCGCGAGCGGCAGCGCGAACCGGCGCAGCAGGTCGTCGAGTTGGCCGTCCGCGCGGATCCCGTAGACGTATGCGCCGAACCACAGGTTCTTGCGCCGGAGCAGGCCGCGGTCCTGGGTGAGCAGCACCCGACGTTCGGCGTTGGCCTGGATCACCAGGGTCGGGTCGTCGCAGTCGTTGTGGTAGGCCGTATCGATCCCGACCAGGCGCATCCGGCGGGCCAGCGCGCCCAGGTGCACATCGAGCAGGAAACGCGGCGGCGTGTCGGCGTACTCCGGGATGGCCTGCGGGCGCCGGATCGGCAGCACGTCCACCACCTCGCCGCCGACCGGTCGGTGTCCCGGCCCGACCTCGCGGCCGTTCACCAGCAGGCCGCCGACCTCGGGCAGCGGCGGTCCGGCCGACTCCACCAGGTGTCCGATCGTCGAATCACCGTCGGCGGGAATGCTCACCGGCAGCCCGCGCAGCCTCGGCGGCAGGAACTGTTGCAACTCGGCGGGGATCTGAAGCAGCACATCCGATCGATTCACCCGGTCAGCATCCCATCGGGGACCCGTGCCGCGCCCGGAGTTTCCGGGCCCGTCGATCACGGGTCGGGACGGGCTCGCCGATCCCCGGGAAACGCCGAGCACGCCCCGTCGGGTGTCGAATCGGCCGGGTCCGGGGCAACGGAATATCCGGACACCCGGGCGCCTTGAAGCAACATCGGGACAAGACTTCGAAACTCCGGGAGGCGTGCATGGCTCGCAACGAGCTTCGTCCGATCGTGAAGCTTCGGTCCACGGCCGGGACCGGTTTCACCTATGTGACCAGAAAGAACCGGCGCAACGATCCGGACCGGATGACGCTGCGCAAGTACGACCCGGCCGCCGGAAAGCACGTGCTCTTCCGCGAGGAACGATAAGCGGACCGGGAAGCGGTCGATAAGCGGGCCGATGAATCGGGCCGCACGAACGATGAACCGGGAGACGGACGGGCAGTAGGGCGTCCGTGAAACGCGACGGACACGCCGCCGCCGGAACCGCCGAACCGTCCGAACCACCGGGGCCGCGCACCGAAAATGGTACGCGGCCCCTGGCCGTGCCCGATTCACTACCCGCGCGTCCCCGGTTCGCCCCTCGGGTCCGGACCGCCTTCCACCAGGCCGTCCCACAGGCCCAGGGTGCCCAGCAGCTCCACCCCCCGCGGCCCGGAGGCGGCAAGGCCGGCGACGATCGACTTCCGCAGTTGATTGCGCTCGAAGTCATCGGCGCTGCCGAGCAGGGCAAGCAATTCCGTGCTCAACGTGAGATCCGCACTCGCGGCCGAGCCGTGGCGATCGAGATGATCGACCACCGCCTTGATCTGATCGGGAAATCGGGTCAGCCAGTACGCGACCAGCGCCTCCGGGCCCTCTCGAATGAGCGCCCGGTGAAACTCCAACCGCACCCGGGTGAGCCGCTGTTCCTCCTTTTCCAGCGGCACCGCCCAGCGCGCCTGGTCCAGCGCCGCGCGGACAACGTCCGGAATTCCCTCGGCGTGCAGGAAGGCGCCCACCGGGCGATAGCTGAGCCCGTATTCCGCCAGCGCCATCGGGTGGGCCAATGCGGCGTCGAGTTCGTCCTGGAGTCGACCCTCGTCGGCGTCGTGCACCCCGGCCGTCGCCTTGCGGATGCGATTCTCCACGTCACGGCAAATGAAGGAGAAGGCGTCGACGGGGCGATGCAGCGCGACCGTCCTGGCGTCGTGTACCCACCAGTGCAGCTGTACCTGCACTCGACAGACGCGCTCCCCGTCCGGTCCGACCCGCAGTTCGAAGTCACGGATGTCGGCGAACTCGCGCGCCGCCACCCACCACAGCTCGGGAGCCCCGCGCACCTCCGCGAAGGTCGGCGTCGGGCGCGCGCTCGACGGCACCACCAGCACGTGATCGGCGTGCAGCCCCAGCCGATGGCGAAGCCAGGTCAGGCCGCGCGAGCCGGTGGCGGGCCGGACCAGGAGGGTGTGGTGGTCGGTCATGAGCTTGCTCCCCCGTTCGTTGGGACCGGCGGCTCCTCGAACGCGTTGATGGCGGGTTCGAGCACCGCGATGTCGATCACGTCGCCGTTGGGCAGGCCCTCGTAGGCCAGCCGGGTCAGGTCGTACGCGAGGCGTTCCAGGCCGTAGCCGCGCCCGGGCCGGAACAGCAGCGCGAAGGTCTCCCGCAGGGCTGCGGCGCGCTCGCGGTCACCGCGGGTGGAGCCGAGCAGCGTGGTGAACATCCGGGCCACCACGGCGTATCCGTCCCGATCGCGGACCGCGAGCCGGATCACCGCGAGGAACCGCTCACCGGTCAGCAGTTCGCTGCCGGCGTCCTCGCCGACCAGCGCGGCCGCCATCTCGGCGGCGGCCGTCGCCTCCTCCCAGTCCTCCACCCGCTCCAGCACCGACTCCGCGCGCATGCCGTCCCGGCACAGCGCCACGATTCCCTCCCGAGCCGCCGCCGCCACCGAACGGTCCCCGGTCCGGGCGAGGCGGAGCAGGTCGGTCAACGTGCGGCCGGGATAGACCGACGCCAGCCCCGGGTACGCCCGGGCCGCCATCAGCCGCAGCCCCGAGCGGGTGGTGTCCCGGCTCCAACTCGTCAGCAGATGCCGCACCTGGGTGGCCACGACCGCGTCCTGGGCCGCCGTCTTCAACGCCAGCACCGCCATCGCGCGCTTGGCGTCGTCGTCCCGGGCCCAGCGCAGCACCGGCGCCAGCGGCCGGTGCCCGCGGCCGGTGGCGATGAAGTCGCCGGCGGCCCGGGCGGCGACCCGGTAGACGTCCAGCGGGTGCCGTGGGGTCGCGGCCAACCAGTCCAGGAGCGGGTCGCGCAGGTCCGGATACACGTCCCAGATGTGCGCCCGCACCGACGCCGCCCAGTGCGGCCGGTTGAAGCCGACCACGTCGAGCCGGTAGCGGGCACCACCCCGGGTCGCGTCGGCGGCCACCGAGGTCGCGTTGATCGACTCCAGCCGGGCCGCGCGGGCCCGAGGCGGCCAGCCGTCGAGCGGTTCGCCGGTCGCGATCGGCAGGTGCTCGGCCAACGTCTCGCGCAGCGCCGTCGCCCGCTCGGTGACGATGCCGTAGTCCTGCCCCTCGAAGACCGCCGCCGCGATCATCAGCGCCCAGTCCGCGCGCCCGGGATTGGCGCGCAGCCAGCCGTCCACGGCGGCATGGTCGCGATCACGCAGCGCGGTCAACACCTCGGTCCTGGTGAACCTGCCGTCGGCCAGATCGGCCAGGTCGCCGGCGATGGTCGCGGCCCGATCCGGCCGGCCGCCGTCGGCACGCACCAGTTCGGCGATGTCCTCGTCGACCAGGTCCAGATGCCGGCGCTCCCAATCCCGACCCAGGTGGTAGGCGAGGTGGCTGTGCAGCACCTGGAGCGGATCGGGCCGTTCGCACGGCACGTGCCAGGGCGCCCAGAGCGCGAGCACCGGCGCGGTGGCGACCGCCGTCACCACCAGCACGCTGTCCCGCTCGGCCAGCCGGCGGCGCAACATTTCGAGGTCGTGGCGGGTGTAGCCGGCCAGCAGGTCCGCGGCGGCGGAGTCGATCACGTAGCCCCGGCCGCGCTGGATCCGGCGGGTCATCAGGTCTTCTTCGGGGTCGAGCGCGATCACCTTCTCGACGTACTGGTCCTGCATCAGGTGCAGGGCCAGCGTGCGCTTTCCCGACTCCGCCTCGCCGGTCAGCAGGATCAGATGCCGCGCCATCATGCCGCGGGCCCGCAGGTATCCCTTCGGCGGCACGAACGTGCGGCAGACGAGATCGCTCTCCTCCTTCCAGATCGGGCCCTCCCGCGCCTGCCGCGGCCGGCTCGCGGTGCCGGGGCCGCCGGCGGCGGTCATGTCCCCGAACATCCGCGATCCGAAGACGTGGTTGCCGGTCGTGCCGTTGAAGTTGACGATCACCGTCGTGGCCGCGTCCAGGAGCGCGAACTCCTCGTCGGCCCACGCTTCGTCGCTCTGCTGCGGGTCGAACCGCGGCCGATCCCCGCCGACTTCGTCGACGCCCTCGTGCGGCGGTCCGCCGTCGACCGAGGCGACCGGGTCGAGCGGTCGCGTGTCCGGGACGGTCATCTCAGACGCCTCGGGCCGGGCCGCCGAAGTGCGGCTCGTCGTCCGGGTCCCGGTGGTCGTTCCGGCCGTCGGTGCCGAAGTTCATGTCGCCGTGGTGGGTGCTGCCCAGCACGTTGTTCCCGTGCAGGTTGCCGCCGATGTGGAACTGCTGCCCGCCCGCGCCCGGTTCCGGACGCGGCGCGCCGGCCGCAGGCCGGGCGGATGCGGCCACCGGTTCCGGTCGTCGCTCGGGTTCGGCCGCCGGCGCCGGGTCCAGCGCCGCCGGCAGATCGTTCGCCGGCGCGTGTACCCACGCGAGTTGCCGGGTGTCCTTGACGTGCGACTCGACTCGGCGGAACCAGGCCGGTTCGACCGCCTCCGTGTATCCGCCCAGCACGGCGGTGCGGTACACGATGTCCGAGACGATCGCGGCGACATGGCCCTTGGTCGACCGCAGCGCGGCGCGCACGAAGGCGTCGTCCAGCAGTCGACACAGCTCGTTCTTGGCCGCCCCCGAACCGTCGGACACGTGGATCGGGCCCACGTGCACGGCGGCTCGCATCCGCAGCGACGGGCCCTCGTGCAGGCGCGCCCGGCTGCGCAGCCCGCGATCCAACCAGTAGACCGCGTCGACCAGTTGATGTGTGCGGTCGTCGGCCATGGTCAGGATCAGCCCGTCGCCGGTGTCGTCGACGTGCGCCACCTGCTCGTCCCAGTCCAGACCGGCCCGCGCGAACGCCTCCCGGACCACCGTGCCGATGGCCTCGCGAACCTTGGGCAGCAGTACGTCCCGGTTGTGCGTGAACTTCTCGGCGTCCACGGCGAACAATGCCCGGATCGATGGCATATCGGACACGGATTCCCCCTTCGGTGAGCGTGTGACCACGCTGGGTTCGACGGGTCCACCGTGCCGCAGCCGTGCGCTCGGCGCCGCGTACTTTTACCCTCCGCTCAGGATTCGCGGGCGCGACCCGCCGCGAGGCGGGCGAGTGATTCGGCATCCTCGATGACGAATCTGCGCTCGGCATCGACGGAGACCGCGCCCATCTCGCGCAGCCGGGCGAAGGCCTTGACCGCCGACTCGCGCCCGGCCGCGACCGAAGCGCCGAGCTCGGGCATGGTGACCCGGATCGCCACCCGACGGCGACCGTCGCCGACCTCTTCACCGCATTGCTCGGCGAGCGTGAGCAGGCGCTCGGCCATCCGCTCCAGCACGTTCCTGGCCCGGTAGTTCAGCCGCTGCGCGTCGGCCTGGCGCAGCCGACGGGTCATCACCATCAGCAGGCCGATAGCCACCCCGGGCCGCCGGTTCAGGAAGAGCAGGAACTGATCCGTGGTCAGCGACCAGGCCAGTACGTCGCCGATGGCGATCACCGTGGCCGAGTGCGGACCCCGGTCCAGCGCGGCGATCTCGCCGAACACCTCGCCGGGTCGGCGGTACGCGAGCACGACCTCCCGGCCGTCCTCCGAGCTGCTGACCACCTTGACCCGGCCGGCCGCCAGGAACAGCGCCTCGGTGGCGTGCTCACCCTCGCGCATCAGCCGATCGCCGTCCGTGTATCGCCGAACCCGGCCGATCCGCCGCCACTCGGCCACGTCCTCCGCGCCCAACCGCTCGTCGTACGTCTCCGCCGCCACGCCAAGCCCCCGTCCGTCGCCGTCCTCCCACCCTGCCGGACCGGCTTGCGACCGTCCGGCGATTCCCGGATCCGAAAACCGACAGGGCGGCCGGTGGACCGACGCCCACCGCACGACCCTCCCGGTGCGCAAACCGGTGTCGGCGGCGCCCTCGGCACTACGCTCGCGGGCATGGTGATCACCATCGATCCGACCTCCGCCGTCGCGCCGTTCGAACAGATCCGGGCCCAGTTGGCCGATCAGGCCCGGGCCGGCGTGCTGCCTGCCGGCACCCGGCTGCCCACCGTGCGCGGGCTGGCCGGCGAACTCGGACTCGCACCCAACACCGTCGCCCGCGCCTACCGCGAGTTGGAGGCGGACGGTGTGATCGAGACCCGGGGCCGGTCCGGGAGCTTCGTCGCCGCCGTCGGCGACACCACACAGCGTGCCGCGAGCGAGGCCGCCCTCGAATACGCGCACCGCGCGCACCGGCTCGGCCTGACCCGCGACGAGGCGATCACGACCGCGCTCACCGCTTTCGACGCGGTCTACGACGGCTAGTGCCGCGCCCGGCGGATCTTGGTCGGGCCGCCGAACCGGGCCCGGGTCGAGCCCTCGAACGCCCGTCCCACCCGGGCGCCCGCCCCCGCGCGGCGACCCGGAACCGTCACCGTATGTCGCCGGCCGGCACCGGTCGGGCCGGGAAACCGCTACCCGAAAACCCCTGTACGGACGGCCCGAGGCACCGGATCATCGAAATCATGTCGATGCCTCGCCAGACGCCCCGCCCAGCGGATGGGGCGCCGAGTTCAGCCGGTGACGACCCCTCAACGCTGCTGCCCTTCGTGTTCGGGCTCGATGACGCGGACACCCCGTACGACGCCGTGGACGGACTCGCTCTCGCCGCCTTCCTGACCGGCGCCCAGCCGTGGGCCCGGACCACCCGCCTGGACCGGGTCAAACCCGGCGCCCGACTCGTGCCCCGCGGCGCCAAGGTGGTGCGCGCCGTCGAGGAGGACGACCGCTCCTCCCAACTCGCCGTCGGCGACGGCTGGACCCTGCGCTCGGTCCGCTGGCGCAGCGGCGGCGGCGAGGTGACCGTGACCGCCGTCGACGAGAAGGTCGGCCGCGCGGTGCTGAAGAAGGCAGTCAAGGGTGCGGTGGCCGATCCGCCGCCCAAGGACGAGGCCGTCGCTATGGGCTTCTGGTACTTCTCCGCCCGGCGCGGGCCGTACCGCACCACCAGGGCGATCACCGCCGCGCCGTGGGAGGACATCCGCCGCAACTACACCGCGCCGACCGCCGGCGCCTTCGATCGGCTGATGAAGGTCACCCCGGACGACGTGTCCGGCCGGCTGATCCTGCTGCACGGCCCGCCCGGCACCGGCAAGACCACGGCGCTGCGCGCGCTGGCCCGCTCGTGGCAGGACTGGTGCCGGATGGACTGCGTGCTCGACCCGGAGGCGCTGTTCGGCGACACCGGCTATCTGATGGACGTCGCGATCGGGCGCGGCGACGAGGACGAGGAGTCGCAGGACAAGTCCAAGAAGCAGCGGTGGCGGCTGCTGGTCCTGGAGGACTGCGACGAACTGATCCGGGGCGAGGCCAAGCGCTCGGCCGGTCAGGCGTTGTCCCGGTTGTTGAACCTGACCGACGGGCTGCTCGGGCAGGGCCGCAACGTGATGGTCGCGATCACCACCAACGAGAACCTCGGCCGGTTGCATCCGGCGGTGGTCCGCCCGGGTCGGTGCCTGGCCCAGATCGACGTCGGCCCGCTGGACTTCACCGAGGCGCGCGAGTGGCTCGGCACGGCCGACGGCATCGGCACCCAGGCCACCCTCGCCGAGCTGTACGCGCTGCGCAACGGCGCGGCACCGGTGGAGGTCGAACGACCGCAACACGGCGGCGAGGGGTTGTATCTGTAGCCCGCCCGACCTGTCGTGCGCCCGACCGCGGCGCAACGCGCCCGAACGCACCCGCTCTCGGAGCCGACCGACGGCCTCCGAGAGCGGGCAGGATCCTGGTGCCGCGCCCGGCGACGTTCTCGGCGGGGCGGCGAGGTGCCGTGCCGGGCGCCGCGACGGGGTGAACGTGGCCGGGCGCGGGACTAGACGTCCAGGTCCACCACGACCGGCGCGTGGTCGCTGGTGCCCTTGCCCTTGCGGGCCTCCCGGTCGACGTACGCGTCGGTGACCGAAGTCGTGAACGGCGTGTTGCCGTAGACCAGGTCGATCCGCATGCCCTTGTTCTTCGGGAAGCCCAGTTCGCGGTAGTCCCAGTAGGTGAACGGGACGTCGTACTTGAGCGCCCGGGGCATCACCTCGCGCAGCCCGACCCCCTCCAGCGCGGTGACCGCGTCCCGCTCGGCCTGCGTCACGTGCGTGGAGTTCTCGCCGAACAGCGAGATGTCCCACACGTCCCGGTCGGTGGGCGCGACGTTGAAGTCGCCGAGCACGGCGAAGGGTCGCGGGCCCGCCGCATCCGCGGCGACCGCGGCGCGCAGCGCGGTCAACCACTTCAGCTTGTAGGCGTAGTGCGGGTTGTCCACCTCGCGACCGTTGGGCACGTAGACCGACCACACGCGCACGCCGCCGCAGGTCGCGGAGACCGCCCGGGCCTCGTGCGGCCCGTCGACCTCCGGGAAGCCCGGCCCGGCCTCCAGACCGAGGGTGACGTCCGCCAGGCCGACCTTGGACAACACCGCGACGCCGTTCCAGCGCCCGCCGGCGTTGACGGCCGACTCGTAGCCGATCTCCTGAAGCTCCTTGGTCGGGTATGCCTCGGGCGTGGACTTGAGCTCCTGTAGGCACACCACGTCGGGCGCGGCCCGCTCCAGCCACTCGAGGAGCTTGGGCAGCCGGGCCCCGATCGAGTTGATGTTCCAGGTGGCGACCCTCATGCGAACCTTCCAGAGCGGACGACGGCTTTCGGACCCGCCGGATCGACCGGACGTGTCCACGGTCATTCTCTCTCGTCGGGGTGACACGACCGGTGCGCGCCGGGCGCGTCGGATGCGGTAGGCATGGGGGATGGACACCACTCCCCCGGCCCGTTCCGACCTCGCCGACCTGACCGCCGCGCTCGTCGCGTTCTCCGCGGAGCGGCACTGGCAGCCCTTCCACACGCCGAAGAACCTGGTGATGGCGCTGAGCGTGGAGGCGGCGGAGTTGGTGGAGATCTTCCAGTGGCTGACCCCGGAGCAGGCCGCCGACGTGATGTCGGACCCGGCGCGCGGCGAGCACGTCCGGGAGGAGATCGCGGACGTGCTGGCCTACCTGCTCGGGCTCGCGGACCGGCTCGGCATCGACCCGGCGCAGGCGCTGCGGGACAAGATGGTCAAGAACGCGATCAAGTACCCGCCGGGCGCGCCGGGGCTGTAGGGCGGGTCTTCGATGCTCCGCCCGGCACCGCTACGACCGACGCAGCCGGATCCAGCGCCGTGCGCGACCGATCCCGTGCGCGGCGCGCGGCTCGCGTCCGCCCGGCTTCGCGCCGACCGCGACCACGAGTCGCGTCTGGGTGCGCGGGGCGTCGGGTTCGTACGGCAGGGCGCCGAGATCGCCGGGCAGCCCGTCGACCGCGGACCGGGCGCCTTCGATCGGCCCCGGTGTGCCCGCCCGCCGCTCCCGGATCGCACCGGTCGCGGCGGTCTCGGCGAGCGCGCCGATCCGGCGGCCCTCGGCCGGGTCCGGTGTGCCCGCCCGCTGCTCCGGGATCCTGCCGATCCCGGCGATTTCGGTGACGTGGTCGACGTCGACGTGTGGCATTTCGGTCTCAGGCATCGCGTACTCCCCCGGAACATGCGTCCACGGCGCGGCGGTCCCGCCGCACCTCGGCCGGCGTGCCCTCCGCAACCACGCGGCCGGATTCCAACACGGTGACCCGATCGCACAATGCGTCGACGAAGTCGATCTTGTGGTCCACCACCAACAGCCCCACACCGTCCGCCGCTACGCCGCGCAGAAGCAGCAGCAGGGCGTCCGTCTCGCGCTCGTTCAACCCGGCGCTCGGCTCGTCCAGGATCAGCACCCGAGGCACCGCCACCATCCCGCGCGCGATGTCCAGCAACCGCCGTTCGCCGTAGGTCAGTACGTCCGCGCCGCGTTCGGATCGACCCCGCGCACCGGCCCGATCCGGGGTGACCCGGGTACCGAACTGCCGCTCCCGCTCGACCCGCGCCATCAGCGGGCGGGACAACCAGGCCGCGAGCAGCCCTCGATGCCGGATGTCCGAGCCGGCGAGCACGACGTTGTCCGCGCCGGAGAGCGCACGCACCGGTTGCGGCGTCTGGAACATCCGGACCAGGCCGGCCCGGCGCGAGCGTTCGGGGCTGCCCAGGCGGACCGGCAGCCCGGCCACGAACAGATCGCCGGTGGCCGGCACCACTCCGGTGATCGCGTTCAACAGGGTGGTCTTGCCGCTGCCGTGCGGGCCGATCACGCCGACCGCCTCGCCGCGATCCACCCGCACGGACACCTCGTCCACGGCGCGGACCCCGGCGAAGTCCACCCGGATGTCCCGGGCCCGCAGGACGGGTTGGCGGACCTGATCGGAAGCGGTGGCCGGGATCGGTTCGGGTCCGGACGCGTACAGCCGCACCGGGTCAGGCATGGTCGCCCTCCTTCGAATGACCCGGCTCGCGCGCGTGCACGACGGCCGTTCGCGCACGCGTGGCCGGGTCGCTCGAACCCGCGGGCACCGCTTCCCCGAGCGGTTCCGCGTACGCCGCGGCGACAGCAGCCGCGGCGAGCCTTGCCTCGGGCCGCCGACCGCACGGCCCTCCGGGCCCCGAGCCGGGGCGCGCATGCGGGCGCGCCCCGGCCTCGGACCCTTCCCCCGGGCGGCGCGCGGGACCGGACGCCATACCTGACACGGCGTCACCCCCCGCCCGCGCACCACCCGTATCGGGGGCCGAACCGGAAGCCGGATCGATGGGCGAACAGGGCTCCCCCGCCCCGTCCGACCACGACCCGGATGTATCCGGGGCGGCCCCCGCGCCCCGGTCGGACGCCGACTCCCCTCCTGACCCGGCGTCACCTCCCGGCCACGACACGATTTCTGTACCGGTTTGGTTCATCTCGTCCCGCCCGATCCGGTCGCCCGAGTCGGGAACAGCCCCTGCGGGCGCACCACGAACACGGGAATCGGAACCGGACGCGTCAACATCCCCGGGGTGTCACGCAACCGGTGGCCGGTCCACGGGAGTTCCCCCGGACCGGTGACCGGGCAGCCGATCGCCGGGTGGGCGACGGCGGCAAGCGGCGCGACGAGGCGGGCCATGATTCAGGACACGCCGGGTACGGACGCCGGGAGTTCGGCCGATGCGCTGCCGCGGGCGCCGATCGACGGCGCGATGCGGGCGGACCGGATCGAGCCGCCCGTACGGGGATCGCCCCCGACGGGTCGCCGACTGGTTCGCCCTGCTCTCGCGGTGCATGTCGTGCGCACGGCATGCGCCGTGTGTGTCGTCCAACGAGCCATGGGAGCCAACGCCTCTCGCGTCGTCTCCCCGCCCGGCCATCCCCCACGGAGTCCCGGATGCGGCTCAAGCTAGACCGCAACCACCTTCGCCGGCAAGGGACTTGACAGCGCTTCGGGAACTGGCGTAGAAGGTTCAGCACAATCTAACAAATGTTAGATAGGCAGTCAGGTTCTTCCTTAGGTTCTCCCTGAAGGCAATCCCCCACAGATCAACGGCAACCGCTCCACCTGCGGTTAGGCTGCACAGCACCAAGGCAGCCTCATCCACCCGCCGGACCGAGAACGGGCGCTCATGGCACGCAGGAAGACGGAACCCGAAGCACTTCCGCGCCGGGAGGTGATCCTGTCCGAGGCCGCAACGCTGTTCGCCCGCAAGGGCGTTGTCGCGTCGACGGTCCGTGAGATCGCCGACGCGTCGGGCATCCTCGCGGGCAGCATCTACCACTGGTTCGGTTCCAAAGAGGACTTGGTCGACGAGATCCTCACCGCCGCGATGCGCGACCTGTCCACCTGGTACGACGAGGCGTTCGCCGATGCGCAGACGTCGAGCGACCGGCTGCGCGGGCTCGTGCATGCCGCGTTCCGCACCATCGAGCACCACCCCGACGCGGCGACGATGTACGTCCGGGACTACGCGTACCTGGCCACGCTGCCGCGCTTCGCGCATCTGGCGATGGACGGTATGCGCGTCCGCGACCTGTGGCTGAACACCCTCCGAGAGGGGATCGAGTCCGGGGAGTTCCGCGCCGATCTGGACCCGGAGCTGGTCTACCGCTATCTCGCCTATCCGCTGTGGCTGACCGCCGGCTGGAAGTCCGGCGTCGACCGCACTCTGCCCGAATTGGAAGCCCAATTCACGGCGCTCGTACTGGAAGGCGTCACCCCCCGGAACTGACGAGGCGAAGGCCGCCGGCCACGCCGGCGGGGGTGGGGTACTTCGAGCGCTCGCGAAAGGACCACACGATGCACGTCGACGGTTTCGTCGCGCCCGGATTCGCGCCCGTACAGGCCGCGTTCGAGGAGAACTTCGCGCTCCGCGGCGAGGTGGGCGCCGCGCTGGCGGTCCACCTGCACGGGGCGCCCGTGGTGGACCTGTGGGGCGGATTGGCCGAACCGGACGCGGGGCGCAGTTGGGAGCCGGACACCGTACAGGTGGTCTGGTCGGTCACCAAGGGCCTGGTGGCGACCTGCCTGGCGGTGCTGATCGACCGGGGGCTGCTCGATCCCGCGCTGCCGGTGTGCCGCTACTGGCCGGAGTTCGCGGCGGCCGGCAAGCGCGACGTGACGGTGGCCCAACTGCTCTCGCATCAGGCCGGGTTGCCGTTCCTGGACGAGCCGATCACACTCGCCCAGGTGGCCGTTCCGGACGCGCTGGCGGATGCGTTGGCCGCCCAGCGGCCCGTATGGGAACCCGGTTCGGCGCACGGCTATCACGCGGTGACCTGGGGCTTCTACGCGAGCGAGCTGATCCGCCGGGTGGACGGTCGCACGGTGGGCACGTTCCTGGCCGAGGAGGTGGCCGGACCGCTCGGCGTGGACGCGCACATCGGCCTGCCCGCGACCGTGGTGCCCAGGCTCGCGCACCTGACCACTCTCGCACCGACGGATCCCGCGCTGCTCGACCTGGACTCCGACCTCGGACGGGCGATGCTCGCACTGCCCGAACTCGCCGCTCCCGGCGCGGATCACGACCCGGACGTACTCACGTGGGAGGTGCCCTCCGGGCTCGGTGTCACCAACGCCCGGGCGCTGGCCCGGGTGTACGCGATGCTCGCCGGGGGCGGCACGCTGGACGGTGTGCGATTGCTCTCGCCCGCGACCGTCACCGAGGTGACCCGCACGGTGGTCGAGGGTCCGGATCGGATCCTGGGTGAACACACCGCGTTCAGCCTCGGGTTCATGAAGCCGGAGACCGCGTTCTTCGCCGTCTCCACCGACTCCGCCGCATTCGGCCACCCGGGCAGCGGCGGCCCGTTGGCCTTCGCCGACCCGGCATCGGGGCTGGCCTTCGCATACGTGACGAACGGCCAGTCCCCCCTACATACGGACGTACGGGCACTCGGCCTGATCGACGCGGTACGGGGGTGCCTGGAGCGGTAGGGGACGCGCGAGCGGGGCGGGTCGCGGCCGGACGGGGCCGGGACGCGGCGCTGCGAGGCACGGTGAGCGGAGGGGCACACGAGCCGCTTCGCCGCGCAACCCAACGGACGGGGCCGTGCGCTCGGGAGCGGCGAGCGCTCGCCTCAGCGGCGGTCGCGGCGGCCGGCGGCGCGGGTCAGGCCGCCGACGAGCAGTAGGGCGCCCGCCGCCAGGCTCAGCGGCAGCAGCGGGGCCGAGCCGGTGTTCGCGACGTGGTCGGTGATGGCTCGGCGGGCGATCACGGCGGGCCCGTCGTGGACCGCCCGCTTGGCGGCGGCGCCGCGGTCCTTGGCCACGGCGTCGCGCGGGCCGGGAGAGCCGGGCCGACGCGGGAGTTTGCCGGGGACCGACGGCGCGCGACCGTCCGCCCGCCGTCGATGCGGTCCGGCTCCGGCTCGATCGGCCTCGGGCCGGGTCGGGGCGCCGGGCGACACCGCCGGCGCGGCGCCCGGCTCGGCGCTGCGGGCGGCATCCGGCAGGCCGGGGCAGTCCGGCCGGCTCGGAGCGCCGCCGAGGGTGCGGGTGCGGTCGTGCAGGAGCGAGGTGAAGTCCGCCTCGTCCCGATCCGTCGCGCTCGAAAGCCTCGGGTCGGGACAGGGCTCCGCGGGGATCGCGTCCATCCCGGGCAGCCGCACGCCCGGCCGGAGCGGCCGGCTCGACGGCAACGGTGACAGCGACGGCAACGGGGGCGGGATCGGCCGGCGAAGCGCCTCGGCCGAACTGCGGCCGACCGCGGGCGAGGATCCGGTGAGCGGCACCGCGGCCCCGACCGGGACCGCGGCCGCGCCGAGCACGGTCACGCCGAGCGCGACCACCAGCGACGCCGCCCGACGGTTTCCGTGTCTGCTCACCCGACCACGCTAGGTCGCCGGGCCCGTCCCCGACCTTCGCCGCGCGAACCGTTCCCTCGTTCGGCCCAGCAGCCATCACCCACACGGGAAGTCCCGCACCGCGACACCGGCGCAGCTTCGGTGCCGAACCGCGCGGGAGCACCGGACGGCGAACTGATCGACATCCCAAAAAAAGACAGCCTTCCTTACCTTGTAACGGCGTCACGATTCGAGCGACAATCCCGGGACACCGGGACCGGAGCCGGAGCCGAACCCCGATCCGGAACCGCGTCCGGACCGCGTCCGGATTCGTGCCGCTCCGAGGGGGTCTTCGCCATGCGCGTCTTCGACGCCGACAACCACTACTACGAGGCCATCGACGCCTTCACCCGACACCTGGATCCGAGGCTGGGCGAACAGGTCATCCAGTGGTGCGAGATCAACGGCCGCAAGTACCACGTGATCGGCGGCACGGTGAACCACGCCGTGGTCAACCCGACCTTCGACCCGATCGCCAAGGCCGGCGCGATGGCCGAGTACTTCCGGGGCAACCCCTCCGGGCGCAACCCGCTGGAGTACCTGCGCGAGCGCGAGCCGATCCGCCCCGAATACCGCGACCGGGACGCCCGGCTGGCGGTGATGGACAGTCAGGGGCTGGACGGGATCTGGCTGTTCCCGACGCTGGGGATGGTCTACGAGGCGGCGCTCGCGCACGATCCGGCGGCGGTCGGGCAGTTGTACTCGTCGTTCAACCGCTGGCTGGAGGAGGACTGGGGGTACGCCTACCGGGACCGGATCTTCGCCGCGCCCTACATCGCGCTCGCCGACCCGCAAACCGCCCTCGCCGACCTGGATCGCGCGCTGGCGGGCGGCGCCCGGATCGTGTGCATGCGCCCGGCCGCGCCGAACACGGCGGACGGCCCGTACCCACCCGGGCACCCGGTCTTCGACCCGTTCTGGGCCCGGGTGAACGAGGCCGGCGTGCCGGTGATCGTGCACGCGGGCGACAGTGGCTACTCGGCCAACGGATACAGCCGCAAACAGGGCCTGCGCACCGACTTCAAGGGGGGAGGCGGTCCGTCGGTGACCATGCTGTGGACGATGGAGCGGCCGATCTTCGACTTCCTCGCGTCGCTGATCCTGGATCGCCTGTTCCAGCGCTTCCCGAACGTGCGCGTGGTCTCGGTGGAGAACGGCTCCGAGTTCCTCGGCGATCTCTTCCGCAAGCTGCGGTCGGTCGGCCGCAAGATCCCCGGTCTGTTTCCCGAGGACCCGGTGGAGACCTTCAGGCGGCACGTCTGGATCAACCCGTTCTGGGAGGACGACCTCACCGAGGTGGTCGACCTGATGGGCCCCGGTCGCGTCGTCTTCGGCTCCGACTGGCCGCACATCGAGGGTCTCCCCGACCCGAGGGACTACGAAAGCGAACTCGAGCCCTTCGACGAAGGCACCAAAGCCATGATCATGGGCGGAAACGCCAGGGAACTGAACACCCCGCGTCCGATCTGAGCCCGGCACCACCACACAACGGAACACCTTCCCGGTTTGTCACATATCGGGAAAGTGATTCTCGTGCCTCGGTAGGGTGGTAAGCGTTCGCAGGCATCCACAGGAGGCATCGAGATGGGCAACGGCCCCCAGTCCACCGACTCCGTTATCGCTGCCCTCTTCGAGTCGATAGAGGCACCGGAAACCGTCCAGGTGGAGCTGATCGGAGGCCGCATCGTGATGTCACCCACTCCTGTCAGCGGACATGGCGGGCTGCTGCGCCGACTGTTCTCGAGGTTCCTGGAACCGAACCTTCCCGAAGGCATGGACGTTCCGATGTCCCCCGTCACCATCATGCTTCCCGGCATCGGTGGTGACGGATACGTCCCCGACATGGTTGTCTTCGACGAAGACGCAAACTGGGACTTCGATGACTGGAAGCTTCCCGCCGACGTCGTCCATCTCGTCGTCGAGGTCGTCTCCGCCGGTCGCGAAAGTCAACACGACGACCGTGAGGTCAAGCCATTCGGCTACGCCTCCGGGCCGATCCCGCTCTACCTGTTGATCGACCCGCTCCGACAGGAAGTCACCCTCTTCGCATCCCCTTCGGACGGCAAGTACCAGGAGCGGCACACCGTCCCCTTCGGTGGCCGCATTCCCGTGCCCGACCCCTTCGACGCCGTCCTCGACACGTCGATCTTCTTTCGCTGAACCCGCCGGGTGGTCAGACCAGGACGGCCTGGCCGCCCGGGCCCTCCTCGGTGATGTCGAGGACCGTCGGTGGGCGGCGGGTCGCGGGGGCGGGCGGGAGCAGGGCGCAGGGGTCGAGGGTGGGGGCTTCGGCGGCCCGGGTGCGGAGCGTGGCCTGCTCCTCGGCCAGGTCGGCGAGCAGGCCCAACACGTGCAGCAGGTCGATCAGTTCGCTGGTCAGATCGCTCGACCAGGTGCGCTCGCGGACGCGTTCCAGGCCCTCGCCCGGGGGCTCGGTGCGGGCCGCGATCCACGGTTCGAGGATGCCCAGGTCCCACACCTCGCGCGGGACGGGCCCGATCCGGCCGGTGCCCAGCAGCAGCGAACGGCTCTCCTCGTCGTAGGTCGCGCCGATCGGCCGGGCCGGCACCGGTTCGCGAACGAACGGGCGCCGGCCGCCCGGCAGTCGGGGTTTGCCCTCGCCGGGGCGGCCGAACCGCGCGCCGAACGTGTACAGGGCGATCAGTCGACGGCCGAGCTCGACGCCCGCCGCCCACAGTCGCGGGTCGGCGGTCAGCGGCACCCGCGCCGGGTCCACCGTCACCGCCACGATCCAGGCGAACAGGTCCTCGGCCGCGACCGGGACGGCGAGCCGGGCCGCGAGCAGTTCGACCAGTCCGGGCGCCAGGTTGGGCTCTCGGCCCGCCGGGTCCCGATACAGCGGCGCGACCCGCCCGCCGCGACCGCCGTGGTGGGCCGCGTCCGGCAGCAGGGCACTGCACAACAGCGGCCACGGATCCCCCGCTTGACGCTGCGTCAGGTAGACCTGCCGATCCCCGCGCACCCGCCACAACTCGGGCCGGGCGAAGTCCACCACACGGTGGTCGGCGACCAACCACTGCCGATCGAACGGCCGCCGGGCGACCCGCACCAGCCGAGGCGTCGCACCGACCTCACGCGCCAGCGGCCCGGCCGGCGCGTCACACCCGGGCAACGGCGCGGGCCGGGACGTCTCGTTCCGCGAACGGGTCGGCTGCAACAGGGCGTTCCGGTCCTCGGCGGCGGCCAACCGGGCCCAGCGCCGACGCAGCGTCTCCCGTTCGGGCGCGTACACCCACGTCCGTCCCGTGCCGATCCCGCTCGTCCCCCACGGCATCAGGTCGGCGAGCGCGGCCGTCCCGACCGGGCTCACATCGCGTGGTCCCACACCCGCCGCTCCTCCCGATCCGGATCCCCGACCACCGTCGCCGGCACGTCGAGCAGCATCGTGTGCCGCTCGATCGGGTCGTACCGGGGCCACTCCGGCAGCCCGTCGGCCACCGGAGGCCCGCCCCGGACGAACGCGGCCCACGCCTGCTGGATCCGGTCGGACAACTCCTGTGCCGCGGGCGGCACACCCCCGGTCAGCCAGCGGCCGAGCGGCGTGTCGAGCGTGCCGAACACGAACGGGATGTCGATCGCGTGCGGCGACCCGAGTCGTTGCGGATGCGCCCTGGGCGCCCAGCGGAAGCGGTACATGTAGGCCGTGCCGCCGGCCGCGAGCTGCGCCTCGGCGAGCCGGACGGTCGGTATCCCGTAGGACTCGGCGGTGAGCAGCCGGATCCGCCGCGAGCGCCCGTTCAGCTCCGGGTAGAGCTCCGCGTACGTGCGCACCAGGTCGGCCAGCGCGTCCGGACGGCGCAGGTTGGCCAGGTCGGCGGGTACCGGCTCGCGTGCGGCCGTGCCCTCCGTGACCACGAACATCTGCTCCTCGTCCTGGTTGGACCCGAGCAGGATCGGCACGTCGCCCCGGATCGCCCGCAGCGGGGCCACCGGCAGCGGCCCGGCCGGGTCGACCACCGGCCGGAACACGAACCGCGCCGTGCCGCGCCCGATCGCCTCGGCCTGTGCATCGAGCAGGTCGGCCACGGGCACCTCGATCAGCTCCGCGGCCCGGTCCGGGGTGATCCCGAGCGCGGCCAGCACGTCACCGGTGGCCTGCTCGGCCTCGGGCACGCTGCGCAACGTCTGCGCCCCGCCGCTCTGCACGATCGCCCGCCGGAAGAGCCCGCGCGCGGCGGGCAGCGCGAGCAGATTGGCGGTGAGCTTGGCCCCGGCCGAGACTCCGCCGAGGGTGACCCGGCGGGGATCCCCGCCGAACGCGCCGATGTGCTCGCGCACCCAGCGCAGCCCTTGCACCACGTCCAGGAGCGCATTGGCCGAGGAGGCGGCGTACTCGTCGCCCAACAGGTGCCGCAGGTGCAACAGCCCCAGTACGCCGAGCCGGTAGGCGAGCGTGACCACCACCACGCCGCGCCGGGCGAACCCGCTGCCGTCGTAGACGCCCTCGAACGACGCGCCGCCGGTGTATCCGCCGCCGTGCACCCACACGAGCACCGGATGCGGGCCGGGTTGGGCGGGCGCGTGGATGTTCAGGTACAGGCAGTCCTCGTCGACGGCCACCGGGGCGGCCCCGTACTGACCCATCGGCTGCGGCGCCGCGCGGGCGAACTCGCGTGCGTCCCGATCCACGTCCCAGGCCGCGGGCGGCCCGGCCGGCCGAAACCGGGCCGGTCCCAGCGGCGGCGCGGCGAAGGGCACCCCCCGAAAGATCCGAACACCGTCCGACTCCTCGCCGATCAGGCCGCCCAGCGACGTTCGTACACGCACCATGGCACCGAGCATAGGACCCGCCGTCGGAGCAGACCCGCGAGCTTGTACGCGACCAGGGACCCGGCCACCGCGACATCGAGACTCGTGCCGGTGCCGATCATCGGGATCTCCACCATCTCGTCGAGGTGGGGGAACGCCTCGGACGGGATGCCGTCGCTCTCGTGGCCGAGCACGGCGATGGTGGGGCAGCGGGCGGGTTCGAGGTCGGCGAGGCGAACCGCGTCGTCGGCGAGTTCGACACCGAATACGGCGAACGGCGCCGCATTGCGCCCACGGGAGCAGGCTCGGATACTCCGCGAGCCGGATGCCGGTGCCGACGCGGGCGTGACACGCTTCCTGGGAAACATCCATTCACCCGGGAGTCCTGCCTTGACCGTTGTCCTGGTGATCGTCGCGGCCGTGGCCGTGCTCGCGCTGCTGGTCGGCGTGCACCTCTACGTGTGGCGGCGGCTGGTGCGCGACACCACCCGGTCGGGGCTCGTGCGGCGGATCGGCGCGGGCGCGGTGATCGCCCTCGGGCTGTCGATGGTGGGTGCGCTGGTCCTGCCCAAGGCGTTCGGCCCGCGCGGCACGGAGTGGATCGCGTGGCCGGGCTTCGTCTGGATGGCCCTGCTGTTGTACGTCGTGCTCGCGCTCGGAGTGCTGGAGGTGCCCCGGGTGCTCGCGCTGCGGGCGCTGCGGCGGCGCGCGACGGCCGAGCCGGTGTCGGCCGAGCTGTCGGCCGAACTGCCGGTCGCGGTGCCCGTCGGCGCGGACGGGCCGGATCCGGACGGCGGGGAGCCCGCCCCACCGGCTCCCGCACCGCAGGCCGCCGCCCCGGGCACGCCCCTGGGGCCGGATCGCCGCCTGGTGCTGAGCCGGTCGGTCGCGCTGTTGGCGGCGGGCACCTCGCTGGGCACCGTCGGCTATGGGATGACCCGGGCCCTGGGCGCACCGCGCACGGTGCGGGTGCGCATACCGGTCGCGCGGCTGGATCCGCGGCTGGCCGGGTTCCGGATCGCGGTGGTCGGCGACATCCACCTGGGTCCGCTGCTCGGGCGCGCACACACCACGCGGGTGGTGGAGACGATCAACCGGACCAATCCGGACCTGGTCGCCATCGTCGGCGACCTGGCCGACGGCACGGCCGGGCAACTGGGCGGCGACGCCGCGCCGTTGCGGCGGCTGACCAGCCGATACGGCAGCTTCTTCGTCACCGGCAACCACGACTACATGTCCGGTGCGGCGGACTGGGTCGCCGAACTCGCCGAGTTGAACGTACGCACGCTGGCCAACGATCGGCTGGAGATCGCCCGGGGCGGCGCCGCCTTCGACCTGGCCGGGGTCAACGACGTCACCGGCAAGTCCCACCACGACGGCCCGAACTTCGCCAAGGCACTGGGCAATCGCGACCCGTCCCGCCCGGTGGTGCTGCTCGCCCACCAGCCGGTCCAGGTGGACGACGCCGCCAAGTACGACGTCGACGTGCAACTCTCCGGCCACACCCACGGCGGCCAGATGTTCCCGGTCCAACTCCTGGTCAAGCTCGACCAGCCGGCCGTCGCCGGCCTGCACAGGGTCGACGACACGATGCTCTACATCACCAGAGGCGCCGGCTTCTGGGGCCCACCGGTCCGCATCGGCGCACCCCCGGAGGTCACGATGGTGGAACTCCACCCGAAGTAGGCGGACTCGAACCGAAGCCCTGATGGGCGCCCCGTCACCGCATCCGCAGCAACGTGCCCGGGTCGAGCACGATCGGCGCGAACGCCGGCAGCGTGGTCACGGAGCCCGGCTAGGCAGAGCCGGATGCCGCGTACGTGTCGCCGGCGAGCGTGTAGGTCTCGACGGTCAGGGTCTTGGGGTCCACGACCCGGCAACGGTGACAACAACGGGATACCATCGAGGAGCTCGATGCGCACAAGCGAACTCTCCTGAACCGCGAACACGTCTCCGGCGGTCCACTCGTGATCGAAAACGGCACGCATGTGCGCGCTCCCGAGGACGTCGGCTCCCTCGCCGGTTCACCGTAATTCTGGCAGCGCCACCTGCCCACGTCGGCTCGTCGCTCCTCGGCTCACCCGTCCGAGCTACACCTCCCGGCGGTCCCGGGGCCTTGAGGAGGCGCCGCGACCGCCGGGAGGCATGGGCTCAGACCGTCTCCGTCATACCTCCGTCGACCATCAGGTGGGTGCCCGTCACGAAGGAGGCCTCGTCGCTGAGCAGGAAGCGGACGGCGCCGGCGATTTCCTCCGGGCGGCCCAGCCTGCGCAGCGGGGAGCTGTTCTCCATCCGCTCCCGGGTGCCGGGCCGGGCGAAGGAGCGGGCGAGCATCGGGGTCTCGATGTAGCCGGGGCAGACCACGTTGCTGCGGATGTGGTACTCGGCGAGCTTGGCGGCGATCGAGCGGTTCAGGCCGAGCATGCCCGACTTGGATGCGCAGTAGGACGGGTTGAGCGCGTTGCCGACGATCGCGTTCAGCGAGGCGATGCCCACGATCGCGGACCCGGCGTGTTCGCGCAGGTGCGGGGTCAGGGCTTGGACCAGCAGCGCGAACGAGCGCAGGTTGACGTCCAGGACGCGGTCCCAGTTCTCCGCGGTGACCTCGGTGATCGGGGTCGAGTCGACGATGCCCGCCGCGTGCACGAAGCCGCCGATCGTGCCCAGCGCCTCGGCCGAGGCGTGGATCGCGGCAGGGTGGGCCTCGGTGTCGGTGACGTCCAGGGCCAGACCGAGCGCCGGCACCCCGTGCTCGGCCTCGATCTCCTTGGCCGCCTCCTCGACCGGGCCCGCCGCGATGTCCCACAGCGCGACGGGTCGGCCGGTCGCCGCCAGCGCCCGCGCGGTGGCCCGCCCGATGCCCGAGGCACCGCCGGTGATCACGACGCCGGTCTCGGGTGATGTCTTGTGCGTACCCATTTCGAACTCCTCCGTGGACGGGTGGACCAAACATCTGACGTACCGTCAGAACAAAACCAGTGGTAGCACGCCCGCCGAGGTGTTGTGCTGACCGGCATGGCAAAACGACTGATGGACCTGCTGCTGGTGATCGATGTCGAGGCGACCTGCTGGGACGGCCCGACCCCGGAGGGGCAACGCAACGAGATCATCGAGATCGGCCTCGCCACCCTCGACATCGCCACCGGTGAGCGCGTCGACCGGCACGGCATCCTGGTTCGCCCCACCCATTCCACCGTCGGCGCGTTCTGCACCGAGCTGACCACGCTGACCCAGGCGGATGTGGCGACCGGCCACACCTTCGCCGACGCATGCGCCCTGTTGCGCGGCGAGTTCAGGGCCCACCAGCGCGTCTGGGCGAGCTGGGGCGAGTACGACCGGCAGCAGTTCGAGCGCCAATGCGCCGCCGAGGGCGTCCCGTACCCGTTCGGCACCCGCCACCTCAACGCCAAGTCGCTGTACTCGCTCGCACACGGCCTGGACCGCGAACTCGGCATGGCCGCCGCCCTGGAGCACGCCGGCCTCCCGCTGGAGGGCACCCACCACCGAGGCATCGACGACGCGTGGAACATCGCCGAGCTGCTGGGCGGCATACTGCGTGCTTCGCGCCGGGATCGACCGGGTACCCGATCGGTGGCACCATCCGCCCCGTAGACCCCACGCGCCACACCCGCCCCTCCGGGCCCACGACCCCGGCGCACCGACCACGGCCGAGCCCACGCAGATCCCGCAGGTCCCGCAGATCCCACACATCCCCAGGATCGCCCGGGATCTCGAAAGTTCCGAAAGTCCCGACAGGAGCAGCCGCACCATGGCCCAGGACACCCCGAGCGCCGACCTGGTCCTGACCGGAACCGTGATCACGGTGGACGAGGACCGACCCCGCGCCGAGGCCGTGGCGATCGGCGCCGGTCGCATCCTGGCGGTCGGAGACGCCGCCGACATGCCGATCGGGCCCGCCACCCGCGTGGTCGAGCTGGGCGAGCGCTGCGTGCTCCCCGGATTCGTCGAGGCGCACGGCCACGCGGTGGCCGAGGCACTGCTGTTCGGCAAGGGATCCGTTGCGGACATCCGGGCCGCGTCGATGGACTCCGCCGAGGCCGTGCTCGCCGCGATCCGGGCGGGCGTCGCGAACGGGCACGAGCTGATGTACGGCTGGGACCCGCTCTCGTTTCCCGATCTGCCGCTCGCCGACCAGGACTTCCTGGACCGACTCGCCCCCGATCGCCCGCTGGTGGTGGTGCACCACTCGGGACATCTGGCCTGGTACAACCGCGAATCCGGCCGTCGACACGGCATCGACCGGAACAGCCCGGACCCACCCGGCGGCCGATACGGGCGCGACGCGCACGGCGAGCCGGACGGCTCGGCCTACGGCATCGAGGCGATCGCCGAGATCACCACGCCCACCGGACCGCTCCCCGGCCGCCGCGACGTACTGCCGCCCGGCCTGGCCGACACCCTGGCCGGGATGAGCGCCGTCGGCCTGACCATGGCCGGCGAGATGGCCTGTCTGGCGCCGTGGCGCGACGCGCTGCTCGACCCCGCCCGCAGACCCGCGCCGAGCACCCGACTGCGCCTGTACGAACCGGCTTCCGCCGCCCTGCGCAGCACCGGCCGACCCGACGCCGGCGACGACCTGATCCGGCAGAACGGCATCAAGGTGTGGGTCGACGGCTCACCCTGGGCGGGCACGATCGCGGTGTCCTTCCCGTACCTGGACACCGAGCTGACCCGCCGACTCGGCGGCGGCGAACGCCCGCACGCGAGCACCAACTACACGTGGGACCAACTCGCCGAAGTGGTCGAGGCGTACTTCCCGCACGGCTGGCAACTCGCCTGCCACGCACACGGCGACCTCGCCATCGACATGATCCTGGACGTCTACGAGAGCGTGCTCACCCGCTACCCGCGCCCGGACCACCGGCTGCGGATCGAGCACGTCGGCGCGATGCGCCCGGACCAGTTCACCCGCGCGGCGGCCCTCGGGGTGACCGCGAGCGTGTTCATGGACCACGTCTACTTCTGGGGCGAGGTGCTCACCGACGAGTTGTTCGGGCCCAAGTACGGCGCCCGCTGGGCGGCGGCCGGGTCCGCGGTGGCCGCCGGCATGCGGATCTCGCTGCACAACGACCCGCCCAGCACGCCGGAGAACCCGCTGCACAACATCACCGTCGCCACCACCCGACGCTCGCGCCGGGGCAGGGTGCTCGCCCCCGAGGAGCGGCTGACGGTGGCCCAGGCGATCCGCGCGCAGACCCTGGACGCGGCCTACCAGCTCTTCGCCGACGACATCACGGGCTCGATCACCCCGGGCAAGTACGCCGACCTGGTGGTGCTGTCCGCCGACCCGTACACGGTCGCGCCGAGCGCGATCACCGATCTCGACGTGCTCGCCACCTTCCTGGCGGGCGAGCAGACCCACGGCGATCCGCTCTGAGCGCGTCGGCGCGCAGGGCCTCGGCGTCGGTCGTCAGTCGCCGGTCACCAGCATCGCCGCGCCCACGATGCCCGCGTCGTTGTGCAGCTTCGCGGGCACCAGGTCGGCGCGGACCTTGATGTACGGCAGGAACTTCTCCGGCTTCTTGCTGATCCCGCCGCCGATGATGATCAACGACGGGGAGAAGAGCATCTCCACGTGCCGCAGGTAGTCCTGTACCCGCCCGGCCCACTTCTCCCAGGACAGTTCGTGCGTCTCCCGGGCCACCGCCGAGGCCCGGTGCTCGGCCTCGTGGCCGGCCAGCTCCAGGTGGCCCAGCTCGGTGTTGGGCACCAGCCTGCCGTCCACGAACAGCGCGCTGCCGATGCCGGTGCCGAAGGTCAGCATCAGCACCGTGCCGCGCTGCCCCGCGCCCGCGCCGAAGCGCATCTCGGCCACCCCGGCCGCGTCCGCGTCGTTGACCATCGAGACCGGCCGGCCCAGCGTCGCGGTGAACAGCGCGTCGGCGTCCAGGTCGATCCACGACTTGTCCACGTTCGCCGCGGTGCGCACGATGCCGTCCCGGACCACGCCCGGGAAGGTGATGCCGACCGGCCCGTCGGTGTCGGCGAACTGCTCCAGCACCTCGCGGACCACACCGATCACCGCCTGCGGCTCGGACGGTTCGGGCGTGAGCAGCCGCACCCGCTCGTGGGTCAGCCGTCCCGCGTCGGTGTCCACCGGCGCGCCCTTGATCCCGGTCCCGCCGATGTCGATGCCCATGACCGGCACGTGAGGCTCCTTCGCCGTCGCAAACCATCCACAACCTTGCGCACCATCCCCCTGCGGCGCGGGACGACCGCACTCATCGGCCGTTACCCCGCCCACGCGGGCCGATTCACCGCAACTCGGGGAGATCCTCCGGATGCAATGTGCGCAACTCCTCCATGCCCGCGCCCGGCAGTTGGGCCAACCGGGTCGCATGCCGCTCGATCATCGCCTCGAACGTACGTCGCGCCTCACGCGCGTTGCCGAACGCGGCACCGCGCGGAAGCCGGCGGAAGTAGCCGAGCAGCGCGTCGCAGGCGTCGTCGGTGAGCACGTACTCGTGCTCGCTCACCTGCTTGCGGGTGATCTCGACCAGTTCGTCGGCCGAGTAGTCCTGGAAGGTGATGGTGCGTGAGAACCGGGACCCGAAGCCGGGGTTGGCGCCCAGGAAGCGTTCCATCTCGTCGGTGTAGCCGGCCACGATCACCACGACGTCGTCGCGGTGGTCCTCCATCATCTTCACCAGTGTGTCGATCGCCTCCCGGCCGAAGTCGCGCGAGGGATCCGGCGGAGCCAGGCTGTAGGCCTCGTCGATGAACAGCACGCCACCGCGGGCCCGGTCGAAGACCTCCTTGGTGCGCGGCGCGGTCGAGCCGATGTGTTCGCCGACCAGGTCGACCCGGGAGACCTCGACCAGGTGGCCCATCCGCAACACGCCGAGCGCCTGCGCGATCTCGCCGTACAGCCGGGCCACCGTGGTCTTGCCGGTGCCCGGGGAGCCGGTGAAGACCAGGTGCCGGCGCAGCGTCGGCGCCTTGAGGCCGGCCTCCTCCCGCCGCCGGCCGACCGAGATCAGGTCGATCAGGTTGCGCACCTCGGTCTTGACGCCGGCCAGCCCGACCAGGCCGTCCAATTCGGCGAGCAATTCGTCCACGGTGCGCCCGGACGTCTCGGCGATGTGTTCGTCGGCGGCCACGCCGTCGCGCGCGCCCGGGATCGGCAGCGTGGCGGTGAGCCTGGCCACGCCCTGCGGCTGCGCGCCGGCCGCCGCGACCGGGCTCGGCGTACCCAGAATCCCGCCGGCGGCCGGTGTCTCGGCGCCGCTCGCCCCGTCCCCCTGCGACGTGCACTCGACCGCCACCGGGCCCGGGCCGGCGAACTCGAAGCCGCCCTTGGCGTTGTCGCGCGTGGTGCAGCGGGTGAACACCGGGTGGCAGCCCTCGCGCACGTTGACGCCGTAGCCGCGCCCGCCCAGCACCTCGCAGTCCTCGAAGTCGCCGCGCCCACCGCCGGAGATCCGAATGCCCTCACCGGTCGCCCGGTCCACCCGGACCCGGCGCACGGTGGGACCGGCCGCGCCGGTGACCGAGACGCCGTCGGTGGTGTCCTCGATCGTGCAGTCGGCGATGATGCCGCCGCAGTCCGACTCCATGAACCACACGCCGGTGGTGGCCTTGCGGACCTTGCAGGACTTGACCGAGACCACCGCGCCCGCGCCGATCCCGATGCCGGTCTCGTCCACGTCGTGGATCTCGCAGTCGTGCATGGACAGGCCGGTGCCGGAGCCGGCCACCTTGACCCCGTCCAGCACGTCGTGGATGCGGCACTCGCCCAGCGCGGCGTCGGCACCGTCGGCCACCCACACGGCCGGCTTGCCGCCCGTGGAGTCGTGGAATTCGCAGTCGATCGCGGACGCGCGGGCGCCGTGGTCGGCGAGGGAGAGGCCGTTGCGGCCGAAGCTGCGGATCGTGCAGCCGCTGAGGGTGACCTCCGAGTGGCCGTGCACGTCGACGCCGTTGCGGCCCATGTCGCGCAGCCGACAACCGACCAGGGTCAGGTTGGCGCCGCGGTCGACCGATACGCCGTTGCCCTCGGCATCACGGATCGTGCAGTCGTCGAGCGAGAACGTGGCCAGGTCGTCGGCCTGGACGCCGGTGCCCTTGACCGAGGTGATCTCGGTACGCGAGAGCGATCCGGCGCTGCCCTGCCCGCCGACCGAGATGCCCGCCCAGCCGACCCGCTCGATCCGCGAGTCGGCGATGATCGGCGCGGCGCCGCCCGCGACGCAGATGCCGCCGCCGCCCACGTCGTGGATGTGCAGGCCGGTCAGGTGCGGCGAGGCCTGGTCGCCGACGAACACCGCGGGCTCCGCGTCGGAGCCGTCGTGGATCTCGCACTCCTGCACGCTGCCGGTGGTCCCCGGGCCGGTGAATCGCAGCCCGTGCCCGGACGCGTCGCGCACCCGCCCGCGACGCAGGATCGGCGCGCTGCCCTCGCGCACGTCGAAGCCCTCGCGACCGGTGTCGCCGATCTCGCAGTCCTCGAAGGTGCCGCGCGAGCGGCCGGTCACCCCGATGCCCACCCCCTGCGGGTTGCTCACCCGG
Source organism: Embleya sp. NPDC008237 (assembly GCF_042956465.1). NCBI lineage: Bacteria > Bacillati > Actinomycetota > Actinomycetes > Kitasatosporales > Streptomycetaceae > Embleya > Embleya sp. NPDC008237. The sequence continues at coordinate 710,545 of NZ_JBIBGL010000003.1, forward strand.
CAGCGGCGCACCATCGGGTCGGCTCCCGCGCGCAGTTCCACGCCGACCACCGAGGCGGCGCGGACCACGCACTCCTCCAGTATCGGCGCGCAGCCCTCGATCACGATGGCCGGCGACAACACGCCGGCGCCGCCCTCGACGACCAGACCGTGCACGGCCGCATCCGACGTGATCGTCAGCGCGACGCCGTCGGCTGCGGTCAGCACCACCGTCCCCGGACCGTCCGAGCCGACCACCGTCACCGGGACGGCGATCGACACGTCCTCGCGGTACGTCCCGGGCGCGACCAGGATCGAGTCGCCCGCCGCCGCGGCACCGACCGCGGCCCCGATCGAGGTGTACTCACCCGCGCGCCGTCGCCAACGAGTGCCCTGCACCACCTGAAGAACCCGACCCGTCATGGCGCCCCTGCCACCAGCCCCTCGGTCCGCACCCAGCACCCTCGCGAGTCCACCGTAAAGCGTCGCGGGCGGCCCCATTACCGGGTCTGCCCCGAGGGCCCGGACGCTGCGTCGTCGGTGGACCCCTGCACCGTACAGTTCAACGACCAGGGGTCACGGCCGGGTGACGGTTAACGTCCCGCAGTGCCCTGATTCGTGCTACCCGGCGCAGCCGTTCCGGGCGCCGGCGGGACGGGCGCCGGCGCACCGTCGCGAAGCCGGGTGAACAACTGGGCCCCTTCGGGCTGCTTGAGCGCGACCCGGTTGGGGTCCGGCGCGTAGTCGATCAGCGGTGTGGTGGTGAACTCGATCCGGTCCAACGGGATGCCGCGCAGGCCGTTGGCGAAGTCGTACAGGCTGACCAGCGAGTTGATCCCGGAGTCGGTGGTGATCGCCTTGGTCGCGGCATCCATCACGTTGTACGCCCTGGCCGGGTTGGTCAGCAGGTTCTCGTCCTGGACCTTCTTGATCAGGGCCTTGAGGAACTCCTGCTGACGGGCGATGCGCTGGATGTCGCTGCCGTCGCCCATGCTCTTGCGCACCCGCACGAAGCCGAGCGCCTGCTCGCCGTCGAGATTGACGTCGCCCGCGGGCAGTTGCAGATGCGCGGCACTGTCGTCGATCGGCTGGTCGATGTGCATCGGCACACCGCCGAGCGCGTCCACGACCTTCTTGAAGCCGGTGAAGTCGACGGTGATCTGGTGGTCGATGCGGGCGCCGGTGAGCCGTTCCACGGTGGCCGCCACACACGGCACGCCACCGACCTCCATCGCGCTGTTGAACTGGCCGAAGTAGGCGCGCTGGGTGCCACCCGCCGTGGTCCGACAGGCGGGCACGTTCACCATCAGGTCACGCGGGAAGCTGACCGCGATCGCGGTCTTCCGCCCCTCCGGCACGTGCAGCAGGATCGTGGTGTCCGAACGCTGGGTGCCGCCCTCGTCCCGGCCGTACTCGGCGTTGTCGCCGGCGCGCGAGTCGGAGCCCACGAGCAGCACGTTCATCCCGCCGGTGGGCGGCGGTCGATCGGTCAGCTGGTCGGCGAAGTCCTGGGTGCGGATGTTGCCGTTGAGACGGTCGTACAACCACCAGCCGAAGCCCCCGGCGGCAAGCAGCACGGTGACGAGCCCCGCGGCGGTCCACGCGAGGATGCGACGGCGACGGCGCCGCCGATCCCGGACGCGCCGTTCTATACGACCCGGGCCTCCCGGCCCCGGCTCCCCGCCCGACGCCCCCGGGACGGCGTCGGCCGCCGGGGACGTCCCATCCTTGTCCTGCACGTCGTCGTCGCCTTCGTCGGGCCCCCGCGCTCGATGTGCGCTCGGCTCGATGCCCGAAGTGCGCGCACAATTACACAATCATAGTTGTTCCGATCGTTACACGCCGAATAGCCGCGAATGGTTCCCGTCCCGGGCATCCCAAACCCGCGAGGGCGGCGCGGAAGGGGCGTCGGGCATGGTGCCGGGCATGGGCATGTAGGCGGCACGGGACACGCCCGACCGGGCTCCTACACGGTGCCGCCCGCGGCCTTTGCCGCGCCGCGTTCGCCGAGGACGCCCAGGGCGACGTCCACGATGCGACCCAGGCGTTCGAGTTCGGTGCGGTGGAAGGCGGGGCCCTCGTGGCGGACCACGTACAGGGTCAGCCAGGACGCGCCGATCGGCGCCGCCGCGCCGTGACCGATCGCGTCACCCTCGTAGGCGAAGGCCAGCGGCCGCATCGGGGTGAGCGCGGGCAGCGCCGGCGCCTCCGGGGCCCGCCAACTCTGGTGTACCAACTGCCGGCCGCGTCCGCCGCGCGTGGCGACCGCCCAGTCGGCGTGGAAGAGCGTGGGCGCCGCGTCGATCAGGGTGGCCACCGCCCGTCCCGGATCGCGCGCCACCTGACCCAGCACGTCCAGCTCCGGCGCGGATCCCGGCACCTCGCCGGCCGCCCAGCAGCCCTCGACGCGAACCCCCACCGAGCGCTCCATGGCCGCGATCAGCGCGGTGATGTCCCGCTCACCACCCCAGGAGAGCGTGAACTCGTCGACCGCACGGCCGCCGAGCTGTTCGAGCACGGTCATCTGCATCACGTCGGCGCCCGCCGCACCCAGCAACTGCGTGACCCGCGCGAGCGATCCGGGCCGATCGGGCAGCGACACCCTCAGTCGGTACAACACGCGACACCTCCTCCATTACCTGTCCTGCATCCTGACCTTTCCCCGTTTCGAACAGGTTGCGTACATATGACGGCCTCAAGTGATCATTACGGGCGCAAGGTTCCCGGCCGGAACCACGTCGGCGGACACGCACGATCGGTCGGCGGACACAGGCGAACGGCTCCCGCCGCCGCGCACTTCGCCCGGCCGAGCGCCGGGTCGGACGAACCGGCCGCGACGGCCGACCGAACACGCGTGTGGGGCGCCGGCGGATGACTCCGCCGGCGCCCCACACGTCGTGACCCACTTCGTCTCGCGACTACTTCTTCTCGCCGGCCCTCTCGCCTGGTGTCTCGTCCGGCTCTTCGTCGCGTCCCCCGGCCGATTCCCCGACCGGGGTGACCTCATCCGCCGAGCCGGCCGAAGCAGCACCGGCCGGCGCCGACGTCGGCCGAGCCGGCGGACTCACGTGCGTCGGCTCGTCGTCGGGCGCCACGCTCGACACCCGAGTCACCGCACTCTCCGGCGTCTCGTCCCGCGCGGATGCGGATGCCCCGGCCGGCCGACCCGAAGCGGGCTCCGGGGCCGTCTCCTCGGTCGCGAGGGGCCGCGCGGCCGGCGCCGCCGACCCGGCCGACACCGCCGCGTTCTCCTCGGTGTCCGAGGTGAGCCCGGCCACCGGCGCGAACGCGGTGACGTCCCCGTCCGGCTCCGCGGGCGGCGGCGCTACGACGCCACCGGCCCCGGACCCGACCGAGACCACCTCGGTCGGCGCGGCCGATGCGGCCGGCAACGGCGACGCGACGTCGGCCGACGGAATCGGCCCGCCGGCCTCCCCGGCCGGCTCCGGCCGCTTCGCCTTCGCCGGTCGAGCAGGCTTCGGCACCTTCGCCGCCTTTGCCGGCTTCGGCGGCTTCGGTGGCTTGGGCTCCTTCGCCGGCCGCCCCGCCCGCACCGAGCTGTTGCCCACCGCCGTGGCGAACGTGGGCGCCGGGTCGTTGGCCTTGGGCCCGTAGGTCCACCACATCAGCCCGCGTCGGGCGTTCTCGCTGTCCGGGTGCTGCTCGCCGAGCACCCGCGTACAGTCCGCGACCAGCTGGGTCAGCAACGTCCGGGCGCCCAGCGGGTCGCCGGACTCGCCGGTCCAGTGCGCGTGATTGTGCCGTATCACCAACGTGTCGTGGTGGTCCGGCCCCAGCACACGCGTCGCGTCCTCGACGAGGTGCATCAGCGCGTCCCGGGCCACCGACACGTCGCCGGCCTCGCCCGCCCACATCGCCCGGTCGTGCCGCGCCGTCAACGCCGCGGGGTCGTCCGGCTCGTGCACCTCGCCGCGCTCGTCCGCGATCGCCGCCATCAACCGGGCAGCCTGGATCGTCTCGCCGGAACGGCCCACCCAGTGCGCGTGCTGGTGTCGGATGGTCAGCGTGTCCGGATGCACCGGCCCGAGCGCGTCGGTCGCCTCCTCCACGATCGGCCGCAACATCCGCGCCGCGCCCGCGGCGTCGCCCGACTCGCCGATCCATCGGGCCCACCCGGCACGCACGTTGAGCGTCTCGGGATCGTCCTGACCGAGCACCAGGACACAGTCGGCCGCGACGTCGCGCGCCAGCGATTCGGCGGTGACCGCATTCCCGGACAACCCCAGGCAGTAGGCATGGTTGTGCCGGGCCAGGAGCGTGTCGGGATGCTGCGGGCCGAGCACGCGCGCGTAGTCACCCGCGAGCTCGCCGAACATCCGAGCGGCCTCTGCGGGCCTGCCCTCGTCACCGACCACCCGGGCCCACGCGGCGCGCGCGTCGAGCGAACCGGGGTGCTCGGGCCCGAGTTCCCGCACCCGGGTCTCGGCCTCGGCCCTCAGTTTCTGTATCTCCTGCTCGTTCATCGCCGCTGATTCTCCCTCCTCCACCACAGGTGGCAAACCCGCGGTACCCCCTGATTGTGGGCGACGTGCACGGAGCGGGCGTGGTTGCGCTCCCCGGGTACAACCGTACGGGGGAGCGAATTGACCCATCGGTAGTGCGTGGTCACAACTCCACGGCCGGTTTCAGCGACGCCATCGTCCACATCCGCCGATGCCGGACCACGAACACGGTTGCGATCAGCGCCACCACCAGATACCCGCCGAGGACCGCGAAGGCGACCGCCAATCGTTCCCCTTCACCACCCGTGAGGGTGACCCGCAGACCGTTCACCAGGTACGTCATCGGCAGCACCGGATGCAGCGCCTGGAACGGCTCGGGCGTCGTGGTGACCGGATACAACCCGCCGCACGAGGTGAGCTGGAGCATCAGCAGGACCAGGATCAGCACATCCCCCACCGCGCCGAGCGCGGCCCGCAGGAACTGCGCAATGGCCACGAAGGTGACCGCCGCCAGGGCGATCAACAACAGGCTCAGTCCGGGATCGTCGGCATCCAGTCCGAGCCCGAGCTGCACCACCGCGTACAACACGAACGCACCCGCCAGGCCGAGCGCGGCGGCGGGCAACCAGCCGGCGAGGGCCACCTTGACCGCGCCCGCACGCCCCGCGAGCGCATGCGGGTTGTACGGCCGCAGGAGCAGGAAGCCGACCAGCCCGAACACCCACAGCGCGATGCCGAAGAAGAACGGCGCCAACCCGCGGCCGTACAGATCCGCCGGATGCAGGTTCGTCACCTCGATCGTCACCGGCGCGCCGAGCACCCGCGCGTCCTCGCCCGCGGCCTGCGCCGGCGGTGGAGCCGGCACCGCCTCGTTCAACCGGGTCAGGCCGCCGGCGAGCTGCTCGGCTCCCTCCCGGAGCTGATCCGGCGGCGCGGTACCGACGCCGCCGGCCAATTGCCGCGCACTGTCGGCGGATCGGGCCAGCTGGTCCTTGAGCTCCCCGGTCTGCCCGTACAGCTGCTGCACCAGCGTGCTCTGCGTGGTGGCCGAAACCTGCTGCTGGAGGCGGGTCTTGGCCACCTCGGCCATCTTGCCGATGATGAAGCCGTTGGCGTCGTCGAGCGTCATCAACAACTTCGCCTGCCTGGGCTGCGCCGACGCCGTGGTGGCCAGCGTCGCGCTGAAGTCCGGCGGCACGGTGACCACGAAGTGGTAGTCGCCGTCCTCCAGGCCCTTGCGGGCCTGCTTCGCGTCGGTGACCTTCCACTTGAAGTTCTCGTCCGTGCGGATCACCTCGGTCAGCCGGCCGCCCGCGTCGATGTGCTGCCCGCGCACGTCCACCGGCCGGTCCTCGTTCACGAACGCGACCGGAACCTGGTTCAGCCGGCCGTACGGGTCCCAGTTGGACCACAGGTACAGCGCGCCGTACAGGGTCGGCACCAGCATCAGCATGACCGGGACCAGCCGGGGCAACGGGCCCCGGAAGCGCCGTAGTTCGAGCCAGGCCAGGCGCAGCACACCCATCAGGCGGTACCGCCTCTCGGGTACAGGTGGTGTCCGGGCAGATCCACCACCACGTCGGCGCCGCGCGGCGCATCGGTCGCGGTGGCGACGACGGTGATGCCGGTGTCGGCCAACTCGCGCAGGGCCCGCCACGCGCGCAGCAGGTCGGCGCCCGCGATACCGCTGTCCACGTCGTCGACCAGGACCGCGCCGGGCCGGTCGGCCGCGGCCAGCGCGACCGAGAACAACAACTGGTCCACCGCGGCCAGGTGCTCGACCAGGACCCGGTCGGGCGGGTCGATCCGCAACAACTCGTACATCCGGGCCAGCGCCGGTTCGGTGGGCCGGCCGCCGCCGACGGCCCGGCGCTCGGCGACCGTCTCGGCGACGAACAGGTGGGGTTCCAGGTCCAGGCCGGGGCGGGCGCGGGCCACCGCGGTGTGTGCCCGGGCGGTCGCGGCGCTGCGGCTGCCCGCGACCGTCACGCTGCCGGCGTCGGTGCGGAACCGGCCGCCGAGCGCGAGCAGCAGCGAGGTGCGGCCGGCGCCGGCGGGCCCGACGAGCACGGTCAGGCCCGCCGCGGGCGCGGTCAGCCGGACGTCGCGAAAGATCGTGCCGTCCGGTCCCGATGCCGCCAGGCCGACCGCGCTGATCTCCACCCCGGAGGTGGTTGTGGACACGGATCTCCCTCGTCGGTGGGGCGTCCACCGAGGGATAACCGGTACACGGATTGCCAAACGGGCGAAACGGATGACGCCCTCGAGCCCGCCGGCCTGACGAAGCGTCAGGTCAGCCGCCGGGCGGGCGCCGGACGGCGCCCGGAGCAGATCTCGGCGAAGTCGTCAGCCGCGCTGCTCCGGCAGCGGCTCGGCGAGCCGGTCCAGGTCGAACTCGCCGTCGCGCACCCCGAGCACGAACGCGGTCCACTCGCCCTCGGTGAACCGCAGGATCGGCCCCTCCGGGTGGATCGAGTTGCGCATCGCCATGCCCCCACCGGGCAGTTCGGCGGTCTCCACGATGCCTTCGCCGGTGGTGTCCTCGCCGTAGCCGATCCACGTGACACCGCTGATGTCCATGGCGTACAGCGCGGCTTTCTCGTCGTCCAACTGCTGCCGCGACGGCTGCTCGGACTCGCCGGTGCTCATGATCGAAACCCTCCCGATGACGCATGCGTAACCCTCAGGTGACCGCACGCTACGCCGCACGCGGCGCCGCACACAACGCGAACGGCGACATCGGGCACATCGAGGCGACAACCGGCGCACAACGAGCGAGGTCCCGAGGCACTCGCGTGCCTCGGGACCTCGTCTGGGGTGAGTGACGGGACTTGAACCCGCGACTTCCTGGACCACAACCAGGTGCTCTACCAGCTGAGCTACACCCACCATCGCCGGGGCGTTCCGTCCCGGCGAGGAAAAGTGTACAGGCTCGCGGAGGCTGCTCGCCGCAGGGTTTCCGCGAGGCCGATCCGGCGCCCCGCGCGGCGTCGATTCCGGGCTCGGTTCGGCGGCGGCACCAGGATCCGCCGGACACGGCCTACGCGTGTTCGGCCGGCTTGTGGCCGTACTTGGCTGCGATCGCCTTGGCGGTGTCGCTGTCCGGACCGGGGTCCGGGACGAAGATCGCCTCGCGGTAGTACCGCAGTTCCTCGATGCTCTCGTGGATGTCGGCCAGCGCGCGGTGGTTGCCGGCCTTCGGCGGGCTCTGGAAGTAGACCCGCGGATACCAGCGGCGGGCCAGTTCCTTGATCGAGGAGACGTCGATCACCCGATAGTGCAGGAAGGCTTCCAGGTCGAGCATGTCCCGGGCCAAAAAGCCCCGGTCGGTGCCGATCGAGTTGCCGCACAGCGGTGCCTTGCGCCCGTCCGGGACGTGCTTCCTGATGTAGGCGAGCACCTCGGCCTCGGCCTCGGCCAGGCTGACGCCCGCCTCCAGCTCCTCCAGCAGACCTGAAGCGGTGTGCATTTTGCGCACCACATCGGGCATGCCGGCCAGCGCCTCGGCGGGCGGGCGGATCACGACGTCGACACCGTCGCCCAGGATGTTCAGCTCGGAGTCGGTGACGAGGGCCGCCACCTCCACCAACGCGTCCCGGGACAGGTCGAGTCCGGTCATCTCACAGTCGATCCAGACCAAGCGGTCGTTCATAGGGTCACCCTACGGCCCGGGCACACACCTCCTCGTCGCCGGTCTCCTCCGGGCTGCGGGTGCGGAAGGTCTCCCGATAGGAGGCCGGCGGGACACCCAGTTGTTTGCGGAAATGTCCGCGCAGCGCGACCGGCGAGCGGAACCCGCAACGGCGGGCGATCTCCTCGACCTGGAGGTCCGTGGTCTCCAGCAGCCGCTGGGCCTGGAGCACCCGCTGGGTGAGCAGCCATTGCAGCGGAGCGCTGCCGGTGAGGGTGCGAAAACGCCGGTCGAAGGTGCGCCGACTCATGTACGCGCGAGTCGCCAACTGTTCGATGTCGAAGCGCTCGGCCAGGTTCTCCAGCGCCCACGAGATGACGGTGGCCAGCGGGTCGCCGCTGATCTCCTCGGGCAGGGTCAAGTCCATGTACTGCGCCTGACCGCCGATCCGGTGGGCGGGCACGACCAGTCGGCGGGCGAGCGCGTTGGCCGCGTCCGGGCCGTGGTCGAGGCGGACCAGGTGCAGGCACAGGTCGATGCCGGCCGCGGTGCCGGCGCTGGTGAGGATGTCACCGTCGTCGACGTACAGCTCGCGGGGGTCGACCCGGACCTTCGGGTAGCGCTTGGCCAGCGCGGGGGCGTACATCCAGTGCGTCGTCGCCGGACGGTCGTCCAGCAGGCCGGCCGCGGCGAGCACGAACGCGCCGCCGCACAGGCCGACGATCCGGGCTCCCTCGCGGTGCGCCCGGCGCAGCGCCTCCAGCACGGGCGGCGGTGGCATCCGGGACGGCGAGTGCCACGCGGGCACGATCACGGTGCCCGCCCGGGCGAGGGCGTCGAGGCCGTACGGCGCGATCAGTTCGACGCCGCCGGTGGTGCGGAGCGGTCCGGGTTCGGCCGCGCACACCAGTAATCGGTAGTTCGGTACGCCGGCGTCGCGTCGATCCACCCCGAACACCGATATCGGGATCGAACTCTCCAGGATCGGCGAGTTCGCGAACAGCAACACCGCGATCGTGTCCGGGCGACGTCGACCGAGCAGCGGGCGCTCGCGTCCCGGAGCCAGGACGCCCTCGGCGTCGGGGTCGTACTCGCCGTCGAAGTCGATGTCGTCGGTGAGGTCGCCGTCGTCCTCGATCGAGTCGCTCTCGGGCGGAGCCTCGGACAGCACGGTGGACGCCGCGACGATCACCACCGCGTCCGCATCGCCGACCGGGACGGCATCGACGCCGTCGATCGCGGCGATCTCGGCCGGGTGGTCGGCATCGACCACGCGGGCTCGCCCTCGTCGCCGGTCCTTACGGCTGTCGATCCTGCTCATGGCCCCGATCGCCCCCTTCACCCCTCACGCCCCAGTAGGTCACAGGCGTCACTCACGTAACCCAAGATCGGAACTTACTCTCTCTTACCTTGTCTATGCATGGTGTTCTCTACGTGACGTTATGTAGATATGCGTGTTTGTGACGGTGGTCACATCGCGGAACTTGTCGACATTTGCCGGAGCCGTCAGGCCCCGGGGCGCCTGCGGGCCGCGTGCAGCAGGTGCAGGGCCGCCTCCGGCAGTTCCCGACCGCGCGGCCAGACCGCCCGCAGGATCCGGTCGAGGGCGGGCAGATCGGCCATCGGCACGGCCACCAGACGCCCGTCGGCCAGGTCCTCGCGGACCGCGAGATCGGACAACACCGCGGGCGCGGACCCGGCGATCGCCGCCGAGCGCAACGGCGCCGTCGCGCCCAACTCCAGCGCCGGCACGGCGACTCCGTCATAGGCGGCGAGGGCCCGCTCCAGCGTCTCCCGGGTGCCCGAACCCGCCTCGCGCAGCAGCAGCGGCGTCGCGGCCAACTCGGCTGCGGCGATCGGGCGCCGCCGCCGGGCCCACGGGTGCGTCGGCGCGACCACCACCACGAGCCGATCCCGGCCCACCTCCGCGGACTGCAGGTCGCGCGGGACCCACGGCCCCTCGACGAAGCCCAGATCCGCCTCGCCCGCCCGCAGTGCCTCGATCACGTGCAGGCTGTTGGTCACCTGCAGGCCCACGTGCACTCCGGGCACCGCCTCGCGCAGCGCGGTCAGCCACCCGGGCACCAGGTGTTCGGCCACCGTCAGGCTCGCCGCGACCCGCAGCCGGTCCTCCTGCCGGGCCTTGAGCGCGGCCGCCCCCTCCACGAGCGCGTGCGCCTGGTCGAGCACGCCGCGGGCCCAGTCGGTGATCACCAGACCGGCGGCGGTGGGCACCGAGCCGGTGGTGCTGCGCTCCAGCAGGCGCACCCCGAGCCGCCGCTCCAGCGTGCGCATCCGCGCACTGGCCGAGGGCTGGCTGATGCCGAACCGGCGGGCCGCGCTGCCCAGGCTGCCGCTTTCGGTCACCGCGACGAGCAGTTCGAGCGTGTACAGGTCGGGCAGTCGGTCCGAGGGGCGCGCCGGCGAGGTCATAGCCAAACCCTATGACCTACCAGGCAATCGACCGCTACCCGGACGAGTGCGCCGGGTCGAGGGTGGGGTTCATGACCCTGACCGCCGCGCACCGCACGCACCACACGCAGCTTTCGGCCGGCTCCGAGCCGGCGAAGCCGCGATTGTGGCCGGGGCTGCTCGCGGCGGTGCTCGCGGTGGCCGCGAGTTGGGGTGCGCATCGGCTCTGGCCCGGCCTGCCGATGCTCACGGTCGCCGTCGCCCTGGGCATCCTCGCCGCCAACGTGCGCGCGCTGCCCGCCGCGACCGCGCCGGGGCTGGGCTTCGCGGGCAAGCGGTTGATGCGCGCCGGGGTGGTGCTGCTGGGCCTCAAGCTCGCCCTCGGCGACATCGTCGGACTCGGTTTCGCGCCGGTGGCGATGGTGATCGGGGTGGTCGTCCTGACCTTCTTCGGCACCCGGTGGCTGGGGCGGCGGATCGGTCTGCCCGGTGATCAACCGCTGCTGATCGCGACCGGCTTCTCGATCTGCGGCGCCTCCGCCGTGGCCGCGATGAACGGCGTCAGCGACAGCGACGAGGAGGACGTGGCCACCGCCGTCGCGCTGGTCACGCTGTGCGGAAGCCTGGCGATCGTCGCGCTGCCGCTGCTGCGGGCGCCGCTGGGCCTGGATGCGGTGCGGTACGGCGGCTGGGTCGGCGCGAGCGTGCACGACGTCGGCCAGGTGGTCGCCGCCGGCGGCGTGGCCGGGCCGGTCGCGCTGCACACCGCGGTGGTGGTCAAGCTGATGCGGGTGCTGCTGCTCGCGCCGATCGTGGTGGGCACCGGGTACGCGCTGCGCCGCCGGGCCGCGCGAGCGGGCGACACCGGGGGTGCGGGGGCGCGGCGGCCGGCCCTGATGCCGCTGTTCGTGGTCGGCTTCCTGGCCATGGTCGGCGTGCGCAGCACGGGTCTGCTGCCGACCTCGGCGCTGGAGGTCGCGGGCACCGCGCAGGACCTGCTGTTGGCTGCCGCACTGTTCGGCCTGGGCAGCATGGTCGACCTGAATCGGCTGGTGCGCACCGGCTGGCGGGCGCTGCTCCTGGGCTTCGCGTCCTGGGTGCTGATCGCCGGCGCGGCCTACGGAGGCGTGTTGCTGACCATGTGAGCGCCCGCGAACCGGCCCGCCGGCGGACGAGTGGAGGCCGCCGACGAGCACGCGCGTCCGGGAGTACGTCGAACCCGCCGACGGCCCGGCGCGTGACGGGCCGTCAGACAGGTTCGACGTCGGCGCCGCGGCGCGGGTCGGCGTGAGGGAGGGTCGGCGTCCAACCTGCGGATCGCCGCCCGTTTCGACGCGGTCGCCCGGACGCACGGTGTCGTCCTGACCAACGCTCGGGCGGGGCCCGGGGTAACGCCCGTTCCCTCCTGCGGCGTCAGCGCGCACCCTCGAACGGGCCCGAAGCCGCCCCGTACAGCCTCCGCGGCCGGCCCGAACGAGCCCGGCGACCGGCCCGAACCGGGCCGCCGACCGCCCTCGGTGAGTGCCGGGAACCGACTGCGACCGGATCACAATCACCCACACGGCTGCCCGGGTCTCCCCATTCACGGCGTTGTCCGGCTAATGTGCGTGTCTCGCCGAGGCTTTGTCGGGGGCGCCATCCCCGTGCGTGGTCCGGCGAACCTCACCAAGCCCCGACCTGCACGCGTCGTGGTGTCGTTTTTGTCCGGGAGAACCCCGGTCGACACTTCGAATGTGCGGGTCGGCGCAGTAATCTGGTACCAGGAAGCCCCGAGGCGCCCCTCCACAGCAAAGACGCCCGATTCCCATGGCTGCTTTCGAGTTCAGTGACCTTCCGGACGGCACTCCGTTGCTCCGTCCCGACTCTCCTCATCAGCGCGATCCCGCGTTCCAACATCCCGTCGTGGTCGGTTTCGACGGGTCCGAGTCCAGTGAACGTGCCTTGGCGTACGCGTCCGGCATGGCGCGCAGGCTCGGCGGCGGGCTGGTGATCGTGCATGTGGCCAACCGGATTCCGGCCACCGTGTGGGCCGGCTGCGAGCCGCCGGTCTTCATCGACGTGCCGGACAGCCGCTCCGAGGCCCTTGGCCTGGAGTTGGCCTGCGCGGATCACCTCAGCGACGTGCCGTGGATCCTGGTCGAGCGCGGGGGCGACATCTGCCACGAGATCGAGGACGTCGCGCGCGAATTCACCGCCGACGCGATCGTGGTCGGCGGGTCCACCGGGCTGGCCAGCCGGATCTTCGGTTCGGTCGCGTGCCGCCTGGTCAAGCACGCCAAGCGACCGGTCGTGGTGATTCCCTGACGGTCCCCGCGCGCGCGATCCGGGCTCCGCCGTGATCTCGCCGCTCGTTTTCCGTGTCTTCCGGCGCCTTTCCCGGCGTCCCGTGATCGAACCTCGATCGGATCCGCATCGAACCTCGAACACATCTGCATTACGTTGGCCGCGGACACGGGGCACGAGGATCGTGAGGCACGAGGTTGGCGGAGTACCGGATCGAGGACCTCGCCCGCGAGGGGGGCACGACCGTACGCAATGTACGCGCGTACCAGGATCGCGGGCTGTTGCCGCGGCCGAGGCGACAGGGGCGGGTGTCCCTGTACGACGACGGCCATCTGGGCCGGCTCCGGCTGATCGGCCAGTTGCTGGAGCGCGGCTACAGCCTGGTGAGCATCAAGGAACTGCTCGACGCGTGGGACGGCGGGCGCAGTCTCGGCGCGGTGCTCGGGCTGGTCGCCGAGGCGAGCGGGCCGTGGAGCGACGAGACGCCGGAGCGGATGACCCGGGCCGAGCTGATCGCGATGTTCGGCGGCCTGTCCGATCCGGTCGCGCTCGCCGGGGCGGTGCGGCTGGGGTTGCTCGAACCCGAGGACGACTCGCTGACCGTGTTCCGGGTGCCCAGCCCGCGCGAGCTCGCGGTGGGCGCCGAGCTGCACGCGGCCGGCGTACCGGTGGCCGCGGTCACCGAGCAGCTGCGGATGTTGCGTGCGGCGATGGAGCACGTGTCCGAGGGGTTCGGTCGGCTGATGGAGTCGCATCTGCTGCCCGCCGACGGCGACGCGGACGAGACGGCGGAGATGATCCGCCGGATGCGACCGCTGGCGCTGCGGGCGGTGGAGGCCGAGCTGGCCCGGGCGATGCGCCGTACGGCCGCGCGTCGGCTCGGCGAGGAGCTCGGGAAGGTGCTGCGCGAGGAGCCCGAGCCGACCCGGGGCGGGCCGGAGCCGGTCGGCGACGAGGAGCCCGCGCTCGATCGGCACCCGTTCATGTCGGACGCGTGGATCGCGGCGGTGTCCCGGCTCAGCCGGCTGATCACGCCCGATCCGGAGAAGCGCACGTCGCATCCGGCGATCGTGGACATCGTGGTGAGCGACGTGCCGGAGCGGGACGACCCGGCCGAGCTGCACCTGGACGTCTTCCAGGGCCGCGTGCTGGTGCGCCCGGGGTTGTTGCCGGGTCCGGATCTGGTGGTGCACATGGACTACGACACCGCGCGCCGGGTGATCCTGCTCAACGACCGGCACGCGCCGCGCGAGGCACTGGCCACCGGTCGGATGACCGCCCGGGGCGATCTGTTCGGGCTCACCGTCTTCCGCGAGGCGCTGGCCGGCCTGTCCAACTGGGACCTGGGCGCGGTGCTGCGCGAGCTGACCGCGGGCGAGGGCACGACCGCGTAGCCGGGCTCGGGTCGGGCTCGGATCAGGCCCGGATGCGGCGCAGCAGGTGCTCCACGTAGTCGCGGAACAGCGTTGCCATGTCCACGCGTTCGGGGTCGAGCAGCCATTGCAGTTGCAGGCCGTCCATCATCGCGAAGACCTGCGCCGCGACCGCGGGCGGATCGACGTCCGCGCGCAGCTCGCCGGATGCCCGGCCGGCCTCCAGCGACGCGGTGATGCTCGAACGCAGCACCGCGTAGCGGTCCTGGGCCCAGTCGTGTGCGGGGTGGTCGGTGGTCACCGCTTCGCCGGTGAGCACGGTGAAGAGCTGGACCAGCCCGGGGATGTTGCGGTTGTGCTCGGCGAGTTCGGCGAGCTTGCCCAGGGCCGCCTCGCCACCGAGCGGAAGCACGCCCACGTCCAGATGCTCCATGTCCATCCGGTCGCGCAGGTCGAGCACCGCCATCAGCAGCTCCTGCTTGCTGCGGAAGTGGTGCAGCAGGCCGGCCTGGGTCAGTTCGGCGCGCTCGGCGATCCGGGCCAGCGAGGTGCCGCGGTAGCCGTTCTCGGCGAACTCCTGGAGCGCGATGTTGAGGATGCGGGTGCGTCGGGCATCCCCGGACGCGTATCCGCGGCCGCGTGGTCTGGCCCGGGCGGCCCGGCTCGGGGTCGGCGGGTTGACGGGGAGGTCCTCCGGTTGTGCGTCCATGTGGTCATCCTGCCGTGTCCCGGCGGGAGCCTGTCGAGGTGTATGTTACGTCGCGATAACAAAGCTACCGTGTAATAGGTTTTCCGGCTAGCGTACGACGGGATCCTCCGGGCGACTCGTTCGGCGGGTCGCCCGGACCGCGGGTCGATCGGCTACGCAAGCGGAAGGCAGACGATGGCGTCTCACAGCACCCCCACCGACAACGAGCCCGGCGACGACGAGCTGCGCGACCTGGTGGCGCGGCTGACCCTGGAGGAGAAGCTCTCGCTGATCGTCGGCGAGGACTTCTGGTCGCTTCCCGAGATCCCGAGCATCGGCCTGCGCAAGCTGCGCGTCTCCGACGGCCCGGTCGGCGTCCGCGGCGTCACGTGGGACGAGCGCGACACCTCGCTCCTGTTCCCCAGCCCCACCGCGCTCGCCGCCGCCTGGGATCCCGAGGTCACCCGCCGAGCCGGCTTCGTGATGGGCGCGCAGACCCGGGACAAGGACATCCACGTCCTGCTGGCACCGACGGTGAACCTGCACCGCAGCCCGCTGGGCGGTCGGCACTTCGAGTGCTACTCCGAGGACCCGCTGCTGACCGCGCGGATCGCGACCGCCTTCATCGAGGGCGTGCAGTCCGCCGGTGTCGGTGCCACGATCAAGCACTTCGTCGGCAACGAGACCGAGGACGACCGGATGTCCTACGACTCGCGGATCGACGAGCGCTCGCTGCGCGAGGTCTACCTCGTGCCGTTCGAGGAGGCCGTGCGCACCGGTCGGGTCTGGCTCGTGATGAGCGCGTACAACCGGGTCAACGGCGAGACCATGACCGAGAACTCGCGGCTGGTCAACGGCGTGCTCAAGGACGAGTGGGGCTTCGACGGGGTGGTGATCTCGGACTGGATGGCGGTTCGCTCCACCGAGGCCGCCGCCGCCGGCGGCACCGACATCGCGATGCCCGGTCCGGCCAAGGTGTGGGGCGAACCGCTGCTCGCCGCCGTGCGCGAGGGCCGGGTCGCCGAATCGCTGATCGACGAGCGGGTCACCCGGATCCTGCGCCTCGCCGCCCGGGTGGGCGTGCTCGGCGAGCGCACGCCGGCCGCGACCACCACGCCCGCGGACGCGGTCGCCACGCTGCGCGCGATCTCCGCGCGGGCGATGGTGCTGCTGGGCAACGACGGGACGCTCCCGCTCGACCCCTCGGCGCTCTCCCGCGTCGCGCTGATCGGCCCGAACGCGCTGCGGCTGTCCGCGCAGGGCGGCGGCAGCGCACACGTGAACCCCGCGCACGTGGTCTCGATCCCCGAGGGCCTGCGGGCCGCACTCGGTGAGAACGTCGAACTGACGCTGACCGAGGGCGCGTTCACCCACCGTGCGCTCGCCGACCTGTCCCTGGACACGGCCGTCGACCCGGAGAGCGGCGAGCCGGGGCTGCGCGCCGAGTTCCTCGACGCCGCGGGCACCGTGCTCTCCTCCGAGCACCGGTCGGGCTCCAGCCTGATGTTCTGGCCGGACAACATTCCGGCCGGGGCCGCGGTGATCCGGCTGCGCACGACGGTCACCCCGACGGTGTCCGGGACCAACATCCTGGATGTGCGCGGCGCGGGCCGGTTCGAGGTGAGCATCGACGGCGCGACCCGCACGGTGGACATGACCGCCCCCGAGGGCACCGACGTGATCGAGATGATCATGCGACCCGAGGCCACTCGCATCGAGGTCGAGGCGACGGCCGGCACGCCGATGCGGATCCGGGTCGACTTCAGCCAGGGCGAGCAGTTCTTCATGGCCGCACTCGGTCTGGGCTGGGCGGACCCGCGCCGGTCCGAGGAGGCCGAACTGGAGGCCGCGGTCGAGGCCGCGCGCGCCGCCGATGTCGCCGTGGTCGTGGTCGGCACCACCGACGACATCGAGTCCGAGGGCTTCGACCGCGAGAACCTGGCGCTGCCGGGCC
Organism: Embleya sp. NPDC008237; assembly: GCF_042956465.1. Classification (NCBI taxonomy): domain Bacteria; kingdom Bacillati; phylum Actinomycetota; class Actinomycetes; order Kitasatosporales; family Streptomycetaceae; genus Embleya; species Embleya sp. NPDC008237. The sequence goes on from NZ_JBIBGL010000003.1 coordinate 727,327, forward strand.
GCTCGGACGAACTGGTGCGCCGGGTCGCGGCGGTCAACCCGAGGACCGTCGTGGTGGTCAACGCGGGCTCGCCCGTGCTGATGCCGTGGCGGGACGAGGTCGCCGCCGTGCTGTGGGCATGGCTGCCCGGCCAGGAGGGCGGCGCGGCACTGGGCGACGTGCTCACCGGGGTGGTGGAGCCGGGCGGCCGGCTGCCCACGACCTACCCTGCGGCCGAGGCCGACGTACCGGTCTACTCCACCGCCCGGGTGAACGACGAGCACCACTACGCGGTGCAGTCCAGCAACATCGGCTACCGCGCCTGGGCCCTGGGCCAGGCGGCGCCGGCGTACCCGTTCGGGCACGGTCTGGGCTACACGACCTGGGCGTACGAGCAGGTCGCGGTCAAGGGCGACGCGAGCGGCGTGAGCGTCGAGATCACCGTGGCCAACACCGGTGAGCGGGCGGGTCGCGAGGTGGCGCAGGTGTACCTGGAGACCGCCGACGGCACGTTGATGGGTCGGCCGGAGCCGATCCGCCTGGTCGGCTTCGCCGCGATCGACGCCGAGGCGGGCGCGCGGGTCACCACCACGGTGGAGATCGACGCACGCACCCTGGCCCGCTGGGACGAGCAGGGCGCGGCGTGGACCACCCCGCCGGGCGCATACACGCTGCGCGTCGGCCGCTCGGTGGGCGACCTGCGGCTGAGTGCGGACCTCGTGCTCTAGGACGGCGCGCTTCCCGGGTCGAGGCGGGCTGCCCCTCGGCCCGGAGCCGCACCGGTGCGGCCGGGACGGCGCACCGCCGGAACACGGCCGCATCGGGCCGGGGAGTCACGGCCCCGCCCGGTGCGGCCGTCCGCGCGGGCCCACCCGGGGCCCGTGCCGGCCGCCGACGGAGCGTCAGCAGCGCTGCGCGAAGGCCGGGTTGATGAAGCCCGGCAGGTCGGCCCCGTTGCCGCAGATGCCGCCCGCCGCGTCGATCGTGTCGGCCCGGACCGTGTGCGTGTCGGCGCCGGCCGGGGCGGCGACCACCACGGTCGCGCCGACGATGGGAGTCGCGATGACGGCCGTGCTGACCAGAAGGCCGCGGACGATGCGCTGCATGGGACGGATCCTTGTCTCGATACGGGACGCTCTCGAACGCCGGGAAGGGCGCAACCCGCCAACGCGGCGAACCGCCCGAAGGACACGAGGGTTGGGCCGAACGGCAGGTCCGGTCGACCTCCCGACCGACCCGCGGGTCGGCGTCCCACGTTCGAGGGATCGGGTCGGGGGAAAATGCGGTGCCGGGCGCGCCGCAGGCCTACCGTGTCGGCCATGCAGCTCCGCATCGGTACCCGGTCCTCCCCCATGGCCCTCGCCCAGGCCCGGCTCGTCGCCTCCCTGTTGCCCGGACGTCCGCACGAACCCGTCGTCGTCCCGATGTCCACCAGCGGCGACCGCTGGGGCGGCAGCCTGGCCGAACTCGGCGGCAAGGGCGCGTTCGTCAAGGAACTCGACCGCGCGCAGCTCGACGGGGAGGTGGACCTGGTCGTGCACTGTCTCAAGGACATGCCCGGCGACGTGCCGCTGCCCGAGGGGCTCACCGTCGCCGCCTACCTGCCCCGGGACGACGTGCACGACTGCGTGGTCGGCGCGCGGTTGGCCGACCTGCCGCCCGGCGCCCGGGTCGGCACCAGCTCGGTCCGGCGCGCGGCGCAACTGCGGCGCAGTCACCCGCGACTGACCGCGGTGCCGATCCGCGGCTCGGCGAACACCCGGCTGGCCAAGCTGGACGCGGGCGAATACGACGCCCTGATCCTGGCCGTCGCGGGCCTCGAACGCATCGGCCAGGGGCCGCGCATCACCCAGATCCTGACCACCAGTCAGATGTTGCCCGCGGTCGGCGCGGGCGTGTTGGCCCTGCAGTGCCGCATCGACGACGCGCCCGTCCTGGCCGCCGCACGGGCCCTGGACGACGCGCCCACCCGGGCCTGTGTCGAGGCCGAGCGCGCCCTGCTGCGCGAGTTGCGCGGCCACTGCCACAGCCCGATCGCCGCCTACTGCACGGGCACCGAGACCGGCCTGACCCTGCACGCGGCGGTGTACTCCACCGACGGCGCGGACCTGCTGGAGGCCACCGACCACGGCGCCGAGCCGGACAAGCTCGGCGTCGTGGTGGCCGGCGAACTGCTCGCCCGCGGCGCCCGAGCGCTGATCGACGCGATCGCCCACTGAACGCGGGCCGTCCCGCCGGCCGCATCGGGTCGCGGCGGCGGGACGGCTCGTTCACACCGGTCCGCCGCGCCCCCGCACGGCTCGACCGTCGTCGGGCCTGCTCAGGTGTTCAGGCACTTCTGCACGGTGGTCTGCAACTCGGACGGCAGCTTGTTGGTCCGGGCGTACTCCTGGTCGAACGCGTTCATCTGGGCCTGGCTGTACTTGCCCTGGAGTTCGGTCAGCGCGCACTGGCAGTACCGGGTGTTGTTGTTCGACGTGCTCAGGCAGCCGTTGAGGAAGTTCGTCGAGTAGAGCGAACTCCAGTCGTTGCCGCCACCGCTCGCACCGGTCGAGGTCGGCGAGGCCGGCGCCGTCGTGCGCGGGCGCGACGTGGTCGGCCGGCTGCTGGTCGGCGGCGGGGTGTCCTCGTCGGTGGCCCGGCTCGTCGGAGTCTTCCCCGTCGCCGTGGCGTCCGAGCTCGCCTCGGTGGTCTTCGGGGCCCCGAGCCCACCGAAGCCGCCGTCCCCGTCGCTCCCACATGCCCCGACCGCGCAGGTCAGCATCACCGCGATCAGCCCGACTTTGATGGTGCGCATGCATTTCCCCCTAAAACGATGTTGGTCGTGACTCTCCTCCCCCGGCTCCGCCGGTCACAAGGGAATCTTTTCGGCCATTGCGTAATGGTTACGTCGCCGCGACCGTTACGACGCCGAGGAGGTACCGCCGCCACCGTCGCCCCACGCTCGGCTCGGGGGTCGAATCGGCGCGAACCCGGCATGTCGGCCCGCGCCGCCGCGGATGGTGGGCGACAGAGAGGTCTACCGTTCGACAAACATGTGCAAACCGGGCACCAACGTGCCGATTGTCACATTCCATGGCGTTTATCGATCGAATCTGTTCACTATGGACGGGTTGCCTCCCGTCGGACGGCAGAAAGGAACGGCACATCATGACCTTGACGCCCGAGCACGTGGCCGCGCTGCGCGGTCTTGCCGCCGATGTCTCGGCCCTCGGCGCCGCCGGCGCCCAGCGGCACCCCGCCTTCGCCGGCTCCGCCGGTTCGATCGCCGACCGCGCGGACGCGCTCGCGAGCCAGGCACCGCCGTTCCACAAGGTCGCGCTGCGCCGCATCGGCGACGCGATGCGCGCCTGCGCGGAGTCCCGCGAGGCGGGCGACCCCACCCGGGTGGCCACCACCCAGCGCACCGCCGCGCACCTGGCCGACCGGCTCGTGCACGCGCTCGACCGCTACGCCTCGGCCTCGCCGACCGCGACCCCGGCCACCTGCACCCGCTGCAACGAGCCGTACATCGCCCAGTTGATCCCCACCCAGCGGCGCTACCTCTCGCGCATCGACGCCCCCGTGTCCGGGCACGTGTTCAACGCGGCCGGCACCACCTACGTGGTCGAGCGGCACGTGCTGTGCCCGCTCCAGGACGTGCCCGGTCCGGCCGACATGTCCGAGTTCGAGAATCTGGACGACCTCGACAACGCCTGAGCCCCGGGCACGCCGGGCGCACACGACCGAGGCCGGGTCCCCGAGGGGGCCCGGCCTCAGTCGTCGCCGTGGTCCTTCCTGTCCTTCTTCAGCCGGCGCAGGTACTCGCGCGTCCACCCGGTCACCTTGACCACCTCGGACTGCTTGACCCCTGCGGCCATGGCCCGCACCGCCGCCCGTTTGAGTTCTCGACGCGCCTCTTCGTGCGCCTTCTCGGTCCTTCGATACGCCTTCGCGGCCCTGATCAGACCCGCTCCGGCGGAATCGGGGTGCTCCCGGTCGACATCCTCGTGATCCACCCTGTCAGGATGCCATATGGGCCGCCACCCTCGTAGGCCAACACAGTTGACATTTCCGCAGACAAGAAGGAAACTGGAGACCGAATCGAAGGTGAACGGAAGGTTAACTTCACCAGTCACGGAGGAGCCGACATGCTCAAGACCCTCACCGCCCCCGCCATGTGCACCCGTTGTGGCGAGCCGTACGTCGCGGCGCTCAGCCCGCGCCCGCTCGTCACCGTGCAGACTCCGGCGTTCCGTACCCCGGAGATCGTCGGCGGCCGGCTGATGACCGTCGACGACACCGTCTGCCTGGTCGAGCGGCACGCCCCCTGCACGGGCCTGGGCAACTACCGCTGATCCTCGGCGGCGCCCGTCAACACCGCCGCCAGCATCCCCAGCGTCGACCAGTCGACGCGCTCGCACCGCAGCAGTTCGCCGTACGTCGTGATCTCGACGTCAGTGCGTTCCCCGTCCCCGGCCACACCATGTGGGCCGGGGTCGCTGCGTAGTAGGGCCAGTTCGGCCTCGGTGAGTTCGGCCGAGTACACGTGCGCGTGATGCGCCGTCAGGGTGCCCGCGAGTTGCCGCGAGCCGTGCGGGCGCAGCCGCTCCGGCGACAACGCCAGACCGGTCTCCTGGCCGACCTCGGTACACCCGTCCGCCGCCGTGTACCCGCTCCCACCCGGAAGTTCGTGCACGAAGCCGTCCTTCGTACGGGCCGCCGAGCGGAACTCGCGCACCAGCACCACGGTGCTCGCCGTGAGCGGCTCGGCGCGCCGGTAGAGCACCACCGCGGTCACGTCCGGCCGGCCGAGCACCACCTCGTCGTCCTTGACCCGACCGCCCTCGGCGGCGATCGCCACCCTCACGTGCGCCGCCCACAACCACGTGGCCGCGCCGCGCCGCCACACCCACGCGATCCGGCCGCCGAGCAGCGTGTTGCCCGCCGCCCGCTGGGCCGCGTACCAATCCTCGAAGGCCCGGGTCAGCCACACGTTCAGCGGGATGTCCCGCTCCCCGCCCGTACGCGGCGCGCCGGTCCCGAGCGCGTCCAGCGCGGTGTCGACCGTCGCGGGCAGCGTGTCGCGTACCGGCACGTCGTGACCGAGCGCATAGGCCCGCTGATAGCGCACGTGCGGTGCGTCCGGCGGAGTGCCCAGCACCGCGCGGCCCGAGTCCTTGAGCCAGCCCCACTCGTCGTTGGTGGTCAGTCCGGGCAGGTCGCGCAGATCGCGCGGGATCCAGAAGAGCACCCGATCGCTGCGGTCCAGATTGCGCAACTCCCAGTCCCGCTGCACCTGATGCGTGGGCCACGACTGCCCCTCGCCGGGCTCGGGCACGAACACCACCAGGCGGCCCGGCCGGCGCCGGCGCTCCCGGATCAGTTTCAGCGCCGCCGGTCGCCAGGAGGGCACGTGCGCCGCGCGGGGGGTGGGGCCGGCCAGGAAGACGCTCGCATCCCACGCGTCCGGCGGCTCATCGGGCGAGTTCACAATCACGATCTCGGTCATGGCCTCGACCGTAGCGGCCGTCACCGCAGGTGATCGAGGGTCGCCGCGATCTCCGTGCGGCCGACCCGATCGGCGTGCGGGTGGTGATGTCGCATACCGTTCCCCGCACGCACGCTGCTACGAAAGAATCACATCCATACGGCGCGTACGGGGAGGCGTTTGCGGTGGCTCAGTTGTGGCTTGGCAGCCGATATCGGCTGGACAAGAGGCTGGGCTCGGGAGGCAACGCGACCGTGTGGCGGGCCTGGGACCAGAAGATGCAGCGGTTCGTCGCGGTCAAGGTGCTCAAGGAGTCGTTCGGGGCGTCCAACAACAGCGTGGACCGGTTCGGCCGCGAGGCGATCATCGTCGGCGGGCTGTCCTCACCGAACATCATCGTCGTGCACGACCAGGGCCGGAAGGAGGTCGTCGAGCGCCGGACCGGTCCCGGGCCGACCGAGCCGGAGCTGTCCGACCGGGAACGGCTCGACCGCGAGCGGCTCGATCCCGAGACCCGGGTGTTCACCCACGAGGCCGAGACGGTGCACGACGCGCAGATCACCTCCGCCCTCGGCCCGGGACCGGCCGACATGCGCCGCACCGACGGCAAGGTCATGTATCTGGCGATGGAGCTGATCACCGGCCGCTCGCTGGCGCAGCTCGTCGCGGACGGCGCATGGCTGCCGCTCGGCCACGTGGTCGGGTGGGCGATCCAGCTGTGCGAGGGCCTCGACGTCGCGCACTCGGGCGGCGTACTGCATCGCGACATCAAGCCCGCGAACGTCATGGTGACCTCGCGCGGCGTGGTCAAGGTGCTCGACTTCGGCATAGCGCGATACATGGAGAAGGTGTCCTCGCGCGCGGGCATCACGATGCCCGGAAGCATGATCGGCACGCCCGCCTACATGTCGCCCGAGCAGATCCTCGGCGGGCGCATCGACGGCCGAGCCGACCTGTACAGCGTGGGCTGTGTGCTGCACGAATTGTTGACCGGTGCGCCGCCGTTCGGCCTGGACCGTCCGCATTCGATGATGACCGCCCATCTGCAACGCGCACCCGAATCGGTCCGCAACACTCGGCTGGAGGTGCCCGAGGACCTGGCCGCGCTCGTGCTCGCGCTGCTCGCCAAGCGACCGGAGAACCGGCCGGCGAGCGCGGCGGAGGTGTGCGATCGGTTGTTGGAGCTGTCGGTCGTGCCGCCGCGCAACCTCGCACCGCAACCGTGGGGAGTACCGACCTCGGACCCGATCGTGGCGGAGGATCCGCGACCGACGGGGGACGAGCCGGTCCGGCTGGTCCCGAACGTGGCCGAGCCGCGCCCGGTCCACGCGAGCGACTCGCTCCAAGCGCTGCGCGCCGAACTCGGGCAGCGGATGCGCGAGTTCGGGGTGGACCACCCGGATACGCTGATGCTGCGCGAGCAGTTGGCCGCGCGGCTGGGCAAGGACGGGGATCCGGTCGCGGCGATAACCCTGCTGCGCGGGGTGATCTCCGACGGCGGACGGTTGCGCGGCGCGCTGTCCCCGGACACGCTGCGCGCCCGGCGGGCACTGGCGCACTGGACCGGGAAGGCGGGCCGCCCGGCCGACGCGGCGCAGTTGCTGAAGAACCTGCTGCAGGATCAGGTCCACGTGCTGGGCACCGACCACCTGGAGACCCTGCGGGTCCGCCGCGAACGGGCCCGCTGGGACGGCGAGGCGGGCAACTACGTGGGCGCGGTGCTGCATCTGCGTGCGCTCGTCCCGGACGTCATCCGGGTGCTGGGCCCCAATCACGAGCTGGTCATCGAGGTCTGGGACGACCTCACCCACTGGGAGCACCGCCTGGACGGCTACGGCTTCCGGGACGAGGCGTGAGCGGCTCCCGACGTCACAGGGTCAGCATGTCGCGCAGTTCGCGCTTGAGCACCTTGCCCACCGCGTTCCGCGGCAGCGCCCGCTCGGTGAACCGCACCAGCGTGGGCACCTTGAACGCGGCCAGCCGGCGCGCCACGTGCCCGCGCAGTTCGGCCGCGGTGACCGCGCCCGCCACGTGCAGCCGGACCACGGCGGCCACCTCCTCGCCGAGGTCGTGGTGCGGCACCCCGACCACCGCGACGTCGGATACGGCCGGATGCTCGAACAGGACCGCCTCGACCTCGGCCGAGTAGACGTTCTCCCCGCCGCGGATGATCACGTCCTTGAGCCGGTCGACCACGTACAGCAGCCCGTCGGCATCGGTGTAGCCGAGGTCCCCGGTGCGGAACCACCCGTCCGGGAACGCCTCCTCGCTCTCCCGCGGCCGGTTCCAGTAGCCGCGGACCACCTGCGGGCCGCGGAAGCGGATCTCGCCCGTGCGCCCGGTCGGCAACTCCTCGCCGGTCAGCGGATCGGCCACCCGCAGATCCGTCGTGGGCACCGGCCGCCCGACGCTGTCCGGATGGGCGTAGTAGTCGTCGCCCGAGTTCGCCACCACCACGCACGTGGTCTCGGTCATCCCGTAGGCGTTCAACGGCACGATCGGATTGCCGGACATGGCGCCCACCTGCCCGACCAGGTCCGGCGGCACCGGCGAGCCGCCGGCACCCAGGCTGGTCAGGCTGGACAGGTCGCGCCCGGCCCGCAGCGGTGACTCGACCAGGCGACGCAGCAGGGTGGGCACCATGTTGGCGGTGGTGATCCGCTCGGTCTCGATCAGCTCCAGCGCCGTGGCGGTGTCCCAGTGGTGCATCAGGCACAACTTCGCGCCCTGCGCCGCGCCGATGTACAGACCGGCCAGCCCGGCAATGTGGAAGAACGGGTAGACCTGCAGGTTGCTCGGCGTGGGCAGGCCCGCCCCCAGCTCCTCGAACACGGCCGGACCCTTGGCCAACTCGGCGGCGGGCAGGCCCAGTCGAACCAGCCCGACGGCCTTCATCAGCTGCATCGTGTGCAGGTTGGTGGTGTGGTTGTGATGCGTGGCGACCGCGCCCTTGGGCCGTCCGGTGGTGCCGGACGTGTACAGGATGGTCGCGTCGTCGAACGGCTCCGGGCCCTCCGCCGGCAGCGCACACTCGCCGGTGAAGGAGCGCAGCAGCGCGGACAGGTCGGTCTCGCCGGCGGCCGGCGGCTCCTCGGGACGGACCACCAGCAGCCGGGGCGCCGTGCTCGGGGCCGGCCGGCCCCGGACCAGGTCGGCGCGTTCGCCGTCGCAGATCAGCACCGTGCTGCCGGAGTCCTCCACGGCGTACAGCAGTTCGTCGGCGGTCCACCACGCGTTGAGCGGCACTGCGACCGCACCCATGACCTGGGTCGCCCAGAACGCGAGCGGCCATTCGAGGTGGTTTCGCATCGCGATGGCCACCCGGTCGCCGCGCCGCACCCCGCACTCGACGGCCAGGTGCCGGGCCAGGTGGGCGACCAGTCGATGCTGCTCGGCGTAGTCGATCCGCTCGTCGCCGGCGACCAGCGCGTCCCGGGTCCCGTATGCCGCCAGGTCCTCGAAGACCGCACGCAGCGTCGGCGGAGCCTTGCTCAGAACCCGCCAGGGGATGCCGTCGTGGACGACCTCCTCGATCGCGTAGGCCGATTCGGGTCCGGTGAGCTCGGCCAGGGCCTGTGTCCGATCCAGCATCCGGTGGGTCCACCTCCTGCACACTGCGAGCGACTTGTACCGGGGTAGGAGCGCATCAAAGCTAGTGCGGAGATCGCATTGCGGGAACCCTGGCAATCGACATGATCACCCGGCAGGGTGGCCGGACGGGTACCACCGACACGCGTGCGAACCGGGGGGCTTGGGTGGACTACGAGCAGATCTCGACGGCCGTCGAGGACAACGTGTTGACCGTGACGCTGGACCGACCGGACCGCCTCAACGCGTACACCTACCGGATGCGCCGGGAGATCTCGCACGCGTTGGACCGGGCGGACGCGGACGACGAGGTCCGGGTGGTGGTGTTCACCGGGAGCGGGCGGGCGTTTTGCGCGGGAGCCGATCTGGAGACGGGCGCCGACTCGTTCGACCCGGCCGCACACGCGAAGCGCTTCGAGGAGGCGGTGGACGACGCGGACACGTTCCGCGACGACGGCGGCCGACTGGTGCTGCGGCTGTACCGCTCGAAGAAGCCGCTGATCGCGGCGATCAACGGTCCGGCGGTGGGCGTGGGCGCGACCATGACGCTGCCGATGGACATCCGGATCGCCTCCTCCGCCGCCCGCTTCGGCTTCGTCTTCGCCCGCCGCGGGATCACTCCCGACGGTTGCTCGACGTGGTTCCTGCCGCGGGTGGTGGGCCTGGACCGGGCCCTCGAATGGTGCTTCACCGGCCGGGTCTTCGACGCGGCGGAGGCGAAGGAGGCGGGCCTGATCCGCGAGTCGGTCCCGCCGCAGGACCTGCTGCCGCGGGCCCGTGAACTGGCCCGTACGATCGCCGAGAACACCCCGGCGGTGGCCATCGCGCTGACCCGGCGGTTGTTGTGGGGCATGCAGACCGTCCCCGACCCGGAAACCGCCCACCTGCACGAGTCCCGCGCCCTGCACTGGACGGGCGGCTCGGCCGACGTCCGGGAGGGCGTGTCGGCCTTCCTGGAAAAGCGCCGCCCCGACTTCGCCCTCCGGGTCAGCACGGACCTGCCGGACCTGCCCGGGATGCCGTGACCCGAGCAGCGGCGTCCGGATGCCCGGGCCGGGTGGACGACGGCGGGACGGGAGGCGCCCGGCCGGCGATCAACGCCCGATGCCCGTTCGGCACCGTCGATCCCGGTCGGATCTCGCGTGGGTCGCCGCCGACTCGCGGTCGGGTTCGGGGGTGGGTTCGCGGGCTTCGGGGAGTGGCACTCGGATGGCCCTTACAGCTTGTTGTGTTTTGCAACTGTTTCGGGCACTCTTGGCGCACATTCAGGGCGCATGGTGTTGAGGAGCAAGGCGATGTCGGACAGCGTTGAGCGGCGAGTGGTCCGCGAAGTGGGTGCGGCCACCCGGTTGATTCGGCTGTTGATGGGTCCCCCGCTGCACGCGGCGGGGATCACCCAGGCGGAATACCACCTGCTTGCCCACCTGGAGGAGCGCGGTACCTCCACCGGCAAGGAACTCGCCTGCCGACTGAGCCTGGACAAGACCACGATCAGCCGACAACTGACCGCGCTCGAGGAGGCCCGGCTGATCACCCGGACCACCGATCCGACCAATCGGCGGTCCCACCTGATCACCCTCACCGACGCCGGCCACCAGCGCCTGGCCGACGCCCGGCAACGCAGCCTCGCGGTGATGGCGGAACGGTTCGCCGCCTGGCCCAAGGAGGAACTGGGCGCCCTCGCCGACCACCTGGCCCGGTTCAACGACGTCCTGCGCGGCGACACCGCGGACCCCGCCGCCGCCCCCGCCGAGCAGGAACAGCACGAAGCGCACGAACAACAACCGCAGCAGTAGCCGAACCGCCGCCCGACGTCAGTTGTCCGCCACCCGCGGGTGCACCCGCGGACGAGCCCGGTACACGTCGTAGACGCCCTGCACCCGACGCAACGCCCGCAGCAGCTTCGGCAGGGTCGCGAGGTCGGCCAGCCGGATCGTGTACGTCTGGCGTACGCGCATCTGCTGCGGCGGCGCGATCGAGGCCGAGGTGATGTCGGCGCCCTCCGCGTCGATCGCGGCGGTCACGTCGGCGAGCAGTCGGGGGCGGTCCAGGGCCTCGATCTGCACGGTGACCCGGTAGCCCTGGTCGGCCTGGTGCGGCAGCCACGTCGCGGCGACCACGTCCCGGCCCGCGCGGCGCATCTGTTGCACGTTGGTGCAGTCGGCCCGGTGTACCGCGACCGTGCCGCCTCGGATCACGAAGCCGGCGAGTTCGTCCGGCGGGACCGGGGTGCAGCAGCGGGCCAGTCGGACCGGGGCTCCGGGCGAGCCCGGCACGCTGACCACGGCCTCACCGGGGTCGGACGGCGGGCGCCGGGTCCGTGCCGGGGCCTGGGCGGCGTCCCCGGCAGGTGCGGTCGGGCCCGGGGCGGACGCGCCCCGGGCGGCCTCGCCGGTGGCGGCCAGATTGCCCAGCGGCGGGGCGAGCAGGGGGTCGATCCGGCCCTCTATGCCGTGCGGGTACTTGGCCAACCAGGCCTCGATCGCGACCCGGGCCAGGGGGCTGCGGACGAACGAGAGCCATTCCTTGGACGGTGCCGCGGCGCCCGGCGGGGCGGTGATGATGGATACCGTCTCGCCGTCCGCCAGCACCGAACTCAGGGCCACCAGGCGGCCGTTGATCTGTGCGCCGATACATCGGTGGCCGGTCTGCTCGTCGATCGCATAGGCCGCGTCCACACACGTGGATCCGGCGGGCAGGGTGAGCGGACGGCCACCGGGGGTGAACACCAGGAGCTCGCGGTCCGCCGACAGGTCGGCGGTCAGCGAGCTCCAGAAGACGTGCGCGTCCGGGATGCCGCCCTGCCACGCGAGCAGCCGGTGCAACCACGCGAGCTGCTCGGGGGCGTCCGGCCCGGTGTCCGGTTTGCCGGTGTGCGCGACCACGCCGAACTCGGCCAGACGATGCATGCGTCGGGTGCGGATGAGCACCTCGACCTTGTCGCCCTCGGGCAGCGTGATCGCCGTGTGCAGCGACTGGTACAGGTTGAACTTGGGGGTTGCGATGTAGTCCTTGAACTCGCCCGCGATCGGCGACCAGCAGGTGTGCAGTACGCCGAGCGCGCCGTAACAGTCGGTGTCCGCGTCGACCACGATCATCAACCGGCAGAGGTCGAACGGGCCCAGCTCCTCGCGCCCACGCCGCTTCTGTACTCGGCGCACGGATACGTGGTGCCGCGCGCGCGGCGATACCTCCGCTTCGATCCCGGCGTCCCGCAGCGCACGTTTGACGGTCGTGCACAGCTTGGACACGGCCTCGTCGGTGGCCGCCTGGCTGGCGCCGACGGTGCGCGCGGTCGCGGCGTGCTCCTCGGGCCGGAGCGTGGCGAAGACGATGTCCTCCAGCTCCGACTTGAGCACGTGGATGCCCAGCCGCTCGGCGAGCGGGATGAACACCTCCTGCGTGGCCTCGGCGGTGCGGATCTGGCTCGCCCGGCGGCGATATCGGATCGTGCGCATGTTGTGCAGCCGGTCGGCCAGCTTGATCACGGTCACCCGCAGGTCCCGGCCGGTGGCCACGATGATCTTGCGCATCGTCTCGGCCTCGGCCCGGTCGCCCAGGTCGACCCGCTCCAGCTTGGTCACGCCGTCGACCAGGTGCGTGACGTCGTCGCCGAACGCCGCGCGGACCTCTTCCAGCGTCAGGTCGGTGTCCTCGACGGTGTCGTGCAGCAGCGCCGCGACCAGCGTCGTGGTGTCCGCGCCCAGCTCGGCCAGGATGGTGGCCACCGCGAGCGGGTGCGTGATGTACGGCTCGCCGCTCTTGCGCATTTGCCCGCGATGGGACAACTCCGCGACCGCGTACGCCTCCTGAATGGCCGTCACGTCGGCCTTCGGGTGGTGCACACGATGCACCTGGAGCAGCGGTTCGACCGCGTCCGGCGTGCGTCGACGACTTCCGGTGAGGAAGGTGACAGCGGCCAGACCCAGTCGCTGGATGGGTTGTTGGACAGGCCGGCGGGAGAGTCGTCCGACGCGGTCGGACATGCTCCGGCTCGGAACGTCACCCGCGGCTCGCGGTGCACCCTTGGGCACACCTGCACCGGCCGGCGGGTCGAGTCCCCCGATCGTCATGCGGCACCTCCGGCAGCTACCCCCGGAGTCGCCCCCGGTGATTCATGCTACCGACAACAACACGGACGGTGTCCGCGTGATGTCGCCCGTCACACACGATCACCCGCACGGGTCATGGCGCCCGCTACGGATGATGGTGAAGAGCCCAGCCTAACCCCTCGGGATCTTGTCCGGGTGCGCACCCACCGGGCTCGGGGAGCGCACCCGTCGCACGGCGGGCGTGCGGGTCGCGACGACGGGGGGTCAGCTCCCGTCGGCGCGCTCCCGGTAGGTGCCGGCCATCATCGCCTCGATCAGTCCGCGGTGCAGCACCGTCTCGTCCAGGTCGGCCGGCTGCTCGCGCTCGCCGAAGTGCCACTGGCGGTGTGCGATGCGGGCCATCACCACGCCGTGGCGCACCGCCGCGTACATCTCGAAGTACCGCATGTCGCGCGGTGTGTAGCCGGTGAGCTTCTCGTAGTGCGCGCACACGTCCTCGGTGCGCATGAGGTCGGGCAGACCCGGCAGACCGTAGCGGGTGGCGATGTCCTGGAAGAACGCGTGGATGAAGATCATCCACGCGATGTCCAGCTCGCGCGGGCCGACGGCGGCCATCTCCCAGTCCAGCACCGCGGTCGGCTCGAAGTCCACGTACAGGATGTTGCCGATCCGGGCGTCGCCCCAGCTGATCACGTCCGGGCCGACCTCGGCCGGGAAGTTGTCCTCCAGCCACTCGAACGCACGATCCAGGAGCGGGACGCGCTGCCCCTCGATGCCCCACTCGTAGAACGCGCGCAGGTCGTCCAGATGCCGGCGCAGCGCGGTCTCGCCGGTGCCCTCGTACTGGAGGAAGGCCAGTTCCTCGGGGCTCGCGTCGATTTCGTGGATCGCGGCGACGACGGCGACCGACTCCTCCTGGAGCCGGCGGCGCTGCTCGGGCGTGGCGGCGAGCATCCAGCCGTCGATCGTGTAGGGCATCACGTCCGGCGGCGCGGCGCCCTCGGCCCGGCGCATCACGAAGAACGGGGCGCCGAGCGGGCCCTCGTCCGGCTCGTTCCACAGCAGCGCGGGCACCGGGATCGAACAGCGCTCGCCGACCAGGGTCATCACCGCGTACTGCTTGTCCAGGTCGTACGTCGGGAAGACCGGCTTGGCGTCCATCGAGGGACGCATCCGCACCACGCAGCGCTCGGTGCGGCGTTCGCCGTCCACCGTCCAGGTCGCGTCGAACAGCAGCGTCTCGCTGGACATCCCGTTGCCGGAGGGGGCCTTGAGCTCGGAGATCTCCGGAGCCGCACCCTCGGGCAGCCGGCCGCTGAGCCACGCGAGCAGCTGGTCGTGCACCGTCGCCAGGTCCCGCGTGCTCGTCTGCGGGCGGGTGACCTCGTCGGGGTCGGCCACGACAACCTCCGGTATCCACGTCGCACGGGTGCGACCGGCGCGGCCGGGCGTCCCTGCCGACGTCCGGTCCCCGCCCTGCTGTCGGCGGCTGCCCGCCGGACAAAAGTGAAACACGTTCTATCATGTGTGACACGTGTCATCAATGGCCTGGAGGCCGCTCCGCACCGGGCCCGGCGGCGGGTGCCGGCCGTACCGTCCGAACGCGGCGCCGGGTTCGGCCTGCGGGTATTGCAGACTGGACGGATGCCTCCGACCCCCGCCGCGACCCGCCGGCGTCCGCGCTGGTGGACCGAATTGCTGCTGATCGCAGTGCTGTACGAGGCGTACTCGCTCAGCCGACTCGTGGTCCGCGGCGACGTGGACGCCGCGCTGCGCAACGCCGAGCGAATACTGCACGTCGAGTCGCTCACCCACCTCGATCCCGAACGGGTGCTCAACCAGGTCGTCACCAACCACGTGCTCGTCGGCGTGGTCTGCGACTACGCGTACGCGACGCTGCACTACCTGGTGACCCCGCTGGTGCTGTTCTGGTTGTGGCGGCGGCGCCCCGAGCGCTACCGGGGCGCGCGCACCACGCTGGCGATCGCCACGGTGGTCTCGCTGGCGGGCTTCATGCTCTTCCCGACCGCGCCGCCGCGGATGATCGACGGCTTCACCGACACCATGGCGCACTTCGCGTCCTGGGGCTGGTGGGGCGGGGGTGCCAGCGCGCCGCGCGGCATGGAGCACATGACCAACGAGTACGCGGCGATGCCGTCCCTGCACGTGGGCTGGGCCGCCTGGTGCGGGTGGCAGTTGTGGCGGCACGGTCGCGGTCGGGTGTCGCGCGTCCTGGGCGTGCTCTATCCGCTCTTCGTGGTCGTGGTGGTACTGGGCACCGCGAACCACTACCTCGCGGACGTGGTCGCGGGGCTCGCGGTGATGGGGCTGGGCGCGCTCGCGTCGCCGTGGGTGCTGCGCGGGGTGGACCGGACACGCGACGGGGTGGCGATGCGCCGGGCCGAGTCGAAACAGACCGTTCAACCGATCGATGTCGATCAAAGAAGCGCCGCCTGATCACACCGAATCGTGCCCAATGAACGATTTCGATCAAGGTCAGCCGGATACGACTTCCGAACGACGCTTGCCTCGCAGGCAAGCGGTACCTTCTGGGTGGTCCCGCGCCCGACAACGGCAAGGATTCCGTCATCGGGCACATGCCGATCGGACAAGCCGCCGCAACGGCGGACGAACCCGGTCGGGCTCGGCCTGACAGGCCCAGACCCCGCATGGTGGACGGAGGCACGGCGAACCAGAGACGGGGCCGACAGGCGACGACAGCGGGGAGCGGTAATGCGGATCAGCGCCGTGGTGTTCGACGTGGGCGAGACCCTGGTCGACGAATCGCGGGAGTACGGCACCTGGGCCGACTGGCTCGGGGTGCCCCGACACACGTTCGCGGCCACCTTCGGGGCGGTGATCGCGCAGGGCCTCGACTATCGCGAGGTGTTCCAGCGCTTTCGGCCCGGTTTCGACCTGACCGTGGAGCGGGCCGCGCGCACCGAGGCGGGCTTTCCCGAGTGGTTCGGCGAGGAAGACCTCTACGCCGACACCCGACCGTGCCTGAAGGCCCTGCGCGACCAGCGCCTGTGGCTGGGCGTGGTCGGCAACCAGACCGTGAACGCGGGCGTCATCCTGCGCGGCCTGGACCTGGGCGTGGACCTGCTGGCGACCTCCGACGACTGGGGCATCAGCAAGCCCGAGCCGGCCTTCTTCGAGCGCCTCGTCGCCGAATGTCCGTGCCCGGCCGAGGAGATCCTGTACGTCGGCGACCGCCTCGACAACGACGTCCGCCCGGCCCACCTGGCCGGCCTCCGCACCGCCCACGTACGCCGCGGCCCCTGGGGCTACCTGGTCGCCGAAGACCCCGAACTCATCGCAGTCACCGACCTACGCCTGGAGTCCCTCGGCGAACTCCCCGCCGCGGTCGCCCGCATCAACGGCATCACCGAACCATAAAAAAACCACCTCCGAACGCCGGCCCCTCACCCAGGCCGGCGTTTGAGACCAAGCAGCCGGGCCGGCCCATGAGGCCACTCAGCCTCGCCGGCGCTTGAGGCGAACCCAGCCCGGCCGGCGCTTGAGGCCAAATAGCCCGGCCGGCGCTTGAGGCCACTCAGCCCCGCCGGCGCTTGAGGCGAACCAGCCCGGCCGGCGCATGAGGCCAAATAGCCCGGCCGGCGCTTGAGGCCACTCAGCCCCGCCGGCGCTTGAGGCGAACCCAGCCCGGCCGGCGCATGAGGCCAAACAGCCCCGCCGGCGCCTGAGGCCACCTCGGCCACAGACCGTGCACGTCACGCCGAGCCCTCCATCGGCCGCGCCCCGCCGCCCGAGCGCAACCGATCGTCAACCTCCCGCACGAACGACTCCCGCGCCCAAGGCGCCAGCGACGCCCGCACCGTGCGCACCCGATCCACCGCCGTCGCATACCCCTGTACCCCGACCAGATCGAGCGCTTCCTCCAACAGCCGACAGGCGTCTTGCGGCTCGCGCGCCCCCACCGCCGTCGCCGCCAGTTCGGCCAGCGTCATCGCCCGCTGCTTGTGGCTGTGCGCAGGCAACCCGGCGAGCGTGCGCTCCAGGCTGGCCCGGGCCTCGGCCGAGCGCCCGGCGGCCACCTCCGCGGCACCCCGGAAGCCCTCCAGGCGGGCCGCGGAGAACCAGTCCAGCCAGGCCGGCGGCCCGTCCGCCGTCCACGAACCGGGCGTCTCCGGCGGCGCGTACGTATCGGCGGCGCGATCCAGCAGCGGAAAGGCCGCGTCCGGCGTGCCGAGCCGGACCTCCGCCTCGGCCGCGATCGCGTCCAGCCACGCCCGCAGCGTCGGCCCGGCGTCGCCGCCCGTGGTGCGCTCGCGCGCCGCGGCCAGGGTGTCCCGGGCCTCCCCGCCACGCCCGGTCCAGGCCGGCGCGAACGCCATGTGCCCGAGCACGGCGGCGGCCAGCGAGCCGTCCCGACCCCGGTCCGCCGCGTCCAGGGCGAGGTCCTGCCAGCGCCGCACGTGCGGCCCGCGCAGGCTCAGGTCGAAGAAGGCGATCCTCGACGCGAGCAGCGCGGTCTCCGCGATCGCGGAGTAGTGCGCCCCCTCCGGCCCCTCGGCCAGCAGCCGGGCGCCGTTGCGGGCGTGTTCGGCCACCACCGGCAGCAGTCGCCCGGGTTCCTCGATCCAGTAGCGGGATCGCAGCCGGGCGGTGGTGGCGACATAGGCGGTGGGATCGGGGAGCGCGGCTGCCGGCCCCGAGGAGGCGTATGCGCCGGAACTCTTGACGGTGAGGCCGGCGACGGCGGCGCCGGCCAGAAAGGTACGTCGTTGCACCGCGTCCTCCCATACGCGTCGTGGTGACGGACAGTCGTGGTGACGGACATGACTGCGTGGACCCGGTCACGCGGTAGACCGGGCCCGACCGCTCCGTGCTGGATCTCGATCGTGACCCCGTCCCACCTGCGGCGTCATGCCTCTAGCCCGTTAGGGCGGCAAGAGTCCTCAGCGCGTCCTGCAGGAGTCCCACCGCGGGCCTCGTCACACGGTGTGCCGACCTGGTTGCATCTAAGGCAGAAGCGGACGCCCCCGAAGTCGGACGCTTCGGGCTTGTGCAGGACGAAGAGGACGCTTCGAGGACCTCCCGGCCCCCGAGGACGATTCCGTTTCCACGACGAAACGAGAGGACCGCCTCACCGATGGACGCCGACGTGAACCGAACGACGCTGGCAGCGCTGCCGCAGGACGCGCTTCGGAACCCGTACGCCCCTCGCCTGGTCGCAGCCGGCGAGACGTTCGACGTGATCGAGGTGGAGGACCGGCTCGGCCGTGAGGCCTTGGCGACGCTGCACGCGCACCGCGTGCCGGTCGGTCCGGTCATCTTCGACCGCCGTTACCGCCGGATCGGGTTCCTCGTACCGCCGACCGCCGTGATGCCGATGCGGCCGCGCGAGCGCCGACTCGGCCCGCGCCACCACGGGCGGGGTGCCTGGATCACCTTCCCGCCGCCGCCGGAGCAGAACGACGGGCCGCTCGTGTGGCTCGTGCCGCCGACGCCCGACAACCGCCTGACGACGCTGCGGCACGTCCGCGCCGCGATCGCCGAGGCCGCCCGCGCGCTCGCCGAGCGTCACCAGCAGGCGATCTGAGATCGCCCCCCGGACGTACCGGTCGGGGACCTGACATCACGAGCGGCTCCCCCAATACCTGCTCGACCCGGCCGGTACCGGTAGGACGCGATGCGCCCCCTCGCCACTGTGCGAGGGGGCGCATCCGCCTGTGCGGACCGGCGCCGGGAGGTTTACCGGCCGCCGAAACCGCCTGCACGGCCCGGTTCCCGCCGCCGATTCGGGGTTTATCGGGGCACGTGCCGGGCTGTCGTCCCTCTTTCGGGCAAGGGTCTTTCGGATGGCGTCCGGTTGGCGACAATGGCAAGGGCGCGGGATCTTGCGGGCCGGTTTCGGCCGATCCCGCCGCTCCCCCGTGTCCGTCTTCGTCGTCAGCACGTCTGCACTGTCGGAAGGAATCCGCGCATGCCGTCCGAGTCGCGCAAGCCCCGTATGCGGCCCGCGCCGCTGTTGTTCGAGCCCGCGGTACCCGAGCCGCCCGACGAACGCTTCTTCGACCTGGACGATCTGACCGATCCCCAGGAGGTGCTGGCCCGCTCGACGGACCTGGCCGAGGCGTTCCGCGCGGCGGCCGACCGGGCGGTGGACTACCAGGCGATGGCCGCGGCGCGGATGGCGGATCCGAATCGTTTCGACCACCTGACGACGGCTCAGGTCGCGGCGCGGGCGGGCTGGGGCGAGGAGTACACGGCGAAGATGATCGAGCACGGCCGAAAGCTGCTGCTGGAGCGCGGCGAGTAGCCGGCGCCGCACCGGGGCCCGCGCACCGGTCGGGCCCGGCCCGACCGGCGTGCGTGTGTGCTCACCCGGACAGTGCGACCCGGTGCCGGGCGAGTTCGGCCAGCACCGCTTGGTTCGCCTCCCAGCCGTCCGGGAAGCTGACCGGCACCCCGAGGTGGACCGGGTCGGCGGTGGGATGCGCGTCGAGCAGTTCGGGGATGCCGGCCCGGGCGACCACCAGACACGCATGCCGATGCCGCGAGGTCAGCACGCACAGCCGGCCGGTCTCCAGGTGGAACTCGGTCGCGTCGCGACGACCCGAGAGCGGATGCAGCACCACGGTCACGTCGAATTCGCGACCCTGGAGCCGGTTCGCGGTGTCCACCACGATTCGGGACGCGCCCAGGTCGCGCAGCGCCGACTCGACCCGCGCCCGCTGCTCGCGGTGGCTGACGCCGATCGCGATCCGGGACGCGTCCAGCGGCACCCCGTCCGGGGTGCGCTCGCCGATCGCGGTCCCGCCCCGGGCGAGCAGCCGCGCGGCCAGCGTGGCGACCGCCTGTACCGCCTCGTCGTCGGCCGCCGCGGTGAACCGCGCGGGCAACTCCAGCAGGCCCCACCCGGACGTCGCCGCGACGTCCACGGCCGCGTCGTACGCGTCGTGGGCGCGGGCCGCGCCGAAGTGCAGCAGCCGCTCGCCCGGACCGGTCCCCGACCGGAACGGGGTGAACGGGTAGAACGCCTCCGACACCAGCGGCGCCGCGCTCGCGGGCAGCCGCCAGGACACCGGGAGTCGATGCACCGGCAGATCCGGGTTGTGCCGCCGCAGCACGACCACCGCACTCTGCGACGGGTCGTAGCTGAGGCTGTGCCAGCGCGAGGTGTCCACGGTCGCGAACGGGTCGAGTTGGCCGGGGTCGCCCACGAACAGTGCCCGGTCGAACAGCCGGGCCACCAGCAGCAGCGCGTCCGAGCGCATCTGGTACGCCTCGTCGACGATCGCCCACGGCCAGCGCCGGTCCTGCACGAGCGCCCACTTGGCGGCGGTGGCCACCACCACCGCACACGCGTCCAGCGCCTCGGCCTTCTCCGCGTTGAGCACCGACGTGCCCACCAGCGCGGGCGGCAGCCGGTACCCGGTGGCGGACAACCGACCCACGGTCAGCCCCGGGTGGTCCTCGACCAGCCGGACCAGCAGGTCGTCGACCTGGTTGTTGGTCTGCGCGACGATCATCAGCCGCTCGCCGCCTCGGGCCAGCTCCCCCGCCGCGCGCACCACCAGCGTCGACTTGCCCGCGCCGGGGGGCGAATCGACCACGACGCCGCGATGCGCACCGGAGCCGAGGTCGGCGAGCACGGCGTCGGTCGCGGCGGCGGCGAGCGCGGCCGGGTTGCCCTCGGGGTGAGCGGTCCGCACGGTCGTCACGACCACTCCTCCAACGCGTCGTCGTCCGCCTCCGGGGCGGCCTCGGGCTCGGGCTCCGGCGGCGGGCCGCCGTGAGTCCAGGGGGTGTCCTCGACCGCGGGCCAGTCCGGGCCGCGCCGGAATTCGGCGATCAGCGAGGTCCAGCACAGGACTTCGCCCGGTTCGGGCACGCTGCCCGGCTTGGGCGCCTTGCCGCCGCCCATCCCGCCGCGCAGTTCCAGCACGACCCGGCCGGGCTCGGTCTCCAGGACCCGAGCCTTCGCGTCCGGGCGTTCGACGCACGCGAGGTCGGTACCCGGCCCGAACAGCGGTTCGTCGTCGGTGGCGAAGGTCAACATCGGACGCGGGCGGGCGGTCTTCTTCCCGGGCTCGGTGACCGTGCGCTCGGCGTCCACCGCGATCAGCTCGCCGCGGAAGGCCTCCCCCGCGAGCCGGACGGCGGCCATCAACAGCGGGTCGTCGCGCACCTGTTCGGCATGCAACCGGGCCTGCGCCCGTTCCCGGGTCGCCAGTTGGGCCGCGGCCGAGACCGCACCGGGCACCCGCGGTTGCGGACGCGACTCGGGGTCGGCCAGATCGGCGGCGAAGAAGCTGTACGAGGCCCGATCGGCCTCCCAACGCCCGGCCACCGACCCGCCCGGGGGCAGCGCGCCGAGCAGTTCCACACCGCGCCACATGCGATCCCAGGTCGGCAGCAACTCGGCGGCCAGCGCGGTGCGGATCGCCTGCTCGGCATCCCGACCGCGCGGCCCCGGATCGGTGCGCACACCGGTGTCCGCCGCCTCGGCCCGTTCCGCCGCCACCGCCTCGTCGAATGCGGCGATCAGCGGCACCAGGCGCTCGTCGAACGCCGGATCGGTCGCGGGCCCCGCGGTCGGGCCGCCCTCGACCTCGCGGGCCGCCTGATCCCCGCGCTGCCCGGCCGGCGGGTCGATCCAGGCGAGCAGCGCGGCCAGGTCGCCGTCCTCCAGTGCGCTCTGGCCGGTCACCCACGCCTGGGTGAGCAGATCGGTCATCGCCAACAGCACGCTCGATCCGGGCACACCGGCGCGGTCCGCGAGCCACGTGCTCCACCGGCCGAGCAGCGGAACCTCCTCGGCCACCGCGAACTCGCCGTCGGTGCGCCGGAATCGGGTGGACCGGCCGAGCAGACGCAGATACTCGACGCCGCCCGCCGTGGGCACCAGCACCTGCGGCGCGTCCACGCTGCGCTCGTACGGGTCGTCGCCGCGCCGCTCGATCGTCTCCGTCTCGGCCGCGAACGCGCCCAGGTAGGGCAGCAGCAGCCGGCCCAGCTCCGCCGCGTGCGCGAACCGCCGGTCGCGGTCGCGTGGTTGCGGCACCGCGAGCAGGTGCGGCCGGTCCCGGTCGGTGCCGACCAGCACGGCCAACGGGGCGAACGCCTCGCCCGCGAGCACATAGGGCACCAGCACCAGCGGCCGGGCGGACAGATGCCGGTGCCGCACGGTCGCGGCCGGTTGGGCCACCCCGGTCGCGGCAGCGCGCAGTCGGCCGAGCGCGGCGATCGCGCTCACCCGACGCCGCCCGGCACCCGGGTGCGCAACGGCTCGGCCGGCGGCGACACGGACCACGGCGTCGCGGTTCCCAACACCTCGGACCGCAGTGCCTGGGCCCGGCGCAGCAGCCTGGCCACGTCCTCCTCGCCGGGCCGGGCGGCGCGGGTGCCGTCGGCCAGGGCCAGCGCGTCGGCGATGTCCTCGATCCCGCCCAGCGCCCCGCGCACCGAGGTGCCCAGCGTGCCCACGCTGCCGCCGCCCGGACCGCAACTGCGGGCCTCGTCCCGGCAGAACAGCGCGAGTTCGCACGCGGACAGGCAGTCCGGGACGTACGCGGCGGGCACCTGCGCGACCGCCGCCCCGGCCGGTTCGCCGTCGACGTCGAAGGTCAGCGTGTCCGGCAGTTCGCCGAGCAGTTCCTCCACCCCGGACAGGCGTTCCAACCGGCGCCGGGTGGTGGCCAGTTCGCGCCGCACGTCGAGCACGACGGCGACCGGGCGGTTGGAGAAGTCCTGCGCGCACACCAGCACGATGTCGGTGGCCACCACATCCGGGTCCAGGCCCAGTTCGGCGGCCAGTCGGCGCAGCGCGTGCACGTACACCGCGGCCTGGCGGGTGGCCGAAGCGAGCTTGCCCGGGTCGGCGGACCCGTCGATGATCGCGAACGACTTGATCTCCACCACGTACAGCCGGCCGGCCACCCGGCAGGCCATCGCGTCCGGCTCCAGGTAGGCGCGCCGGCCGGCCACGTCCAGCGGCAGCAGCGGGTGGTCCAGGATCGCGCAGGCGTCCGGCTCGCCGCGCGCCGCCCGGGCCAGGGCGTCGCGGGTGCGGGCCACCCGTTCCTCACGGCTCGGCCGGCCGGCGCTCTCGTGGTCCACGTCGACCAGCGCGCCGGTGTCCGGGTTCGCACCCAGCGTCTCGGCGAGCAGTCGGCGCAACTCGGTGCCGCCGTCCGCCTTGACCCGGGCCTCGAACACGTTGCCGCGCCCGATCGCGAACGGCGAGCGACCGCCGTACCGGGCCGGGAAGCCGAGCCGGTCGGCGAGCACGGTCTTCTCGATGCCGGCCGCGTCCAGCACGCCCCGGCGGGCGCAACCGGGGTTGGCCGCGAGGGCGGCGACCGTGCGGGCGTTGTGATTGCGGGTGGGCAGTGTGCCGCGCAACTGCTCCAGCCTGCCGGCGATCGCGCCGGTGGTACCCGTCGTGCGCATGTCTCGTGTACGGCTTTCGTCGTCGAACCGTCCGGTCCCGGGTCAGTGTGGACCATGTCACCGACACGGGGAATTCGGCGCTACTCGTCCGCCCCGGGAAGCGCCACGAACCCGGTTTCGTCGGTGGGTGCCAGTTCGCTGAACGACTCCAGCACCTCGTCGAGTTGGCGAACCGCGACCGAGTTCTTGTAGGGCTCCAATTGCCTGCGGGTGACCCGCACCCGGTCCATCGCCATCGAGTACCAGTGCACCCGCAACATGTCGACGGCCTGGAACAGCCGGCCGCACGCCTCGTCCACCTGACCGGCCTGAAAGGCCGCCTCGGCCAGGTCTGCGTACATCACCGCGCGCTGTTTGTCGCCGTTCGGCGGCAGGTTCTGCAGCGCGTCGTTGAGTGAGCCCTGGGCCTGGTCCATCCGGCGCGCGGTGAGTTCGGCCTTGCCCCGAAAGCCCCACAGCCGGGAGGCGTCGAAGAAGTCCAACCACGGCGGCGTGGGCGTGTTGTCCGGGTGGCACAGCAGGTCCTCGGCCCGGTCCAGCAGGTGCAGCCCGCGCTCGGGGGTGCCGCGCAACGACTCGAATTCGGACTGCACCGCGTCGAACCAGGCGAGCATCACCATCGGCGCACCGCGGGTGGCCGTCTTGCGGGCGAAGTCGAGGATGTCCTCCGCGGCCGAGGGGGCCGCGTCGAAGGCCGGGATGAACGCGGTGTGGGTGAGCACGGCGGCGGCGAGCAGGGTGTCGCCGGCCTCGTTGGCGGCGCGGTAGGCGACCAGGTAGTGGTCCTGCGCGTCGTGCGGGCGGGCCAGGTCGAAAAAGGCCATCCGGCCGGCCAGCATCGCGGTCTCGGCGAGCGACGCGCCCAGGATCCGGCGGGCCCGGGCGGGGCCGGGGGCGTCGAGCAGTTGGGTGCCCAGGCGTACGTGGGCGATCACCGACGGATAGGCGATGGCGGCGGGGGCGACCCAGTACATCTGTCGGTAGGTGCGGGTGAGCATCGCGTACTGGTCCGCGCCGACCACGGTCAACTGGCCGGCCCGCGAGTGCATCGGCACCGCGAGCGGGCCCGGGTCGGGGGTGTCCCGCAGCAGTTGGCGCAGCACCGCGGGGGTGGCGATCTCCAGCGTGCGGGCCGGCGGCTCGGCGACGGGTGGGCCGATCGCGCGCAGCGGCGGGCGCACCGGCAGCCCGGGCGGGCCGTCGCCCTCCAGCCGCCGGCCGCCGACCACCGTGGGGCCGGTCTCCGGGGTGGTCCGGGGAGGTACGACCGCGGGTCCGGGCGGCGGTACCGGACCCGGTGGTGCGGCCGGTCGCGGGGGAGGCACGGGGCCCGGCGGGGGCACCGGACGCCCGGAGCGCGCCGGCGGCACCTGGCGGCCGTCCGCGGGTGCCTGGTGGGCGGGCGCGGCCATCGCCCCGCCGACCGGGCCGCCGGCCGGTGGCGGGCGGCGGCGGACCCGGGCCTCGCCGAAGCCCTGGTGCTCCACGCGATCGAGCGCCCGCCCGGTTTCCCGAGCGGGCGCGGGGAACGCCGATGGAGCGCTCGGTTGCTCGGCGACGGGGTGTGCGTCGGTGAAGCCCTCGCCGTACTCGGCCAGCTCGGCCTGCCACGGTGGGGTGAACCCGAGGTCGGTCAACGGCCGCTCGAACAAAGCCTGCAGAACCTGCTGATAATCGGGGGTCGGCCAGGGCGGGTCCGCACTTTCCCACCGTCGCACCTGCCGCACGCTGACGCCGAGACGAAGCCCGCATTCGAGTGCCTTCTTCTCGAAGGCATCGGCCAATTGTTGCTGGGAAACCCAGCCATGCGAGTGCCGTAGGGCCTTGAGCCGGACATTCCCGGACGAAGGACCGGCCCCCTGCCGCATGGCCATCGGCCCTCCCGGTTACGACGTGCGGTGTGCTGTGCAGGCTGTGATGCCGACGGTACCCGGCGTGAGAGGGCCCGGGGGACCTCTTTGCGGATGTCTGGAAAAGGGCGTCCTCCCCGTGTCCTCGAAGAAGTCCTACGAGGGACCTTGCGCGCCCTCGATACGCTCCCTGCGCGCCCCCGGCCGCCATCCGAGCGTGTCGAAGGGTGTCGATTTTCGATCACCGCCGACCCCTGCTAATGTTTCCCACGCAACGCAGGCGCCGCTAGCTCAGTTGGTTAGAGCAGCTGACTCTTAATCAGCGGGTCCGGGGTTCGAGTCCCTGGCGGCGCACCTTGCGAAACGGCGATGGGGCCCTCGGTTCACCGAGGGCCCCATCGCCGTTTTGTCGTTTCCCTCATGTGTCGACCCGGCCCTCCGTGCATCGACCTCTCCATGTTTCGACCCTTTTCCCGATCGATGTCACGGGAACATTTGTTCGCCTCGGTGAATACGGCACCGCATGGACGGGGGTGGACCCCGGCCGGCGCGGTCCATAGCCTGGACGGGTTGGTTGATGATCTTCGATTGCGTTGTGGGACAAGGGGATTCGATGACCGCCCTGGATGTGCCAGACATACTTTCGCCCGAGTTCGCGGCCGATCCGTATCCGCTGTACCGAAGCATGCGTGACGAACACCCGTTGTTGTGGCACGAAGGCATGCAGAGTTGGATCATCTCGCGCTATGCGGACCTGGAACGGGCTTTCAAGGAACCGGTGTTCACCACCGACAACTACGACTGGCAGTTGGAGCCCGTACACGGGCGGACCATCCTGCAGATGAGCGGGCGCGAACACTCGGTGCGGCGCGCGCTGGTGGCGCCCGCCTTTCGCGGCAACACCCTCCAGGAAACGTTCATGCCGGTGATCGAACGCAACGCCCGGCGGCTCGTGGACACCTTCCGCGAGCGCGGTTCGGTGGACCTCGTGCCGGAGTTCGCCCAGCGCTTCCCGGTCGATGTGATCGCCGACATGCTCGGCCTGGACCAGGCCGACCACGAGCGCTTCCGCGGCTGGTACACGGCGGTCATCGCGTTCCTGGGCAATCTGAGCCAGGACCCCGACGTGGCCGCGGCCGGGCTGCGCACGCGCGAGGAGTTCGCCGCGTACCTGCTGCCGCTGATCGCGGAGCGGCGCGCGAACCCGGGGAGCGACCTGCTGTCCACGCTGTGCCTGGCCGAGATCGACGGCACCCGGATGAGCGACGAGGACATCAAGGCGTTCTGCAGCCTGCTCCTGGCCGCCGGCGGCGAAACGACGGATAAGGCGATCGCGAGCCTGTTCAAGAACCTGCTCGAACACCCCGAGCAACTCGCTGCGGTACGCGCGGACCGGTCGCTGATCCCGCGGGCCTTCGCGGAGACGCTGCGCTTTTCACCGCCGGTGCACATGATCATGCGCCAGCCCGCCGAGGACGTCGAACTCAGCGGCGGCGTGGTGCCCGCCGGGAGCACGCTCACGTGCCTGATCGGCGCCGCCAACCGCGACGACCGGCGCTACGCGCACCCCGACCGGTTCGACATCTTCCGCGAGGACCTGACCGCCAAGACGGCGTTCTCCGCGGCGGCCGACCACCTGTCCTTCGCGCTCGGCCGGCACTTCTGCGTCGGCGCGCTGCTCGCGGTGGCCGAGGTCGAGGTCGGCACCAACCAACTCCTCGACGCCATGCCCGATCTGGCCTTCGCACCGGGGTTCGCGCCCGCGGAGAAGGGCGTGTTCACCCGCGGCCCGGTCGCGCTGCCGGTGACGTTCACGCCGGCGGCCTGAGTCCGGTTCGGGGCGGGCGGGCACCCCGCCCGCCCGAACCGGCCCGGGATCAGCCCACGTACGCGGGGGTGAACTCGACCGGAAGGTTCTCCAGCCCGCGCATCCACACCGAGTCGCGCCAGACCAGATCCCGGGTGGGCACCGAGAGGTTGACGTCCGGCAGCCGGTCGAGCAGTACCTCGATCGCGGCGCGCGCGATCACCTCGGCCAACTCGGGGGCCGGGTAGGGGCAGCGGTGCTCGCCGTGGCTGAAGGACATGTGCGCGTTGTTGCCCGCGGCGCCGACGTAGGAGTCCGGCCGTACCTGCGGGTCGGTGTTGGCCGCCGACAGGCCGAGCACGAGCAGGTCGCCGGCCTTGATCTTCTGGCCGCCGAGCACCGTCGCGCGCACCGCCCAGCGGCCGATGAAGTTCTGCGTGGGCGTGTCCTCCCACAAGACCTCGTTCAGCGCCTGACCGACGCTGCGCCTGCCGCCGAACAGGGTCAGCGCGAAGCGGTCGTCGGTCAGCATCAGCCGCAGCGTGTTGCCGATCCAGTTCGCGGTGGGCTGCTGGGCGGCGGCCATCACCACGAGCATGTCCTGGATCAGTTCCTCCTCGGCCAACCCGGCCGGGTGCGCGAGCAGTCGCGAGGGCACGTCGGCGCCCGGCCGTTCCCGCTTGCGCTCCAGCAGCCGGGCCATCGTGGCCCGTACCCGCAGGTGCGCCTCGACCGCGCCCTCACCGCCGTCCAGGGAACCGGCCAGGTCCTGCACCAGCGCCGGGGTCTCCTGCTCGGGCAGCCCGAACAGCCCGGCCACCACGAGCGAGGGCAGCCGGTGCGCGTAGTCGGCCATCAACTCGGCCTCGCCCACCCCGGCGAACTCGTCGACCAGGTGGTCGGCGATCCGCTCCGCCTGGGCCCGCAGCTCGAACTGGTCCACCGCCGCGAGCGCGTCGCTGATCGCCCCGGAGCGGCGCCGGTGTTCGGGCCCCTCGGTGAACATCACCGACGGCTGGTAGCCGACGAACGGCATCAGCGGCCAGTCCGGCGCGATCCGGTCCCACGCGTGCCAGCGCCGCGAGTCGCGGGCGAACAGCTGGTCGTTCGCGGTCACATGGTGCACCTCGCGGTAACCGAGCACGAACCACGCGGGAATGTCGCCGTCGAGCAGGATCGGCGCCACCGCACCGTGCTCCTGCCGCAGCTTGCGGTACATGCCGTGCGGGTCCTGCCACAGCCCCGGGCCGGACAGCCGCGCGGCGTTCGCGTGCGAGGCGTCGATGTGTGCCGCGGCCGGCGGCCCGCCGGCCGCGTGCGCCGGGCAACCCTCGGGCGGCGCGGGGGCATTCGGGTCGTTGAGGTCCGAAGGCGTGGTCACAGGGCGCGCTCCCGGGCGGCAGACAACGTGTAGAGGTGGTTCACCAACGCGATCAGCACGGCCTTGCTGGACTCCCGACTGCGCGCGTCGCAGTCGACCATCGGAATCTCCGCGGGCAGCGACAGCGCGTCGCGCACCTGCTCCAGCGTGTGCTCGGGCGGACCGAAGTTGTTGCGGGCGAGCACGAACGGCATGCCGTGGTGCTCCAGCCGGTCGATCGCGTACCAGGAGTCCTCCAGGTGCCTGGGGTCCACCAGCACGACCGCGCCGAGCGTGCCCGAGAACAGCCGGTCCCACAGGAACCAGAAGCGTTCCTGGCCGGGGGCGCCGAACAGGTAGAGCACCATCTCGTCGTTGAGCGAGATCCGACCGAAGTCGAACGCGACCGTGGTCGTGGTCTTGCCGTCCGCGCTGCGCGCGTCGTCGATGCCCACGCCCGCCCGGGTCATCGTCTCCTCGGTGTTGAGCGGACGTATCTCGCTCACCGAGCGCACCATCGTCGTCTTGCCGACGCCGAACCCGCCCACGATGGCGATCTTGAGCCCGTCACGCGCGGTGCTCGCCAGGGGGGTACGAACGGCCGGCTCGGACGTGGCGAGCTCAGAGGTTGTGGAGTCCAACGAGCACCTGCTTCAGGATCTCGGTATCGGGTAGTTGCGCCCGGCGCGGGGAGGTGCGCGGGTGCCGCGCGGTGATCCGCCCCGTGTCGAGCAGGTCGCACAGCAGGATCTTCACCACGCCCACGGGCAGGCCCAGTTCGGCGGCGATCTCCACGACGGCGGTGGGTCGATCGCACATCCGCAGGATCCGGACGTGCTCGGACTGCATGCCCGGGCTCGGTTCGCACTCGCTGACGATCAGCGTGACCAGGTCGAACGCTTCCTCGTTCGCGTGGGTCCGACCGTTGGTGACCGTGTACAGCCGGTCCGGGTCCCCGCTGTCGACTGGCCGCCGGATCATGCCGATCGGCCGCCTTCGTCGAACTGCCGGGCCGGTGCGCTCAGGTACTCGCCGATCTGCTCGACCAGTTCGTTCATGTTGTGGCCGACCACGCCGGCGTCCGCGTCGTCGTCCGCGATCACCGCGAGGTGGGCGCCCTCGCCGGCTTCGACGATGAACAGGATGCCGCCGTGGAACTCGGTCATCGACTGCCGGACGCCGCCGCTGCCGTCGCCGAACTCGATCGAGGCGCCGTGCGACAGGCTCTGGATGCCGGACGCGATGGCCGCGAGTTGGTCCGCCTGGTCCACCGTCAGGCCCGCGGTACGGCACAACTTGAGGCCGTCCTTGGACAACACCAGCGAGTGCCGGGTGCCCGGGGTGCGCTCGATCAGGTTCTCCAGCAGCCAGTCGAGATCACGCTCGGGCTGCCGCTGGGTGCCGATCCGCTGTGCGTCGGTGCCGTGTGCTGTTGCGCTCATAGGGCTTCCGAGGTGGACATCCGGTCCGGATGGCCGACCCCCGCCTCCGTTCTCTCGTTGCGTACGACCCGGCGATGGGGCGATCAGGAATTGTCGTCGGGGGACGCCGTCACGTCCCGACCCGGCCGTTCGCCCTGGACCGCCTGGCGGAACGCGCCGAAGCGGGCGCCGGGGGCGGGACGTGGCTTGGCCGCGCGCGGGGCGGGATCCGGGCGCGACTCGGCCCGCTCCGCCGCCTTGGCCGCGGCGGCCAGGGTCTGCCCGGGACGGCGCTTGGCCAGCCCGGAGAGGGTGGGTGCGGGCGCCGGCTCGGACGCCGCGGGGGTCGGCTCGACCACCGATTCGAAGACCGGGGGTGCCGCGGCGGCCGGCGCCGGCTCGACCGGCTTCGCCGCGACGGGACGCGCCTGGGCGGCACGTGTGTCCGGCACGGCCCGCTTGCGCGGCTCGGGGCGGGCCTCGCCGACCAGTTGCCGAGGAATCATCATCACGACACCGGTACCGCCGCGCGAGGAGGGCCGGAAGGACACCGTCAACCCGTGCTTGCGGGCCAGACAGCCGACCACGGCCAGGCCCAGTCGGGTCCCGGACAGCGTGGTCAGGTCCAACGCCTCCGCCGCGACCGCCTGTTCGGCCCGTCGCAGCGCGAACTCGCCCATCACCAGGCCGCCGTCCTCGACGGTGACCACGATGCCCGCGGGCACGTCCTCGACGTAGACGTGCACCTGCTCGGAGGGCGGCGAGAACTTGGTCGCGTTGTCCATCAGTTCGGCGAGCGCGTGCATGACACCCTCGGCCGCGTAGCCGGCCACCGCCGCCTCGCTGGTCGAGTGCACCCGCACCCGCTGGTAGGCGCTGATCCGGCCGACCGCGCCGCGCAGGATGCTCTCCATCACGATCGGCTTGGTCCACCGGCGACCCGAGCGCGCGCCGGTGAGCACCGCGATGCTGTCCGCCAGCCGACCCGCCTGGGCGGTGCTGTGGTCCAGCCGCAGGAGGTCGCCGAACACCTCCTCGCCGTGTCGGCCCTCCATCTCGCGCAGGTCCGCGAGCATGCTGGTGGACAGCGCCTGCACCCGGCCGGCGGCGTTCGCACACGCGGACATCGCCGCGGCGCGCATCCGCTCGCCCTGTCCCACCTCGCGGGCGACGGTGGCCAACGTGCGCTGCAATGCCTCGTGTTGCGGGGCGGGTACGCCGGCGAGCGCGGTGTCCACCGACGCACCGCCGCGCAGCAGCGCCACCAGCGCGGGCAGCGTCTCGTCGGCGAGCCGGGTCGCCTCGGCCTCGTAGGCGGACATCCGGTCCCGGTTGTCGTCGTTCCACCGGGCCGCGTCGCCCTCCATCTCGGCGATCCGGGCACGCAACATGTCCGCGGTGCCGATCGCGTACACGGTGGCGGCGACGGCGATGGCCAGCGCGAGCGCGACCGCCACGCCGCCCACCGCCACCGCGGTGCGGTGGTTGGACCCGACGGCGGACACCGCCCACACGACCGCGCCTGCGGTGATGAGCGACACGGCCGCGAAGGCGAGCAGCGCCCGTCCCATGGGCGGTCGTCCGGACCGGTCGCGAGGGGGCATGTGTGCAGCTGACATCAAGCGGATCCTCGTTGCCGGGGGCTGGTCGGGCGTGAGCCTACCGGGCCCGATCCGGACGTGCCCAACACCGACCTTCCGGACGCATGCGTAGCCTGACGTGTGGCCAACCGCCCTGATATGTCCGCGACTTACCCATCTCTGCGCAGGACGGATCGGCTCGCCCAAACCGCCTTCGACAGCCGGCGCCGACCGCCCGTCGGCGGCTCGCGGGCATGATCCGATCGGCGCGGTCGAGGGCCTGCGACGGACCTGGGCCGACGCTGCGGATCGGCCCGCCGAACCGGCCGAAAGCGCCGGATTCCCGCCCGCCGACCGGCTCATCGGCACATCGGCCGGCCGCGCGGTCGATCCGAACCGGCCGCCCCGGGAACGACGACCGACCCGGGCACGGGTGGCTGCGATCGTCTCGGCCGAGCCCTCGGACCGGCCGGCGCGGGGCGGTTCGGCCGCGCACCGCGCGGCGCCGCGCACGCCGGTCGCACCGGGCCGTCGGGGCGGCGGATGCCACCGACGCACCCCCGAACGGTGATCAGTGTCACGTCGAGGAAGGCCCCGCGAACGCGTTTTCGCCGACGCGCAGTGGAGACGAAGGGCGAGCGCGGGCCGCGACTCCCGCGCCGGATGACCCCGAAGGCCCGGGCCGGATCCTTCGAACCCACGCACGATCGGCCGGATTTCTCGGTCCGACGCCGGTTTTCGGCCACTGTGTCGCGCATCCGGGCATTCCGCTTCCACGGCGACACGGCCGCTATATCTTTGCGAACGTTGCCCGCGCAAGCCGGGCGCCGGAGCCGGCTCGACGACCGGTTCGCTCGGCGCGAGGCGCCCGCACGACGGCCACGAACCCGGGAATCTCCCGCCGTATCGGCCCTCGACCGGTGCCTCGGACCCCGAGAAGGGGCTTCGATCACGGCCCGAAGCGGGGTTCCCACGTTCGATACGAGACGCACATCACATCCCCCGGGGAGCAACCTGAGGGGGCCTCCGGAAGTCAATGATGCGGAGACTCGCATCGCGCGGCCTCCATTTTCTCGACCCGTGTGAAGGGAACCCCGAAAAGTGGCAGGTAAAGCGATGCGACGGCGCACCGTTCCGGCCGTCCTGGTCGCCGGAGCGATCCTGTTCACGGGGGCCTGCGGGCTGCTGGGCGGAGACGACAAGGGCGACAAGACGAGCAACGCGGGCAGCGAGTCCAAGGTGGCCCCCGGAGCGTCCGGCGGTGCCGCGGGCGGCACCGAGTCGGGCAAGCCCCAGGAACCGGCCAAGGGCGCCGCACCCCAGGTGAACACGACCCCCGAGGACGGCGCGACCGGTGTCGACCTCGGCGACCCGCTGACCTTCGCGGTCGAGGGCGGAAAGATCACCGCGGTCAAGGTGGTCAACGCCAAGGGCGAACCGGTCGACGGCACCCTCGCCGCGGACGGCAAGTCCTGGAAGCCGAAGGTCCCCTTCACGCCCGGTGGTCAATACACGGTCAGCACCACCGCCACCAACGCGGACAACCAGCCGACGACGGTGTCCACCAGGTTCACCACCCAGACGCTGGGCAAGGAGGTGACCGCGTCGATCTTCCCGGACGGCGGGACGGTCGGCGTCGGCCAGCCGGTGTCGGTGCGCTTCGACCGGCCGATCACCAACAAGGCCGAGGCGGAGAAGGCGATGAAGGTCACCGCCACTCCGGCGGTGTCCGGCGCGTGGCACTGGTTCGGCAACACACGCGTGGAGTGGCGGCCGAAGGACTACTGGAAGGCCGGCACGAAGGTCAAGGTCGACCTGAATCTTCGCGGCGCGGACCTGGGCGGCGGCGCGGGCTCCAAGCAGTACAAGAGCTTCAACTTCGCGATCGGCAACATTGCCCGGATCTCCACCGTCGACGTGGCCGCCAAGACGATGACCACGACCGAGAACGGCAAGGTGGTCAAGACCATCAAGGTCACCACCGGCGAGTCCCCCAAGTACGACACGTGGGGCGGTGTGATGGTGGTGATGGAGAAGTACACCCAGACCCGGATGAACTCGGCGACCGTGGGCCTGGGCAAGGAGTACGACATCCCGGATGTCCCGTCGGCGGTCCGGATCACCACCTCCGGCACCTTCGTGCACGGCAACTACTGGTACGACAAGTCGAATCCGCCGTTCGGTCGGGTCAACACCAGCCACGGCTGCGTGAGCATGACGCCCGAGGACGCCAAGTGGTTCTACGACCACGCGGATCGCGGCGACGTGGTCAAGGTGATCAACTCCAAGGAGCGCACCGTCTCTGCGGACAACGGCTACGGCGCGTGGAACCTGACCTGGTCGCAGTGGCTGGCCACGAGCGCGACCAAGCAGTGACCGGGCCTGACCGCCGGGGGCGCGCTGCGGTCGCGCCCCCGGCGGTCCGACCGGGCCACGCACACCGAGCGTCACACCTCGATTGAGACCGTGATCACAGGGTCCCTCGCGCAACGCCGGCAGCGCTGCCGGCGTCCCTTTGGTGAATCCACCTGAGGGAACGAGCACGGGGGACCCTGTCCATGAATCGAACCACCCGACGCGTCGGAGTCGCCGCGCTGGTCGCCGCGTCGTTGTTGCTGACCGGAGCCTGTAGCAAGGACGACGCGAAGAAGGCGCCGAACCCGGGCAAGGCCGCCGGCGAGAACCGCGCCGGCCCGGTGGATCCGGCCGTCGTCACCCTGACCCCCGCGGACAAGACCACCGGCGTCGAGCCCGGGATGCCGATCACGATCGCGGTCGGAGGCGGCAAGATCGCCGAGGTCAAGGTGATCAACGCGAGCGGCGAGTCGGTGGACGGCGCGCTGGCGGGCAACACGTGGAAGCCCAAGGTGCCGTTCATGTACGGCGGCAAGTACACGGTGACCGCGACCGCGACCAACGCGGAGAACAAGCCGACCACCGCGACCGCCGCGTTCACCGTGCTCAACCCCACCCAGGCGGCCACCGCGACGTTCATGCCGGACGCGGACTCCACCGTCGGCGTCGGTCAGCCGGTCTCGATCACGTTCGACGAGCCGGTGAAGAACCACAAGGCGGTGCAGGAGGCGATCAAGGTCACCGCCACCCCGGCGGTGGACGGCGCGTGGCACTGGTTCGGCAACTCGCGGGTGGAATGGCGGCCGAAGGACTACTGGCAGGTCGGCACCCAGGTGAAGGTCGACCTCAACCTGCGCGGTGTGGACCTCGGCGGCGGCGTGATGTCGAAGCAGTTCAAGAGCTTCTCGTTCAAGATCTCGGACACCAAGCGGATCGCCGTCGTGGACGCCAACGCGCACACGATGAC
Source organism: Embleya sp. NPDC008237 (assembly GCF_042956465.1). Lineage (NCBI taxonomy): Bacteria > Bacillati > Actinomycetota > Actinomycetes > Kitasatosporales > Streptomycetaceae > Embleya > Embleya sp. NPDC008237. The sequence goes on from NZ_JBIBGL010000003.1 coordinate 762,178, forward strand.
CGTCTCCGAGAACGACCAGGTGGTCAAGACGATCCCGATCACCGCGGGCGAGGACCCCAAGTACACGACGTGGAACGGGATCATGGTGATGGAGGAGCGCTACCCCACGCTCGACATGAACTCGCAGACGGTGGGCCTGGGCAACGAGTACGACCAGAAGGCCGTGCCGAACGCGATCCGGATCACCGAGTCGGGCACCTTCCTGCACGCGAACACGTGGGCGACGACGAACCCGTTCGGCAACGCCAACACCAGCCACGGCTGCATCAGCATGACGCTGGAGAACGCCAAGTGGCTGTACGACCGCTCGATCCGCGGTGACATCGTCCAGGTCAAGGGCAACGAGGAGAAGCCGGTCGCGGCCGACAACGGCTACGGCGCGTGGAACCTGACCTGGGAGCAGTGGACCGCCGGCAACTGACCCCACCGGCCGACGCACCACCCGCACGCTCTGCCTAACCTGTCCGGATGACCACCCCCGAGGACCCGCCGCTGCTGGACGACGCAACGCTGACCCGCTCGCCGGTCGTGGCGAACAACGCGATGAACCGCGAGCGGGGTCTGCGCGGAGTCAACAGCTATGCACGCGAGTTGGGCTTCGACCCGCTGTCCCGATTGGGTCCCGGGACGGCGTGGCTCGACCTGTGTTGCGGGTCCGGTAGGGCGCTGTTCGAAGCGGCCGGTGATCCGCGTGCCGAGGGCGTACGGATCACCGGCATCGACCTCGTCGATTTCTTCCTCCCCGCCGCCCGCCCGGCCGGACTCGACCTGATCGCGGCCGACGCGACCGGGTGGACCGCGCCGCGGCGCTACGACCTGATCACCTGCGTACACGGTCTGCACTACGTGGGCGATCGACTCGGGCTGCTCGCCCGGATCGCGTCCTGGCTGACGCCCACCGGCCTGTTCGTCGCCGACTTCGACCCGGCCGGACTCGCGCTGGGCGCGCTGCCGGGCGGCGCGGCCCCACCAGGATCGGCCGGCCGCGCCCCGGCCGCCGACCTGCCGGGCGAGTTGCGCCGCCAGGGCTTCGAGTACGACGCGCGTCGGCGGCGACTCGTGCTGCGCGGGGCGCGGCAGGTGGTGTTCCCGTACACCTACCTGGGCGCGGACGATACGGCCGGGCCCAACTACACGGGACAACCGGCGGTACGTGCTCACTACACCGGAACGTGACCGAGACCACGGCGGTGACTGCGCCCGAATGAGCGTATGAACTGTTGAACATACCGACGACGGGTACGCCTGCCACGGAACAACCCTTCCGACCGCGTTCCGACAGTCGTTCAGGCAACCGTTTCGAAGATTTTCCCGACAACCCCTCCCCTGGCGAGACGAGGCAGCCGTGTGTTGGAGCGCCGAAGCCGATCTCGTGATGGGCAGCGCCATCACGGCCGTGGGCATAGCAAGCGTCGCCTCGGTACGACGGATCAACGATCTGCCGATGGCGATGTTGCCGGTGATCCTCGGCGCTCATCAACTGGTCGAGGCGGTGGTGTGGAAGGGCGAGCGGGGTGCGGTGTCCGCCGGCACCGCCGAGATCGCCCGCGAGGCGTGGGCGGTGATCGCCTTCCCCCTGCTGCCCGCCTTCGTTCCGCTCGCCGTGGTGGCCGCGCAATGGCCGCTGGAGCGCGGCCGGGAACGGGTCCGAGCGTCCTTCTTCGTGCTGCTCGGCCTGGTGGTCGCCGGCGCACTCGGACACGCGCTGGCCTCCCGCCCGGTGAACGCCGAGATCTGCGGGAACACCGTGCGCTACTCGGTGGGCATCCCCGGCGCCCCGTGGGTGATCGCCGGCTACCTGGTGGCGACCCTGGGGTCGCTGCTGCTGGCCCGGGACCGATTGTTGCGCTTCCTGGGCCTGGTCTGCGCCGTCGGGGCGGCCGTCACGATGCGGCTGTGGTTCCATTCCTTCGCCTCGACATGGTGCGCCGTGGCGGCCGTCGCGAGCGTGATCGTGCTGTGGTGGGTGCGCTCCCGACGCGACCTGCCGGCGGGAGGCCCCGGACACAGACACGGGCCGATCTCCGAACTCGTGCGCTGAGGCCGGGCGTTCGGCATCGGCCCGCCCCGCCGGTGCCGACGGCGGGGGATCGTGTGCCGGTGCCCGGGATTCAGGGCAACAGCAGTGAGCTGTCGCCGAACTCGTGCCACAGGTAGCCCTCGGCGAGCGCCTCGTCGTACGCCCGGCGCACCACCGCCGGACCCACCACCGCCTCCAGGAGCAGCAGGTGCGTGGCCTCCGGCGCGTGCAGACCGCTGATGATGCCGTCGACCACCCGGGCCGGTCGGTCCGGGCCGAGCAGCAGGTCGGTCCAGCCGCGCGCGGCCGCGATCTCGCCGTCGGGTCGGACCGCCGACTCCAGCGCCCGGGTCACCGTGGTGCCCACCGCGATCACCCGACGGGCCTGCCGGACCAGGTTCGCCGTCTGCTCGGGCACGCTGAACCACTCGCGCAGCGGAGGCTCGCCCACGTCCTGCGAGGACACCCCGGTGTGCAGCACGATCGGCGCGATCCCGACGCCGCGGGTGATCAGGTCCACCACGAGTTCGTTGGTGAACGGGCGTCCCGCGCTCGGCATCTCGGCGCTGCCCTCGTCTCGCGCGAAGACGGTCTGATACGCCGTCAGCGGCCACCGCTCGCGCAGGTAGGCGTAGGTGATCGGACGACCGCGATCGGCCAGGAAGGTCTCCACCCGGGCGTGCGGCACGGTGATCCGGGCCTTCCACAACCGCTGCGGGGTGTGTTTCGTCGGATACGGGTCCAGCAGCAGTGCCATCCCGCATCCGGTGCCGGGAAAGCGCACCGCCTCGAACCGGCGCACGCCGTCCACCGGCCCGGGTGTGCCGTCGGTGTGCCGCAGTTCGAGCACCCAGGTCTCGGCGTCGATCCGGGTGGCGAAGTGCACGGTCACCGGCGAGCCGTCGGCGCGATAGCCGTCCACCGCGGCGGGCAGCGTCGCGGAGGTGTTCACCACCAGCAGGTCGCCCGGACCCAGGTGCCGGCCGAGGTCGCGGAACACGGTGTGCTCGACCCGCCCCTCGGCGTGCACGAGCAGCCGGATCCCGTCCCGGGTCAGGCCGCGTGCCTCGGCGGGTTCGGTCGCCGCCTGGGCGACGGGGGTGCTCACGAGGTCACCGCCGCGGCGAACTCGGCGATGGTGTACCGGCCGCTCGCGGGACGCTCGTCGAGCAGCCGCAGCAGCGCCGGCGCCACCGTCTCGGCGGCCGGCCGATCCGAGACGTCCTCGCCCGGGAACGCCTGTCGGTGCAGGTCGGTGTTCATGTCGCCGGGGTCGAACGCGTACACGTCCAGGCCGGGTTGCTCGGCGGCCAGGGTCGCGGTGACGTGGTCGAGCGCGGCCTTGGTGGAGCCGTAGCCGCCCCAGCCGGGATAGGCGTTGACGGCGGCGTCCGAGCTGATGTTCACGACCGCGCCACGATCGGGCCGACCGAGCAACAGGGGCAGGGTCAGTTGGGCGAGCGCGAGCGGCGCGAACACGTTCACGTCGTACGCTCGGGCCAGCTCGGCGAGCGGATAGCCGGCCAGCGGCGGCATCGGGCTCGGGCCGAGCACGCTCGCGTTGTTGACGAGCAGGTCGAGCCGACCGGATTCGCGCACCACGTCGCGCAGTTCGCGGCGGTGCGCGGGGTCGGACACGTCGCCGGCGACGGCGATCACGTCGGTGTCGCCGCGCAGTTCGTCGGCGGCACGGGCCAGATCGGCGGCTCCGCGGGCGTCCAGGACCAGGGTCCAGGAACGAGCGGCGAGCGCGTGGGCCAGGGCCAGGCCGAGCCCCCGCGAAGCGCCGGTGATGAGTGCGACAGGCATGGTGTTCTCCAGGGGAATTCCACACCCCACCCGGTGATGGGCTGCCCGTCTACACTGCAAGTTCAAGTGCACTTCAGGTCAAGCGGACGAAACCGGAAATCGGCCGGATCGTGGACCGGACTTCAGGAGGCGGCGTGCTCACCGGGACGGACTTGTTGACGGTCGGCCAGATGACCGCGCGCAGCGGATTCGCGGCATCCGCACTGCGCTACTACGAGGCGGAGGGTTTGATCAGCGCGAGCCGCACGTCGGGTGGGCAGCGCCGCTACGAGCGGCACATCCTGCGCCGGCTGGCGTTCATCCGCGCGGCGCAGAACATCGGCCTCTCCCTGGAGGAGATCAAGGACGCCCTCGGCAAGCTCCCGGAGGGCCGCACACCCACGCCCGCCGACTGGGCCAAGATCAGCCGGGCCTGGCGCGGGCGTCTGGAGGAGGAGATCGAGGCACTGGTACGACTGCGGGACGGCCTGGAGCAGTGCATCGGCTGCGGCTGCCTGTCGATGAAACGCTGCCGCATCTCCAACCCCGACGACGTAGCCGCCCGCTACGGCTCCGGCGCCGTAACCCTCCCCGAACTCCTCCGCGAAGACCGCCGCACCTACGGCTGACACCCCCTCCGCCACCAACCTCGAACGCCGGCCGGCCCCGAACCCACCGGCCCAACCGGCGCACACAGCCCGGCCGGCCCTCGAAACCCATCAGCCCGGCCGGCGCATGAGGCCAAGCAGCCCGACCGGCACTTGAGGCCAAATAGCCCGGCCGGCGCTTGAGGCCACTCGGCCGAAGGCCGGGTCAAACCAGCCCGGCCGGCGCTTGAGGCCAAACAGACTCGATCAGTACCGGTCACGCACAGCCGCAGCCCGCCCCCCACCGGAAGCCCCCACCGGAACCGCGGGAGCGGCGGGCGCGGGCGCAACGGGCCCACCGAGCGAAGACCAATTCGGCTTCACCCCGATGTCATACGTCCGCAACTTCGCGAGCACCGCAGGATCTTGCACGTCGAGCCAGTCCACCAGATCGCGGAAGCTCACACACTTCGTCTCCGGCCGCGTGCACGCGGTCCGCATGGTGCGCTCGACGGCCTTCATGTAGATGCCGCCGTTCCACCCCTCGAAGTGGTTGCCGATCATCAGCGGCGCCCGGTTCCCGTTGTAGGCGCGGTCGAAGCCGGCCATGTAGCTCGCATACGCCTGGTCCTCCCACTCCCGGAACTTGGCCGGATCGCCCTTGACCGTGCGCGACTGGTTGAACATCACGTTGTAGTCCATCGACAGGACCTCGAACTTGCGTCCCGGCAGCGGGATTTGTTGCAACGGCAGGTCCCACACCCCGTTCACCTTGTCCGGCCACACCTGCCGCCCGCCGGGCGAACTCGCGTCATAGCGGAAGCCCAGCGACGGCGCGGCCGAGAGCAGCGCCTTCTGGCCCTCCAGGCACGGCGCCCGGCCGCCGATCAGTTCCTTGTCGTAGTCGAACGGAAGCGCCGGCATGTCGGTCCACCCGGTGTTGGTCTTCCAATTCTTGACGAATGCCTTGGCCTGATCGACCTCGCTGCGCCAGTCGTCGGCCGACCACGAACCGCCGCCGGTCGGCCCGCAGAAATGGCCGTTGAAGTGGGTGCCGATCTCGTGGCCCTCGTTCCACGCGGCGCCGAGCTGTTCCAGCGTCATCCGCAGGTGGGCATCGTCGAGGTAGCCGATGTCCGAGGCCCCGATCGGCTTGTGCGGCGGCTGGTACCGGGCCTTCCTGGCCTCCGGCAGCACGTACACCCCGGACAGGAACAGCGTCATCTTCGCGTTGCTCTCCTTGGCCACCTGGCGGAAGCGGGAGAACAACTTCTTGTCGTCCTCGCCGGCGCCGTCCCAGGAGAACACCACGAACTGGGGCGGAACCTGGCCCGGCGCGAGCTTCTCCGGCTTGAGCCGGCCCGGCTGCTCCCCGGTGTTCGACGTGGAACCGTCCCCGATCAGGGTCGGTGCCTGCGCGGGCGCTCCCTGGGCACCTCGGGCCGGCGCCGCGGCCTTCTGCTTCGGGTCGTCGCCGTCCCCCCGCGCGAGGACGACGAAGCCGATGGCGGCGACCACCGCCACCAACAGAACGATTACGGCCACGCCGCGGGATGATCGCACGAGTGCCCCAAATGATCGTAAATGTGTGAAATCCACAGCAGGCTAAGTCGCCCGTCGACACGGTTGGTGGCACGCCGAGCCGCGCGATCGGTCATGTCACCGCATGGGATGAACGGGTACGGCCACTCGGCGGCAGGGTGATCGCGCTCACCGGCCGTCGAGGTGTCCGCAGGCAGCGAACGGGCTATGGATAGCCGGGTCGGAGTCGGCCCGGGCCCGCGTTCGAGGCCGCCCGGAGCACGGCCGAGCCGAAGGGGGCCTCGATGCACCGAACGCTTCGGGAGGCGAGGGACACCCTCGTACCACCCCGCGAGGTGGGCCCACTTCCGCCACTGCTGATCGTGCTCACCGTGGTGACCGGCCTGGTGGACGCGCTCAGCTACCTCGAACTGGGCCGGGTGTTCGTCGCGAACATGACCGGCAACGTGGTCTTCACCGGCTTCGCCCTGGCCGGCGCCCCGGGACTGTCCGTGGCCGCCTCGATGGCCGCGCTGGCCGCATTCCTGGTGGGCGCCGCCGCCGGTGGCCGACTCGGCGCCACGTTCGGCGACCGGCGGCTGCACCTGCTCCGGATCGGCTGCACGCTCCAGGCCGTGCCGATCGCGGTGGCCCTGGTGGTGGCCGCGGCGGTGAGCGGGCAGGGCACCGGCGAGCGGTACACGCTGATCGTGCTCCTCGGCCTGGCCATGGGACTCCAGAACGCGGTGGCCCGGCGGCTGGCCGTACCGGACCTGACCACCACGGTGTTGTCCCAGACGCTCACCGGCCTGGCCGCGGACATGCGCCTGTTCGGCGGGCCCGGCTCGCGCGCGGGCCGCCGACTGCTCGCCGCGTTCGCGATGGCGCTCGGCGCGTTCTCCGGCGCGTCGCTGGTGCTCCGGGTACACGTCCTGGCCGCCTTCGCCGCGCCGCTCGTGCTGCTGATCGGCACGGCCGCGTTCGCGTACCACCTGGATCGCCGGGCCGGCCCGGCCGAGGCCCGGAACGAGGCCGCGCGCTCCGCCCCCACCGACGCCGATCCGGAGCCCCCCACCCCACCGGACGGAAAAACCCTTTGAGGTCTGCGCCGGTCCGGGGTTACCCTGGCTCGGTCACATTGTCGTCCGTTTGGATGGTCTGTTGCGCATCTGAGGTCCGGACATCGCGCCGCTCGAGCTCCTCGTGCTCGCGGTCGCGTTCTCGACCTCGGTGTGGCCATCCCGGACGACTTCTTCATGTCCGGCCCCTCCCGATCCCGCCGCGCGGTGTCCCACGCGATCCGTTCACCACGCGTCCCAGGGAGCCGCCCCATGTCTTTTCCGACCACCCCCGCGATCGTCTGTTCCGACCTGTCCTTCGCCTGGCCGGACGGAACCCCCGTCTGCGCCGGCCTCGATCTCGCCATCGGCAACGGCCGAACCGGCCTGGTCGGGGTGAACGGCGCCGGCAAGTCGACCCTGCTCAAACTGATCGCCGGCGCCCTGCGGCCCACATCCGGCTCGATCACCGTCGGCAGCGACCTCGGCTACCTGCCGCAGCACCTCCCGCTCGACGCGGCCCGGCGCGTCGACGACGTACTGGGCATCGCCGAAACGCGCGCCGCACTGCTGGCGATCGAGGCCGGCGACGCGGACGTCCGGCACTTCGACGCGGTCGGCGACGACTGGGACGTCGAGGAACGCGCCCGGGCACAACTGGACCGGCTCGGGCTGCCGCACGTCGACCTCGACCGCACGGTCGGCACGCTGTCCGGCGGCGAGTCGGTACTGCTCGGGCTGGCCGCGTTGTTGCTGCGCCGTCCCGACGTACTGCTCCTGGACGAGCCGACCAACAACCTCGACGCGTCCGCGCGCGAGCGGCTGTACGACGCGGTGCGCGGCTATCCGGGCGTGCTCCTGGTGGTCAGCCACGACCGGGTCCTGCTCGACCTGGTGGACCGGATCGTCGAATTGCTCCCGGACCGGGCCCGCACCCACGGCGGAAATCTGAGTGCGTATCTGGAGGTCCTGGAACAGGAACGCGCGACCGCCGAGCGACTGGTCCGCACCGCACAGACCGACCTGCGCAAGCAGAAGAGGGAACTGGCCGAGGCCCAGGTACGACTGGCCCGTCGGGTTCGGACCGGCCGCAAGGCCCAGTTGGAAGGCGGCGTGCCCCGGATCGTCGCGGGCAACCTCAAGCGGGCCGCCGAGGTCTCCGCGGGCAAGCTCAGGGGCACCCACGAGGGCCGACTCGACGATGCCCGCACGCGGTTGTCCGAGGCCAAGGACGCGGTACGCGAGGACAAGGAGATCCGGATCGAGCTGCCGGAGACCGAGGTGCCCGCCGGGCGCACGGTGCTCGTGGCCGAGGGCGTGAACACCGCGGACGGACTGTACGGCCCGGACGGCCTGGACCTGATCGTGCGCGGCCCCGAACGCATCGCGCTGACCGGCGACAACGGCTCGGGCAAGACCACGCTGCTTCGGCTGCTCACCGGCGCGGAGCAACCGGCCGAGGGCACCGTGCGCATCGGCGTCGAGGGGGTGCGGCATCTGCCCCAGCGGCTGGACGTACTGGACGAGGACGAAAGTGTCCTGGCCAACGTGCGCCGCTTCGCGCCTTCGGCCTCGGACGCGGAACTGCGCGGCCGGCTGGCCCACTTCCTGTTCAGGGGCAACCGCTCCGAACAACCGGTGGGCACCCTCTCCGGCGGCGAACGTTTCCGCGCGGTCCTGGCCGCACTCCTGTCCGCCGACCCGCCGCCACACCTACTGATCCTCGACGAGCCCACCAACAACCTGGACCTGGCCTCGGTCCGCCAACTCGAACAGGCCGTCAACGCCTACCGAGGAGCCCTCCTGGTAGCCACCCACGACCGCCCCTTCCTCACCAACATCGCCATCACCCGAACCCTCCACCTCCACAGAGGCCAGGGCCTCAATCCCCCCACCTGAACCCAAGCCTCAAGCGCCCGCCACCCCAACCCCAGCCCGGCCGGCGCTTGAGGCCAAATCAGCCTCGCCGGCGCTTGAGGCGAACCAGCCCGGCCGGCGCTTGAGGCCAAGCAGCCCCGCCGGCGTTTGAGGCCAACCTCCCCTCAACCCTCCTCGCGCGCAGGCGCCCCATCGTTGCCCCGCCGAATCGTGCGTACCGGCGCCCCCGGCCGCCAGACCCGGATGACCATCTCCTCCCCCTCGACCCCCATCCGACTCACCTCTTCCAACTCCACCCGAAACAGATGAAACGGCTCCGGCGGATTCGTCTCGGCCGCGTACCCACCCTTGACCGCGTCGTCCACGACCTCCACCGCCCGCCCGCTCACCCGCACGTCCCCGTGCTCCATCTCCGCGCCCTCCCCCGGATTGGCGAAGATCGAGAATCGTGGGTCGCGCAGCAGATCCCGCGCCTTCAACGAACCCGGCATCATGCCGAGCCACATCTGCTCGAACCGGAAGTCCGCCTCCAGCCCGCTCAGCCGAGGCGCGCCGTCCCGCCGCACCGTGCCCAGCACGTGGTGTTTGTACATCCCGAACCGCTCCCGCACCGTCGCCGCGAACTCCGGCTCGGCCTTCTCGAACTCCGCCCAACTCGTCATATTGCAGATCCTGCCCCACCATCCCTGACAACCGTTGGCAAGGATTCCGGGCTAGTTTCGGGTCATGCGATCCGGTCGACTGGTGGCTCTCCTCCTCCACCTCCAGAACCGCCCCGGCGGGGCCACCGCCGCCGAGCTGGCAATCGAGCTGGAGGTGTCGGTCCGCACCGTCTACCGCGACGTCGCCGCGCTGCAAAGCTCCGGCGTACCGCTGTGGACCGAGACCGGGCCGCGCGGCGGGATCCGGCTGGTCGAGGGTTGGCGGACCAGACTGGACGGGCTCACCGGCGACGAGGCCGCCGCGCTGTTCCTGTCCGGCGCGCCGCACGCCGCGGACGCGCTGGGCCTGGACACCGTGCTCGTCGCGGCGCAGACCAAGGTGATGGCCACGCTGCCCGCCGACCTGCGCACCCGCGCGGGTCGGGTTCGGCAGCGCTTCCACCTGGACGCGCCGGGCTGGTTCCAGCACGACGAGGACGTCCCGTGCCTGACCGAGGTCGCGAGTGCGGTGTGGACCGGTCGCCGACTCGACCTGCGCTACGCGCGCCGCGACCGCGAGGTGACCCGCCGGCTCGACCCGCTCGGCCTCGTCCTGAAGGCCGGCGTCTGGTATCTGGTCGCCCGCCACCGCTCCGACATCCGCAGCTATCGGGTGTCCCGCGTGGTGGCCGCGAGCGCCCGGCCGGAGCGCTTCGACCGACCCGACGGCTTCGACCTCGGGGCGTGGTGGACGCACAGCAACGACGATTTCGCCCGCTCGCTGATGCGGTCGGCCTGCGTGATCCGGGTGTCACCGTTCGGGTTGCGCCAACTGCCGCGCGTCTTCGGCCCGGTGGTCGCCGCGGACGCGCTCGCCTCGGTCGGACCGCCTGATCCGGCCGGTTGGCGCGAACTGCGACTGCACACCGAGTCCGAGGAGGTCGCGGTGGGCCAACTGGTCGCGCTGGGCGCGCACGTGGAGGCGGTGTCCCCGCCGAGCCTGCGCCGCGCCCTGGCCGAAATCGGCGCCGCGATCGTCGCCAACCACAGGCCCACGGAGGGTCCCTCGCAAGACTGACGGCACCCCCGCCCGCGGTGCGCCGAGGCCGGTCGCGACATTTCGGGAACCCCGGCCCGGATGCGGATCGTTGGTACAACCGAGGTGAACGCAGCGTGACGAGTCTTTCACTCCGCTCGGAGACGTACCTCACCGGTACGGGCCTCCCCTAGGGGCAAGGGTCGATCGGCGTACTCGGGGTCCTCCCTGCGTAGGACGAGCGGGTCTGTCCTTCGAGAGGATTCGCCGAGCCCGCATCCCCCCTACGGTGATCCTGTGCACTGCAAAACGCGGAGCGCGCCACCGTTACCACCTCGACTGGGGGACAGACTCGTGACTACGGCCACGGCTGCCATGACCGACGCGGACTCCAGGGGCACCATCGCCGCCCGCGCGCAGCAGCTCACCAAGGCGTACGGCGAAGGCGAGACCCGGGTCGTCGCTCTCGACAGCGTGGACGTCCAGATCGGCCGCGGTCAGTTCACCGCGATCATGGGCCCCTCCGGCTCCGGCAAGTCCACCCTGATGCACTGCCTCGCCGGTCTCGACTCGGTGAGCAGCGGCCAGAGCTGGATCGGCGACACGGAGATCACCGGCCTGAAGGACAAGGCGCTCACCAAGCTCCGTCGCGACAACATCGGCTTCATCTTCCAGGCGTTCAACCTGCTCCCGACGCTGACCGCGCTGGAGAACATCACGCTGCCGATGGACATCGCGGGCCGCAAGCCGGACAAGGCCTGGCTGGACACCGTGATCGAGACCGTCGGCCTGCGCGACCGGCTCAAGCACCGCCCGAGCGAGCTCTCCGGTGGTCAGCAGCAGCGCGTCGCGTGCGCCCGTGCGCTGGCCAGTCGGCCGGAGATCATCTTCGGTGACGAGCCGACCGGCAACCTCGACTCGCGTTCCGGCGCCGAGGTGCTGGCGTTCCTGCGGCGCAGTGTCAACGAGCTCGGTCAGACCATCGTGATGGTCACCCACGACCCGAACGCGGCGTCCTACGCGGACCGGGTCCTGTTCCTGGCAGACGGTCGAATCGTCGACGAGATGCTGCGTCCCACGTCCGACGCCGTCCTGGAGCGCATGAAGCGCTTCGACGGCGCCCGGACCAGCTGAAACAGGCGGAGAGTCCCCCACCATGTTGAAAGCCACGTTCCGCAGCTTCCTCGCCCACAAGGGGCGAATGGTGCTGTCCGCCCTGGCAGTGCTGCTGTCGGTCGCGTTCGTCTCCGGCACCCTGGTATTCACCGACACGATCACCAAGACCTTCGACGACCTGTTCAAATCCACGGCGTCGGACGTCTCGGTCAAGCCCAAGTCCGAGTTCGACAAGGACGACCTCGCGCTCACCGGGGAGACGCCCACGCTCCCGCGATCGGTGATCGAAAAGATCGCCAAGGTCGACGGGGTCAAGGAGGCGCACGGCAACGTCAGCCTCGAATCGCTCACCGTGGTCGACAAGAACAACAAGTCGGTCGGCCCGTCCTCGGGTGCCCCGACCATCGCCACGAACTGGTTCGAGACCGACCGCACGCCGGTCAAGATCACCAGCGGTGCCGCGCCCAAGGGCCCGGCCGAGGTGCTGATCGACGCCGACACGGCGAAGAAGAAGCACGTCAAGATCGGTGACGAGCTGCGGGTGATCGCACCGAACGGCGACTTCCCGGTCAAGGTCAGCGGCATCGTCACCTTCACCACCACCAACCCCGGCGCGGCCCTGATCTCGTTCGACGACGCGGCCGCCTCGCAGCGACTGCTCGGCGACCCGAACGTCGTCACCTCGGTGTCGGTGTCCGCCGCGAACGGGGTCAGCGACCAGGACCTCAAGCAGCGCGTGCAGCAGCTGCTCGCCGACCCGAAGACCTTCGAGGTCCAGACGGCCGCGGAGTCCGCCAAGGACGCCAACGACCAGCTCGGCAGCTTCCTCAACGTGATGAAGTACGCGATGCTCGGCTTCGCCGGTGTCGCCGTACTGGTCGGCATCTTCCTGATCTTCAACACCTTCTCGATGCTGGTCGCCCAGCGCACCCGCGAGTTGGGCCTGATGCGGGCGATCGGCGCGAGCCGGGCGGACGTGAACCGCTCGGTGCTGCTGGAGGCGGTCCTGCTGGGCGTGGTCGGCTCGACGCTCGGCCTGCTGGCCGGCCTCGGATTGGCCGTCGGCCTCAAGGCATTGATCAGCGCGGTCGGGATCAACCTCAAGGGCACGTCCCTGGTGATCAAGACCTCCACTCCGATCGTGGCCTACCTGGTCGGCGTGATCGTCACCGTGATCGCCGCGTACGTCCCGGCCCGCCGCGCGGGCAAGGTCGCCCCGATGGCGGCCCTGCGCGAGGCCGGTGCGCCGCCGCAGAAGTCGATCAAGACCCGCTCGATCATCGGCGCGGTGCTGTTCGGCCTGGGGGCGCTCGCGCTGGTCGCGGGGGCCACCGCGGAGAACGGCGGACAGGGCGGCGGATTCCTCGGCCTGGGCGTGCTGTTCACGCTGCTCGGCTTCATCGTGCTGGCGCCGCTCCTGGCTCGCACGGTGGTCCCGGCGCTGGCCTCCTGGTACCCGAAGCTGTTCGGCTCGATGGGCCGGCTCAGCCGGGAGAACGCACTGCGCAACCCGCGTCGTACCGGCGCCACCGCGTCGGCGATCATGATCGGCGTCGCCCTCGTCAGCGGTATGGCGGTCGCGGCCTCGTCGATGTCGGCCTCCTTCGACAAGCAGATCGACAAGTCCCTGGGCGCCGACTACACCGTCCAGTCGATGACCGGTACCTTCCCCGAGCCCATCGTCCAAGCGGTGCGCAAGACGCCCGGCATCGGCGAAGTGGTCGCCTCGACCCTGAGCAACGCAACGATCACCGCGGACGGCAAGTCCAAGAAGGACTTCGTCCTCGGCTCGGACCCGGGCATGGACGGCACGATCAGGACCACCTACCTCCAGGGCAGCGGCGACGCGGCCATCTCGGCGGGCAAGGCGGCCATCGGCGAGGACTTCGCCAAGGATCACCACCTCGGCATCGGCGGCAAGATCGAACTCGCCTTCCCGAACGGGCAGAAGACCACGGTCGAGGTCGGCGCGATCCGCAAGAAGTCCGACGATGTCATCGGTATGGGCGACACCCTCGTGATCCCGAACACGATCATGAAGAAGTTCGTCCCGAACGTGCAGTACCAGAGCGTGAGCATCAACGCGGCCAGTGGTCAGGACGAGAAGAAGGTCGGCGCCGCGCTCAAGTCGTCGCTCGATCCCTTCCCGCAGGTCAAGGCTCGCGACCAGAGCGACTACAAGGAACTGATCGGCAAGCAGATCGACACGTTCCTGTACCTGATCTACGGTCTGCTCGGCCTGGCGATCATCATCTCGATCCTCGGCGTGATCAACACGCTGGCGCTGTCGGTGGTCGAGCGCACCAGGGAGATCGGCCTGATGCGGGCGATCGGCGCCTCGCGCCGGCAGATCCGCCGGATGATCCGCCTGGAGTCCATGGTGATCGCGGTGTTCGGCGCCCTGGTCGGGCTCGCGCTCGGCATGGCGTGGGGCATCGGGGCCCAGCGTCTGCTGGCCAAGCAGGGCCTGGACGTCCTGGAGATCCCGTGGGGCACGGTCATCGGCATCGTGATCGCCGCAGCGGTGGTCGGCCTGCTGGCCGCCGTGATGCCGGCCTTCCGGGCGGCGCGGATGAACGTCCTGCGAGCGATCGCGACGGACTGATCCGCACCGGGTGATCCACCCATGAAGCAGCCGGCTCCCCATCCTCCCCCCTTGGGGAGCCGGTGATCGAAGAGCCCCCGAACCACCTTGCGCAGGTGGTTCGGGGGCTCTTTCGCGTGCCGCGCGAGGAGGCCGGGGCGCGGTTCCGGGCGGCGCGGATCGGCCCGCCGTTCGGTATGGCTACGACTACGGCCGAGGGGTCGCCCGGTCGGCCGTCGGTGCGCTTTCCCGATGGGCCTTCAGGGCCCGGCGGCAGGCCTGGTCGGCCTGGCGGGTGGTCTCGGGGAGGCGGTAGCGCGGGGTGAGGGCCAGCACGTGTGCGCAGGCCGTGTCCAGGTCGAGGCCGTGGCCGATCGACACGAACACCGGCTTGATCGCATCGCGGGTGCGCAACGCGCGCCCCACCACGCCCCCTTCGTGCACGAGGTCGGCCGCATCGCCGCGCTTGTCCCCCAGCGACTCGTACACGCCGACGAAGGGCGTCTTCCCGACCCCGACGGTCGGCAGCCCGGTCAGCACGCCGAGGTGGCAGGCCAGCCCGAACCGGCGCGGATGGGCCAGCCCCTGACCGTCGCAGACGAGCAGATCCGGTGCGGTGTCGAGCTGTTCGAGCGCGGCCCACAACGCCGGAACCTCGCGGAAGGCGAACAGGCCGGGCACATACGGAAACGTGGCCACGCCGTGCACGACGGACCGCTCCACCACCGCATGCGTGCGGGCGTCCAACACCACGACGGCGGCGGCCAGTTCGTCCGAGTCCTCGGCGTAGGCCACATCCAGCCCGGCCACGAGTCGCACCTGCGTCGGCCCCGGCCCGGGCCCCACGGTGTCCACCGACGGCCGCAACCGATCCTGCACGGCCAACGCCTCGGCGGCCGTCCGGGGCCAGGGCTCGTTCGCCTCGGTGACGTCCGTCGCCCAGGCCGCCGCGGTCGCCCCGACCGCCCCGGTCGCCCCGGTCGCCCCGGTCGCGGAAGAAGTGCTCATCCCGGAACGCTACCGCCCGGGCATCTTCGCGACGCCGCTCGATATCGCGATCGGCGCCGTCCGCGTGGCGAGCCCGTTCGCGGCCGGGAAGGCCCCGCTACCCGGGCAGCGGTATCCGGGCGTGCGCGCCGGTGCGGCCGGTGCCGAATACGGCGGTGGCGCCCAGGTAGGTGCGGGCCTGATCGCGGGTCAGGCCGTGGCCGGCGACCAGGAGTTCCTCGCCCTGGGCGGCGCACTGACGCAGCGCGAGGGCCGGATCGGCGGCGATGCCCAGTGGGATCAGCGCGTCCGCCGTGGTCGCGAACGGACGGCGCGGGTTGCCGAATCGCGTGCGGGCCGCCTCATACGAGATCACCTCGACGCGCAGGGTGACCCGAAGCGGCCCCTCCAGCGCCGCGCCGTGGCCGTGCGCCAGGCGCGGGCCGCCGAGGTGGAGCAGGGCACCGGCGGTCTGCACCGGCAGGTGGAGGGTGGTGCCCGCGCCCAGGATCGGCAGGTCGAGGTTGCCGCCGTGCGAACCCACCCGGGTGGACAGTCGGCGCAGGCCGTCGGGGGTGGCCACCCCGAGCACCGCCAGACTCGGCCGCAGCCGCACCGCCAGGTCGCCGGCCGCGGTGGGGATCCGGGCGACGCCGTCCCGGATCGGGCACACGGTGACCGGCGGGGTGCCGCGGCCTCGGCCGTGCCGCTCGGTCAGTACGCCGTAGGAGGTGCGCGGGGCCAGGTCGAGCAGGTGCACCGCGAGTACGTCACCCGGACGCGCGCCGGCCACCGAGATCGGGCCGGTGATCACGTGCGGACCGTCCACGACCGGATCGTGCGCGACGTCGGACGCGGCCAGTGCGCGATGGTCCTCCGGCACACGGTCGGCCGGGATGTGGTGCCGGCCGAAGAAGGCGACCGGGTCGCGGCCCTGTTCGCCGAGCAGTCCCTCGTGCGACACCGTGTCCACGGTCAGCGTCTCGCCCGAGGCGGCGAGCAGCACCGGGCGATCCCGGGCCCCGGGCAGCCAACCCCACAGCACGGTGCCGGGCCGGGCCGGCAGGTGCTGCCGGCGGCGCCGGGGGCCCGGTACGGCGACGGGGGGCGCCTCGGTGATGGTCATGGGGACGGTTGTACGGCTTCACCGTTGCCGGTCGGCGTCGGTCGCGTTACGTACCCGTTTCACCCGCGAAGGGTGGTCCGTAACGATGCCGAAACGCCGCCGCAACAGCGCCCGGCCACAGTGGGGCCGGGCGGCACGACGATGCGGTACGAGGCCCGCGCCGGCCGGCGCCGGTCCGCGCGGGCGGAGTCTCAGGGGG
Source organism: Embleya sp. NPDC008237 (assembly GCF_042956465.1). Lineage (NCBI taxonomy): Bacteria > Bacillati > Actinomycetota > Actinomycetes > Kitasatosporales > Streptomycetaceae > Embleya > Embleya sp. NPDC008237. Next base: position 778,719 of record NZ_JBIBGL010000003.1, read on the forward strand.
TAGCGATGAGCGACAGGATCACCTTGTTCGGCGCCACCCTGCCGGATGGGCGTACCCGCGACGTGGTGTTGCGCAACGGTCGGATCGGCCTGCTGCGCGAGCCGGGCCGGCTCGCCCGAGGGGCCTGCGCCGGGTTGGACCTGACCGGCTACCTGCTGCTGCCGGCACCTGCCGAGCCGCACGTACACCTCGATCGCGCGCTGACCTGGGAGCCGGTGGGCTCGGACCCGGACGGGCGCGACGGCGCGTGGCGATCCTGGCTGGTCCGGCCCGCCCGCTACCACCTCGGCGACCTGCGGCGACGCTCTCGCGAGGCGTTGCGCACGCTGGCCCGACACGGGGCGACCGCTGTGCGAACGCACCTGGACGTCGGCGAGGGCCGTACGCCGCTGCGCGCGGTCGAGGTGATGGCCGAACTGCGCGCCGAGTTCCATCGTGTGCTCGACCTGCAGATCGTCGCCGTCCCGGTGCCGGAGACGAGCGACCGCGCCATCACGGACGCGGTGAGTGCGGGCGCGGGCGTGATCGGCGGGCAGCCGAGGTTCGCACCGGATTGCCGCCGGGAGATCCGCCGCCTGTTGCGCCTCGCGGACCGCGCCGGGGTGGGCCTGGACCTGCACCTGGACGACGGCTTCGACCCGCGGCTGCTCGCGGTCGGCGACCTGGCCCGACTGCTGCGCGCGTCGGGCTTCGACCGCCCGGTGACCGCCGGTCATCTGGCCGGCCTGAACCGCCTCGCACCGTCCGCCCTCGGCCGGATCGGCGAGACGATCGCCGCCTCCGGCATGCGGGTCGTGGCACTGCCCTCGGAGCGCGGCTGCGGCCTGCCGATCCGCGAACTGATCGCCGCGGGCGTCACCGTCGCAGCCGGCGGCGACCACCTGCGCGACGCGGGGCATCCCATGGGCCTGGCCGACCCCCTGGCCACGGCCGCCGCCACCGGACTGCCGCCGACCCAGGCCTGGGCCGCGGTGGCCGGGCACGCCCGAACCGTCCTGGGCCTGGAGCCCGGCGGCCTCGAACCGGGCGCCGCAGCCGACCTGTTCGCGGTCCGGGCCGGCTCCCTCGCCGAGGCCCTGCAAACCCGCCCACAGGACCGAATCACCCTCCGTGCCGGCCGAGTGGTCACCCACAACGGCCGCGCCCCCATCCCCCACCTCGACCGAAGCCCATCCCCCACCGAGACCACCCGACCAACCCGACGCCACGTGCCAACCGCCGCATAGCGGACCGGCAGCCCTCGCGGAGCGAGCCGCGGCTGCGGCTGCGGCTGCGGCTGCGGCTGCGGCTGCGGCTGCGGCTGCGGCTGCGGAGCTAACGAGCAACCCACCCGACACCGAACAGCCGAGACCCGTGCGCATGACCGGCCGAGCCGAGGTGCGCCTGATGCTCGTCTGCTCCGCAGCCGCGGTGCCGCCGCCCGCTCCGCGACGGGTTGCCGGTCCGCCACGCGGCCGTCGGGGGCTGGGCCACGAGCGTTCGTGTGGCCGGTTGCTCGATACCGGACGGGGTGCTCGTCCGCTCCGCAGCCGCGGTTCGCCGCTCGCTCCGCAGCGGGCCCGCTTACGCGCCCGGCCGTTGATCAGCCTCACCCACAGCGCTCTCGCGGCCCCGACCAGCGCCGGCATGCCCGCGCGGGCGGCCTTCGCCGCGATCGAGTGCACGCTCACCGCCGCCCGCCCGGCGAGCGCCACACGCAACCGAACCCTCCTCCACCCGTTCGCCCGCCGGGCCGCGGAACCATCCGGCCCGGTCGTGCGTGCCAACCAGGGAAGGCTTGTCAGGACCCGCTCGGACGTTCCTCCGCACGAACCTGCCGCCCTTGGAGTGAGTCAACGTGCGCCCACACCTCGACACGATCTCCGCCCCGCCCCAACCGGCCCGCCGAGCCGTCCTGGTCACGCTCGCCCTGCTCGCCGCGTTCATCGGCCTGGTGACGTACCTGCACGATCCGCGCCGACCGCCCGACGAGGGCGCCATCGATCCCTACCTGCGCCGCTACGTCCGGCTGCTCAACGCACAGGACACGGACGGCCTGCGCGGCAGACTGCGTTCGCACGCGGCGCGCACCGATGCGGCCGTACGCGTCGCGGTGTTCGGCGGTCAGGGGTGGACCGACGTGAGGATCTCCCCGGTGCCGGAGTTCCACGGGGTGTATCGGGTCCTGCTCACCGCCGTGCGAACGGACACCGGGGCCCGGGTCGCGGTCGTCGAGCACGTGGTGTGGGGTGGTGACAACACCTGGTCGCTGAGCCCGTACGTGCCGGGTGCCACGGTCTTCGGGCCGGCCTGATCCGGGTAAGGAATGCGCTCGGATCGGTGTCCCGGACGCCAAGAGCGCGTCAACGGGTGGGCCGGGCGGCCGGGTTCGGGGTGAGGCTTGGAGGTGGTCGAAAGGAGGCCGCCATGTTCGCCGCCATCCGCCGGGTCACCGGAATCCGCCGCACCGCCTCGATCCACCGGGCCGAGGCGCGCCGGGTCGAGGGCGGTCCGCAGGCCGTCGTGGTGCCGATCGCCCGGATGGACGCCGCCGCCGTCGCCGCGTTGTGCACCGCGCACAGAGCGGCCGGTCGGGCGATCGCCGTGCACGTCACCCGGGCCGGCGAACGGGCCGCGCGGGATGCCCTGGTGGCCGCGTGGGATGCGTCCGGCGTGGATGCGCCGCTGAGCGTGGTGTACGACGAGCACGATCGGCTCGTCGAGGCACTGGCGACCTTCGTCCGCGGGCTGCCCGAGCGGCGGGTGGCCGTGCTGCTTCCGGCCGACGCCGACCCGGCCCGCAGGCGTGGTCGGCGGCACGACGTCCTGGTCGACGCGCTGCGTGCGGAGGGCTGTGCGCTCCGGGTGGACCGCGCCGCCGCGCCGGCCGAGGCGACGTCGACCGGGAGTGGCCCCGCCGAGGGTCCTCGTCGTCCGCTGGTCACCGCCGCCTGACGCCGGTCCGCACCGGCGGCCGCCCCGACTCGGCGGTGGCGGCCCGCGGCCGGTCCCGCACCATCGCCGCCGCCACCGCCGCCGCGTTCGGGCGGACCTCGGTCGAGGAGGGCGGGCGCTTCCCGGTCGACCCACCGATGGACTTCGAGGTGCTGCTCGACGTACCGATGCGCGGCTACCGGGCCTGAACGCGCCGATCCGGGGTACCGAAAGCGCACCCGAATCCGACCCCCGGTCCGAGCCCGCCGCGGCCGGGTGCACACCGGCGCCGGCGGCCGGCGGAACGGGTACGTGTCGCCGATCCCGGAACACGACCGTTTAGGCTGCCGGGGCGCTGTGCCCATCCACCGGAGGCCGAAGTGACCGAAAGCAGAGCAGGCGGACCGCCCGCGCGGCGTGGCCCCGGCGAGTTGGAGTCCGAGATCCTGTCGCTGCTGTGGACGTCGCCGACGGCGATGGGTGCGGGCGCGGTCCAGGAGCAACTGTCCGGCGAGCTGGCCTACACGACGGTGGTGACCATCCTGTCCCGCCTGCACGACAAGGGCGTGCTCCGGCGCACCCGGTCGGGCCGCTCGTACGTGTACGCGCCGATGTACGACGAGGCCGGGCTGGCCGCGCGGCGGATGCGACAGGTGCTGGACAAGGAGGGCGACCGGCAGGCGGTGCTCGCACGGTTCGTCTCCGACCTGTCCACCGACGACGAGGCGCTGCTGCGTCGGTTGTTGGAAGAGGGCGGGTCGTAGTCGCGTGCGTTGGATCGTCTACCTGCCGCTGCTCCTGCCGATAACCGCGGTACCCGTGGCCCGGCTCGCGGTCGACCATCTCGCGCCGCGCCGCGTGGTGGGCCTGCTCACCGCGCTGACCTCGGTACTGGCGCTGTGCGCGACCATCAGCCTGGGCCTGCTGACCGTGGTGGGCACCGCGCAACTCCCGGGCGTACCGCTGCCCGACCACTGGTCGGACCCGCAAGTGCGCGCCTCCATTCCCAATGTCCAGGTGATCGGCTCGCTGGCGAGCGCGGCATTGACCGCGGCCCTGGTGTGCGTGGCGGTCGTGTCGTGGCGTCGGCGGCGCGCGCTCGCGGTGCTGCGCGCGGGGGTCGCGGCGGCCGGCGACACGGAGTTGACCGTGTTGCCCACCGGGCCGCCGACCGCGTTCGCGCTCCCCGGACGCCGGCCTCGGATCGTGGTCTCGGCGTCGATGCTGGCCCGGCTGGACGCGGACGAGCGACGGGCGCTGCTGGCCCACGAACGAGCACATCTGAGCGGCCGGCACGATCGGGTTCTGCTGGTGGCGACGCTGGCGATGTGCGCGCATCCGCTGCTGCGGCCGATGCGTACGGCGATCGCATACGCGCTGGAGCGCTGCGCGGACGAGGCCGCGGCGCGCGTGGTGGGCGATCGTCGGGTCGTGGCGCATGCGGTGGGCAAGGCCGCGCTGGCCGGGCCCGTCACGCCGCGCGGTGCGATGGCCGCGACCGGCGGCCCGGTCCCGCGCCGGGTGGCCGCCCTGCTCGCGCCGACCCCGGCCGACCGCTGGCCCACCCCGTGGAGCCGCCCCGGCGCGGCCACCCTGGTCGCCCTCGGCGGCGCCGCGCTCTCCACATGGGCCACCTGGGACGCGGCCATCGACCTACACGCCATCCTCCTGACGGCCGACCACATGTTGTGAGGTGCCTCGGGCCGCCCCTCAGTACGTGGGAAAGTCCGCCGTCGTGATCGAGAAACCGAAGCCGGGAAGCGGCACGTCCTGGCCGAACGCGTAGGCCGCCCGCGCGGTGTACCGGCCGGCCTTCGGCTCGGAATTCACCGTGATCGTGCCCTGGCGCGGGTCGATGATCAGGTAGACCGGGATACCCATACGCGGGTAGTCGCGCAGCTTGGCCTCCCAGTCGTTCTCCGGGTTCGACCGCGACACGACCTCGGCGGCAAGCCGCAGGTCGGCGGCGGGGACGTGATTCTCCACGGTGAGCAGGTCGTCCTCCGGGAAGACGCACACGTCCGGGTTGCGCCTTATCAGGTTGGTGTCGTCGAGGACGTCCATCCCGCCGTGCACCGCCATCCCGGCCCACTCGTCGCGACCGGCGATCCCGCGCTCGATGCGCATGCGCAGGCGAAGCACGATGAACTCGTGGATGCCGGATGGGCCGGTCATCATCACGAGCGTGCCGTCGCTGATCTCGATCTTGTAGTTGGTCGGCGTTCGCACACTGTCGGCGATGGCGGTCAACCGGTCGAACTCCTCGCGGTCCATGTCACCCATGGTAGGTCGCGAGACCCGGCATCCACGGCCGGTCCGGAACGGTACGCACCGTTCCGCCCGGCCGTCACTCCGCTTTTCGTGCCGCCGCCGGCCGTCTCCCCGCCGCCTCCAGGAGGCGGCGCAGGTCCGCCCCGCGCGGCAGCGTCGGTGGCAGGCGTTCGCCGTACGGCAGTCGGGTGCGGGCCTTGCGCCACAGGCGGTCCGGGAGGGTCTTCGGGTCCTGGTGGTAGCGGACCTTGGTGAGCAGTTGGCGGGCCTCGGCGTCGGCCGGGTTGAGCGCGAGGGTGACCGCAAGGTGTTCGGCGGCGGTGTTCCATCGGCCGCGGCGCGCCGCGCGTACCGCGTCGTTGAAGTGCCGGTCGGCCAACTCGACGAGGCCCGCGAGCGCGCCCAGGTCGCCGCCGCACGCCGGGCAGCGCTCGGTCAGGTCGGCGATCCGGCGGCGGCACAGGGGGCAGGTGATCGCGAACGCCATGTCATTTCTCCAGGGAGCTCTTCGGGAGCCGCAGCCCGATGTGCGGGGAGCCCTCCCGGATCTGTTCCATCCAGCGGTCCGCCCGGGCCCGCAGCGGCATGATCCGACCTCGATAGATCTCCACCAGCCGGCGATTGCCCGCCGCCTCGTCGCGCACGTCCACCTCGGCGGCGTCCTCGGCGATGGTGTCCAACTCGCGCAGGTAGCCGTCCGCGTCGGCCCGGTGCCGGCCGGCGGATGCCTGGTCCATCTCCTGGATCGAGCGGCGCAGGTGCTCGACCTCCTGAAGCACCGCGACCTGGAACTCGGCGGCGGTGAACTGCTGCGGCGAGCGGCCGCCGTGCAGCATGCGCTCGGCCGCGTTGATCCGGTCCCGCACCGCCTCGTTGGCCAGGTGCCAGTCCATCTTGTTGCCCGCCGCGTAGGCCGCCCGACCGGTCGCCCGCAGGCCCGGAATCGCGCCGCGGAAGCGCTCCGCCTCGGCCGGGTCGTGATCCACCAGCCGGTCGGCCAGTCGGGCCAGAAAGGCCAGGTTGTCCTCGAACTCGCCGATCGCCGGGTTCAGCGCACTGCCCGCCGTGGTGGCCACCCGCAGGCCCTGGACCAGCGTCTCCGCCTCCAGGATCTTGTGGTGCGTCTTGCCCGCGTCGACCCGGTCCCGGACCAGTTCGGCAATCTCGGCGAGCAGCCGGTCCAGCGCCGGACCGACCCGGATCGCGTCGGCGGCCGGAATCGCGTCCCGCTTCTCCGCCCAGCCGGTCAGCACCTGGCGATGCCGCTCGGCCAGTTCCGGCCAGCCCGGGATCTCCCGACGGGGGATGTCGATCACCGCGCTGCCCTCGGCGCCGACCTGCGGCAGTCGTGCCTCGGCCCGGATGCTCCAGCCCGCCTCGAATTCGAGCGTCACCTCGACCGTCGAGCCGACCGGCACATCCGTCGGCAGGTCCCGGATCGAGACCTCGCCGATCGGCACCAGGCCCTCGACCAGGCCGACTCGCAGACTGGACCCCTGCGACGCGGTCTCCAGCCGGAAATCGGTGCGGTAGGGCACCATCGTCCCGGCCCGGACCACCACGTGCAGGCCGTCCACCAACTCGACCGAGAAATCGTGCGCGAGCACGTCGCCGGTCGCGTCGGAACGCGGCTTGCCGTCGGATTCGATCAGCAGCTGCCGGGCCTCGATCTCCCGCCCGTTCACCACGACCTGCACGGTGAAACCGTTCTCGCCCTCGCGCAACGGCACGTCGGCGAACAGGAATCGACCCTCGGCATCGGCCGTTTCGGCCAGCTGCACCCGCCCGTCGTGCGAGCCGAGCAGCACCTGCGCGCCCGCCGGCGAGGCCAGGTGCGGACCGGCCAGCACCCGACCGCCGATGTCGGTCTCCGGCGGCAGCGTCTCGGGCCGGTCCAGCTCCAGGTGTCCGCTGCGGCTGGGCACGTTCGCTGCCTTGAGGGCCGCGCCGAGCGCGACGCACAGGTCGGGGTTGAGCAACCGGGGCCCGCGCCCGAAGTGTTCGGTGAGCATCGTGGCCACCAGCGGGATCCGGGACGAACCGCCGACCATGACGATCTCGTCCAGGTCGGCGGCGGTCATCCCGGCCCGCAGCAGTGCCCGATCGCAGTCCTCCAGCGTGCCGCGGATCCGGTCCGCGATCATCTCCTCGAACTCCTCGCGGCGGATCGGCAGTCCGATGTTCATCGGGGTGCCGCGCCGGTCCTCGCAGTACTGGCTGACGATCTCGGTCTCCGGATAGCGGGACAGGTCGTGCTTGGCCCCCTCGGCGACCGACAGCAGTTGCGCCTCGACCTTCCCGTCGGCGGGGTTCTCGGTGTCGATCGCCAGGTCGTACTCGGGCAGTTGGGCGGCGATCCAGGACACGATCCGACGGTCGAAGTCGAACCCGCCCAGGTAGCGGTCGCCACTGAACGAGCGGTTCTCGAAGCCCACCTCGGGATCCCACGTGACCACGGAGGTGTCGAACGTGCCCCCGCCGAGGTCGTAGACCAGGAACGTCTGCGGCTCGGTCAGCTCGCGGGCCCGCTCGTGGGTGTAGGCGAGGGCCGCGGCCACCGGCTCGATCAGCGTCTCGACCACCTCCAGGCCGGCCGCCTGTCCCGCGCGCGTGGTCTCGTTCTTGGCCCGGGTCTCGAAGAACGCCGGCACGGTCACGATGGCGCGTTCGACCGGCACCCCCAGGGTCTCCTCGGCCACCTGCTTGAGGTGGCGCAGGATGTGCGTGGACGCCTCCAGCGGGGTCAGTCGCGCATGTCCGGCGGTGACCACCTGGTCGGTACCCATGTTGCGCTTGAAGAACATCGCGGGCGGCGCACCCGGCAGCCGGGCCTTGTTCTTGGCCAGCTGGCCGACGATCGCCCTGCCGCTCGGATCGATCCACACCGCCGAGGGCGTGGTCGGCGAGCGGTCCGGATTGGCCACGATCAGCGAGTCGCCGACCGGCCGCAACCGGCGGGCGGCGATCAGCTCCTCCTTCCCGGGGATCTCCGCGTCGGCCGGTATGGCGATGCACGAGTTGGTCGTGCCGAGGTCGATGCCGACCACGATGCTCATCTGGTGGTACCGCCTTCGTCGTTCGGGTCGTTCGGGTCGTTCGGGTCGCTCGCCGGGCTCTGGGGGCTCGCGACCTTCTCGTGGCTCGCATCGTTCGCGTCGCTCGGGTCGCTCGGCCGGCTCGCATCGCTGCGGTCGCCGGCATCGCGCGAGTCGGCCGCGCCGTGCGAGGAGTCGCGCTGCGGCGTGGCCGGCTCCGATGCCGCCGAATCGGGCCCGTCGTCCGGCGGTTCCGCGGCGGTCGACCCATCCGGTGCGATCGTCGGCTCCGGCCCGTCCGGTGCCCCCGGCTCGCCCGACGCCTTCCCGCCCGGGCTTTGCTCGCCGCGCGCGTGCGTCGCACCCTCCCGCCGGGCCGGGGTGGGCACGAAGCCCAGCACGACCTGGGCGCGCCGGATCACCTCGCCGTCGTCCAGGAGCACACCCGGCCGCAGCGTCTTGGTCACGATCATCGCGCCCTCGTCGCCGCTGTCGGGCGCGTGCGCGACGTCCACGCGACGCCCCACCGCCGCGTACGCCTCGCCCACCGGATCGTCGAACCGCACCCCCGCCCGGTCCAGCGCGGTGGCGAACCGTCGGGCGATCGAGGCGAGTACGGTCGGCACCGGCTCACCCTCCAGGCTGCCGCGCAGTTCGTGCAGCGCGACCGCGGCATCCGCGGCCAGGCCGATGTACCGCTCGTGCGTCGACTCCAGTCGCTTGCGCATCTCCTCGCGGCCCGACTCGCGTTCCCGCGCCGCACGCCGCACCACGTCGTACACCAGCGCGAACGGCGGATCGAGTGGGCGCTCGGGGACCGGCCGTTCGGTCTCGGTGATCGCCATCGGGTCCGCCGCGGGATCCGCCGGCTCCGTCGGTGGGTCCGCCGCGAGGGGGCCCCGTTCGGGTGTCGCTGCCATCAGTGCGCCCCTTCTTCCGTCCACAACGGTACGAACTCGCGCGGCGCGGGAGCCGGCACCAGGCCGGCGAACACGCGCCGGTCGATCCCGATCCTGGCCGGGCCGGTCGACTCCGGCGGGTCGAGCTCGGCGAATTCCTCGGCCAACTCCTCTGCCTGTTCGGCCGGATCCGGCCCGGGCCGCTCGGGCCGATGGGTGAGCAGCTCGGCGAGCAGCCGCCCGGCCGGGTCGGCCAGCGTCTCCTCCGCCGCGTTGACCTCGGCCGCACCGAGTACCCGCCCGTGCACCGGAAAGCGGTCCGCACTGCGGGCGATCCGCTGTCTGCGCTTGCGCACCCGGGCCTTGATCGCCGCCCGGCCGGCCAGGTCCGGATCCAGGTCCAGGATCTGAAAGGCCGTGCCCCGATAGGGGTTTCGACCCGCCTGCCAGGCCCAGGGGTTCTCCCGGGCGTTCTCGTTCGCGGCGCTGCTCATCGGGCGCTCAACTCCATTCGGACCCGCGCGCCGACGCCAGGGACAGCACGACCCCGCGAAGCGCGTTGACGATGTCGGGTTGGTTCGCCTCCGGATCGGCGGCCACCTCGTCCGCGAGCCGGCGGGCGGTGGCCAGGTCGTCCGGCCGCACGGTGTGCAGATTGATCAGCACCCGCGCCATGAACAGCCTGCCCCACGGCCCCGGCGCGGACATCGCCAACGCCCGGCGCAGTGCGTCCCGGACGTGGCCGTCCGGCAGGCCCTGGCGTTGTCGGGCGGTGGCGGCCAGGGCCCATTCCTCGGCGGCGAGTTGTTCCACGTCGCGGTACATGTTCTTGACCGCGAGGTCGCGGTCGAGTTCGAGCGCGCGCAGCAGGTGCCGGCCCGAGCGCAGGGTGGCCTGTTCCAGCGCGGCGGGTTCGGTCGCCGGGCCGGATTCCAGCTCGCGCACCACGATCCCGCGCCAATATTCGTGCCTGGCCAGCTCGACCGCGAACGAGCCCTCGGGGGTGCCGACCTCGTCCCAGGCCGGCAGCACCAACCGGGCCACCCGCTCGACCAGCGGCTCGATCTTTCGGGCCCAGCCCGGTGCGGCGACCACGATCTCGATATGCCGCCGGGCCGCGTACAACAGGGCCCGGGCCAGCCCGAGGTTGCCCGGGTCCACCGCGAGCCACGACGCGAGCAGCTCGACCACCTCGTCGAAGCGGCCCTCCTCCACGTCGCGGGACGCCTCGGCCAGCACCTCACGCACCAGGTCGGCCCGGGCCCCCAGAACCGCCGAGCGCGGGAAGCCGGACTCGCGGACCAGGTCCACGTGCGCGCGTGCGCGCAACGGATCGTGGAGGCGGTGCTCGGCGGCCAGGGTCAGATGCGGCGCGAGCAGGTCGCGGGGCAACCGCTCGCGCACCTCCTGCACGGTCGCCGCCGGCACCTCGGTCCCGCCGACCGCCTCCAGGTGCTCGTGCATCCGGTCCCAGAACGCGCTGTCGTGGTAGAGCTCGGCCCAGTGCGCCAACGCCCTTTTCCAGTACGGGAATGCGGCCTCCGGATCACCGGCCGCCTCCAGGTCGTAGGCCCGCGCGTGCAACGCCACCGCGAGATGGTGGGTGCGCCACGAGCCGCCGCCGCTCGTCCACAACTCCTCGGCCCGCGCGCTCCACGGTTGCGCATCGCCGCCGCTGCCCAGACTGGCGTACGCGTCGCCGTCCACCGTGTCCTCGCCGACCCCGTGTTCGCGCAGCCGGGCGGCGAACGCGCGCAGCGTCGCCCGGTCAGTCATCGCCGCTCCCCACCACGAGCGTGTCCACCGCGACCCGGACCCGGACCGAGGTGATCGGCCGGCCCGCCGCGTCGCCCTCGTCGAGCAGCCGCAGAATGCTCGGCACGACCGCGTTGACACAGCGGTTGACCCCGCGTGCGGCCTCCTCGGGCCGGCCGCGCCAGGCCACGGTGGCGATGTGGTCGGCGGCCTCGTCCGTCCAGCGCAATTCGACGCCGATCTGTTCGCGCAGCCGCGCGGCGAGCCGGACCAGGCCGTTCTCGGCGATCCCGCGCAGTTCGGTGGGGCCGAACGGCGAGTACAGGATCACCTCGTCCACGCGGTTGAGGAACTCGGGCCGGAAGAACCCCTCCATGGTGCGGCGCAGTCGCGCGCTCGCCGCGGTGTTGCCGGTGGAGCCCTCGGCCAGGATCGAGCCGATCAGGTTCTCCACGCTGTCCACGTCGTCCTCGACCGCCTCGGCCGCCGAGTGGGTCGCGCCCAGGTTCGTGGTCAGGATCACCACCGCGTCGTGCGCCTCGCGGACGGGGCCGGCCGGATCGCTGATCCGACCCTCGTCGAGCAGCCGCAGCAGCGCGTCGAGCACCCGTGCGTCGGCCTTCTCCACCTCGTCGAACAGGAAGACCCGGCGCGGGTCGTCGCGCAGCCCGTTGGTCAACTTGCCCTCGCCGAACCCGACATAGCCGGGCGGCGCGCCGATGAAGTTGTTGATCGACTCGCGCGCGCTGAACTGCCCCATCTCGAAGACCAGGACGTCATCCTCCGAGCCGTAGACGACCTGGGCGAGCAGCCGCGCGGTCATCGTCTTGCCCGACCCGCTGGGGCCGCAGAGCAGCAGCGCCGCACGCGGTCGGTCGTCCGGTCGGAAGCCGCGGGTCAGCGAGCGCTTGATCAGCTCGATGTGGAAGGCCAGTCGCTCGACCACGCTCTCCTGGCCGATCAGCCGGGACCGGACCCAGCGCACCGCCTCCTCGGGGGAGAGCGGTTCGGCGGCTCGGGTCGGCTCGGGCTCGGCGGGTTCGCGGTAGTAGGTGTCGGCGAAGCGGCGCAGCCGGTCCAGATCCAGGCCGATGTCACGAAAGAAGCCGGCCGCCAGCCCGCTGGGGGTGTCCAGGAGCGCGGCGAGCAGGTCGCGTTCGGTGATCGGGCCGGCCGTCTGCGGATCGTCGCCCGGGTCGGCTCGGGTCGCGGCGAAGGTCGCCGCCCGGCGCAGGGTCGACCGCAGCGACTCGTCCGGCCCGGCCGGCCCGGCCGGCCCGGCGCCCGGTGCGGCGCGGCCCCGGGTGCCGGTGAGCGCGATGGTCTGTTCGCGCAGTGCCCGCACGTCGCGGCGCAGGAACAGGAAGGCCTGTTCGAGCAGGCCGCCCGGGGTGGTGGCAAGTGCGTGCAGCAGCAGCGCGATGCCGCAGCGTTCGTGGCCGAGGCCGGCGGCCTCGGTCGCCATCATGGCCAGCACCCGGCGGGCCCCCGGGCCGAACGGGCCGGGATCGATCGTCCCGTCGGCCCGCAGCACCTCGACCGCCGGGCGCGGCGCGGCCACCTCCGCCTGCCAGGCGGCCAGGTCGACCCGACCGTAGCCGACGAGCAGGTCCACCGCGCCCACCTCCAGCCGCGGCAACAACTCGGCGAGCAGCGCACGTTCGTCGACGTATCCGGTGTCGGCCGCGGCCGTGAAGGCGAGCCGCAGATCGCCGGTGACCGGCAGGCCGCCCAGCAGGCCGGCGGCCGACCGACCGTTGTGGCCCGGGTCCGGGCCGGCGCCGCCGGCGGACCCGTCGCCGAGTCCGCCGGCGCCGAGCAGACCGGCCGCGAGCACGTCGGGCGGGATGCCCTGGCGGTCGAACAGACCCGCCGCGCGCCCGCCGTCGATCCGGGCCAGCGCGATCAGCGCGTGCGCGACCTCGACGGTGTCCGCGCCGAGTTCGCGCGCCACCGCGGCGACGCCGGCGAACCGACGGGTGGCCGCGAGCAGCGCGCTGTCGAACACCTGCTCCGGCACCCCCAGGATGTCCGTGTCCACGTCGTCGTCTCCCCCGCCTCGCCGGCCGTCCACGTCGCGCCGGTTCACGCCTCGTCGCCGTCGAGCAGTCGCTCGGCCAGGTCCGCCCGGGCCCGGGCCACCTCCGGCCTGCCCGCGCCCAGGGCGCGTACACCCGAGGCCAGTATTCGGTACGCGGCGGCCGTCGAGACGGCCCGGCCGAGCCGCCCGGAGCGCAGCTCGGCGGGCAACGACTCCACCAGCGCGGCGGCCAGTTCGGGGTCGGCCCGGGCGACCCGGTGCAGCACCAGGCCGGGCCCCAGCGGGGTACGCCGGGACCAGGCCGCGCCGTGCCGCTCGAACAGGTCGCGTGCCGCGCCGGCCACCATCGCGTCGTGGTCCTCCAACGCGCCCAGCAACAACCGCACCGGCCACATGTCCGGATCCGGCCCGCCGGCGTCCGTGTCCTCGGCCTCGCGCAGGCCGCGCCGCAGCAGCCGGACCGCACCCATATCGTCGCCGCGCTCCAGCAGCTCCGCCGCCGCCGGCACCAGGGCCGCCGCCGAACCGGGTCGGGTGCCGGCGGCCGGTCGACCGTCCCGAGCCGCGACGGCGGCCCGGTGCAGCTCGCCGTACTCCGCGTGGTCCGGGTCCAGCATCGCCGCCTCGTACAGGAACCGCACCGCCCGGCCCGGGTCGCCGCCGACCAGTTCCCGATGCCCCTCGACGGCGAGCCGGTGGGCCAGCCGCGGGGCCGCCGCGGCGCACCCCCGCTCGAAGGCGAGCCGGTAACACGTCCGGGCCTCGGTCTCCTCGCTGCGGGCCGCCGCGCGATCGCCCAGCACACACGCCCAGTCGCCGCGCCCGGTCGGCGCACCCGGTGGCGCAACCACCGGCAGCAACCGCCACAGGTCGTGGTCGAGGTGTCGGGAGGGTTGTTCGAAGCGCTCCTCCAGGCGTTCCAGCACGCGCGAGGTGGCGGCCACCCGCCAGTGCCGAACCGGCGCCCGCGGGTCCAGGCCGCCGAGCACCTCCAGGAGCGCCCGCTCCAGCGGGCGCGGCCCGTTGGCCAGCGCCTGCTCCAGGGTGCTCCAGGTCTCGACGAAACCGTCGCCCGGCTGCACCACCCACCAGCGCAGCACCGCGTCCACCGCGCGCGGGTACCGGCCCTGCGGGTCGCGTGCGAGCACGTCCGCGAGCATCCGCGCGGCGGTCTCCGCCTGCTGGGTGGCGACCGCCTCGACCTGACTCTCGATCAGCCCCCGGTTGCGGGCCACCTCGACGTCGGAGGCGTTGGCCAGAAAGTCCCGCATCGCGACGAGTCGAGGCTCCACCCCGCCCTCCCGATGCGTGGCCGACCGGAACGCCCGTACCGCCCCGGCATCCGACATGGCGTCTCCCCCGCGAACACGACCGGGCCGACGGCACCGGTCGCGACGACGTACAAGCAGCACGGTACTCGGCCACACCAACTGCGGGGAGCGCACCCGGCGAACCCGTCCCCGTAACGTGATCGTCACCGATGGTGAGACCGCCTGCACCGGAAAACCCGGGTGAGAGCGGTCCCGAACATCGGGTAGTATTTCTCTCGCAGCAAGCGCCGCTAGCTCAGTTGGTTAGAGCAGCTGACTCTTAATCAGCGGGTCCGGGGTTCGAGTCCCTGGCGGCGCACAGCGGCAACACCGAGAGGGGCCCGCCGGTTTCCGGTGGGCCCTTCTCGTCGTGCGCCTTCGGCGCGAGCGCTCGTAAGGGGGCACTTTTTCCTTCCCGCTGTGAGGCAGGGTGGGGTGAGGTGGCCTGGGTCGGGGGCGCCGACGCGCCGGGGGGTGGGCGTCCGGTGGAGCCGGGGCCGTCGGCGATCGGGGGGCGGTCAGCCGATCCGGCCCTTCCAGACCGACTCGCGGGCGCGTGAGATCGCCACGAACAGTTGCCTGCGGGCCAACTCGTGGTGCTCCGCCAGGACCGCCTCGCTTGCGTCGACGAAGCCCGGCGCTCCGGCGGTTCGCACCGCGGCGTCGTACCTGGGCAGGAACACGTGCTTGAACTCCAGTCCCTTGGCCCGGCGATAGCTGCCGAGCTTGATCGCGTTCGCCTCCACGCCGTGGTAGCTCTCCAACGCCAGGACCGGCAGCCGGGCCTTGGTCAAAAGGCGCCGGTAGTGCTCGATGTCCTTGCGGGAGGGGCACAGTACGGCCGCGTCGCCGATCGCCCCGGCGTCCGCCAGCGCGCGCAGCGCGGCCACCAGCGCGCCGTCGTGTTCGGCGCCCGTCGGCCAGGTGCCCTCGAAGGTTTCGCCGTCGTGGTAGGTGAGTTCGACATCGCGGCGCCCGGAGAGCCGATCGCCGTCGAAGTCCTCGAAGTCGTCGTCGGCGACCACGGCCAACGCGGTCCGCAACACCCGCTCCCGGTTGCGGTAGTTGACCCGCAACACCTGGCCCCGGTCGCCGCGGATGTCGATGCCCGCGTCGGCCAGTCGGAATCCGCCCGGATAGACCGCCTGTTGCCCGTCGCCGATCAACAGCAGACCGTTGGGGGCGTCACCCACCAGAGCGTGCAGCAGCTGCACCCCGACCAGGGTCAGATCCTGCACCTCGTCGACGATCACGGAGGTGTAGGACGTGCGCCCCGGCTCGCGGCGCACCTCCTCCAGGGCCATCCGCAGGACATCCCCGAAATCGTGGACGTCGCGCTCGATCCGAAACTGCTCGTACAACTCGTACAGGGCCCAGACCGCCTCCCGGTCCGACCTGCGCAGCAGGGTCTTTCGGCCGCGGCGGGGCAGCGCCGCGTACTGCGCGAAATCGGTGATGCCGCGACCCTTGATCACGTACTCGATCTCGTCCTGCCAGTACTTCGGCGAGGGTGACAGCTCCGGGAGGCGGCCTTCGCGACGCGACCGCAACCAGGCCAGGCCGAACGCGGTGTCCGCCGTGCCGCTGTCCAGCCGGACGCGGACACCGCGCTCGGCGAGCAGTTCCCGGGCCCAGGCGTGCAGGCTCCGAAAGTCCACCCGCTCGGCGACTCGCGGTGCCATCACCCGGAACAGCGTGCCCTGCACGCGTGGGAGGTTGTTGGCGAAGGTGACATAGAGGATCCGTCCGGTGCCGCGCTGGGCGAGGTGCGCGGCGCGGTGCAGCCCGACCACGGTCTTGCCGGTGCCGGCGGGGCCGCTGATCCGGGCGGGACCGGCCCAGTTGCGCCGGACCAGGCCGACCTGGTCGGGATGCAGCACCGTCATCCACTGCTCGATCGGGCCGCGCCGCTCGGCGTCGAGGGTCGCCGCCAGCAGCGCTTCACCGTCGAACAGGGCGGGTTCCTCGGCGACCTCGCGAACCTGACCGGCCTCGCGCCGATCGGGCGGCGGGATCGCCCACGGCCGGTGGTGCGGAAAGGCTCGACCCAAATGCTCCGCGACGGCACGCACGGTCGCGGCCCTGAGCTTGTGCGTGGCGCCGGCCAGCGCGGGAGCCACCTCGCGTTCGCCGAGCAGCCGGACCCGGCCCAGCCGCCGGTCGACGGGGTGACCGGCGAAGACGATCAGCGGTTCGACGGCGATCGGCGCCAGACCCAGTTCCTGGACGGCGGACTCGGTGCTCCGGGTGGCCGCGAGAAGGGCGTCCACCACGTGCTCGCGGCTTCGACCGTCGACCCGCAGACATCCGTCGACCAGTTCCGGAGCGGCCGGCTCGTCCTCGACGTGGATCACGAACACCCCGCCCGAACCCACCGCCAGCAGACCCGCGGGCGAACTCTCGGCCCCCGGCCACCGCCGGTCGATCAGCAACCGCCAGCCCTGGCCGGTCAACACGAGAAGTTGCGCGACGACCCGCCGCTCCCCCTCCGAGCCGGCCGACCTCCGAGCCTCCCGCCGAGCCAGCGCGGCCCGCTCCCGAAGCTCCCGCTCCCGCGTCCGCCGCCGCATCGCATCATCGGATGACACACCGCACCCCCGCCCCCACGACGAGTCACGACTGTAGTCGGCAACACACCAGCCCGGAAGTGGGTCGACCTCGGCCGAGCGGCCGTATCGGACCGGCGTCGCTCCTCAGCCCTTGCGCAGTTCGTAGCGCAGGTTCCGGTCCGGATCGCCGATCTCGGTGAACAGGCGGGGATGTCCGTGCGAGCCGCGTGGCCGCAGAGCCTCCAGGGCGAACTCCCGCGGGGCAGAAGGCGACTGCGAGCCGTCGACAGCCGGCCCGGACAGCGTGAGCGCACCCTTCTCGTACGTCCAACGGCCCTCTCCCGACCACCGCTCACCGAGCGGCACGGGCAGGTGGTCGGGCTCGCTCCGCTGCCATGGCAACCCGGGCAGGCCGTGCGCAACGAATCGCCCGTCGGCGGTCAGCGTCACCACGGCACCGGCCGTGTCGTGCCAGGTGCCGACGAATTCGTCGTGGGACAGGGTGACCGAGAGCGGGCCGGTGGCCACGTACACCGAGCCGACCCAGCACACCGGGAGCGCCAGGAAACAACAGGCCACGACGGACGCACGGCTCGCGAAGTCGAGGCCGTCCCCGTGCAGTTCCGCCCAGGTCCGGTCCACCGCGGGTTCCGCCCGGCGACCGGCCCGGGCCCGGGTCAGCCCGACCACCAGCACGATCGCGGCGACCGCGGCGAGCACCGCCACCAGGCGAAAGGTCCCGTCCGCTCCGCGTACCCAGGCGTCGGCGCCACGGCCCGCGGAGTCCGCGGACAGGCCCACTCCGACCGACGTCCACCAGGCCGTCCACATCCCGATCCACAACGTCCACCACGCCCGCAGTACGGCCCGCAACCACGCGGCGGTGGCGGTGGCGGTGGCGGCCACGATCGCCCGCATCAGGCCGAAGGGGGCCCACCACTGGTGGACCGGGATCAGCCAGGGCACGACCGCCGATCGGGTCAGTTCCCGGGGAGGTTCACCCGGGCGGAAAAGGGCGTCGGACCGCATGACGGCCACCCAGGCCAGGAACGGGACGCCCGCGACAACGAGCCCGACGATCCATCGCGGTCCGTCGTCCCCGTCGTACTGGCGACCCGTCAGCGCCTCTCGGAACGCGAGCACGTGATCCCCGGCGACGACGGCCAGGGCGAGCACCGTGAGCAGCGCCCACCCTCGCATTCCGGACCGTGGCCGCGGTGGGCGCGGTGCCGGTGGTCCCTGCGCCGCCACCCGCGGCGTCGCCCCACGCGACCCACGCGACCCGCTCGACCCGCTCCGCATCGCGCAGCCCCTCCCCGGTGGCGCCCCCGCCCGGGTCGCATTGTCCTCGCACTCGCACTCGCACTCGCACGCGGGCCGGCCGGCAGGGCGGGCAATCGCCCGCCGCGCGCATCGTGTTCTCGTCGTGGTTTCCGTACGGCGGGCGCAGCAGCTTCGGGCGTTTGCCGAATTCGCGTTCGTGGGCGTCGGATGTGCCGCGGATCCGGTTCTTTTGCACGCCGTATGGCTTGCCCTGGAGATTGGGGTGGTCGAGGGTGTGATTCTCGATCGCGCCGCCGGTCTCGTCGCACATCCGCCGGAAGAACTCCGCGTCCTGCTTCGCGTATTGATCGGTCGGAAACAGCGCCGGCCGGATCCCCGCCTCGCGCAGCACCCGAGATCATCTCCGGGTCCTTGTACGCCCGCATTCGGATGGCTCGGCTGCGCCAAGCACCCGCCTTCCCCGGAGGCAGCCGAGCTCGCCCCCCGGCGCGTCAGCGCCCCCGACCCGGCCCGCCCCGTGATCGACGCGCGACACTCGGAGAGCCGCGAAGCCGCAAGCGTGGACTTCGCGACCCGGAGCGAAGCGTGAGGACACGAAGTCCCGAGCGAGGGGCGACGTCGCCGACAGGAAGGAGCGCCCGTGAGTCATGTGGTCGGGTTGTTGTTGGCCGCCGGGGGTGGGCGGCGGCTCGGGGGTCGGGCCAAGGCTCGGTTGCGGCACCGGGGGCGGCCGCTGGTCGAGTTCGGGGTCGGCGAGTTGCTGCGCGGCGGGTGCGACCGGGTCGTGGTGGTGCTCGGGGCGGAGGCCGACGTCGTGCTGGCCGAGGCGGATCTGGGCGGCGCCGTCGTGGTGCGCAACGACGACTGGGCGAGCGGCATGGGCTCCTCGCTCACCGCCGGAGTCGCCGCCCTGCCCACCGACGCCGAGGCCTTCGTGGTCACCCTCGTGGACATGCCGGGCGTGGGCGCCCCCGCCGTCGCACGCCTGATCGCAGCCTCCGGCACGCCCGAGGACCTGATCGCGGCGGCCTACGCCGGCAAGCGTGGTCACCCCGTCCTGTTCGGCCGCGCCTGGTGGCCCGAACTGGCCCGCACGGCCGAAGGCGACGCCGGCGCCCGGGTCCTGCTCGCCGAACAGCGCGCTCGACTAAGGCTGATCGAGTGTGCCGACATCGCCGATCCGTTCGACATCGACACACCCGCCGACCTGGACCGACTCGACCCCTGAACGACAGGACGGACCCGGCCCCACCAGGGCCCGGGTCCGTCCTGTCGTGCACGGCGGCGGCCGGTCGAAGCCGCCGACGACACCCGGCGGCCGACCACACCGAACACCAACCAAAGCCGACCGCACCCGCCCGCCGGCCACACTCACCCGCCGGCTACGCCTGGTTGAAGAACCCGTCGTGGTTCTGCTGGGTCGGGTCCCCCGTCAACAGGCGCGCGTCGGCCGGCATGAGCAGGAAGACCCGTTTCGCCAGCCGCTCGATCGCACCGCGGCGGCCGAAGGTCAGCCCCGAGGCGAAGTCGACGACCCGCTTGGCGTCCGACTCGTCCATCGCCGTCAGGTCGATCACGACCGGAATGTCCTGCCGGAAGTATTCGCCTATCGCTCTGGCCTCGTGGTAGCTCTTCGGGTGAACGACGGCGATCCGCGTGCTCGGCCGGGCCGGCGTCTCCGAGGCGGCTGCCCGCGCGGCGAACACCTCCGACGCCGGCACCACGCTGCCCTCCAAGGCGCGCGAACGCGACTCCTCGGGCTCGTCGTCGTAGACCCAGCGCGACCCCGTGTCGTCGTCCTCCGCGTCGTATGTACCGGTCTCGTAGGCACCCGCGCCGGTGCGGTACAGGTCGTCGTCCACGTCCCCCGAACCGATCCCGAGCCACGAGCCGGCCTTGCGCAATGCGCCCATGGGCACCTCCGCGTCCGCTCGTCCCGGCCCCGTCCGGGCTATCTCGTCATCCTCCACTCGACCGAACTGTATGCGAGTGCCGGGTCTGGTGCGTCGAACGACGCGCCTATAAACGGACAGATCATCCAACCGACCTCGAACGGGCGTACCCAGTGCGGCTTCTGACGCCATTTGAGGTCTTTATCCGCGCATTTCGAATCGAACCGCATCGAAAGTCCGAGCGCGCCATTCGAACACGATAACTCGAACGGATGTACGAATACCCGAATTTCCGCCACCGCCCCCAGAAGAACGTCGCCCACCCCCACAATCGTGCGCGGTCCACCGAACGAGCGACGAAGGACGCCGAAGGACGACCAAGCACGACGAAGCACGGCAACCGACCCCTACCGGTGGACCGGGCGCAAGTCGCACACTCGGATGCGACATCTTCGGAGGTGAGCATGGATTCGCCTTTCCGCATCGTGCGGCCCCCTCGTCCGCTCGAAGAGCCGTATCCCTCGCGTTCCCGCATCAACGAACAGGTGGGCGTCGTCTGGGAGTGGGGGATGCGCGAGGATCCCGCGGCGGCCGTCCGGCTCTACCACCAACTCGGCGAGGTCGCGAGCAGGGTGCTCGGGGGCACCGATCGCGACACGCTCAACATCCGCCGCGCATACACCCACTTCGTCGGCCTGGACGGCGATCCCCGGCGCGCCGCCCAGTTGTTGGCCGGCCTGATCCCGGTCGCCGCGCAACACCTGGGCGCCGGCGACTGGGTCACCCTGGACATGCGGCTGTGTCACGCCCGATTCACCGGCGAGGGCGGCGAACCACCGCGCGCGGTCGCCCTGTTCACCCAACTCGTGGCGGACATGACCCGCGCGCTGGGCGCCGAGGCGGAGAGCACGCTGACCGCGCGCAGCTTCCAGGCCCGGTTCACCGGCGAGTCCGGCGATCCGCTCCGGGCCGCCGCGATGTACGGCGCGCTCGCCCTGGACTCGATCCGGATCCTGGGCGCGGACTGCCTGGAATCGCTGGTCGCCCGCGCGGGACACGCGGTCAATCGCGGCCTCGCGGGCTATCGCGGCGAGGCGCTGGCCCTGTACGACCCACTGATCGCCGACTTCGCCCGAGTGCTGGGTCCGGATCACGCCGAGACCCGGCAAATCCAAATCTGGCGACAGTATTTCCGAGGGGGAAGCACCTGATTCCCGCTTCCGCGCGGCGGCTAAAGTGGCCTCTCCTGTACGACCGGAACGGGGAACGGTGGTCATGGAAGCACTGCGCGACGGGGATCCGACGCGGCTCGGGCCGTATCGGCTGCGCGGCCGGTTGGGCGAGGGCGGGATGGGCGAGGTGTTCCTCGGCACGTCTCCGAGCGGGGTTCGGGTCGCGGTCAAGACCGTACGCCCGGAGTTCGCGACGGACCACGGCTTCCGGGACCGCTTCCGGCGCGAGATAGACCTTGCCCGGCGGGTGGACAGCGCGTGGACCGCACCCATCGCCGAGGCCGACCCGGACGCGCAACCGCCGTGGCTGGCCACCGAATACCTGACCGGACTGTCGCTGTCCGAGGCGATCACCCGATACGGCCCGCTGCCCGAGGGCGCGCTGCGTGTCCTGGGCGCGCAGTTGGCCGAGGCGCTGATGGCCATCCACCGCGCCGGCCTGATCCATCGCGACCTCAAGCCGTCCAATGTCGTGCTCGGCCGGGATCGGTTGCGGGTGATCGACTTCGGCATCTCGCGCGCGGTGGACGACGGCGGCCAGGGACTGACCGGGACGGGTCGCGTGGTCGGGTCGCCGGCGTTCATGTCGCCGGAACAGGCGGCGGGCCGAGCCCTCGGGCCGGCGAGCGACGTGTTCTCGCTCGGCTCGGTGCTGGTGTACGCGGCCACCGGGCGGGGGCCGTTCCATCAGGATCCGCCACTGCCGCAGTTGCAGATGATGTTGCGGGTGCTGCGCGAGGAGCCGTCGTTGAGCGATGTGCCGGACGGAGTCCGGGACTTGCTCGCCGAATGCCTGGACAAGGACCCGACCCGTCGGCCCGAGCCGATCGCCGTGCTGGAACGCTGCATGGGCGACGACGAACCGCCGCCCGCGACTTCGTGGTTGCCGGCCGGACTCGCCGCCGAGCTGGAGCGGCGGCACCTGGGCGATCCGACAACGCCGGTCGAGGTGGCGAACGACGCCCCGCAGCCGCCGACTCGGGCCCTGGGCATCGGAGCGGACAACGGCCCATCCGCCGCGACGACCCGGGCAGCACCCATCGGCCCGGGCGCGCCGGTCGCTCCCGATGGGTCCGGCCCACCGCCCCAGCCGAGTCTGCCGCCGACCGTCGGCCTGCCGGACCCGCCGACCGGGGACGTCTCGGACCCGCCGATCGGAAAGAAGGCATTGGCCCGTCGAACCTTCCTGTTCGGCAGCGGCGCACTCGCCGTGGCCGCGGCGGGCGGCAGCATCGGGTGGCTGCTGATGGGCGACGAGACGAATCCGGGCAAGCAGGTGTGGTCGTACCAGGCCGGCCCCGCCGCCGGCTCCTCGCTGAGCGTGCAGGGCGAGCTCGTCTACCACGTCGCGGAGGGCACGGGCGGCGGCAATGGCCAGGTCACCGCGATCGACGCGGAGTCCGGCAAGCAGGTCTGGCGCAAGGCCACCGCCGGCAGTTCGGTGTCCGCACCGCTGACCACGAAGGACCACGTGTTCGTCGTCTCCTGGACGGTGGACACCTCCGCGTCCGTCCCGGAGCCGTCCCAGCCCTCGACCTGCACCGTGCACGCCTTCGACCCGGTCAACGGCGAACAACGCTGGTCCCTGGAATACGCGGCCCGCTGGGTCAACCTGCCGGCGAGCCTGGACGGCGGATTGTTGTACCTGGGCGTCGCCGAGGCGAACACGTACGGCGCCGACCCCGGGCGGATCGTCGCGATCGACGCGGCCACGCACCGGGAGGTGTGGAAGGCGGACATGTCCCGGGACACGGGACTGCCGGCGACCCCGGTGTTCGCCGGCGGCCTGGTCTACGTGATGGCCGAGCCCAGGACTTCCTCGAACCCGGCGGTGATCCACGCCTACGACCGCACCGGCATTCAGAAGTGGGAAATCCCGTTCAAGGACTGCCCGTGGGGCCGCAACGTGGTGCCGGTCGGCGATCGGGTGCTCGCGCTGGTGACCTCCGGCCGGGTCAACGGCTTGTACACCTGGCAGCGCTACGCCCGGGACGCGAACACCGGCGCCGCGATCTGGGGTCCGATCCCGGTCAAGGGCGGATCCTGCAACGGCCTCACCCTCGCCGGCGACACCGCCTTCCTGGTCTACGACGCGTCCGACGACGAGGCCAGGTCCGGCGTGGTGGCGGTGGACCCGCTCACCGGGGCGCAGGCGTGGAAGTACGAGATGGAGACCCGCAACGTCACCGGCATCACCCGGGTGGGCGACGTCGTCTACGTGGCGAGCCACCCCTCCAAGCCGCAGGCCGGTGTGCTGCCCTCCGCCACCGGCACCGCGTCGCCCACGAACGGACCGGCCACGTCGGTGGCAAAGGGCGCCGTTTACGCGCTGGAGGCGAAGACCGGCAATGTCGTCTGGAAGCGCGAGATGCCCTCCTACGGCGCGCTGGAGACGCCGGTCGTGGCCAACGGCAAGGTGTACGTCTCGATGGACGCGACGTCGACCGGCGCGACCGGCGACGACGGCGCCCGACTGTTCGCCCTGGAGGTGAAAACCGGCAAACCGGCCTGGCAGGTCGTGTTGCCGGCGGAGGTGTCCTCACGGGTGGTACCGGCGAAGGGCAACGTGTACCTCGGGCAGTGGCAACGCACGGACGCCCCGAAGCGGGCGGCATCGGTGGTCGCGTACGAGGGGTGAGCCCGGTGCGGATCGGGACCGGGCCGGGTCCGGCGGATCCCGGTGGGGTCGCGCGGCGACACATGAATGTGCGCGAAGCGGGAACGGGAACGAAGTTGCGAGCATGCTCCGCTTCACCGCCGCAGCCGCGCCTCGCACCGCCGCACCCACTTCACCAGCTTCACCCGCTTTCCACTGCCGCAGCCGCTCTCCACCGCCGCACCTACTCCCCGAGACGAGGAAGCATGGCCGAGTTGGGACCCGTCGACGCCATCGTGTTGGGCTTTCCGGGCCAACGGCTGACCTCGGCCGTGCTGGACGCGTTCGAGTCGGTCGAGGAGCGCGGGGACGTGCGGTTGATCGACGCGCTGATCGTGGTCAAGGACGTCTCGGGCGAGGTGAGCAGCCACGAGGTCAGCGAGTTCGAGGGGCTGCGCGACATGGCGGCGGAGTTGGCCGCGCGCGAGATGCTGGGGCTGGCCGGGGACGAGGACGCCGATCAGATCGGGCAGGTCATGCCGCCCGACTCGCTGGTGGTCGTGCTGTTCGTGGAGAACATCTGGGCCCGCGAGGTGGCGACCCGGATCCGCGATTCGGGCGGCCGGCTGCTCTCCTACACCCGCTTGCCGCAGTCCGTACTGGACGACGCGGAAGAGACGCTGGCCGGGACGCCCGACGGCACCTGAACGGGAACGGATCGATTCCCGAATGGTAAAGCCGGGCAAAAGGTCGCAACCCGCCCCACCGGTTGGGCGTCTCCATCGGTGCAAGGGCACATCCCCAAGCAAGCGGAGGTCGACATGACCGCCAGGATTCGCCGTACGGCCGCCATCACACTGGCCGCCGGACTCCTCCTCTCCGCCGGCGCCGCCGCTCCGGCACTCGCCGCCGACGGCGGTGCACCGCCCGGCGCGCATCAGTCCCGACAGATCGGTGTCGTGCAGAAGGTGACCGCCTTCTACGACCAGTACCTGTCCGCCGTCAACGGCACCAACCCGAACATGGACCCGACCGAGGTCCGCAACGAGTTCCTCACCCCCGAGCTGAACGCCCGCCTGGACGCATGGGCCGAACAGAACATGGCCGACCCGGTCTTCCGCGCCCAGAACACCCCGCAGAGCCGCGACGTCCACTACGAGGGCAGCGGCGCGGGCAGCGCAACGGTGATCGTCACCGAACACTTCGGCGACTCCACGATCGACGTCTGGTACCGCGTCCCCCTGGCCGGCGGCCGGATCACGGACCTCACCGACGCACCGCAATAGCCGGCACCCACACCGGCACGCGGAAGGGGGGCCCCCCCCCCCCGGGGGGGGCCCCCCCCCCGGGGGGGGGGGGGGGCCCGGGGGGGGGGGGGGGGGGGCGGGGGGGGGGGGGGGGGGGGGGGGGGGGGGGGGGGGGGGGGGGGGGGGGGGGGG